>NZ_CP117866.1:3651923-4260576 GCF_028736035.1 Streptomyces sp. T12
GGCCGATCTTGATCTTCTCGGCGCGCTCGCGGATCTTCTCCACCAGCTCGTCGCCGATCGCGCCGACCGCGACGACGGCGGAGATGGCCATGCAGCGCTCGCCCGCGGAGCCGTAGGCGGCCGATACGGCGGCGTCGGCGGCCGCGTCCAGGTCGGCGTCCGGCAGGACCAGCATGTGGTTCTTGGCGCCGCCGAGCGCCTGGACGCGCTTGTGGTTGGCGGAGGCGGTGGTGTGGATGTAGCGGGCGATCGGGGTCGAGCCGACGAACGACACCGCCTTGACGTCCGGGTGCTCCAGGAGGCGGTCGACGGCCACCTTGTCGCCGTGGACGACGTTGAAGACGCCGTCCGGCAGACCGGCCTCCGCCAGCAGCTCGGCGATCTTGATCGAGGCCGACGGGTCCTTCTCGCTCGGCTTCAGCACGAAGGTGTTGCCGCACGCGATGGCCATCGGGAACATCCACATCGGGACCATCGCCGGGAAGTTGAACGGCGTGATGCCCGCGACGACACCCAGCGGCTGCCGGATCGACGAGACGTCCACGCGGCTCGCGACCTGCGTCG
This sequence comes from Streptomyces sp. T12, assembly GCF_028736035.1. Classification (NCBI taxonomy): domain Bacteria; kingdom Bacillati; phylum Actinomycetota; class Actinomycetes; order Kitasatosporales; family Streptomycetaceae; genus Streptomyces; species Streptomyces sp. T12. The sequence goes on from NZ_CP117866.1 coordinate 3,652,488, forward strand.
ACAGCTCGCCTTTCAGCTGCACGCTGATGCCGCAGGCGAGGTCGACGATCTCCAGGCCGCGCGCCACCTCGCCGAGGGCGTCGGAGTGCACCTTGCCGTGCTCGGCGGTGATCAGCTCGGCGATCGCGTCCCGGTTGGCGTCCAGCAGCGCACGGAACTTGAACAGGATCGAGGTGCGCTGGGCCAGCGACGACTGGCCCCAGGTCAGGTAGGCCTCCTTGGCGGCGGCGACCGCGGCGTCCACCTCGTCGACCGAGGCGAACGCGACCTTCGTGGTGACCGCGCCGGTAGCCGGGTCGGTGACCGGCCCGAACGTGCCCGACGCGCCTTCGGCGGTCTTGCCGCCGATCCAGTGGTTGACGATCTTCGTCATGCCCAGATACTCCTTCACAGATGGCGGCGTCGGGTCGAGACGTGCCGTTCGTACAGCTCGCGTGCCTTGACCGCCGACGGTCGGGTCGCGGTCTCGGCCACAGGAACATCCCACCAGGCGTGCGCGGGCGGCGGGCCCGACACAGTGTCTGCCGTTTCGGTCTCGACGTAGACACATGTGGGTGTGTCGGCCGCGCGGGCCTCGGCGAGTGCCTCGCGCAGGTCCCCTACGGTCTTCGCGCGCAGCACCCGCATGCCCAGGCTCGCGGCGTTGGCGGCCAGGTCGACGGGGAGCGGGGCGCCGGTGAAGGTGCCGTCGGCCGCGCGGAAGCGGTACGCGGTGCCGAAGCGCTCGGCACCCGTCTCCTGCGACAGGCCGCCGATGGACGCGTACCCGTGGTTCTGCACGAGCAACACCTTGATCGCCACGCCCTCCTGCACGGCCGTCACGATCTCCGTCGGCATCATCAGATAGGTGCCGTCGCCGACCAGCGCCCACACGGGCCGGTCCGGGGCGGCCAGCTTCACGCCGATCGCGGCCGGGATCTCGTAGCCCATGCAGGAGTAGCCGTACTCCAGGTGGTACTGGTCGCGCGAGCGCGCCCGCCACAGCTTGTGCAGGTCGCCGGGGAGGGAGCCGGCCGCGTTGATGATCACGTCCGACTCGTCGACGATCGCGTCCAGCGCGCCCAGCACCTGCGGCTGCGTCGGCCGTACGTCCGGCTCGTCGGCCTCGTAGCAGGCGTCGACGCGGTGCTCCCAGCGGTCCTTGTCCTCGGTGTACTCGGTGACGTAGGAGTCGGCGACCCGGTGGTCGTGCATCTCCAGCCGCTCGGTCAGCTCCTCCAGGCCGGTGCGGGCGTCCGCGATCAGCGGCATTCCGGCGAGCTTGTGGCCGTCGAAGGGCGCGATGTTGAGGTTGAGGAAGCGGACGCCCTCGCCGGTGAAGAGGGTGCCGGAGGCGGTGGTGAAGTCGGTGTAGCGGGTGCCGACGCCGATCACCAGGTCGGCGGTGCGGGCGAGTTCGTCCGCGGTGGCGGTGCCGGTGTGGCCGACTCCGCCGACGTCCTGGGGGTGGTCGAAGCGCAGGGAGCCCTTGCCGGCCTGGGTGGAGGCGACCGGGATGCGGGTGACCTCCGCGAACTCGGCGAGCGCCACCTCGGCGCGGCTGTGGTGGACTCCCCCGCCCGCGATGACCAGGGGCCGCCGCGCCGCGCGGATCACCCGTACGGCCTCGGCGAGTTCGGTCGGGTCGGCCCCCGGCCGGCGGACCACCCAGGTGCGCTCGGCGAAGAAGTCGTCGGGCCAGTCGTACGCCTCGGCCTGTACGTCCTGCGGGAGCGCCAGCGTCACGGCGCCGGTCTCGACGGGGTCCGTCAGCACCCGCATGGCGTTCAGCGCGGAGGGGATCAGGGCTTCCGGCCGGGTGATCCGGTCGAAGTACTTCGACACCGGGCGCAGACAGTCGTTGACCGACACATCGCCCGCGTACGGGACTTCGAGTTGCTGGAGGACCGGGTCGGCGGGGCGGGTGGCGAAGATGTCGCCGGGCAGGAGCAGGACCGGGAGATGGTTGATGGTCGCGAGGGCGGCGCCGGTGACGAGGTTGGTCGCGCCGGGGCCGATCGAGGTGGTCACCGCGTGGGTGGAGAGGCGGTTGGACTGCCGGGCGTAGCCGACCGCCGCGTGCACCATCGCCTGTTCGTTACGGCCCTGGTGGTACGGCATGACATCGCCGTACTCGACGAGCGCCTGGCCGATCCCGGCCACGTTTCCATGGCCGAAGATGCCCCAGGTGGCGCCGATCAGACGGTGCCGTACACCGTCCCGCTCCGTGTACTGGGCGGACAGGAAGCGGACGAGCGCCTGTGCGACCGTGAGCCTCGTCGTTGAGGTCATCGGGAACCCTCCGTGTGGTTCGGGCGGAAGCAGATCCGCCACTCCCGTACGGCTCCGCCGCCCGGTACGACTCGACGGCCGCCCGGTACGACTCGACGGACCATGTCGGGGACCTCCGGCGCGGGGCCGTAGCGGGCGGGGAGTCTTCGCTCGCACTTCGCTCCTGCCAAAGCAAAGCGGCTACCCGCGCCGGAGGCGATCTGTGGGCGGAAGGTACGGCTCGTGGTCATGGGGACCTCACAGCAGTCCTACGGCAGTGTCCACCGCGGCGGCAACGTCCCCGTCCGCCGGGTAGAGCAGCGAACGGCCGACCACCAGGCCCCGCACGGTGGGCAGTTGGAGGGCGCCGCGCCACTTCTCGTACGCGCCGTCCTGATCGTCGCCGACCTCGCCGCCCAGGAGTACGGCGGGCAGTGTCGAGGTCGCCATGACCTCGGCCATGTCGTCGGGGTTGTCGGTGACCGGCAGCTTGAGCCAGGTGTAGGCCGACGTGCCGCCCAGGCCCGAGGAGATGGCGATGGACTTGGTGACGGCCTCGGCGGAGAGGTCGTTCTTCAGCCTGCCCTCTTCGCTGCGGCGGCTGATGAACGGCTCGACGAAGACCGGGAGCCGGCGTTCGGCCATCTCGTCGATGGCGCGGGCGGTGGACTCCATGGTGGTGAGGGAGCCCGGGTCGTCGTAGTCGATGCGCAGGAGCAGCTTGCCGGCGTCGAAGCCGAGGCGCTGGATGTCCTCGGGGCGGTGGCCGGTGAAGCGGTCGTCGAGTTCGAAGCTCGCGCCCTGGAGGCCGCCGCGGTTCATGGAGCCCATGACGACCTTGCCGTCGAGGGCGCCGAGCAGCAGCAGGTCGTCGAGGATGTCGGCGGTCGCGAGGACGCCGTCGACGCCGGGGCGGGAGAGGGCCAGGCAGAGGCGCTGAAGCAGGTCGGCGCGGTTGGCCATGGCGAACTTGCGGTCGCCGACGCCGAGGGCGCCGCGGGCCGGGTGGTCGGCGGCGACGATCATCAGCCGGCCGGAGTCGCCGAGGAGGGGCCGCCGGGTGCGGCGGGCGGCGGCCTCCGCGATCGCCTCGGGATGCCGGGTGCGGATGCGGACGAGTTCCGCGACGTCGACGGTCACTTGACGGCCCCCGCGGCGATCGCGGCCTCGATCTCGTCCGGCGTCGGCATCGCGGAGGAGCACTCCAGGCGGGAGGCGACGATGGCGCCGGCGGCGTTGGCGTGCCGCATGATCTTCTCCAGGTCCCAGCCTTCGAGCAGACCGTGGCAGAGGGAGCCGCCGAAGGCGTCACCGGCGCCGAGCCCGTTGAGGACGTTCACCGGGAGGGGCGGGACTTCGGCCTGGTCGCCCTTGCTGTTGACGGCGAGGACGCCCTTGGGGCCCTGCTTGACGACGGCGATCTCGACGCCGGCGTCGAGGAGCGCGCGGGCGGCGGCATGGGGCTCGCGCACGCCGGTGGCGACCTCCACCTCGTCGAGGTTTCCGACGGCGACGGTGGTGTGCTTGAGCGCTTCCGCGTAGAAGGGGCGGGCGGCGTCCGGGTCGTGCCAGAACATGGGACGCCAGTCGAGGTCGAAGACCGTCGTGCCGGCCTTGGCGCGGTGGGCGAGGGCCGCCAGCGTCGCCGTACGGCTGGGCTCCTCGCTCAGGCCGGTGCCGGTGATCCAGAAGATCCGGGCGTCGCGGATGGCGTCGAGGTCGAGCTCGTGGGCGTCGATCTCCAGGTCCGGGGCCTTGGGCCGGCGGTAGAAGTACAGCGGGAAGTCGTCCGGCGGGAAGACCTCGCAGAAGGTGACCGGGGTGGGCAGGCCCGGGACCGGGGTCACCCAGCGGTCGTCGACGCCGAAGCCCTGGAGGGCCTCGTGGAGGTAGGTGCCGAAGGGGTCGTCGCCGGTGCGGGTGATCACCGCGGTACGGCGTCCCAGGCGGGCCGCGGCGACCGCGACGTTGGTCGCCGAGCCGCCGAGGAACTTGCCGAAGGACGTGACCTGCGGCAGCGGGACGCCGGTCTGCAGCGGGTAGAGGTCCACTCCGATGCGCCCCATGGTGATCAGGTCGTACGCCATCGCGTTCCCTTCGTATCGGCTCTCCCGGCTTTGTAGTCCGAGGCACACAGCCCTGTCAATGTTTTGTCCAGACATTCGGACCAGACCTTGACAGCGCTTGCCATGCGTGCCGAAGCTGAGCGCCATGACGTCGTTGTCACCCCAGTCCTCACCTCAGTCCTCACTGTCCCGCATCCGCATCGGGTCGGCTCCCGACTCGTGGGGCGTCTGGTTCCCCGACGACCCGGCCCAGGTCCCCTGGCAGCGCTTCCTCGACGAGGTCGCGCAGTCCGGCTACGAGTGGATCGAGCTGGGCCCTTACGGGTACCTGCCGACCGATCCCGCCGTCCTCACCGAGGAGACGGCGAAGCGTGGCCTGAAGGTGTCGGCCGGGACGGTGTTCACGGGGCTGCACCACGGTGAGGCCGTGTGGGAGAAGACGTGGGCGCACGTCGCGGACAACGCGGTGCTCGCGCAGGCGATGGGGGCGAAGCACCTGGTCGTCATCCCGTCCTTCTGGCGGGACGACAAGACCGGTGAGGTGCTGGAGCCGAGCTCTTTGACGGCCGAGCAGTGGCGGAACCTGACCTCGCTGACCGAGCGGCTGGGGCGGGAGGTGCGTGAGCGGTACGGGTTGCGGATCGTCGTCCATCCGCATGCCGACACGCACATCGACAGCGAGGAGAACGTCGTCCGCTTCCTGGACGGAACGGACTCCGACCTGGTGTCGCTGTGCCTGGACACGGGGCACTACGCGTACTGCGGCGGGGACAGCGTCAAGCTGATCGAGACGTACGGTTCGCGGATCGGGTACCTGCATCTGAAGCAGGTGGATCCGGAGATCCTTGCCGACGTGCGCGCCAAGGGGACACCGTTCGGGCCGGCCGTGGCTCAGGGTGTGATGTGTGAGCCGCCGGGTGGGGTGCCTGCGTTGGGGCCGGTGCTGGAGGCCGCGCAGAAGCTGGATGTGGAGCTGTTCGCGATCGTCGAGCAGGACATGTATCCGTGTGAGCCGGACGCTCCGCTGCCGATTGCACGGCGGACTCGGGCCTTTTTGCGGTCGTGCGGGGCGTGAGGAGCTGAGGGGCGTTCGGGGCGTGAGGGGCGCCTGCTGATCTGCCGAGTCCGGTCATTGGGCGAGTGCGGGTTGTGGAGGGCTTGTCGCGCAGTTCCCCGCGCCCCTCAGGGCGTTGCAGCATGGGTGGATGACTGGTGCCGTGCGTGTGCGGGCTGTCAACGCGCCGCGCCCGTGCAGCCGCGTACGCCTTTGCGGCATCTGTGTCACAAACGCACCTCTCCTGTCACGCATGTCGCATGTACGCGGGCCTTGCGTCACACCCGGTGCACAGGCCCTTCCCCACCTCGAACCACGTCGTTCACGGGGCACAGGCTTTGTGATCGCCAGCGCAGCGCACGGTCCCCCCGACGACCGCACCTGGTCGCCGCCGCGGCGCGCGCAGGGAGGTGCAACTGATGACCGACCGAAGGCTCTGGTCCTACAAGGAGATCGCTGCGCACATCAATGTGCAGCCGGACACCGTGCGCTCGTACCGCAAGCACGGGTTGCTGCCGCCGCCGGACCATGTGGAGAGCGGCAAGCCCTTCTGGTACGCGGATACTGTGCGCGCCTGGGTGGAGTCCCGGCCGGGGAACCGGGGGCGCAGGTCGGACTGACTTCCCGGACCCAACTGCCCCCTGACCCCCGGAAAAATGAGCTGTGCCCCACGAGCCGCGTGGGGCACAGTCGCCCGATGGACTTCTCCACCAAACCCACGCTCACCGGCGCCAAGACCGTCCTCCGGCCGTTCACGCAGGCCGACGCCGGCGTCATGTGGGAGATCACCGAGGACCCCGAGGTCATCCGCTTCACCGGCGAGCCCTCCCGTGAGCTCACCCTGGATGAGCTGCGGTCCTGGTACGGCTCCCGGTCCGACCAGCCCGACCGCCTCGACCTCGCCGTCACCGACCGCGCCACCGGCGAACTCGTCGGCGAGGTCGTCCTGTACGAGTGGGATCCTCAGGCGCGCAGTTGTACGTTCCGCACGCTCATCGGACCCAAGGGACGCGACCGGGGACTCGGCACTGAGGCCACCCGTCTCATCGTCGGCCACGGCTTCGAGCAACTCGGGCTGCATCGGATCCAGTTGGAGGCGTACAGCCACAACCACCGTGCCCTGCGGGTGTACGAGAAGGTCGGTTTCGTGTTGGAAGGGGTTCGGCGGGAGGCCGACCTGAGGGACGGCGAGTGGGTCGACTGGGTGTTCATGGCCATTCTCGACCGCGAGTGGGCGGCCCTGTCCCGGCCGTGAGGGCGCGTCAGCTCCACGGCTCGATCACCGTCACCCCCGCCCCCGGCGCCGTCCCGATCGCCCCCAGCGCCTGCGGCACCGCCTCCAGCGGGATCGTCGCCGTCACCAGCAGATCCGGCCGCAGCACCCCCGCCCGGACCAGCTCCAGCATCGGCGGGTAGGTGTGGGCCGCCATGCCGTGGCTGCCCAGGAGTTCGAGTTCGAGGGCGATCGCGCGGGCCATGGGGACGGGGGTCGTGCCGGACGTCGAGGGCACCAGGCCCACCTGGACGTGCCGGCCCCGGCGGCGCAGGCCGTTGACGGAGGCGGCGCAGGTGGTGGGTGAGCCGAGGGCGTCCAGGGAGAGCTGGGCGCCGCCGCCGGTCAGGGCGTGGATCGCCGCCGCCGTGTCCGGTGTGCCGGACGCGTCCACGCACTCCGCCGCCCCGAACTTCCGCGCCAGGTCCAGGGCCTGCGGTGAGACGTCCACCGCGACGACCCGCGCACCCGACGCCGCCGCGATCATCACCGCCGACAGGCCCACCCCGCCGCAGCCGTGCACCGCGACCCACTCCCCCGCCGCCACCCGGCCCTGCTGCACGACCGCCCGGAACGCGGTGGCGAACCGGCAGCCGAGGGAGGCGGCGGTCGCGAAGGACATCTCCTCAGGGACCGCGACGAGGTTGACATCGGCGTGGTCCAGCGCCACGTACTGGGCGAAGGAGCCCCAGTGGGTGAAGCCGGGCTGGGTCTGGCGTTCGCACACCTGCTGGTCGCCCGCCGCACACGCCCCGCAGCTGCCGCAGGCGCACACGAAGGGCACGGTGACCCGGTCGCCGGGGCTCCATCGCGTCACCCGGTCGCCCACCGCCTCGACGACACCGGCGAGTTCATGGCCCGGCACATGCGGCAGCGTGATGTCCGGGTCGTGGCCCTGCCAGGCGTGCCAGTCGCTGCGGCACAGCCCGGTCGCCTCGACGCGCACGGTCACTCCGTGGGGAGCGGGGCGGGGGTCGGGCACCTCACGTACCTCGGCCTGTTCCCCGTACCGCTCGAACACCACAGCCCGCATCCCGGTCTCCTTTCGGCCGCGCCCCTTGCACGGAGATCATTGCGAACGCTAGGCGCTCCGCCGGCACGTCGAAACAGCCCTGCGCCTGTGCGGCCCGCCCTCCGCCCTCCGCCAGCGAGGTCAGCCGTGCGCGCTCACCTTGTCCCGCTCCCGTGCGGGCTCGGCTGCCGGGGCCGCCGTCGCCTCCCCCTCACTGAGCCCGAAGCGGCTGTGGAACCGGCGCAGCGGACCCGGGGCCCACCAGGTCGCCCGGCCCGTGAGACGCATGACCGCCGGGACCAGAAGGCTGCGGACGATCATCGCGTCCATCAGCACCGCCAGGGCGATACCGAGGCCGAGCATCTTGGTGTTGGTCACCCGGGAGGTGCCTATCGCGACCATCACCACCGCGAGGATCACGGCGGCCGCGGTGATCAGGCCGCCGGTGCGCTGAAGGCCGTGCCGGACCGCCTGGTCGTGGTCGCCGGTCGCGTCGTACTCCTCCTTGATGCGGGACAGCAGGAACACGCCGTAGTCCATCGACAGGCCGAAGGCGACGCAGAACATCAGCACCGGGAGGGTCGTCTCGATCGAGCCGGGGCTGGTGAAGCCGAGCAGGCCGGACAGATGGCCGTCCTGGAAGACCCAGACCACCGCACCGAACATCGCCGTCAGGCTCAGCGCGTTGAGCACCACCGCCTGGATCGGGATCAGCACACTGCCCGTCAGCAGGAACACCAGCAGCAGGGTGACGATCGCTATGAAGGCGGCCGCCAGGGGCAGGCGTTCGGCTATCGCGTCCTTGGAGTCGACCAGGACCGCCGCGGCGCCGGTCACCTTGGTGTCGAACGGCGCCTGTGTGGCGCGCAGTTCATCCACCAAGCCCTGGGCCGGGCCGTCCACCGCCTCGCCCTTCGGCAGCACCGTGAAATACGCCGACTCGCCCTTCACCAGCGGGCCGTCGACCCGCAGCACATCCGGCAGCCCGGCGATCCGCTCCTTGTACGCGGCGTACTGCGCCGGCGTGGCCCGGCCCTCGGCGAGCACCTCCAGGCCGCCGCCGGGGCTGCCCGGGAAGCCGTCGCGGATGTGCTGCTGCACGACGTGGGATTCGGCGCTCGAGGGCAGCTGGCGATCGTCGGCGGTGCCGAACTTCACGCCCAGGAAGGGCAGTCCGAGCAGCACCAGGACGGCCGTGGTGCCCAGGGCGAAGAAGGGGGCGCGGCGCATCACGAGGTTCGCGGTGCGGGTCCAGGCCCTGCCCTCCGTCGTACCGGACGCCTGAGCGGGCGTCTTCGGATCCTCCGGGTCGCCCGCGGGCCGCCCGCGCCGGAACAGGCGGCGCAGGTCCAGGGAGTTGACCCGGTGGCCGAGCAGGATCAGTGCCGCCGGAAGCAGGATCAGCGCGGCCGCCGCGGCCAGCAGCACGACCGCGATTCCGGCGTAGGCGAAGGACCGCAGGAAGTACTGGGGGAAGACCAGCATCGCCGCGAGGGACACCGCGACCGTGAGGGCCGAGAACAGGACTGTACGGCCGGCCGTGCGCAGGGTTGTGCCGACCGCCGTCAATGGTTCGGCGCCGGTGGCGAGTTCCTCGCGGAAGCGGCGGACGATGAACAGGGCGTAGTCGACGGCGAGGCCGAGGCCCAGGGCCGTGGTGAGGTTCATCGCGAAGACGGAGACGTCGGTGACCTCGGTCAGGCCGCGCAGCACCGCGTTCGTGCCGAGGATCGCGACGATGCCGATGCCGAGCGGCAGCAGGGCCGCGACCGCGCTGCCGAAGACCATCACCAGCAGCACCAGGGTGACCGGCAGGGCGATCACCTCGGCGCGGACCAGGTCCTCCTGGATGGTCGTCTGCATCTCGTGCCGTACGGCGACCGGACCGCCGACGCTGACCTCCACCGGCCCGTGCGCGCCCCGGAACTCGGGGGCGATGCGGTCCAGGGTCCGCCCCATCTGCTTCTCTTCGCCGGTGATGCGGGCCGCGATCAGCGCCTCATGGCCGTCCTCGGCGCGCAGGGCGGGAGCCGCCGAGGCGCCCGCCTGCCAGTAGGAACCGACCCCGGTGACCCCCTTCTCGCCGGCCAGGCGCTCCGCGAGCCGCCGGGCCTCGGCGGCGACCGCGGGGTCGTCCACAGAGGCACTGCCCGCGTCCACGAGGAGCAGGAGGTTGGGCTGGGAGGCGGGGAACTCGCGCTCCAGCGCCTTGGTCGCGTAGGTCGACTCGGCGTCCGGGTCCTCCCAGCCGCCGCTGCCCAGGCGGTCGGCGACCCCGCTGCCGGCCAGCACGGCGAGCGCGGTGATCACCAGGGCCGTGAGCAGCGACAACCGGGGGCGGGCGGTTACGAAGCGGGTCCAGCCTCCCGCTCGGGGCGGCTTGTTGACTTCGGTCATTGTGCGGTGTCCCCTTCACCCTGATCCATGTGTGCGCGCAGCCGGGCAGCATGGAGCCGTCACTGCCATAGACTGACAAACACGAGACATCGCTCGCGTTTCTCCAGAATGCGAGCGACCGCTCGTGTTTGTCAATCGCGTTCGGAGAACTGGGGATAACGCGTGCCCGCCAACCAGGAGAAGGACCAGCCGCGCCGGCGTCAGGCCCGCGGCGAGCGTCGTATCGCCCAGCTTCTCGAGGCGGCGGCCGCCGTCTTCACCACCACCGGCTACACGGCCGCCAGCACCAACGCCATCGCCCGCGAGGCGGGCGTCTCGCCCGGCACGCTGTATCAGTTCTTCCCGAACAAGGAAGCGATCGCCATCGAGCTGGGCGAACGGCTCATGCAGGAGATGCGTGAGACGTACGGCGAGGCGCTCGCCCCGGTCGACCCCACGACTCCCCTGGAGGAGGCCGTCGGCGCGGCCGTGGACCGGTTCATCGCCTTCAACTGCGAGCACCCGGTGTTCTTCGCGCTGATGCACGGCCCCGACATCCCCGGCCGCATCACCGAGGAGCACGACGCCCTGCACGCGACCCTGCTGTCCCGGATCGACGGCCTGCTCGCCTCACTCCTGCCCGACGTCACCCCGGCCGACCTCACCCGGATCGCCCACATGTGCCTGGGCCTGTACAAGGCGGGCCTGGAGCTGGTTCTCGCCCACGAGGGGGCCGAGCGCGAGGCTTACGTCCAGGAGCTGAAGAACGCCCTGATCCGTTACCTGGACCCACTGGTGGGCACCCGACTCGGACGCCGCGACACGCTGCGAACCGCACCATGACGCACATCTGATACAAGGTGCGCATAAATCAGCTCCCGGGTTCGGGGAAACCCCGCCGTGATCCACTCTCCACCGCCCGCCACGGCCCCGCATCCCGGGGCGGCGCAGCCGAGGCGCGCTGAGGTTCACCCGCGCCCTGGCAGGTACCCACCCCTCTTGGAGAAATACCCCGTAGGGGTATAGCGTGGTGATAGAGGGACCCCGCGGGTCCCGACAGCCCCACATGCCTCGACGAGGAGAACGCCATGACCGCCCAGACAGACACCCCGGGTTCCGTCACCGCCGTCTACAAGGTGAGCGGCATGAGCTGCGGGCACTGCGAGGGCGCCGTCTCCGGCGAGATCTCCGAGCTCCCCGGTGTCAGCTCGGTGAAGGCCGTCGCGGCGACCGGCGAGGTCACCGTCGTCTCCGCGGCCCCGCTGGACGAGGAAGCCGTACGCGCGGCCGTCGACGAGGCGGGCTTCGAACTGGTCGCCAAGGTCTGAGTCTGGCCATGACGCGCACCACCGACGAACCGCCGATAGCCGAGACGGCCCGCACGCCCGGCACCTCCGAAGTGGAGCTGCTCATCGGCGGGATGACCTGCGCCTCCTGCGCGGCCCGTGTCGAGAAGAAGCTCAACCGCATGGACGGCGTGAGCGCCACGGTGAACTACGCGACGGAGAAGGCGAAGGTCAGCTACCCCGCGGGCATCCAGGTCGCCGACCTGATCGCCACCGTGGTGAGGACGGGCTACACGGCCGCGGAGCCTGCCCCTGCGCAACCCGCACCGCAAGCCGCCGAGGAAGACCCCGAGCTGACCGGCTACCGCCGGCGCTTCACCGTCTCCGCGCTGCTCGCCGTGCCCGTCATCCTGCTGTCGATGATCCCGTCCCTGCAGTTCGCCGACTGGCAGTGGCTCGCGCTCACCCTGGCGGCACCGGTCGTGGTCTGGGGCGGGCTGCCCTTCCACCGGGCCGCGTTCACGAACGCCCGGCACGGTGCGGCGACCATGGACACGCTGATCTCGATGGGCACGCTGGCCGCGTTCGGCTGGTCGCTGTGGGCGCTGTTCTTCGGCGACGCGGGCATGAGCGGCATGCGCGACGACTTCGAGTTCACGGTCGCGCGCGTGGACGGCTCCTCGCAGATCTACCTCGAAGTGGCTTCCGGGGTCGTCACGTTCATCCTCCTCGGCCGCTATCTGGAGGCTCGCGCCAAGCGCCGCGCGGGGGCCGCGCTGCGGGCGCTGATGGAACTGGGCGCGAAGGACGTGTCCGTGCTGCGGGACGGCCGCGAGACGCGCGTCCCCGTGGACCGGCTGGCCGTCGGCGACCGGTTCGTCGTACGGCCCGGCGAGAAGATCGCCACCGACGGCACCGTCGTCGAAGGCACCTCCGCGGTGGACGCCGCCATGCTGACCGGCGAGTCGGTGCCGGTGGACGTCACGGTCGGGGACGCGGTCACCGGCGCGACGGTCAACGCGGGCGGACGGCTCGTCGTCGAGGCGACCCGGATCGGCGCCGACACCCGGCTCGCGCGGATGGCGAAGCTGGTGGAGGAGGCGCAGAACGGCAAGGCCGAGGTACAGCGGCTCGCCGACCGGATCTCCGCGGTCTTCGTACCGACGGTCATCGTCCTCGCGGTCGCCACCTTCGGGGCATGGCTCGGCATCACCGACGACACGGTCGCCGCGTTCACCGCGGCCGTAGCGGTACTGATCATCGCCTGCCCGTGCGCCCTGGGACTCGCCACACCCACGGCCCTCATGGTCGGCACGGGACGCGGGGCGCAGCTCGGCATCCTCATCAAGGGTCCCGAGGTGCTGGAGTCCACACGCCGGGTCGACACCGTCGTCCTGGACAAGACCGGCACGGTCACCACGGGCCGTATGACCCTCCAGAAGGTGTACGCCGCCGAGGGCGAGGACGAGGGACAGGTGCTGCGCCTCGCGGGCGCCGTCGAGCACGCCTCCGAGCATCCCGTCGCCCGGGCGGTGGCCGCGGGCGCGCAGGAGCGGGTCGGGCGGCTGCCGGAGGTCACGGACTTCGAGAACGTACCCGGGCGGGGCGTACGCGCACGCGTGCAGGGCCGTGACGTGGCCGTGGGGCGCCTTTTCGACGCGCTGCCCAGCGGGCTCGCCCGTGCCAAGGAAGAGGCCGAGAGGGACGGTCGTACGGCCGTCGTGGTCGGGTGGGACGGCGTGGCACGCGGTGTCGTCGCCGTCGCGGACGCGGTGAAGGAGTCCAGCGCCGAGGCGGTGCGCGAGTTGCGCGCGCTGGGGCTCGCTCCGGTGCTGCTGACCGGGGACAACCGGACGGTCGCCGAAGCGGTGGCGGACGCGGTCGGTATCGATCAGGTGATTGCGGAGGTCCTGCCCGAGGAGAAGGTCGAAGCCGTACGGCGACTGCAGCACGAGGGGCGGTGCGTCGCCATGGTCGGTGACGGCGTCAACGACGCGGCCGCGCTCGCCACCGCCGATCTGGGTCTCGCCATGGGCACCGGAACTGACGCGGCGATCGAGGCCGGCGATCTGACGCTGGTGCGCGGGGATCTGCGGGTGGCGGCGGACGCCATCCGGCTGTCCCGGAAGACGCTCGCCACGATCAAGGGCAACCTCGTGTGGGCCTTCGGGTACAACGTCGCCGCGTTGCCGCTGGCCGCGGCGGGGTTGTTGAACCCGATGATCGCGGGGGCCGCGATGGCCTTCTCCTCGGTGTTCGTGGTGACGAACAGCCTGCGGCTGCGGACGTTCCGGTGAAGTCGTAGTAAGAACCCCACGGGGCCCCTCTGGAGTCCGACGCCCAGCTCACATAAGCTCTTCACAAGGCTCACGCATCATCCTTACGCTTGGGTCCCGATCGCCATATCGGGGCTCTTGCGCATCTAACGGACATATGCAAGAGACGCAGATCACAGTGATGTGAACGTAACCATCGAAGGGGTTCGAAGGTCTAAGTTGACGATGTCAGGCAGCGTCTTGGGGGGCGCTTACTGGCATCTGGGGATGTCTTGGGGGACTTCCTCAGAGTTGCGTTGCCGGGGCACGCACTTCGGGAAGCTTTGAGCGGCCCTCCCGAGTGTGCGCTGTCCCGGCAGACCGCACACACATGAGTACGGCGAGTTTTGCTCGTTCTGCTCAACGGCAGTACCGAAAGACAGCGATTCAGGCGCTGGTTTCTCAGACGCCCGGCCGGATCCCGTGGGGGGAATCCGCACCGGGACATGGGAAGGCGCCCTGGACGTCGGCCCGTGGGGGGACCGCCGCCAGGGCGCCTTCTGTTATCCGCGCACATCCGCGGGCCGCACAGACACAAGAGCCCCGCACCCGGCCGAAGCCGTGCGCAGGGCTCTGTACGCGAGACCCGAGTGCCCATGCCGCCCCCGGAGGGCGCGACACCCGAAGGCGGCTCCGCCACAGGCCGGCCGGACCCCGGCCGCATGCACGAGCCACCGCGCGCCACACCGAGAAGCGGGGCGGGGGTTCCCGAAAACGCGGGGCCGACCCCACCCACGGGACACCGGCAACCCGGCGCCCCTCACCGGCAGGTGTCAGCGCTCCTCGACCGGAACGAAGTCGCGCTCGACGACGCCCGTGTAGATCTGGCGCGGGCGGCCGATGCGGGAGCCCGGCTCCTTGATCATCTCGTGCCACTGGGCGATCCAGCCCGGGAGGCGGCCGAGGGCGAACAGGACCGTGAACATCTCGGTCGGGAAGCCCATGGCCCGGTAGATCAGGCCGGTGTAGAAGTCGACGTTCGGGTAGAGGTTGCGCGAGACGAAGTAGTCGTCGGAGAGCGCGTGCTCTTCCAGCTTGAGCGCGATGTCCAGCAGCTCGTCGGACTTGCCGAGGGCGGAGAGGACGTCGTGCGCGGCGGCCTTGATGATCTTGGCGCGCGGGTCGAAGGACTTGTACACCCGGTGGCCGAAGCCCATCAGGCGGACGCCGTCCTCCTTGTTCTTCACCTTGCGGATGAAGGAGTCGACATCGCCGCCGTTGGCCTGGATGCCCTCGAGCATCTCCAGGACGGACTGGTTGGCACCGCCGTGCAGCGGGCCCCAGAGGGCGGAGATGCCGGCCGAGATCGACGCGAACATGTTCGCCTGCGACGAACCGACCAGACGGACCGTCGACGTCGAACAGTTCTGCTCGTGGTCCGCGTGCAGGATCAGCAGCTTGTCGAGGGCGGAGACGACGACCGGGTCGAGCTCGTACTCCTGCGCCGGCACCGAGAAGGTCATGCGCAGGAAGTTCTCGACGTAACCGAGGTCGTTGCGCGGGTAGACGAACGGGTGGCCGATCGACTTCTTGTACGCGTACGCGGCGATCGTCGGGAGCTTGGCGAGCAGACGGATCGTCGAGAGGTTGCGCTGCGTCTCGTCGAACGGGTTGTGGCTGTCCTGGTAGAACGTGGACAGCGCGGAGACGACCGACGACAGCATGGCCATCGGGTGGGCGTCGCGCGGGAAGCCCTTGTAGAAGTTCTTGACGTCCTCGTGCAGCAGGGTGTGCTGCGTGATCTCGTTCTTGAAGGTCGAGAGCTCGTCGACGGTCGGCAGCTCACCGTTGATCAGCAGGTAGGCCACCTCCAGGAAGGTGGAGCGCTCGGCCAGCTGCTCGATCGGGTAGCCGCGGTAGCGGAGGATGCCCGCCTCGCCGTCGAGGTACGTGACGGCGGATTTATAGGCGGCGGTGTTGCCGTAGCCGCTGTCCAGCGTCACCAGACCGGTCTGGGCGCGGAGCTTGCCGATGTCGAAGCCCTTGTCGCCGACGGTGCTGTCAATCACCGGGTAGGTGTACTCGCCGTCGCCGTACCGCAGTACTACAGAGTTGTCGCTCACGTCTTCCCTCACCGACGTTGTGCCTCATCTTCGAGGTTGCCCTGACTGTCTCTACCCTCCCCCATTCGGCTCAGGAGAGTGCACTCGGGGTCGACCATTGGGCCTATTGGCGGCACTCAGTGCCGCCAACTTGCCATCCTGCCCCCTGTTTTCCCCATCCGGAAGTGCTCTGTGACCTTCACGACTCGTTTGATCGATCATTTTTTTCGATGCCTCACGAATCGCCAGGTCAGGAGGGGGCACGCCGACAGGGGCGGAAACAGGGTCAGGAGCCCGCGAGCCGGAAGTCGAGCGCCGTGCAGCGCCGGCCCGCCGACACCGTGCGCACCGCCTGGCCGATCGCCTTGCGTGAACCCACGAGGACGACCAGGCGCTTGGCGCGGGTCACCGCCGTGTACAGCAGGTTCCGCTGGAGCATCATCCATGCTCCGGTGGTGACGGGGATCACCACAGCGGGATATTCACTTCCCTGTGAACGGTGGATCGTCACCGCGTACGCGTGCGCCAGTTCGTCCAGTTCATCGAATTCGTACGGAACCTCCTCGTCCTCGTCCGTCAGCACCGTGAGCCGCTGGTCGACCGGGTCGAGCGAGGTGACCACGCCCACCGTGCCGTTGAAGACGCCGTTCTTCCCCTTCTCGTAATTGTTGCGAATCTGGGTGACCTTGTCGCCGACGCGGAAGACCCGCCCGCCGAACCGCTTCTCCGCCAGATCGGGGCGGCCGGGGCTGATGGCCTGCTGGAGCAGGCCGTTCAGATTGCCCGCGCCGGCCGGCCCTCGGTGCATGGGGGCCAGGACCTGGACGTCCCGGCGCGGGTCGAGACCGAACTTGGCCGGAATGCGGCGGGCCGCCACGTCCACCGTGAGCCGTCCGGCCGCCTCCGTGTCGTCCTCGACGAAGAGGAAGAAGTCCTTCATGCCGTCCGTGACCGGGTGCTGCCCGGCGTTGATCCGGTGCGCGTTGGTCACCACGCCGGACTGCTGGGCCTGGCGGAAGACGCGGGTCAGGCGTACGGCGGGGATCGGGCCGCCGTCCGCCAGGAGGTCCCGGAGCACCTCCCCCGCACCGACGCTGGGCAGCTGGTCCACGTCCCCGACGAAGAGCAGATGCGCGCCCGGCGGTACGGCTTTGACCAGCTTGTTGGCGAGCAGCAGGTCCAGCATGGACGCCTCGTCGACCACCACCAGGTCGGCCTGGAGCGGGCGGTCCCGGTCGTACGCCGCGTCGCCGCCCGGCTTGAGCTCCAGGAGGCGGTGGACGGTGGAGGCCTCGGCGCCGGTGAGCTCGGCGAGGCGCTTGGCGGCGCGTCCCGTGGGGGCGGCCAGCACGACCCTGGCCTTCTTGGCGCGGGCCAGCTCCACGATCGAGCGGACCGTGAAGGACTTTCCGCAGCCGGGGCCTCCGGTGAGGACGGCGACCTTCTCGGTGAGCGCGAGGCGCACCGCCTGCTCCTGCTCGGGGGCGAGGTCGGCGCCCGTACGGCTCTTCAGCCAGCCCAGGGCCTTGTCCCAGGTCACGTCACGGAAGCCCGGCATCCGGTCCTCGTCGGTGCGCAGCAGGCGCAACAGCTGGGCGGAGAGGGAGAGTTCGGCCCGATGGAAGGGGACGAGGTAGACGGCGGTCACGGGCTCCGAGTCGCCGTCGGGACCGGGCACCTTCTCCCGTACGACACCGGGGTCGCCGCCGTCCTCGGGGACCTGGGCCAGCTCCCCGAGGCACTCGATGACGAGCCCGGTGTCGACCTGGAGCAGCTTCACCGCGTCCGCGATCAACTGCTCCTCGGGGAGGTAGCAGTTGCCCTGGTCGGTGGCCTGCGACAGCGCGTACTGCAGGCCTGCCTTCACCCGCTCCGGGCTGTCGTGCGGGATGCCGACGGACTGGGCGATCTTGTCGGCGGTGAGGAAGCCGATGCCCCAGACGTCGGCCGCCAGCCGGTACGGCTGGTTCTTCACGACGGAGATCGAGGCGTCGCCGTACTTCTTGTAGATGCGCACGGCGATCGACGTCGAGACCTCGACCGTCTGGAGGAAGAGCATGACCTCCTTGATCGCCTTCTGCTCGTCCCAGGCGTCGGCGATCTTCTTGGTCCGCTTGGGGCCGAGGCCGGGGACCTCGATGAGCCGCTTGGGCTCCTCCTCGATGATCTTCAGGGTGTCCAGGCCGAAGTGCTGGGTGATGCGGTCGGCGAAGACCGGGCCGATGCCCTTGACCAGGCCGGAGCCGAGATAGCGGCGGATGCCCTGGACGGTGGCCGGGAGGACGGTGGTGTAGTTCTCGACGGTGAACTGCTTGCCGTACTGGGGGTGGGAGCCCCAACGGCCCTCCATCCGCAGCGACTCGCCGACCTGGGCGCCGAGCAGCGCGCCGACGACCGTGAGGAGGTCGCCCGCCCCTCTGCCGGTGTCGACCCGGGCGACCGTGTAGCCGTTCTCCTCGTTGGCGTACGTGATGCGCTCCAGGACGCCTTCGAGTACCGCCGCTCGCCGCTCGTCGCTCCCCGCCTGATTGGACATGATCCGACGCTACCGCCCGGGTCCGACAACGCGGACGGCCTGTGGACAGGGCGGCGCCCCGCCGGTCACCCCGCCTGCGCCGTCACGTGGTCGATCACCTGCTGGAAGTCCTCGGTCGGCGAGAACTCCACGAACTCGCAGTCCTCCAAGGCCACGGGTACGTGGCCGGGCGCCCAGTAGTAGGCCTGCCCCGCCTCGTAGTACTCCTCGCCCTCGGGGGTCAGCATCCGCAGCCGGCCCTTCAACAGGTAGCCCCAGTGCGGGCACTGGCAGGCGTCGCCGTCGAGGCCTTTGAGGGCGGGGCCCATGTCCGTGCCCTCGGGCAGACGGATGTAGCCGACGGACATGCCGCCGCCCATGGGCTTGGTGCGCACCTCCACGCCCTCGCCCGCGAGGGCGACGGGTACGTCGTCGCGAGTCGCTGCCGTCATGACTCCTCCGCTCCGGCCCGCGCGGGCCTCGAGGAAACGCCCCGTGCACCTCCAGCCTGGACCGGCCCGGAGTGCGCCGCGACATCACGATCCGGTTTCGGGATGTGGTTGAGGGCTTGATTAACCCCCGTGTAATCGATTCCAATCCTCCGTACACGTCGATGTAATCGATTCCACAAGGACCGGCCATCGACTCCACGAACGATCCACGAGGAGGTGGAGCGGCGATGGCGAGCATCAAGGACGTCGCTGCCGAGGCGGGCGTCTCCGTCGCCACGGTCTCGCGCGTCCTGAACGACCATCCGTCGGTCAGCGCCGAGGCACGCACGCGCGTGCTGGCCGCCGTCGAGACCCTGGGCTACCGCCCGAACGCCGTCGCCCGCTCCCTGCGCACCGACCAGACCCACACCCTCGGCCTGGTCATCAGCGACGTGCTGAACCCCTACTTCACCGAACTGGCCCGCTCCGTCGAGGAGGAAGCCCGCGCGCTCGGCTACAGCGTCATCATCGGCAACGCCGACGAGCGGCCCGACCTCCAGGACCACCACGTGCGGAACCTGCTGGACCGCCGTATCGACGGACTGCTGGTCTCCCCCACCGACGGCGGCTCGCCGCTGATGCTGGACGCCGCGCGCGCGGGGACGCCGATGGTCTTCGTGGACCGGTGGATCCCGGGCGTGGACGTGCCGGTGGTGCGATCGGACGGGCGGGCCGCCGTACGGGACCTCGTGGCCCATCTGCACGGGCTCGGGCACCGGCGGCTCGCGATCATCGCGGGACCGGCGGCGACCACGACCGGGCGGGAGCGGGTGGAGGCCTTCCGGGAGGCGCTCGGCGCGTACGGGCTCGAACTCCCCGACGCCTACATAGGGCAGGGCGACTTCCAGGCCGAGAGCGGGCGGCAGGTCACCGAGGGCTTCCTCGACCTGCCCGAGCCGCCCGAGGTCGTGTTCGCGGCCGACAACCTGATGGCGCTCGGCGCGCTGGACGCCGTACGCGCGCGTGGGCTGCGCGTGCCGGACGACCTCGCGCTCGCGGCGTTCGACGACATCCGGTGGTTCGTGCACACCGATCCGCCGATCACCGCGATCGCCCAGCCGACGGGCGAGCTGGGCCGGGCCGCCGTACGGGCCCTGGTCGACCGCATCGAGGGCCGCCCCGGCGAGTCCGTCACCCTCCCCGCCCGTCTCGTCGTACGCCGCTCGTGCGGCGAACCACCGGCTCCCTCGGAGCCGTCCCCCGTAACGAACAGGAGCCAGTCGTGAGCAACGCGGACGAGTTGCTGCGCATCGAGGGCATACGGAAGGCCTTCCCGGGCGTGGTCGCGCTGGACGGCGTCGACTTCGATCTGCGCCGGGGCGAGGTGCATGTGCTGCTCGGCGAGAATGGCGCGGGCAAGAGCACCCTCATCAAGATGCTCTCCGGCGCCTACACGCCCGACGCCGGGCGGATCCTGGTCGGCGGTGAGGAGACGCGCATCCACGGTGCGCAGGACTCCGAGCGCCTCGGGATCGCCACCATCTACCAGGAGTTCAACCTCGTTCCCGATCTGACGGTCGCCGAGAACATCTTCCTGGGACGCCAGCCGCGCCGCTTCGGGATGATCGACCGGAAGAGGATGGAGGCCGACGCCGAGGTCCTCCTCGCGCGCGTGGGCGTGAACGTGTCGCCACGTGCGCGTGTCCGTGAACTCGGCATCGCCCGCCTGCAGATGGTCGAGATCGCGAAGGCGCTCAGCCTGAACGCGCGCGTGCTGATCATGGACGAGCCGACGGCCGTGCTCACCTCGGAAGAGGTGGAGAAGCTCTTCGCGATCGTGCGCAAGCTGCGCGAGGACGGCGTCGGGGTCGTCTTCATCACGCATCACCTCGAAGAGATCGCCGCCCTCGGCGACCGGGTCACCGTCATCCGCGACGGCAAGTCCGTCGGGCAGGTGCCTGCCGCCACGCCCGAGGACGAGCTCGTACGCCTCATGGTGGGGCGGTCCATCGAACAGCAGTACCCGCGTGAAATGCCCGAGAAGGGCGCCGCGTTGCTGTCGGTCGAGGGGCTCACCCGCGACGGCGTCTTCCACGACGTCTCCTTCGAGGTGCACGCCGGTGAGGTCGTCGGGATCGCCGGGCTCGTGGGCGCCGGTCGTACCGAGGTCGTGCGGGCCGTGTTCGGCGCGGACCCGTACGACAAGGGCAGCGTGAAGGTCTCCGGGGCGCCCCTGAAGGGCCACGACGTCAACTCCGCCATGTCGGCCGGTATCGGGCTGATCCCCGAGGACCGCAAGGGCCAGGGTCTCGTCCTGGACGCGTCCGTCGAGGAGAACCTCGGTCTGGTGACGCTGCGCTCGGCCACGCGCGCGGGGCTCGTCGATCTCAAGGGCCAGCGGGAGGCCGCCGCCCGGATCGCCGAGCAGCTGGGCGTACGGATGGCCGGACTCCAGCAGCACGTAAGGACTTTGTCCGGCGGCAACCAGCAGAAGGTCGTCATCGGCAAGTGGCTCCTCGCCGACACCAAGGTGCTGATCCTCGACGAGCCCACGCGCGGGATCGACGTCGGCGCCAAGGTCGAGATCTACCAGCTCATCAACGAACTGACGGCCGCCGGTGCCGCCGTACTCATGATCTCCAGCGATCTGCCCGAGGTGCTCGGCATGAGCGACCGGGTCCTGGTCATGGCCCAGGGCCGGATCGCTGGTGAACTCCCCGCCGACGAGGCCACCCAGGACGCCGTGATGGCCCTCGCCGTCTCCAACCCCACGAACGACAAGACCGGAACGGAGGCCTCCCGTGGCCACTGACACGCTCAAGAGCAAGCCGGGCGCGAGTGGCGCCTCGGGGCTTCGCCGCCTCCTGCTCGACAACGGCGCGCTGACCGCGCTGATCGTCCTCGTCATCGCGATGTCGGCGCTGTCCGGCGACTTCATGACGACGGACAACCTCCTCAACGTCGGCGTCCAGGCGGCCGTGACCGCCATCCTCGCCTTCGGTGTGACCTTCGTGATCGTCTCGGCGGGCATCGACCTGTCGGTCGGCTCGGTGGCGGCCCTGTCGGCCACCGTCCTCGCCTGGAGCGCGACTTCGGAGGGCGTGCCGGTCTTCCTGGCGGTCCTGCTCGCCATCGCGACCGGCATAGCGTGCGGCCTGGTCAACGGCTTCCTGATCTCGTACGGCAAACTGCCGCCGTTCATCGCGACGCTCGCCATGCTCTCGGTGGCCCGCGGCCTGTCCCTGGTGATCTCGCAGGGCTCCCCCATCGCCTTCCCCGACTCGGTCTCGCACCTCGGTGACACGCTCGGCGGCTGGCTGCCGGTGCCGGTGCTCGTGATGGTCGGCATGGGCCTGATCACGGCGTTCGTGCTCGGCCGGACGTACATCGGACGCTCGATGTACGCGATCGGCGGCAACGAGGAGGCGGCCCGCCTCTCCGGTCTGCGGGTGAAGAAGCAGAAGCTCGCGATCTACGCCTTCTCCGGTCTGTTCGCGGCCGCCGCGGGCATCGTGCTCGCCGCCCGGTTGTCCTCCGCGCAGCCGCAGGCCGCGCAGGGCTACGAGCTGGACGCGATCGCCGCGGTCGTCATCGGCGGTGCCTCGCTGGCCGGTGGTACGGGCAAGGCGTCGGGCACTCTGATCGGCGCGCTGATCCTGGCGGTGCTCAGGAACGGCCTCAACCTGCTGTCCGTGTCCGCCTTCTGGCAGCAGGTCGTCATCGGTGTCGTGATCGCGCTCGCCGTGCTCCTGGACACCGTGCGGCGCAAGGCGGGGGAGACCCCGGTGGCGGCCGGTACCGGTGGCAGCAAGGGCAAGCAGGCGACGACGTACGTGCTCGCGGCCGTGGTCGCGGCGGCGATCGTCGGGGCCGGCTCCTTCCTGCACAGCGGCTCCGCGGACGCGTCGAAGACGCAGAAGATCGGTCTGTCGCTGTCGACCCTCAACAACCCGTTCTTCGTGTCGATCCGCTCCGGTGCGCAGGCCGAGGCGAAGAAGCTGGGCGTGGACCTGACCGTCACCGACGCCCAGAACGACGCCTCGCAGCAGGCCAACCAGCTGCAGAACTTCACCAGTGAGGGCCTCGGCACGATCATCGTCAACCCGGTGGACTCCGACGCGGTGACCCCGGCGGCGAAAGCGGTCAACAAGGCGGACATCCCGCTCGTCGCCGTCGACCGCTCGGTCAACAACGCCACCACCGCCGCGCTCGTCGCCTCCGACAACGTCACCGGCGGCAAGCTCGCCGCCAAGGCACTCGCCGAGAAGCTGGGCGGCAAGGGCAAGATCGTGATCCTGCAGGGCCAGGCGGGCACCTCCGCCAGCCGTGAGCGCGGCTCGGGCTTCGCCGAGGGCCTGAAGGCCTACCCGGGCATCGAGGTCGTCGCCAAGCAGCCCGCCGACTGGGACCGCACCAAGGGCCTGGACGTCATGGCCAACCTGCTCCAGGCCAACCCCGACATCGACGGCGTCTTCGCCGAGAACGACGAGATGGCCCTCGGCGCGATCAAGGCACTGGGCGCCAAGGCCGGCAAGTCCGTCCAGGTCATCGGCTTCGACGGAACCGCGGACGGTCTCAAGGCCGTCGAAGCGGGCACGCTGTACGCGTCGGTGGCGCAGCAGCCGACGGAGCTCGGCAGGATCGCCGTGCAGAACGCGGTGAAGGCCGCCGCGGGCGACAAGGTCGAGAAGGCGGTGATGGTGCCGGTGAAGGTGGTCACGAAGGAGAACGCGGCCGGCTTCACGGGCTGAGAACGACGGGCGGGCGGGTCCTGGACGGGATCCGCCCGCCTCGGCTTTCACTACGGGGACCAACCAGGTCAACTCATTACGAGGACCAACCAGGGGAGCAACTCATGTACGACTACGACCTCCTGGTCGTAGGGTCGGCCAACGCCGACCTGGTGATCGGCGTCGAGCGTCGGCCGGGGGCCGGCGAGACCGTGCTCGGCTCCGATCTGGCCGTCCACCCGGGCGGCAAGGGCGCGAACCAGGCGGTCGCCGCCGCCCGGCTCGGGGCCCGTACGGCCCTGCTGGCCCGGGTCGGCGACGACGCGCACGGCCGGCTGCTGCTCGACTCGCAGCGGGCGGCCGGTGTCGACACGGTGGGCGTCCTGGTCGGCGACGCACCGACCGGCGTCGCGCTGATCACGGTGGACCCGTCCGGGGACAACAGCATCGTGGTCTCACCCGGCGCCAACGGACGGCTCACGCCGCAGGACGTACGGGCCGCCGCGAGCCTCTTCCAGGCGTCCCGGGTGGTCTCGGCCCAGCTGGAGATCCCGCTGGAGACGGTCGTCGAGGTCGTGCGCAGCCTGGCGGACGGCGGCCGCTTCGTCCTCAACCCCTCCCCGCCCCGCCCGCTGCCCGCCGAGGTGCTGGCGGCCTGCGACCCGCTGATCGTGAACGAGCACGAGGCGAAGGTGATCCTCGGCGACTCCGCGGTCGGCGACACCCCCGAGGACTGGGCACGGATCCTGCTCGCCAAGGGCCCCCGCTCGGTGGTCGTGACCCTGGGCGCCGAGGGTGCCCTGGTGGCCTCCGCGGAGGGGGTGACGCGGGTTGCGTCCGTGAAGGTGGACGCGGTGGACACGACGGGCGCGGGCGACGCGTTCACGGCCGCGCTGGCCTGGAAGCTCGGGACGGGCTCGGCCCTGGCCGACGCGGCGGCGTACGCGGCCCGGGTCGGGGCGGCGGCGGTCACGAAGGAGGGCGCGCAGGAGTCGTTCCCGACGGCGGCGGAGGTCGGGGTCCTGTGAAGAAGGCCGGAATCCTGAACCGTCACCTCTCCGGCGCCCTCGCCGAGCTGGGCCACGGCGACGGTGTGCTGGTGTGCGACGCCGGCATGCCGATACCCGACGGCCCGCGGGTCGTCGACCTGGCCTTTAGGGCCGGGGTGCCGTCCTTCGCCGAGGTGCTGGACGGTCTGCTGGCCGAGCTGACGGTGGAGGGCGCGACTGCGGCGCAGGAGATACGCGAGGCCAATCCGGCGGCGGCCGCGCTGCTGGAGGGCGAGTTTCCCGGGCTGGAGCTGGTCACGCACGAGCGGCTCAAGGAGCTGTCGGCCGGGGCGCGGCTGGTCGTACGGACCGGGGAGGCACGGCCGTACGCGAATGTGCTGCTGCGCTGCGGGGTCTTCTTCTGACCTGCCGAGCGCAGAAGGCCGTAGGAGCGTCAGGAAAACCGTAGGAACGTTTCGAGGGGCCCGGTCCGTCGACCGAGCCCCTCGGGTTTCCCTCCCCAATCAGAACCCCCGCGATCCCCCCGGATCCCCCTCCAGAAGTCCTGATGCCAAGTACGACCCGCAAGGTGGGGGAAGGGTTGTACGGTCTCCGCGGATTTTTTTCCGGCGCGTCTCGACGCCTTCGAAATGCCCGGAAATCTGGACAGACGTAGCGTTTCAGATATGTCAGAGGTAGACGAAAACCCCCTCACATCCCTACAGAACGACGTGCTCGACGAGCTCGGCGACGACCGGATCGGCGACATCGCGGTGCTCCTGGGCACCGACGAGCCCGGTGCCCGGCAGATGGTGTGTACGACGGTGTCGGCCCTGTCCGGCGAGGCGGAGACCGTGGCCACCCCGCACGATGCCCCGCTCACCGGCGTGGCCACCGTGGGCGGCTTCGCCACCGGCGGCCTGATGGCCGGGGTGCTGGCGGAGGAGGCCGGGTCGGTCGCGCGCGCGGTCGCCGGGCGGACGGGGCTGCCGCCGGCCGCCGTGTCACGGGTCGTGGAGACGTTGATTCCGGCGGTGCTGGCGGTGCTCACGAAGAGGGCCGCGAAGAAGTAGCGGCCCTCGGATCTCGTCGAACAGGGTCTCCTTTCGACCCGTGATCGGCACAATGGCAAGGGTGTCGGACTTCAGCGAACTCCAACTCGCCGACGGGACATCCGTGCGGTTCCAGCTCGCTCCGGGGGACGGATGGATCGCCCCCGAGGAACCGGCCGACGACCTCCCGGACGGCATGGGCAGCACCGTCCCCGTGTCCCGTGGCGGTCGTACGGCGGCCACCCTCGCGGTCGACACGCTGCGCAGCACCCTGCGGCCGCTCGGACCGTTCCTGCAGGAGGTGCACGAGGCGGTGGTGGCCTCCGAACGTCCACCGCAGGAGGTGAGCGTCACCTTCGGTGTGCAGGTGGGGCACGATCTCAAGCTCGGCATCGTCGGGGGCAGCGGGCAGGCCCATCTGACCGTCTCGGCCACCTGGCAGCCCGCGCAGGCCACGCAGGCCACGCAGGCCACGCAGGCCACGCAGGCCACGCAGGCCACGCAGGCCACGGACTGACGCATGGGCTGGTTCGTGAGGGCGGACCGGTCGGCCTCCGCCGATCCACGGCACTGTGTGGTCTCCGTACTGGGGACCGCCGGCGGACGGAGTGTGGGGGCGGGCGTCCTGCTCACCCGGGACCAGCTGCTGACCTGCGCCCACGTCGTCAACGACGCGCTGGGCCGGGCCCCGTTCGATCCCCGTCGCCCGGCCGACGACAAGGTCCCGATCGTGCTGCACGGTCCGTCCACGACGGTCCGCTACGACACCCGCGTCGCCTACTGGGTGCCCGCACGCCGCCGCGACGGCACACCGGGCGTGTCGGAGACCGAGGACCACGAGTGGCTCGGCGACCTGGCCGTCCTGCGGCTGGAGACCGTACCGAGCCGGCAGGTCCCGGCACCGCAGTGGCGGCCGATGACGATCGGCCAGTCCCTGCGCGCCTGGCACGGCACCGGGTTGAGCCACACCTTCGCGGACGTGCGGGTCAAGACCTGCGACGAGGCCTTCGGCTACCTGGACGGCGACGCCACCGGCATGGCCATCGGGCCCTCCTACAGCGGCAGTCCGCTGTGGTCGGTCGGGGACAACGCCGTGGTGGGCCTCGTGGCGGGCCACGTCATGCCGCCCGCCGAGCGGACGACCGGCCGGCCGCTGCCGTTCAGCTCCCAGCACATCGCCCGGCGCAGCTGGGGCATCCCCTGGCAGCGCGTCGAGGCGGAGTTACGGGCCGCCGGCGCGGCCGAGCTCTTCGAGGCGCCAGTGCCCGATCTGGACGATCCGGCGCTGCCGGTGCTGGTCGACCTCCTGTACCGCCTCATGCCGTCGCCGACACTGCGCGGCGACCACGCCCGCGCCGTGGCGGAGCGCTGCGGCTACGACCATCCCGGTGGCGGCCTCACCGCGCCCACCCCGGAGGAGTTCGCGAGCCTGCTGCTGACCGAGCCCCGGGCGCTGGCCGCGCTCGTCGAGGTGCTGCACCGGCAGGAACCGGGTGCCGTACCGGACCTGATCGCCGTCGGCCGGATGTCCCGGGTGCCGAAGCTGCTGTCGCCGCGCGAGCACCACAGGCTGGTGAACCAGCTGGACGGCCTGTCCGCAGGGCTGCGGGCCCGGCTCCCCGAGGTGGTGCGGGCCGCCCTGCCCCTGGCCGCCACCTTCCCCGGCGGCGACACGGTCAAGGGCCTCCTCGACCACCTGGAGAGCCTGTCGGGCGACAGCCGTACCGATGCGGACGGGCTGCGGGTGCCTGGACTGCTCCGGGTGATCGAGTACCTCGCCGCGCTGTGTCCGCTCGGGCCGCAGGCGTCCCTGCGCCTGTGGACGGACGCCGTCGTCGACCGGCTGAGCATTCCCCGCGCGTCCCTCGCGGAGCGCCGCACCGACGCCGAGGAGTGGGCCCGGGCGCAGCGCGAGCTGACCGCTCCGGCGTGGGTGTCGGCCCATGTGGAGCGGGCCGGCGCGGACCGGTACCGGCTGCGGGTGTGGTGCGACGAGGGCACCGGTCCGCGGCAGACCTCCGTGGACGGCGAGACGGTGCGCAGCGGGGCGCAGGCGGCGCGCGAGCTGCTCAAGGCCCTGGAGTCGCTGTACCGGGCCGCTCCCGACCGCGGCCGGCCCGTCCTGGAGGTGCACGTCGACCGGGACGGGCTGGACCTGCCCGTCGACGAGTGGGGCGGCGGCTTCGACGACGGGCCCGGCGCCTTCGGACCCGCCGACCTGCCCGGCGTGCTCGGCGCCGAGTTCCCCGTGGTCGTCACCTGCCCGGAACTCCTGCACCGGCACGAGCGTTTCCATCCCGACTGGCGCCACCGCTGGAGACGCCTCGACTCGGACGCCGCCCTGACGTTCGCCGACCCCGCCCAAGGCCGGAACGAGGTGTACGGCGCCCTGTTGGCGGACAAGGACGCCGTCCGGGTCTGCGTCGACGTGCCCCCTCGCTCACGTGCCGAGATCGTGCAGACGTGTCTGATGATGGGGGTGCCCGTGGTGATCTGGGACCGCGGAACGCGGCAGGGCTCGCATGCCGTGGCCCGGCTGTCCGCCGTACACGTACGAACCCTGCCGGAGGGGGCGCGGGCGTACCGGGCGATGAGCCTGGGCAGTCCGCGGCAGTTCTCCGGTCGTCCCGTCGTCGCCTGGTCGGACGCGGACCGTTCGGTGCCCCGGCTGCATCTGGCAGAGCCTCAGGAGAACCCATGAGCACCTCGACGAACGGCAGTTGGCGGATCTTCCGCGGGGACGGTGTGCCGCGCTCGGTCACCATGCCGCCCGCCCCGCCCTGGCGCCGCTTCCGCGCGTCGGACGGGGATCGGGCGCCGCTGCCGTATCTGATCGCCCGCGAGCACGCGGACGTGGTCAACGCGGCGCTCCATCTGCGCCGGCCACTGCTGGTGACGGGGCCCGCGGGCACCGGCAAGTCGTCACTGGCGCGAGCCGTCGCGCATGAGCTGAGCCTCGGCGCGCTGCTGCGCTGGCCGGTCAACAGCCGCTCCGGCGTGAAGGAGGCGCTGTACGAGTACGACGCGATCGGGCGGCTGCGGGAGACCACGCTGAGCCGGGACCGGGGTGGCGTGGAGCCCGGCATCGGCAGCTTCATCCGGCTCGGGCCGCTCGGCACGGCGCTGGCGCCGCAGGCCACGCCGCGTGCGCTGCTGGTCGACGAGATGGACAAGGGCGACGTGGACCTGCCCAACGACCTGCTGACGGTGTTCGAGGAGGGCGTCTTCGAGATACCCGAACTGGCCCGGCTGCCCGAGGAGATGGCGGACGTGGACGTCCTCACCGCCGACCACCAGGGCTGGGTGACGGTCCATCAGGGCCGGGTGCAGTGCACCGAGTTCCCGATCGTCGTCATCACCAGCAACGGCGAGCGGGACTTCCCGCCCGCGTTCCTGCGCCGCTGCATCCGCCTGGACCTGCCGATGCCGGACGAGGAACGCCTGCGGGCCATCGTCGCCGCCCATCTCGGCCCCGAGCTCCTCCCCGAGGTCGACGACCTCCTCCAGGCCTTCCTGCGCCGCCGCGCCCCCGGCGAACTCGCCACCGACCAGCTCCTCAACGCCGTTTTCCTGCGCACGAACGGCGTGGACCTCGATGCCGACGGCCTCCTCGACGCGGTGCTCCACCAGCTGACGGGGACGGTGTGACCGGTGCGGGAGGGGTGGGGGGCCGACGGGGAGGGGCCACGTCGACGGACACCGGCGGACGGAGCCGACCGTCTGGGCGCGGTGCTCGGCGTGCTCAAGGGTGCGGGGTACGACCTCGACGCCCATGAGGTGCTGGACGTGCTGTGGCTGGCCAGTCGGCTGCCGCCGGACGACCGTGAGCTGCCGCTGCGGCGCCTGCTGCGCGGTGCCGGGATTCCCGCGCAGCCCCCGCCCCCGCAGCAGCCGCTCCCCGACGAGCGCGTCACCGAGCCCGACGGCGAGGCCCCCGGCTCGGACCTGCCCGACCTGACGATGCCCGAGCTGCACGCCGCACCCCTGCCCCAGCAGTTGCCCGAGCTGCCCCGGCTGCCCCCGGCTGCGGACAGCGGCAAACCGGCGCTCCCCCTGCTCGTACCGGAGGAGAAGGCCCTGCGCGACGAGCTGGTGATCGGGCGGGCGCTGCGTCCCCTCAAACGGAAGCGGCCGAGCCCCCGGCTGCGCGAACTGGACGAGGCGGCCACGGCGGCCCAGCTGGCCGAGACCCGGTTGCCCGATGTCGTGCTGCGCCCCACCCGGGTGCGCTGGCTGAACCTCGTCGTGGTGGTCGACGACGGTCTGTCGATGCTGCTGTGGCACCGGCTCACGGCGGAGCTGCTGACCACCCTGCAACGGCTCGGCGCCTTCCGGTCGATCCAGGTCCGCGGGATCGACACCCGCTCCGTGGACGCCCCCGTGCTGCGCGGCCACCCCTTCGACCCGGACAGCTCCGTGC
Organism: Streptomyces sp. T12; assembly: GCF_028736035.1. Classification (NCBI taxonomy): domain Bacteria; kingdom Bacillati; phylum Actinomycetota; class Actinomycetes; order Kitasatosporales; family Streptomycetaceae; genus Streptomyces; species Streptomyces sp. T12. The sequence goes on from NZ_CP117866.1 coordinate 3,682,299, forward strand.
TGTCCCCCTCGGTGCTGCTCGACCCCTCCGGCCAGACCCTCGTCCTCGTGGTGAGCGACGGCATGGGCTCCGGATGGCGCGGCGGTGCCGTCCACGACATCCTGCTGGAGTGGGCCGCCAGTGGCCCGGTGGCCGTCCTGCACACCCTGCCGCCGGCCCTGTGGGGCGGCTCCGGCATCCGGGCCGACCGATGGCAGGCCACCACCCGAAGGCCGGGCGGCGCGAACACGTCGTGGCACATCACCGACCGCGTGCTGCCCAAGGAGCTCGCCGAGTTCACCGGCGTCCCCATCCCGGTCCTGCAGCCCACGGCCGCCTCCCTGCGCACCTGGGCCGAACTCCTGACGTCACCGGGTACGACCGTCGAGCTGCCGCTGCTGGCCCGCCCCTGGCAGCGCGGTCCCGTCGCGCCGCCCCGCGAGGTGGGCAGCCTGCAGCACTTCCGGGACGCGGCCTCCCCCGAGGCCTACCGGCTGGCCGCCCATCTGGCCGCGGTCTCCCCGGTCTCCGTCCCGGTGATGCGCCTGGTGCAGTCGGCGGTGCCGTGGGAGGCCCGCACCACGCATCTCGCGGAGGTCTTCCTCGGCGGTCTCATCCACCCGTACCCCGCCCCCGTACCGGGGCCGCTGCCCGCCAAGCACCGCGTCTTCGACTTCACCGAGGAGAGCAAGACGGCCCTGCTGGACGCCGTGCCGAGCGGCGAACTGCTGCGCACCGGACGCCGTATCGGGCGGCGTCTGGAACAACTGGCGGGCCGCTCCCCGGACTTCCCGGCCTGGCTCGCCCATCCCGAGGGCGTGGACCGGCTGCCGGCCGCCTTCCCGTCCTTCACCGCCGTCGAACGCCGGCTGATGGCCCGGTTCGGTGTGACCGTCCCCGGCCCGGCGGCCGCACCTCCACCCCGGGTGGTACGGCCCCCGGTGTGGAACCCCCTCACCCCGCAGGACCCCACCCGTCTCGGCCACTACGACCTGCGCGGGCGCCGTCTGGGCCGCCGTACCGTCGTCTACCTCGGCGTGGACCAGCGGGGCGCGGAGGTGGCGCTGCGCACCGTACGGCCCGAACTGCCCGCCTCCACCGCACAGTTGCTGGACACCGAGGCGAAGGCGCTGACCCGGCTGGACGGCCGCTACGCGCCCGATCTGCTGGACACCGGTCAGGACGGCCGGACCCGGTGGATCGCCGTGCGGCTGTTCCCGTCGGCGGGCGGCTCCCATGCCCAGCCGCCACGCCTGAGCGACCTTCTGGCGTACGTCGGCCCCGACCAGGCCGGCGCCTTCGACATCCTCACCAGCCTCCAGCTCGGCTGGCATCTGGCGAGCGCGCTGAGCGTCTGCCACCTCAACGAACTGGTGCCCGCGGACCTCTCGGCCGACTCCGTGGTGGTTCTGGAGCGGACGGTGCTGCTGACGGGGCTGGCGGACTGTGCCGTCGACGGCGAGTTCCACGGCTCGGGCGTCCCGCCCACGAAAGAGGGCAACATCAGGGACCTCGGCGAGCTCCTGAGGCAGGTCAGCAGCCGTCCACGGCCCCCGTTCCCCGGCTCTCCCGAGGGCATGCACCGCTGGTCGGGCGACACCTGGCAGCCGTTGCGAGAGCTCGTGCTCAGGTGCCTGGATCCCGATCCCACGGCGCGCCCCGCGGCCAGCGAGGTGGCCGACAAGCTGGCGCAGTACGTGGCGATCGCGCAGGCGATGCGAGGCGGGGCGGCGACGGGGGCCGCACCGCCGGTGCCGGAACGCGGACCGGCGGGCGCGCCGCCGCTGACGCCGAGCCCGGCACCACCGCCGGAGCAGGCCGGGTTCCCCGCGCGAAGGCCCGGCGTGCCGTCACGGGCGACCGCCGCCCGGCAACCGTCCTTCGGCCGCTTCGGCAACCGCGAGCGCGCCCCCAGACTCGCGGCCGTGCGGCGTCCGCTCACCCGCAGCAGGCGCGTCGCCCTGGTCGGCGCCCAGTCCAACTCCGGCCGGGTGACCACGACGGTGGTCCTGGGTTCGCTCCTCGTCGCGCTGCGCGACCAGGCCGTGCTGGCCCTGGACGGCGCACCGGCCGCCGGTGACCTGCACGTCCATCTGCCGCCGGACGCGTCCTCGACCCCGCGCCAGCTGACGCGGCTGTCGGCGGACGCCCCGTACGAGGAGATCCGCCGGCACACGAGCCTGCTGCCGTCCGGTCTGGAGGTGCTCGCCCATCGCGCTCTGCGCGCCACGCCGAGCCCGGCGTACGCCGACGAGTACCGCCACATCATGGCGCTGGTGACCCGGCACTACCCCGTCGTGCTCACCGACTGGGCGGCGAGCCGGCTCGACGCCCCCGCGAACGTGGTGCTGGAGCACACGGACCAACTCGTCGTCTGCTGCACCGCCCGGGAGGACACGCTCGCCATCGCCGGGGACATCCTCGACACCCTGCGCGACCGCGGCTGGGGCACCCTCGCCGACCGTGCCGTCGTCGCCGCGACACTCACCGGGGTCAACCAGTCCGCGGCCGAGATCGCCCGCTCCGGCGCCCTCGACCACTTTCCGGCCGCCACCGTCATCCCCTACGACCCCCACCTGGCCGACCCCCGCCCGATCGACCTCACCCGCCTCAAGCCCCGCACCGCCAACGCCTTCCTGGAACTCGCGGCCCTCACCATGACCGGCCCGGCACAGACCGCATGAGCACACCCACCACTCCGGCTGACTCCGACCCGGCCCGACGACGGGCAACTCCGACCACGAACAAACCCGGCAACACACAAAACCCGGTGGCCGACCCAACACCACGACCCCGCCCGATCGACCTCACCCCCCTCAAGCCCCGCACCGCCGACACCCGCCCGGAACTCGCGGCCCTCACCATGACCGGCCCGGCACAGACCGCATGAGCACACCCACCACTCCGGCTGACTCCGACCCGGCCCGACGACGGGCAACTCCGACCACGAACAAACCCGGCAACACACAAAACCCGGTGGCCGACCCAACACCACGACCCCGCCCGATCGACCTCACCCCCCTCAAGCTCCGCACCGCCGACACCCGCCCGGAACTCGCGGCCCTCACCATGACCGGCCCGGCACAGACCGCATGAGCACACCCACCACTCCGGCTGACTCCGACCCGGCCCGACGACGGGCAACTCCGGCGATGGATAAATCGGTCGACGGGTAAATCCAGTGGCCGACCCAACCCCGCGACGCCAGCCTGGAGTTCATGGACCCGCAGCACACAGAACCGCCCGACCACCCCTGGCTGGGCCCCCCGATCGACGCCCGCCCCCTCTTCGCACCCGAGCACACCGCCCTGATCGCCACCCTGCGCGCACTGGCCCCGGCCGACTGGGCCCGGGAGGCGGTGCCCGGCTGGGGCGTGCGGGATGTCGCCGTGCACGTGCTGGGCGACTGCTACGGGCGCCTCGCCCGGCACCGCGACGGGCACCGGGAGGGCCCCGGCTTCGCGCCCGGCGAGGACTTGGCGGCGTACATCCACCGCATCAACCAGGAGTGGGTCGACGCCCACACCAGGGTCAGCCCCGCCGCGCTCACCGACACCCTGGAGCTGGTCGGCGCCCAGGTGGCCCGCCTCTTCGAGGGCACCGACCCGGCGGCGCCCTCGATCGGGGTCTCCTGGGCCGGTGTCGATCCGGCGCCGATGTGGCTGGACACCGCACGGGAGTTCACCGAGTACTGGACCCACCGCCAGCAGATCCGCCATGCCACCGGCCAGGGCACCGACCCCGACCCGAGGCCCCTCTCCGTGGTCCTGGACACCTTCCTGCGCGCCCTGCCGCACACCCTGCGCGAGACCACCGCGCCCGTCGGCACCCAGGTCCAGGTCCACGTGGACGGCCCCGCCGGCGGAACCTGGACGGCGACAGCCACCACTGCCGAGGGCAACTGGTCCCTGGCCGAGCCACCCCTCGCCCGCCCCGCCGCCCTCGTCCACCTGGACCCGGAGACGGCCTGGCGCCTGTGCGTCCGCGGCATCGAACCGGCCGACGCGCTCAGCCGTGCCCACACCGACGGCGACCTGCGACTCGCGGAAGCCGCCTGCCAGATCGTGTCCATCGTCCGATGACAGGGCAGCCGCACAGGACCGCACTCCGCCGGAACCCACACGAGGTCGGACCCACACGAAGTCGGACCCCACAGGAGCTCTTACTCCCGAGGCCCCCCAGAAGACCCCCGAACCATCAGCTCCCCCCGAATCGTCGCGATCCCCCCGGGCGGCGGCTCCTCCCGCCCCATCGCGATCCGCCCGGCCCGCGCCCCCGCGTCCGACAACGGCAACCTGACCGTCGTAAGGGAAGGCACCGCATCGATGCTGAACGGAAGGTCGTCGAAGCCCGCCACCGACACGTCGTCCGGAATCCGCAACCCCGAATCCCGCAACGCCGCACACGCCCCCAGCGCGACGGAGTCGTTCGCCGCGACCACGGCCGTCAGCGACGGATCCCGGCGCAACAGCTCCAGCGTCGCCTCATAGCCCGACTGCCGGTCGTAGCGGCCGTAGACCGTCCAGCGCGGGTCCTCCTCGATGCCGTGCGCCTGGAGCGCGGCCCGGTGGCCCTCCAGCCGATGCCGGGTCGTCGTGCGCTCCTGCGGGCCCGCGATGTAGCCGAGGCGTCGATGCCCCAGCCCGATCAGGTGCTCGGTCAGCTCACGTCCGCCCCCGCGGTTGTCGAAGGTCAGCGCGATCGCGCCCGTGTCCGGCGCCGGCGGCCGACCGCACAGCACCACCCGTGTCCCGGCGTCCGCCAGCTTCCGCAGCTTCGCCGCGACCGCCGCCGCGTGCGGCGCGTCCTCCACGGCACCGCCGGTCAGCACGACCGCGGCCGCCCGCTGCCGCTGGAGCAGGGTCAGATACGTCAGCTCGCGCTCCGGAGAGCCCCCGGTGTTGCAGACCACGGCCAGCCGCTCGCCGCCCGCCCGGCCGCCCGGACCCCCGATCTCCAGCTGGATCGCGCTCGCCATGATCCCGAAGAAGGGGTCGGCGATGTCGTTGACCAGGATGCCGACCAGGTCGGACGTGGCCGCGGCCAGCGCGCTCGCGGGACCGTTCAGTACGTAGTCCAGCTCGTCCACCGCCCGCAGCACCCGCTCGCGGGTGGAGGCGGCGACGGGGTAGTTCCCGTTCAGCACGCGCGACACCGTCGCGGGGGAGACCTGGGCGCGGGCCGCCACGTCCGCCAGGGTCACCGTCATCTCGTCGTCCTCCGGTCGCGCATCTCGTCGTACCCCTAACCCCTCGTGCGTGCTCACCACGTGCTCACGGACGAGGCCTGCCTCCTCGTAGACAGGCCGCCCGTGGCCACGGTTCCGTGTATGTCGAGCAGACCTTACGGCCAACAACCCTCGTCGTTCGTCCCCTCGAACAACTCAACCCCGTCACGGTCTTGTCTACACCGCTGCTCAGAGGCTAGCTTCTCATCAGATAGAAAGCGCTTGCTGTGACGCTCAACAGGGTAGGGGCGTACGCGGCGCGCACAACCGCGTACGAAGCGCGCACGAACACTGCGCAGACACCTACGAAGGGAACGACGTGACACGCAAGACGGTGCGTATCGCCATGAACGGTGTGACCGGGCGCATGGGCTACCGCCAGCACCTGGTCCGCTCCATCCTGGCCATCCGCGAGCAGGGCGGCCTCGACCTCGGCGACGGCACCGTGCTGTGGCCGGAGCCGATCCTGGTCGGCCGCCGCGAGCACGCCCTGAAGGCGCTCGCCGAGCAGCACGGCCTGGGCCTGGAGAACGTCTCGACCGACGTCGACGCGGTCCTCGCCGACCCGACCGTCGACATCTACTTCGACGCCCAGGTCACCTCCGCCCGCGAGGAGGCGATCCGGAAGGCGATCGCCGCGGGCAAGCACATCTACACCGAGAAGCCGACCGCCACGGGGCTGGAAGGCGCCCTGGAGCTCGCGCGGCTGGCCGCCGACGCCGGCATCAAGCACGGCGTCGTGCAGGACAAGCTCTTCCTCCCGGGCCTGCTGAAGCTGAAGCGGCTCATCGACGGGGGCTTCTTCGGGCGGATCCTCTCCATCCGCGGCGAGTTCGGCTACTGGGTCTTCGAGGGCGACTGGCAGGACGCGCAGCGGCCGTCGTGGAACTACCGGGCCGAGGACGGCGGTGGCATCGTTGTCGACATGTTCCCGCACTGGGAGTACGTGCTGCACGAGCTGTTCGGCCGCGTGAGGTCCGTCCAGGCCATCGCCACCACCCACATCCCGCAGCGCTGGGACGAGAACGACAAGCCCTACGACGCCACGGCCGACGACGCCGCGTACGGCATCTTCGAGCTCGACGGCGGCGCCATCGCCCAGATCAACTCCTCCTGGGCCGTGCGCGTCAACCGCGACGAGCTGGTGGAATTCCAGGTGGACGGCACCGAGGGCTCCGCGGTCGCGGGCCTGCGCAACTGCCGCGTCCAGCACCGCTCCCTCACCCCCAAGCCGGTCTGGAACCCGGACATCCCGGCCACCTACTCCTTCCGCGACCAGTGGCAGGAGGTCCCGGACAACGCCGAGTTCGACAACGGCTTCAAGGCCCAGTGGGAGCTGTTCCTCAAGCACGTCTACGCCGACGCCCCCTACCACTGGGACCTCCTCGCCGGTGCCCGCGGCGTCCAGCTCGCCGAGCTGGGCCTGAAGTCCTCGGCCGAGGGCCGCCGTATCGACGTCCCGGAGGTCTCCCTGTGACCGTCCGACTCCCTGACTTCAAGGGCGGCTTGAGGGCGTACGAGCCCCGCAGCGAGCCGCTCGCCCTCACTCCGGGCGCGCCCCTCACCTCCCGTACGGTCTTCTCGGCGGCGCACGTCGTCGCCGACCCGTACGCCGATGTGTCGCCCGACTCGGCCGCCGCCGTCGACTGGGACGCCACCCTCGCCTTCCGCCGGCACCTGTGGTCCCACGGGCTCGGCGTCGCCGAGGCCATGGACACCGCCCAGCGCGGGATGGGCCTGGACTGGGCGGGCGCGGCCGAGCTGATCCGCCGCAGCGCCGCCGAGGCGAAGGCGGTCGGCGGGCTGATCGCCTGCGGTGTCGGCACCGACCAGCTCACCGGCCCGGCGTCCCTGGACGAGGTCCGGGCGGCCTACGAGGAGCAGCTTGCCCTCGTCGAGGAGTCCGGTGCGCAGGCCATCCTGATGGCCTCGCGGGCGCTGGCCGCCGCGGCGAAGGGCCCCGAGGACTACCTGCAGGTCTACGGCCACCTCCTGCGCCAGTCCGCCGAGCCGGTGATCCTGCACTGGCTGGGCCCGATGTTCGACCCGGCGCTGGAGGGCTACTGGGGGTCGAGCGACCTCGACGCGGCCACCGACACCTTCCTGGAGGTCATCGCCGCGCACCCCGACAAGGTGGACGGCATCAAGGTGTCGCTGCTGGAGGCCCAGCGGGAGATCGACATCCGCCGCCGCCTCCCGCAGGGCGTGCGCTGCTACACCGGCGACGACTTCAACTACCCCGAGCTGATCGCGGGCGACGAGAAGGGCTTCAGCCACGCCCTGCTCGGCATCTTCGACCCGCTGGGCCCGCTGGCGGCCGAGGCGGTCCGGGTCCTGGACACGGGGAATGTCGGCGGCTTCCGTGAACTGCTCGACCCCACGGTCGAGTTGTCCCGCCACCTCTTCCAGGCGCCGACCCGCTTCTACAAGACGGGCGTGGTCTTCCTCGCCTGGCTGGCCGGCCACCAGTCGCACTTCACCATGGTCGGCGGCCTGCAGTCGGCCCGTTCCCTCCCGCACTTCGCCCGCGCCTACGAACTCGCCGACGGACTGGGCCTCTTCCCGGACCCGAAGCTGGCCGAGGAGCGGATGAAGAACCTGCTCGCCCTGTACGGAGTGGCCCAGTGAGCACCGGACTTGAACGCTTCTCCATCAACCAGATGACGGTGAAGCAGCTGAGCATGCCCGAACTGGTCGAGGCGTGCGGCGAGTTGGGCGTGGCGAACGTCGGCCTGTGGCGCGAACCCGTCCAGACGTACGGCCTGGAGGCGACGGCCAAGCTGGTCCGTGACGCCGGCCTGACGGTCACCACCCTGTGCCGCGGCGGCTTCTTCACGGCGATCGACCCGCAGGAGCGGGCGAAGGCGCTGGACGACAACCGCCGGGCGGTCGACGAGGCGGCGACGCTGGGCACGGACGTCCTGGTGCTGGTGTCCGGCGGTCTGCCGGCCGGCTCCAAGGACCTGCACGGGGCGCGGGAGCGGATCGCAGACGCGCTCGGCGAGTTGGGCCCGTACGCCGAGGAGCGCGGCGTGAAGCTGGCCATCGAGCCGCTGCACCCGATGTACGCCTCCGACCGCTGCGTGGTGTCGACCCTGGCCCAGGCCCTGGACCTCGCGGAACGCTTCCCGGCCCACCAGGTCGGCGTCACCGTGGACACGTACCACATCTGGTGGGACGACACGGCGCCGCAGCAGATCGCTCGGGCGGGGGCAGGTGGCCGTATCCACACCTTCCAGCTCGCCGACTGGACGACACCGCTGCCGGAGGGCGTGCTCACCGGGCGCGGCCAGATCGGGGACGGGGCGATCGACATGCGGGAGTGGAAGGGGTACGTCGAGGCGGCCGGTTACAGCGGGGCCATCGAGGTCGAGCTGTTCAACGACGGGCTGTGGGCGCGGGACGGACGGGAAGTGCTGGCCGAGACCGCGCAGCGCTTCGTGGAGTACGCCGCGTAGTGAGGCGGGGTGGTCCGCCCTCGCCGGGAGGGCGGACCACCCTGTGCTTCAGCGACCGATGCGCTCCCGCTCGGCCGCGAGAGCCGCCTCCTCCACCCGCTCCCGGTGCTTCTCCCACCACGCCACGTCCCCCGGCGCCATGTTGGAGTCCCCGGTGCGCAACCCCGTTGCCCCGTCGATGAGTTCGCGCACGATGTCCGCGTGACCTGCGTGCCGGTGAGTCTCGCCGATCATGTGGACGAGGGCGCGGTGGAGCGTGAGGTCGATCGGCGGGTCCCCGGGGATTCGGCCGACCGCGTCCAGAGGCAGGGTCTCGATCGTCTCGTCGGCGTGGGCGCAGACCCGGCGGTAGTCGTCGACGATCTGTTCGCGCGTCTCGTCGGCGGTCGCCCACAGGTCGGCGTTCGGCTCGGGGGCGTCGCCGGTGATCCATAGCGGGGGTGCCGGGCAGGGGCGGCCGAAGGTGTCGCCGAAGTAGAACGCCTCCGCGCCGGTCACGTGCTTGACCAGGCCCAGCAGGTTGGTGCCGGTGGGGGTCATGGGGCGGCGGATGTCGTACTCCGACAGGCCTTCGAGCTTCCAGAGGAGGACGTCGCGCGCGTCCTGGAGGCAGCGGCGGAGGTCCGCCGTGAGGTCCGATCCGGTCGTCATCGGGTCAGTCTGGCCATGGAGGTGATCTTCCGTCACCGTCTTTTCGGGGCCGGTGACTTCCCCGCCGGCGCCGGCGGCTGGTACATCATCCGGATGAGCAACGGGGGAAGACCACAGGGCGCCGGACCCATAACCCGGCGTGCCGCCAACTGCTGTCTGGTGCTGCTGATGATTCCGGCTGCCCTTGTCGCGTACTTCTGGTACACGGTCTGGCACGCCGACCAGGTGAACAGCGAGCGTCAGCAGGACACCCTGAACTCCATTCTCCGGCGCGCCCATGAGCAGGCCGACGACACCAGCCATGCGCTCACCGCGAGCGGTTCCGGCGCCGATGCCGACACGCTGACCGGGGTGATCTGGCGGCACAGCGAAACGCCGCTCATCAGCTACGACCCGGCACATCACCGGTTCACCGCCACCGCGCGCAGGGCCGACTTCTACGACAGCGAGGGGGTGATTCTGGGGAGCGGCTCCGTTCAGATCGCACGCTGCCTGCGCTTCACCTTCACCCGGGGCTCGGATTCGGACTGGACGTCCACCGTGGCCGTGCGGGACTACGAGGAGTGCCTGCCGGGCACGCAGATCGGCACCTGGGCCGGCACCGCGCGGAGCCGCATCGCGGAGATGAGCACCATGGAGCTGACACCCACCGGAGTGCAGCGCGCTCTCGACCCCACCGGCAAGCTCGGCCACTTCGACGTCAGGACCGTCGAGCGCAGGGGGCGTACCGCCACCGTCACCGTCCTGATCCAGGACATGTACGGGGCGAAGGCGGACGCCCCGGCCAAGCAGTGCTATCGGTTCGTCCGGGACCTCGGCGGCGAATACGGCGACGACGTGACCAGCGTTCCACTGAGCGCCTGCCCGAGGGCCGCTTGAGGGCCGCTTGAGGGCCGCACCCCCTGCCGAATCCCCCGTTCCGCGTCTATCACTGGCCCCACCGATGATTTCCGGGCCCCGATCCGGTCTCCATTGCCGTAATCACCCGAGCAACACCCCCGCAGTACCCGAGCAGCACCCGAACGCAAGAACCAGGAGTGTCTTCCATGCGCATCGTGATCACCGAGTTCATCAGCCTCGACGGCGTCGTACAGGCCCCCGGCGGCCCCGAGGAGGACACCGACGGTGGCTTCGCGCACGGCGGCTGGTCGCACCCGTACTTCGACCCGGAGGTGCTCGGCTCCGCGTTCAGCGAAGGGCTGGAGAAGGCCGAGGCGCTGCTGTACGGGCGTCGTACGTATCTGACCATGGCCGCAGCCTGGCCCGAGCGGGCCGGTGACCCCTTCGCCGACCGGCTGAACTCCCTGAAGAAGTACGTCGTGACCGACACCCTCGGCGACGACCAGCTGACCTGGAACAACAGCACCCGCATCCCGGGCGGCGAGGCCGTCGCCCGGATCCGCGAGCTGCGTGAGCGCGAGGGCGGCGACCTGGCGATGATGGGCAGCCCCACCCTCGTGCGGACCCTCATCCAGGAAGGTCTGGTCGACGAGCTCCAGCTCGTCGTGATGCCGGTGCTGCTGGGCGGCGGCAAGTCGATCTTCCCCGAGGACGGCGGGAAGCGGCCGTTCGAGCTCGTGTCCACGGTCACCGGGAAGACGGGCGTACAGGTGTGCGTCTACCGGCCGGCCGCCGAGGACTAGCAGCGAAGGCGCGGGCGTCCTACGCTCGACCCACGGTATCTCTGACTGAGTCAACCATCCGGGGGTCGACGATCATGACCGTCCATGACATCCGCGCCTTCAACCGCTTCTACACGAACGTCATCGGCGCCCTCGACTACAGCCGCCACCTCTACGCCCCGTACACCCTCACCGAGTCCCGCGTCCTGTACGAGCTCGCGCACTCCCCGCGTACCGACGCGGCCGATCTGCGGACCGAACTCTCCCTGGACGCGGGGTACTTGAGCCGGATCCTGAACAAGTTCGAGCAGGACGGGCTCATCGAGCGCACGCCCTCCCTGGAGGACCCCCGGCGCCGCCGCGTCACGCTCACCGCGCGCGGCCGGGAGACCGGCAAGCTGCTGGAGGAGCGGGCGACCGAGTCGGTCGGCTCGCTTCTGTCGACGGTGCCGGCCGACGAACGCCCGCGCCTCGCCGAGGCGATGACGACCGTCCGTACGATCCTGGACCGCGGCCGCCCGCCCCGCCGCGAGGACGTCCTGCTGCGCGAGCCCGGCCCCGGCGACCTCGGCTGGATCGTGCAGCGCAACGCCGCGCTGTACGCCGCCGAGTACGGCTTCAACGCCGACTACGAGGGGCTGGTCGCGAGGATCGTCGCGGACTTCGCCGAGGACCACGATCCGCATCTGGAGCGGGTGTGGATCGCCGAGCTGGACGGCCGGCCGGTGGGCTGCGTGATGGTCGTACGGGACGAGGCCCCCGCCACGGCTCGGCTGCGGCTGCTGCTGGTCGAGCCCGACGCCCGCGGCCTGGGCATCGGCGACCGGCTCGTGGCGGCCGTCGTCGACTTCGCCCGCGGCGTCGGCTACCGCGACCTCGTCCTGTGGACCAACGACGTCCTGGCCGCCGCCCGCCGCATCTACCAGCGCCACGGCTTCGTCCTCGCCACCGAGAAGCCCCACCGCTCCTTCGGGAAGGACCTGAACGGTCAGGACTGGCGGCTTGATCTGCACGGCACGCAGGAGTGAGCCGCTCGGTCACACGGGCTTCCAGGCACCGTCGCGCACTTGGTAGACCTCGGCTCGCTGGCTGACGGCGTCGCCGTAGCCGTCGAAGCCGACCCGCCCCATCACTCCGCCGAATTCGACTTCCTGCACCGCGTCCCGCAGGTCCTCGCGGGCCGTCGACGGCAGCTCGTCGCCGCTGATGTGCACGCCCTCCTTGAAGGCACGGATCAGCGCCCAGGTGGCGTCGTAGGCGTACCCGCCATACGGGCCGTAGGGGGCCGAGTAGCCGGCCTTCTCGTAGTCCGCGACGAACGACTTGGCGGACTTGAGCCGCTCCGTGACGGCCCCGCCGAAGGTGCAGATATCTCCTGCCGCGCCGCTGCCCGCCTGGGAGGCGTAGCTGTTGTCGAGGAGACCGTCGCCGCCCGCGACGCGGATGTCGGGATCAGCGGCGTGCAACTGCTTGCTCAGCGGCGCTGCGGATGGGTATTCGCCGCCGAAGTACACGACGTCGGCACCGGAGGCACGAGCCCGCTCCGCCTCGTCGGTGAAGTCACGCTGTTCGTAGTCCACATGACTCTGACCCACGATGGTCCCGCCCTCCTTTCGGAACGCCGCCTTGAACATCTCCACCATCGACTGGCCGTAGCCGAGCTTGTTGTCGATGACGAAAGCCTTGCGACGACCGTCCTTTCCGTACAGGTATTCGGCCGCGGCGGGCGCCTGCGCCATGTCGTTGGCCACCGTGCGGAAATACGTGTCGTACGGCCTGGAACGTGTGCCGCCCAGCCAGTCGGCACCCAAAGTGAGCTCGGGAGCGGAGTTCGCAGGAGAGATCTGGGGCAGGTGTGCCTGGACGAAGACCTCCTGCATGGGCTTCGCGATGGACGCGTTGAGCGGCCCCACGACCCCGACCACGTCGGGATCGCCGACGAGCTTCGTGGCGTTCACGCCCCCCGTGGCGGGCTGGGCCTTGTCGTCCAAGGCCTGGATCTTGAACGTGACACCGGGGACGAAGGCGTCCTCGTTCGCCTTTTCCACGGCCAGCTCCGCGGAGTTCTTGATGCCCTTGCCCAACTCCGCGAGGTCACCGCTCAGGGGAACGCTCACACCGATCCCGACGGTGAGGTTGTTCTTCGTGTCCGCAGCGTTCCTGGAGTTCCCGGACCCGCCGCCGTCCGACGATCCGCCCTTCGCCCCCTCCTCGAAGACGGAGTCCAGCATCAGGGGAAGTGTCCCCAGCGCGGCGACCAGCACGGTGGACACAACCACGACCGTCCGGCGACTGAGCCGCCTCCGACGTCTTCCCGCCGCTGCGGCACTGTCAGCCGGTGCGTCGGCGGCGGGTTCGTCCCTGGTCGGCTCGTCCTCGGTCGGTTCGTCCTTGGTCGACGTGCCCTCGGGCGGCACCTCCGGGACCGGCATGGGCTCGGGCGACCGGTAGCGGTTGCGGGCCAGGGCGATGGCACCCGCTGTGTTGCCGTTGCGCTGCTGGGGCGTCGGCCTGCCCTTGGCCACCAGGGAGCCGTACAGATGCTGGTACAGCGTCATCATGGTGAGCAGTGGCGGCGCCTGCGGGATCCCCTGTTCCAGGGCGTCGATCAGCTCACCGGTGAACGCGGTGTACGTCTCCCCCGGCGGTGCCAGCGCCGTCCTGGTCTCCGACGTCGCGGTCAGCACGAACGTACCGCTGATGTCGGACATCCCGCCGAGTCCCGAGGACGACATCGCGCCGTGCAGGGCGAGGCCGCTCCAGCAGCAGTCCAGGATCACCACCTTGCGGCGTGCCCGGGTCTGCGGGGCCAGCAGGAGCTCGCGGATGTCCTGGTAGCGCAGGGCGCTGTAGAGGCGTCGGGGATTGGTGCTCGGAAGGGCGAGATAGAGCTCGTTGGACAGCTCGTGCACGAAGCCGTGCCCCGCGTAGTAGACGAGGAGGGTGTCCTCGGCCTCGTCGGCGAGGCGGGCGACCTCTTCCAGCGCCTGGTCGCGGTCGGGTTCCGGCAGCACGCGTACCCGGTCGGAGGCCAGGCCCCATACGCTCGGGTCGCGCAGGAGCTCCGCGAGCCGGGTCAGGTTGCGGGACACGGCGGGCAGCGGTTCGAGGCCGGGGTCGGCGAAGGAATGGGCGCCGATCAACAAGGCTCTGCTGAGCGCCGGTTCGGAGAGTTCGCTCATGACCCGGGGCGGTCGAGCGTGGCGGTCGTCGCCGGGGTGCCGTCGTCCGGCTCGGCGGTCCGCGTGGTCAGCTGCCTCACCAGCCGTTCGATCTGCTCGGCGTCGGTGCCGCTCACGGTGACGGTGACGCCGTCGCGTTCCACTTGGACGCTCGGCCTGTTCCCCCGTGACTGGCGCCAGCTCGCCACGGCCACGAGCAGTCCACCCAGGCCCACCGCGTTGCTGAGCACGACGTCGATCAGATCCAGGCCGGGGCCCATGGCGCCCGGTGTCGCATTCCTGCCGCACAGGGTGAGAGTCGCGCCTGCCGAGTCGGGGTCCCGCAGCAGCCAGCGCTGCAGTGCGCGAAGCTGTCCCCCGTCGTCGTCGAGCACGGTGATACCGAGCCGCATGCTTCCCCCTCGCACGCTCGCACGCCGCCGATTTCGGCATCATGCAGGTGATTTTCGGCATCATAGCGACGCCACGAGCACCCGGCGCCGACTGTGGAAAACCTCGTGCGGAACAGTCCGCACGCAGCATCCCGGGCCTTCCCGGGCTCTCCCCGGGCTCCCCCGGACCCCGTGCCGGATGTGCCTCCCCCCATTTCCCTGGCAAGGTGGGATGCATGAAACTGGCGTTCTCCACCCTCGGCGTCCCCGGTCTCCCCCTCCCCGACGTGCTGCGGCTCGCGACCGCGCACGGATATCACGGCGTCGAGTTGCGCACCCACCCGGAAGAGCCGGTGCACACCGGCCTGGATGCCGCCCAGCGGGCGGACGTGGCGGGCGAGTTCAAGGCGGCCGGCGTCGAGCTGCTGGGGCTCGCCGGGTACGCGCGCGTGGCCGCGCCGGGTGACGACGGGCCCGTGATCGAGGAGATCCGCGCCCTCCTCGACCTCGCCCACGACCTCGGCGCCGGCTTCGTCCGCGTCTTCCCCGGCGCCGACCCCGAGCAGAGCCGGCAGTCGGCGGACGCGATCGCCGCGCGGCGGCTCGGTACGGCCGCGGAGTACGCCGCCGACCTGGGCGTACGGATCCTGCTGGAGACCCACGACTCGCACCGCACCGGCGCCGACGCGATCCGTGTCCTCGGCCTGGTCGGTCACCGCCACGTCGGCTCGCTGTGGGACGTCATGCACACCTGGCTGGGTGGCGAGCAGCCCTCGGAGAGCTACGCGGCCCTCTCCCCGTACCTCGGCTACGTCCAGGTCAAGGACATCGCCTCCGCCGACGACACGACCCCGCTCCCGCTCGGCACCGGGGTGCTGCCGCTCGCCGAGTGCGTGGAGGTGCTCTCCCGGCACGGCTGGGACGGCTGGCTGTGCTGGGAGTACGAGAAGCGGTGGTACGAGGCCGCCGCGCCGCTCGACGGACTGCTGGACGCGGGCCGCGAGCACCTTTCACGGCTGCTGAACGAGTCGGCCTAGGCCCGCTGCCCGTAAGCGCGTCGGCCTGGGCCCCCGTCCGTGACCGAGTCCGCCCGCACCCGGCGCCCGTAATTCGGTGGCCCGGCGCGAGGACCGCCGTATAGCGTCCCCCCTCGTGCCTGAATCCGCCCCGTGCCCCGCCATGCCCTCATGAGCCTCGCCCGTACGTTGATCGACGTACGGCCGCTGCGCACGTCCCCCGTGTTCCGGCGGCTGCTGATCGGGCGGACGGTGTCCGTGCTCGGCAGCTTCATGACCATGGTGACCGTCATGTACCAGGTCTGGGACATGACGCACAGCGCGGTCTGGAGCGGTGCGGTCGGTCTCGCGCAGGCCCTGCCCATGGTGGGTGTGGGCCTGCTCGCCGGGTCGTGGGTGGACCGGGGCGACCGGCGGCGGATCTTCCTGGTCGCCACCGTCGGGCAGGCGGTCTGTGTGCTGCTCCTCGCGGTGCAGGGCTTCACGGGGCAGGTGCCGGTGGCCGGGATCCTCGCCCTGGTGGCGGCCGGCTCCTGCTTCGGCGCGGTCGGCGGACCGGCGGCAGGCGTGTTCGTGCCGCGGCTGCTGCCCAAGGAGCAGGTGGCGGCCGGGCTGGCCCTCAACCAGGTCACCGGCCAGGCGATGATGCTGCTCGGCCCGGCGCTGGGCGGGCTGCTCCTCGGCTGGTTCGGCATCGGCGTCTGCTATCTGCTCGACGCCCTGAGCTTCGGCCTCGCCTTCTACGGCGCCTTCGGCCTGCCCGCGCTGCCGCCCGAGGGCGAGCCGGCGCGGGCCGGGCTGCACGGCGTCCTGGACGGCCTGCGCTTCCTGGCCGGCAACCGGGTGGTGCGCGGCGCGCTGATCACCGACCTCGCCGCCACGATCCTCTCCATGCCGGTCAGCCTCTTCCCTCTGATCAACGCCGAACGCTTCGGCGGCAACCCGCGCACCCTCGGTCTGTTCATGTCGGCCGTCGCGGTGGGCGGTGTCACGGCGACGGCCCTGTCGGGTTCGCTCACCCGCCTGGGCCGCCCCGGTCTGGTGATGCTGTGCGGGGCGGCGACGTGGGGCACCGCGCTGGCGTTGTTCGGGCTGACGACCAGTCCGTGGGCGGGGCTCGGGCTGCTGGTGGTGGCGGGTGCCGCGGACGCCCTGTCGGTCGTCTCGCGCAGCACGATCGTCCAGACCCGCACCCCGGACGCCCTGCTCGGCCGGGTGACGGCCGCCGAGCAGATAGTCGGCCAGGCGGGTCCGCACCTCGGCAATCTGCGCGGCGGCCTGGTCGCGGGCTGGTCGTCCGGCGCGACCGCCCTGGTCACGGGCGGGCTGCTGTGCGTGCTGGCGGTGGCCTACGTCGGTGCGAGCACGCCGGAGCTGCGGGACGGCGCGGCTATGCCGGACGAGCGATGATCTCCGCGGTGGGATCCAGGCACCACCCCAGTACGGCGGGCCAGGGGCCGTAACCGGCGTCCAGGTCGAGGTGGGCGGCGCCGGGGAGGATGTCGGTCGGGAGGGCGAGGGGGCGGCCGTAAAGGGTGTCGGCGCCCTCCTCGCAGTACGGGTCGTCGTCGCCGGCGACCAGGCGGGTGGGGCCGGGGAGGGTGAACTCCAGGGACGGCGGGGCGAATCGGGCCACTTCCGGGTGGCGTGCGAGCACGGCGCCGGACGGCGGGGCGACGAGCAGCACCCGGTCCACGGCGTCGAGCCCCGGCAGCCCGCGCGCGACGGCGTGCAGCCACAGCACGGCGGACAGACTGTGCGCGACCACGACCCGCTCCGAGGCCGCGTCGAGGTCGGCGAGATGCCGGGCCGACTCCTCCAGCCAGACCTCGAGTTCGGGGTCGTCGGGGTCGGGCAGCTGGGGGTAGACGACCTGGTGGCCGAGCTCGGTGAGACGGTCGGCGAGCCAGTGCTGCCAGTGGTCCTTGGGGCGGTGGTTCTGCCAGCCGTGGAGGATGAGGTAGGCGGTCATGGCTTCGATGGTTCCCTGAACGGGCCTCGTCCTCAAACGTCGGACAGGCTGAAGATGCAGGCCGTTGCCGAGAACCGTCCCGCCAACTTCCCTTGTCCGCTAGGGAGTTGACGGCACCCGCGGCAAGTACCCGGCCACCCGCTCCTCCAGCCGCCCCCGGCACCGCGGCCACTCCGCCGCCGTGATCGAGAAGAACGCGGAGTCACGCAACCGCCCCTCCTCCCCCGCCGCCCAGGAACGGGACCAGTTGCGCAGCACGCCCTCGAAGCGGGCGCCCACACTCTCGATGGCCGCGCGGGAGCGCTCGTTGCGGGCGTCCGTCTTCAGGTCCACCCGGGACACGCCCCACTCCTCGAAGGCGTGCCGGAAGAGCAGCAGCTTGGCCTCGGCGTTCACACCCGTGCCCTGGGCCGTGCGGGCCAGCCAGGTGAAGCCGACCTCTATGGCGTCGAGTCGGTCGTCGGAGAGCCAGGAGCGTGGCTCCCAGTAGGAGGTGGCGCCCACCGCCCGGCCCGAGGCCACGGAGACCTGCGCGTACGGCGCCAGCCGCCCCGCCGCCGCGCGGGCGAGCTGCGCGTCGATGTAGTCACCGACCTCGTGGGCCCTCGGCACCAAGGTGAACGCGTAGGTGTCGCGCTCCTCCTCCGCCGCCACGGCCAGATCCGCCGCGTGCCGGTGCTCCAGCGGCTCCAGGCGCACCAGGGCGCCCTCCAGGACCGGCCCGACCAGCTTGAAGCCCACCCGACAACTCCCGTCACCACCGCGCGCGCAGCGCCCCGAACTCCTCGTGGAAATCCGGGAAAGTCTTCCGTACGCACCCGGGGTCGTCGAACGAAATACCGGGCACCCGAAGTCCGGTCACCGCGAAGGACATCACGATGCGATGGTCGCCGTAGGACCTGACCTGCGTTCCCACAGGCGTACCCGGCTGGATCTCGATCCAGTCCGGACCGGTCGTCACCTCCACCCCCAGCCGCCGCAGGTTCTCCGCACACGCCTCCAGCCGGTCGCACTCCTTCACCCGCGTGTTCGCCACGTCCTCGATCCGCACCGGCCCGGAGGCGAACGGCGCGATGGCCGCGAGGGTCGGCATGGTGTCGGAGATGTCCCGCATGTTGACGGTGACCCCCCGCAGTTCGCCGGTCCCCCGGACCGTCGTCGACTCCGCACCCACCGACACCCACGCGCCCATCCGCCGCAGTACGTCGACGAAGCCCAGGTCGCCCTGGAGCGCCCCCTCGCCCAGGCCCGGAACCGTCACCTCGCCGCCCGTGACGGCCGCCGCCGCGAAGAAGTAGCTCGCGGTCGACGCGTCGGGCTCCACCGCGTAGGTCGTCGCGCGGTAGCCGCCCGGCGGGACGACGAAGACGTCCCCCTCGCGCCGTACCTCCACCCCGAACGCCCGCATCATCGCGATCGTGATCTCGACGTACGGCACCGAGACGAGGTCGGTGACGGTGATGCGCAGGCCCTTGCGGGTCATCGGCCCCAGCAGCAGCAGCGCCGTCAGGTACTGCGACGACTGCCCCGCGTCCAGCGTCACTTCCCCGCCCTCGACGCCGGCCGCCGCCACCGTCAGCGGGTGGTGGCCCTCCTTCTCCGCGTGCCGCAGGTCCACGCCCAGGTCGCGCAGGGCGCGGGTGAGCGGGAGCAGGGGGCGGCGGCGCATCTGGGGCGAGGCGTCGAAGCGGTAGGTGCCGTGGCCGGTCGCGGCGAGTGTCGGCAGGAAGCGGGCCGTCGTCGCACCGTCCCGGCAGTAGACGTCGGCCTCGGGGGCGGCAGGGCCCTGCGGACGGCCGTCGACCTGCCAGGTGCCCGGGGTCCGGCCGACCCGGTAGCCGAGCCGTACCAGCCCCTCGGCGAAGCCCTCCGTGTCGTCCGAGCGGAGCGGGCGCAGGAGGGTGGTGACACCGTCGGCCGCGGCCGCCAGGAAGAGGGCGCGGGCGGTGATGGACTTGGAACCGGGGACGTCGACTGCGGGCATGCCGTCATGATCGCCCGGGCGTCGGCTCCGGCGCCGCGCCGTCCACGGGATGGACCCGCACGGCCCTCGCCCGTCACCCACCCGTCCTCTCGCCCGCTGCCCACGCGTCACGGGGAACCCGGCGGCCCCGGGCTCACCGACTTCGCGGATTCCGGCCATCCCCGGGAACCCAGCCCCACCCCCGCCCGTCCAACCCGCACGCTGCCGGAGAGTCACCGTGGTCCGGTGTCGGCCCTCGCTGCTGGCTGCGATCGCTGACCACCCTCTCCGCCGTACCGCGGCCGGCAGCACGCCGTCATCGGCGCGCCCCCCTCCAACTGCGCCGATGGCGGCCCCTCTTTGGTTACGGTGCACTCCCTTGACTGGCAGAAACTTCCCGGTTATTGGTGACTTCTCGGAAGTTTCCTTCAGTGCACCACCTCCGGAAGGAGCGCACGTGCCCGACACCAGCACGGGAAGCAGACGAAACGGGAGAAGCACGGCAAGCACCGGCAACACCGCCACACCTTCAAGACGTGCGGTCCTCGCGGCCACCGCCGGCGTCACCACCGCCCTGGCCGTCGGCGGCACCGCCCACGCCGGCGCCCCGGACGACCGGAAACTGTGCGCCCTCATCGCCCGGATGACCCTGCCGGAGAAGGTCGGCCAGCTCTTCGTCATGCGGGTCTACGGCCACTCCGCGACCGCCCCCGACCAGGCCGACATCGACGCCAACCTCAAGGAGATCGGCGTCCGGACAGCCGCCGAGCTGATCGCCACGTACCGGGTGGGCGGCATCATCTACTTCACCTGGGCGCACAACACCCGCAGTCCGCACCAGATCGCCGACCTGTCCAACGGCGTCCAGAAGGCGTCCCTCACCCAGCCCCGCGGCCTGCCCGTCCTGGTCTCCACCGACCAGGAGCACGGCATCGTCTGCCGCGTCGGCGAGCCCGCCACCCTCTTCCCGGGCGCCATGGCCATCGGGGCCGGCGGCTCACACGCCGACGCCCGCACCCTCGGCCGGATCGCCGGACGGGAACTCAGAGCGCTCGGCATCCGGCAGAACTACTCCCCCGTGGCCGATGTGAACGTCAACCCGGCCAACCCGGTCATCGGCGTCCGCTCCTTCGGCGCCGAACCGGCCGCGGTGGCCGGCATGGTCGCCGCCGAGGTGGCCGGATACCAGCGCTCCCGGCAGATCGCGGCCACCGCCAAGCACTTCCCGGGCCACGGCGACACGGCCGTCGACAGCCACTACGGCTTCCCGGTCATCACGCACACCCGCGAGCAGTGGGACTCCCTGGACGCACCGCCCTTCCGGGCCGCCGTCCGCGCCGGCATCGACTCCATCATGACCGCGCACATCATGGTCCCGGCCCTCGACGACTCCGGCGACCCGGCCACTCTCTCCCGCCCGATCCTGACCGGCATCCTGCGCGAGGAGTTGGGCTACGACGGCGTGGTGGTCACGGACTCCCTCGGCATGGAGGGCGTAAGGACCAAGTACGGCGACGACCGCGTCCCCGTCCTCGCGCTCAAGGCGGGCGTGGACCAGCTCCTCAATCCGCCGTCCCTCGACATCGCGTGGAACGCGGTCCTCAAGGCCGTCCAGAACGGCGAGCTGACCGAGGCGCGGCTCGACGAGTCGATCCTGCGGATCCTGCGGCTGAAGGCGAAGCTGCGGCTGTTCGAGGAGCCGTACGTCAGCCAGGGCGGGGTCGACCGGAACGTCGGCACCCCATCCCACCTCAGGACCGCCGACCACATCGCCGAGCGGACCACGACTTTGCTGGTCAACGAGGGGCCGCTGCTCCCCCTGTCGCACCGCGCCCACCCCAAGGTCCTCGTCGTCGGCGCCGACCCGGCCTCCCCGTCCGGCACGACGGGACCGCCGACCGGCGTGCTGGCCGCCGCCCTCACCGAACTGGGCTTCACGACGACCGCTCTGTCGACGGGTACGGCGCCCTCCGCCGCGACCATCGCCGGGGCGGTCGAGGCGGCCCGGACGGCGGACGCGGTGGTGGTCGGGACGTACAACGTCACGGCGAGCAGCACCCAGAAGACCCTGGTCGCGCAGCTCCTCGCGACAGGGAGGCCGGTGGTGGCGGTCGCGATCCGCAACCCGTACGACGTGGCCCATCTGCCCGCCGTCCCCGCCTGCTTGGCGTCGTACTCCTGGACCGACGTCGAGCTGCGGGCGGCCGCGCGGGTGATCGCCGGGCGGGTGGCACCGCGCGGGAAGCTGCCGGTGCCGGTGCAGCGGGCGGACGATCCGACACGGGTGCTGTATCCGGTCGGCCACGGGCTGACGTACGGGAGCAGCTAGCGGCCCGTAGCACTTTGTACGTAGTACCCGTACGCGATATACCGATCCCACTCACCCCTAACCGGCGCAAAGGACCCCACACGTCTGGCGTGCGCCCGTTGTCGCGGGCCACGCTGGACGGGGGTACCGGGGGGAGTGCAATGCGTGGGAGATGTGCCGTTGGGGTGGTCTGTGCGTTTCTGGCGCTGCTCATCCCGCTATTGACGGGGTGTCAGACCGGGTCGGGAGCGGCGGCGGAAGAGGACGGGCGGCTCGACAAGACCGCGAGCGAGCAGCAGGTGGCACCGACCTGGCCCGCGGGATACGGCGTGGTGTTCCTCGGCGTCGACGAGTGCAGTTCCTTCGGTACGTCGAGCTTCACCGAGGTGTCCTGCACCAGTGAGCGGGCGGCGGCGCGGGTCGTGGCGCGGCACGACGGCAAGGTGGGCGACGGACCGCTGTGTCCCGGGACCACGGACTTCGTCCTCCACATCAGCGAACAGAGCCGCACGTCCGACGAGGACGGCGACGGCGCGATCCCGCAGGGCTACGCCTGCATGCGCAACCTCACTTCGCCCCACCCGGGCGACCCCGGCGGCGGAGGCGGCCCCCGCACCATCGTCGGCGACTGCGTCTACGGCTCCGGCGACGGCCAGGTCCGCGAGACGTCGTGCGACGGCAAGGGCCGGCAGAAGCCGCAGTACAAGGTGACCAGGTCCGTCGGCAAACGGGCCGACTGCCCCCTGTCGACGGCCCTGTACGTCCAACTGGGCGGCGAGAAACCGGTGGGGTGCGCGCGGCCGGTGTGAGCGCCGCCCTCGGGGCCGGCCGGGGCGGTGCCGGTCAGCCGGCGCCGGTCAGCACAGGATCCACCCCTTGCTCACCGACCCCCGCCCCACTCGCCCCTTCACCCACACGCACCGCTGCCCGGCGTGCACCGTCACCGGGCCCGCTCGGTGGCTGTAGTACCACTCGTCGACGACCGCGTTGGCGCGGCGGGCCTGCACGCTGACCATCATCCACTGCTTGCGGCCGGGATCCTTGGGCTTGGTGATGGCGCAGACGTAGCCGGCCCGCTTGTAGACGTACAGCGTGCCGGTGGAGAACGGGTACGTCTTGACCTTGCGCCCCTCGCACCGCGTGGGGGCGGCCGCCTGAGCCTCCGCCGGGGCCGCGACCGCGAGCAGGCCGGACGCGGTCAGCAACGCCAGGCCGACCGCCAGTCGTCGGCGTATCGCTCCTGTGTCCACAGTGTTGTCCTCCCCGTACACCGGCAATGAGCGTACTGGTGTACGGACGCACGGCGTATGCCGGATGGTTGCACGACCGTCACGCCAACACGGTCACCGGCCCGCCCCACGCCAGCAGCTCCCCCGGAGTCACGCCACAGCGGCCTCAGCCTCGGCCTCCCCGATGAACGTCCGCCACAACTCCGCATACAGCCCGCCCCGCGCCAGCAACTCCGCATGCGTGCCGTCCTCGGCGACCCTGCCGTGATCCATCACCACGACCCGGTCCGCGCGGGCGGCCGTCGTCAGGCGGTGGGCGACCACCAGAGTCGTACGGCGGCCCGCGAGCCGGTCCGTCGCCTGGTTGACCTGGGCCTCCGTGGCCAGGTCCAGCGCGGCCGTCGCCTCGTCGAGGAGCAGGATGTCGGGGTCGACCAGCTCGGCGCGGGCTAGGGCGATCAGCTGGCGCTGCCCGGCGGAGAGGTTGCGGCCGCGCTCGGCGACCTCGTGGAGGTAGCCGCCGTCGAGGGTCGCGATCATCTCGTGGGCGCCCACCGCCCGGGCCGCGGCCTCGACCTCGGCGTCCGTCGCCTCCGGGCGGCCGTAGGCGATGGCGTCGCGGACGGTGCCTTGGAAGAGGTAGGCCTCCTGCGGGACGACGCCGAGACGGTGCCGGTACGACGTGATGTCCAGGGAGCGCAGATCCGTGCCGTCGGCCGTGACCCGGCCACCGGTCGGGTCGTAGAAGCGGGCCACCAGCTTGACGAGGGTCGACTTGCCCGCGCCGGTCTCGCCGACGAAGGCGACCGTCTGCCCTGCGGGGATGCGGAGGTCGATGCCGCCGAGAGCCTCCTCCGCCTCATCGGCACCGCCGTATTTGAAGTGCACGTCCTCGAAAGCCACCTCGCCCCGCAGCGACAGCACCTCCAGCGGCTCCTTCGCCGCCTTCGTCGACGTCGGTTCCTGGAGCAGTTCCTGGATGCGGCCGAGCGAGACCGTGGCCTGCTGGTAGCCGTCGAAGACCTGGGAGAGCTGCTGGACCGGGGCGAAGAACAGGTCGATGTAGAGCAGGTACGCCACCAGCGCGCCGGTCGTCAGCGTCGCGTCGTCGATCCGGGCCCCGCCCGCGATCAGCACCGCCGCCGCGGCCGCCGACGACAGGAACTGCACGAAGGGGAAGTAGATGGAGATCAGCCACTGGCCCCGGATGCGGGCCTGGCGGTAGCTGTCGCTGCGCTCGGCGAACCGCGCGCCGCTGTCCCGCTCGCGCCGGAAGGCCTGCACGATCCGCAGCCCGGACACCGACTCCTGGAGGTCTGCGTTGACCAACGACACGCGCTCACGGGCGAGTTCGTACGCCTTCACGCTCGCCCGGCGGAAGAAGAACGTCGCGACGACCAGCGGCGGCAGCGTCGCGAAGACGACGAGCGCGAGCTGAAGGTCGAGCACCAGCAGGGCGACCATGATGCCGAAGAAGGTGACGACGGAGACGAAGGCGGTGACCAGGCCCGTCTGGAGGAAGGTCGACAGCGCGTCGACGTCCGTCGTCATCCGCGTCATGATCCGGCCGGTCAACTCGCGTTCGTAGTAGTCCAGTCCGAGACGCTGGAGCTGGGCGAAGATCTTCAGGCGCAGGGAGTACAGGACGCGTTCGCCGGTGCGCCCGGTCATCCGCGTCTCGCCGATCTGCGCCGCCCACTGGGCGATCACGGTGAGCAGGGCGAGGAGGGAGGCAGCCCAGACGGCGCCGAGGGCGACCTGCGTGACGCCCGAGTCGATGCCGTGCCGGATCAGGACCGGGAGCAGCAGTCCCATGCCGGCGTCCACGGCGACGAGGCCGAGGCTGATCAGCAGGGGGCGCCCGAAGCCTCGTAGCAGCCTTTTCAGGCCGTACGACTCCTCCGGCCGCACCGCACGCGCCTCGTCGATGTCGGGGGTGTCGGCCGCCGGGGGCAGCGCCTCCACCTGGGCGAGGAGCTCGGGGGTGGCCGGGGACTCCGACAGCGCCAGGTCCTTGCGCTCGCGGTCCCCGGTCCACAGCCTCGGGGTCACCCCGCGCTCGGCGTCGAACTCGGCGTCCAGCTCGTCGCGTACGGAGGTGTCCTCCCGGGGGCAGGCGGGCTGGGCGTGGCCGGGTGAGACGCCGCCGAGTTCGTCGGGGTCGGTGAGCAGGCGGCGGTAGAGGGCGGACCGCTCCTGGAGCTCCTCGTGGGTGCCGATGTCGGCGAGGCGGCCGGCGTCGAGGACGGCGATGCGGTCGGCGAGACCCAGGGTGGAGCGGCGGTGGGCGATGAGGAGGGTGGTCCGGCCCTCCATGACGTGCTTGAGCGCCTCGTGGATCTCCTGCTCGACACGGGCGTCCACCGCCGAGGTCGCGTCGTCGAGGACGAGCAGCCGGGGGTCGGTGAGGATCGCGCGGGCGAGCGCGATGCGCTGGCGCTGGCCGCCGGAGAGGGTGAGGCCGTGTTCGCCGACCTTGGTGTCGTAGCCCTCGGGCAGCTCGGCGATGAAACGGTCCGCCTGGGCGGCGCGCGCGGCGGCCTCGACCTCCTCGTCGGAGGCGTCCGGGCGGCCGTACGCGATGTTGCTGCGGACCGTGTCCGAGAAGAGGAAGGAGTCCTCCGGGACCAGCCCGATCGCGGCCCGCAGGGAGTCGAAGGTCAGCTCACGGACGTCGTGGCCGCCGACGAGGACGGCACCGCGCGTGACGTCGTAGAAGCGCGGGAGGAGAAGGGAGACCGTGGACTTGCCGGAGCCGGAGGAGCCGACGACGGCGAGGGTCTCGCCGGGACGGATCTCGAAGCTGAGCCCGTCGAGGACAGGGCGCTCGTCGTCGTAGCCGAAGGACACGTCGTCGAACTCGACGGTCGCGGGCGCGTCGGCGGGCAGCGTCTTGGCGCCGTCCTTGATCGACGGCTCGGTGTCGATCAGCTCCAGCACGCGCTCGGTGCCGGCGCGGGCCTGCTGCCCGACCGTGAGGACCATGGCGAGCATCCGGACCGGGCCGACCAGCTGGGCGAGGTAGGTCGAGAAGGCGACGAACGTACCCAGCGTGATGTGCCCGCGCACCGCCAGCCAGCCACCGACCGCGAGCATGGCGACCTGCCCGAGCGCCGGGACGGCCTGGAGCGCCGGGGTGTACTTCGAGTTGAACCGGATGGTGCGCAGCCGCCCCGCGAAGAGCCGCCGGCTGACCTCCCTGAGCTTCCCGGTCTCCTGCTCCTCCTGCCCGAAGCCCTTCACCACGCGTACGCCGCTGACGGCCCCGTCGACCACGCCCGCGACGGCGGCGGCCTGGGCCTGGGCGTACCAGGTGGCCGGGTGCAGCTTGGTGCGGCTGCGCCCCGCGATCCACCACAGGGCGGGCGCCACCGCGAGGGCGACGAGCGTGAGCGGCAGCGACAGCCACGCCATGACGACCAGGGATATCAGGAAGAGCGCGAAGTTCCCGATGGTCATCGGGAGCATGAAGAGCAGGCCCTGGATCAGCTGGAGGTCGCTGGTGGCCCGCCCGACGACCTGCCCGGTGGACAGCTCGTCCTGGCGCCGTCCGTCGAGCCGGGTGATCGTCCCGAACATCTCCGTGCGCAGATCGTGCTGGACGTCGAGGGCGAGGCGGCCGCCGTAGTAGCGGCGGATGTAGGTGAGGACGTAGACGGCGAGCGCGGCGGCGATGAGCAGGCCCGCCCAGACGGCCATGCTGCGGGTGTGGTCGCCGATGACGTCGTCGATGATCACCTTCGTGATCAGCGGGACGATCGCCATCACGGCCATACCGGCGAGCGAGGAGCCGAGGGCGAGGATCACGTCCCTGCGGTAGCGCCAGGCGTAGCCCCACAGTCGTCGTGCCCATCCCCGTTGCGCTGCCACGCCGCTGCCCTCCGTCGGTCCTGACCTGCCGGAAGGCACCAACGCCGACGAGCTCCGATTTCATCCCACCGCAACAAACGGGGGCGGTGGGCTCAGATGCGTACGCGCAGGTAGTAGAACCGGGTCGTCTGTACGGCGTTCTGGTTGTCGTCGCTGACCAGCAGCACCTTCAAGCGCCCCTTCGAGTACCCCGTGACCTCCATGCCCTCGATGTTGTCGAGGAGCGGGTTCGGCTGCGGCTGGTTGGCGGTCGCTCCCAGTGACGGGCAGTTCACGAGGTCGGCGAGGAGCGTCTTCTTGATCAGACGTACGCCGTCCTGGCCGGTGGGGTCCGTGAGGTTCTCGATGCCGCTCGTGTCCGTCGCACGGCGCGGGTCGGCCAGGTAGAGGCGGACCGTGTTGCCGACGCCGGAGGTGAAGCCGCGCTCCAGGACGAGGAGGCGGCCGTCGGGGGTCGCCTGGACCTCGGGGACGCCGAGGCCGGTGTCGGTGCGGTAGGCGTATTGGCGGCCGAGCTCGAAGTGGCTGCCCGCCGCCCGGGTCCGCTGCCAGGTCTGGAAGCGGACGATGCCGGCGCTGTCGCCGTTCAGCGCGTACTCCATGGACGCCAGCAGGGTGCGGCCGCCGGGGAGCAGGGTCAGCCCCTCGAAGGTGCCGTTGGCGACGGCACGGCCCGCCGGGGCGACCCTCAGCGCGTCCGGCACGGGCAGGCGGTCGAGGATCTTGCCGTCGCGGGAGTAGCGGCGCACGGAGGGCTCGGTCTCGGAGGAGATCAGCCGGGTGCCGTCCCGGTCGACGACGAGGCCCTCGGAGTCGAGGGCGGCGCCGCTCTCGTCGGCGAGCGGGACGACGGCCTTCGGCGCGAGCGTCTTCGAGTCCAGGCCGAACAGGGAGGAGCGGTCGGAGACGGCCGCGAGCGATCCGTCGCGGTGGTCCACCGCGAGCGCGGAGAAGTTGCCGACGAAGATGCCGTCGTACGTCGTCTTGTCGAGCGCGTCGGAGAAGCGGTCGAGGGAGACGGAGGGCGAGCAGACGTGGCTGTCCTGCGAGTCGGCGTGGGCGTTCGCCGGGACGGTGGCCGTGGCGGTCAGGCAGGTGGCCGCCGCCAGGCCCGCGGTAGCGGTGGCGAGTACGGTTCTCAGGCGCATGGGGGTCACCGTAGGGCGGGTGGGTGACGCGAGGTAGGCCGCCGCGTTAAGGGTCAGCTCGCCGCCAGGTCCTTGTGGATGACCTTGGCGACCCCCTGAATGGTCGCGATGCCGTAGTTCATGGTGCTGTTGCCGTGCGTGAGCACCGTGATCATGTAGTCGTGGCCGCCGCCCTTGAACGCGCCGACGCTGTGCACCCGCCAGCCGTAGGTGGCGCGCTGCAGCCAGCCGTTCTTGACCGCCACCGAGACACCGGACGGCACTCCGTACGGCGTCCCCCAGCGCTGCGAGGAGACCACCTGGCCCATCAGCTTCAGGATGTAGGCACGGGAGTTGTCGCTGAGCACCGTGTTCTTGGCGGTGATGAGCTTGAGCAGCTTCTGCTCGTCGGTGACGGTGATCTGGGTCAGGCCCCAGTAGCCGTTCGCGCCGGGCTTGGTCTGGGTCATGCCGGCGGCGGTGAGAAACCCCTTGATCTTCGTCAGGCCGAGCTGCCTCCAGAGCGTGCTGGTCGCCGCGTTGTCCGACTTGGTGATCATGGCCTTGGCGAGGGACGTCTCACGGTCGGTCAGATACCGGTTGTGCTTCTTCGCGTCCCACAGCAGCGCGGCGAGGACGGTGACCTTGACGACGCTGGCGGAGTCGTAGGCACTGGAGGCCCGCAGGGCGCAGGTGGTGTTGGTGGAACGGTCGTAGAGGCCGACCGCGATGGTGCCCCTGCGGTTGGCCAGGGCTGCGGTGATGTCCCTCTTCAGCTTGTCGGCGAGGCCGGCCTTGGCGGACGTGCAGCTGACGGTGGGCGTGGTCGCCGCGGCGGCGGGCGTTGCGGCGGCGACGGCCGGTATGAGCACTCCGGCACCGACGCCTGCGGCGACGAGCGCTCTCGCCCGCCTGGAAACGCCTCGTGAGTTCTCGCTCGATGTCCCGTGAATCATGCCCTCTTGACTCACGAGGCCGACCGAAAGGTTGTACGCGCTTGAAAGGTTGTGAGAGTGATGACTGCCGACGACGTGTTGACCGCCCTGGCCTTGCTGCGCGAGGCGAGGACCGACGTCTGGATCGGCGGCGGCTGGGGCATCGACGCCCTGCTCGGCGAGCGGACCCGCGACCATCGCGACCTGGACCTGATGCACCGCCAGGATCAGGAGGCCGCGGTGGTGAGGGCCCTGGCGGACGCGGGTTTCGCGGAGACCGTGGATTGGCGTCCCGTCCGCTTCGTGGTCACGGCGCCGGACGGGCGGGAGATCGACCTGCACCCGCTGGCCTTCGCCGGGGACGGCTCCGCGGTGCAGGCGTCACTGGAGCCGTCGCGTCCGTTCGTCTACCCCGCGTCGGCCTTCGTGACGGGCGAGATCGGCGGGAGGCCGGTCCCGTGCCTGTCCGCCGAGCAGCAGGTCTACTTCCATCAGGGGTACGAGCCTTCCGGCCGCGACCGGCACGACATGGCACAGCTGCGCCGCGCTTTCGGGATCGCCACGCACTTCTGATCCCTGGCTGCATTACTCCGGAAGCCGTGCGCCCCGGCTCTCCGCGATGCGGCGGACATCGGTCAGCGCCTCGCTCATCCGGGCGAGCAGGAACCGGAGCTGCGCGGGCGTCACCCGGCGGTCGGTGAGCATGTCGGCCACGTGATCGAGGAGGTCGTCGGCCATGTCGAGTTGCACGCTCTCGACGGTGTCGGCCACGCGGGAGACATGGCCGGTACCGTCGCTGACGAGGTAACAGGGCTTGCCCTCCGACCCGGTCCAGGGCAGCAGCCGCGCGCCGCCCACGCCGTTCATCTCTCCCGTCACTTGGTGCCCCCCACGACCACTGACGGCATGCCGCACGATCCGATGCCGATCCCGAGTACGACGGCCGGACGTGTCTCCTGCCGGGGTCGAGAACCGGCGTGAAAGACGGTCGGCCCGTCCGGGTACGGGGTCTGGCCATATGCGGAATTGAGGCACCTGCACGCTCGATCACGCCGTAGCAGTGATGCGAAGAGACGGGCGATGAAGAGACGGGCGATGCGTTGGCGCATGTCGTGAACTCCGTGTCCAATCCACTCGATGTATCGCGTTGTGTAGCGATCCACTCACAGAGTGAGACGTCGCGGTCTAGGCTCGCCAGAGGGGTCAGTGTGACCAGGCATTCGTCGCAAGGGAGTTGGCCATGAGCAACACGTACGGTGACTGGCTCAGGCAGCAGCGTGAGACGGCGGGGCTGACGCAGCAGCAACTGGCCGACCGGGCGATCATGACGCGTTCGCACATCGCGCACATCGAGGCGGGGCGGCGGGTGCCGTCGAAGGAGGATGCTCGGCGGCTGGACAGGGCGCTGGGTACGGGGAATGTGCTGAGCAGCTTTCTGCCGCAGGATGACGAGGCGGTCGCCGACTACTTCGAGGCGATGCTCGTACTCGAACAGCAGGCAGTGACGATCCGGGAGTTCGGCCTGACGTACTTTCCGGGCATCCTCCAGACGAAGGGGTACGCAACTGCGGTCCTGGGCTCGGCGTTCCCTCCGGTGAGTCAGGAGGAGTGTGACAGGCGCGTTGTCACACGCCTTGAGCGGGCGAAGATTCTCGAAGACCCGGTGACGCCCGTGGTGTGGGCGCTGCTGGACGAGACACTGTTGCGACGCCCTGTAGGCAGCTGGAACGTCATGGCGGAGCAGGTCATGCACGTAGTTCGTCTCGCGGAGACTGGACGCATCCGCGCGCATGTGATGCCGTTCGGTGTGGGCCTGCATCCGATGATGCAGAGCATGCTCACGCTGATGTGGTTCGAGGACCAGCCACCTCTGGCGTACACGGAGGGACAGCGGTTGGGGAAGGTGCACGACTCCCCGTCCGTGGTCCGCGAGTTGCAGAGCCGATACGATCTTGCGCTCAGCGACGCGCTGCCGTTGAAGGAGTCACTGGCCCTGCTGAGGGCAACAGCGAAGGACTACGGACACCATGACTGACCGAACCATCTCGAACGCTTCTACGCTTAGCGGCTGGCGCAAGTCGTCTTACAGCGGGAACGAAGCTGGCAGCTGCCTCGAAGTCCTCGACAACCACCCCTCAGGCGTCCCGGTCCGCGACTCCAAAGTCCCCCACGGCCCGGCACTGATCTTCTCCGCCGCCAACTGGTCGGCTTTCGTCGCTGCCGTCAAGGAATCACAGCCCTGACCGCGGCAAATCGCCAACCCCCGCTGCGGCGGGCATGTCGAGGGCCTTCGCGAACTCCTCGCGGATGCGAACGGCTACGGCCTGTTTGGATCGGTAGCGCATGTCGACCACGAGCATGCCCTCGTGATCGCCCGACTGTCGCTTATCGCGTCGGACATCCACGGAACGGGTCGGGAGGTGGCGAGGTGTCAAGGAGGTCAGTCCCCGCCAGCAGCGTCGACGCACGCCAGCGCACCAGTCCCGCCACCGCCCGAACAGCCGGCAATCAGTACTCGATCTGCCCCATGAAGTTGTCTTCGCCGTCCACCTCGAAGGTGCTCTCGTACTGACGGGTGTTCCAGTAGAAGCAGCCGGAGGAGAAGCCCATGGACTTCTTGCCGCTGTCCTTGCCGGCCACGTACTTCTCACCCCGTTCGGCGCCGCCGCCGCCCTGGTTGGCGGAGGCTATGTGGCGCGTGCCGTCACCGTCAGGCCACTTGTCGAGGTAGAACCTCACCGGATCCGTAGCGCACCGCCGGTTGCTGTAGTGCGACCAATCGTCGTCGTACAACAGCCCGGAGAATCGCTCCACGGTCAGCGCCGCGGACGCTGGGGAGGAGGTCAGCACAACGGCAGTGAGGGCGCAGACGGCCCCTGTGACCAGTCGGCCGGTTACTGTCTTGGCTCGCATATATTCAAATCTCTCGCTTCCGGGCACGACTCGCCATCACGTGCGAATCGCGCGAATGATGTCCAGCCGTGCGGCACGCAGGGCCGGTACCAACGCCGAGAAGACGCCGATGAAAATGGCGGCCGTACTTCCGATGAGGGCCGCCGTGACGGGGAACTGAATTCCGCCGGAGAAGTCCGGCACCATGAACAGGGCGGCGTTGAATACACCTGCCGACAGGAGCGTGCCGAGCAGGGACGAGACCGCCGTAAGGATGACGGATTCCCACAGGATGATGGCGAAGATGTGGGACTGGGACGCACCGAACGCGCGGCGCACTCCAAACTCGTGGACGCGCGACTGTATTTGCGACAGCGTCAGGTTCATCAGGCCGATTCCGCCCGTGACGAGCGAGATTCCCGCAATGGCTCCGAGTACAGCCTGCAGGAGTTTGAGAATTCGCTCATACGCGGAGAAATCGTCCACCCGCTGGACGCGTTCGCTGCCCGTAAGGCCCGCCGATGCCAGGTGGTGCAGGACAGCGGAGGTCACGTACTCGGCCTCCGACGGCGCGATGGTCAGGAGGATCTCAGCCGTCTCGGGAGCCGTGGACTCCGAGTACCACTTCCGCAGCGACCGGATGTCCGTGTAGGCGACCGGCTCGTTGCGGGAGTCGTCGACAATGCCGAGGACGATTCCCCGGGTCTGGGTGTCCGCCTCGATCGACAGGCGGGAGCCCAGAGCCTTGTGGTCGACACCGAAGTGTTCGGCCGCTTCGGCGTTGAGGTAGAGCGGCGGAGCCCAAGGCTCCGCCTTCCCTTCCGGGAGCCACTGCCCGGCGACGAGGTCCATGCGCTTAACGGCCCCGTAGGCCGCGTCGACACCCATGACCGTCACGCCGAGCGGTGGGACCGGAGAGGACGACACCGCACCGAGTTGCGCCTGGCGCGCCTCCACACGGGATAGCGCCCGCACCCCCAGCTGCCTGATCCACGCCGCGTTGCCGTCCACCGACGACCGGGACGCGGTCTGCTCTCCGTCCGCCGTCAGATGGACCGAGAGGGTCGCGGGACGGCCGACCGTGCGCTCCACCTGCTCCTGGACGGCAGCCCGTCCGAGGTCTCCCATGGCGACGACGGCCACCAGGGCCGCCACTCCGATCACCACGCTCAGCCCCGCGAGGAGCGAACGCACCCGGTGCACCCGCAACTCCTGCCAGGCGGAGGAGAGCAGGGGAAGGGCACTGTTCACCGCATCCTCCCCTCCGGCACCAGGGGCGCCAACGTTCCTTCGGTGAGCCTGAGTTGTCGTTCGGTTGCGGTGGCGTGCTGGGCATCGTGGGTCACCAGGACAAGCCCGGTCCGCTGGGAACGGGTCACGTCGAGCAGCAGGTCCATGACGCTGCGGGCGGTCTCACCGTCCAGCGCCCCGGTGGGCTCGTCGGCGAGGACGTACCGCGGCCGGTGGACCAGCGCGCGAGCAATGGCCACTCGCTGCTGCTCACCACCGGAGAGGGTCTCCGGCACCGCGTCCTCCTTGCCTGTCAGGCCGACTCGGGCCAGCGCCTCGGCAGCCAGTTCACGGCGCTGCCGCCACAGTGCGCGGTCCCGGATGTGAGCGAGGGGCGTCCACACGTTCTCCAGCGCGGTCCGTCTGGGCAGCAGGTGGAACTGCTGGAAGATGAACGAGATGTGCCGTCCTCGGATCGTCGAGAGCTTGCGGTCGGGCAGGCCGAGCAGGCTCTGGCCGTCGAGTTCCACCCGTCCACTCGTCGGCCGGTCGAGCAGTCCCAGGATGTTCAGGAGGCTGCTCTTGCCACTGCCGGAGCGGCCCACGACGGACACTGAGTCACCTGGTGCCAGGTCGAAGTCCAGGTCCCTGATGAGATCGACGTGCCGCCCGTCGCCGAGGGGGATCGTCTTGGTGACACCCCGCAGAGACAGCGTCACCCGGTCTCCCCCACACCGGAGCCGACCAAGGCGTCCGCCACTGGGTCCTGCACCTTCTCGCCGACTTCGAGTCCCTTGGTCACCTGAGCCACGACACCGTTGACGACACCGACGACGACCTGCCGCTGCTTGCGCCCGCCCTGGTCGTCAATGACGGTGACGTGGGCCGATCCCACCGTTCCGGACAGCGCACTGACGGGAACCGTGACCGCGTCGTCGGCATGCCCGGTGGCCACCGCCACCTTGAGCGGGAGCCCAGTGAAAACCTTGACGGAAGTGGGCACGGTGCAGGTGAGCAGGACGTCACCGGAGGGGTCCGACGGGTCGGCGCCGACGGTGACGTCACCGCAGGTGAATGCCTCGGGGCCATCTACGATCTTCACCTTGGCGGTGCGTGGGGTGTCGATGAAGCGGTACAGGTGGGCCGGCGCGACAGTGGCCCGCGCGACGTGGCGTCCGGACTCCTTCGCGATCTGGCCCTCCATGGTGAGCACGCTGGTGACGTCGGCCATACGAGCCGTCACCACGGCAGGCTCGACTCGGTTTTCGCTCTGTTCCTGGACCGGTACGCTCGCCCGGCCCTGTTGGGCCGTGCCCAACAAGGCCCAGGACGCCACGCCTCCGATCACACCGAAGAGCGTGGCCACGGCGGCCGGGCCGAGGCCGATGCGCCGCAGCCTCACTTGAAGTCGCTGCCTTCCTGCATGCCCTCGCAGTTGTCCCGGACGAATCCCTGTATTCCGCTCGGGTCACCCAGTTCCGCCGCGTCCTCCACGGACCGCACGACTTCCCGGTACGACTTGTCGTTGGCTTCGTAGGCCGACATGTCATGCAGGACGACGAAGTGCTTCAGTGCCGTCGCCGCGGCCTTGTCGTCGGACGCTTCGGTGCGATCGAGCCAGTACGCGTACCACTCGCACTGTGCCTCGTCCAGGACGAGGGCATCGGCCGATCCCGTCTGGTAGTGGTCGTCGTCCGAGCCCGACACCTCCGCGTTCCACTTGCCGCCGGGAGGCAGTTCGGTGTCCGCACGAAGCTTCTTCACCTCGGCGATCACCTCCTGCTTGCTCTCCCAGCCGTCGGACGCCTCAGACGTGCCGCCGCAGGCGGAGAGTGCGGGACCCATCACCAGGAGACAGGACAGGAGTACGTACTGGCGCGTTTTCATTCTTGCTCCACGCTGGTCGTTCGGGCCGGGGCCGTCAGTAGTCGATCTCCCCGTACCAGACGTCCTCCCAGTCCGTTTCGATGAGGCCCTCCTCTTGGCGGGAGTTCCAGTAGAAGCAGCCGGAGCGGAGCCCCATGTACTTGGCCCCGGTGAACTCGTCGACCTGCTTGGTGCCGTAGGACCCGCCACCACCCTGGCTCTTGGACGCGTAGTGGTACATGTCGTCGTCGTCGGGCGAGCTCTGCACATCGAGAACGACGTCGCGCTGTGCGCACCGCTTGATCTTGTAGTGGGACCAGCCGTCGTCGTACACGGTGCCCGAGATCTTCTCGTCGATCACGGCCGAGGCCGGGGCCGCGCCGAATGTCAGCGTGGCAAGGAAAGCCGCACCGGCTGCGGCCATGGCGAAGGTAGCGCGCTTGCGCATGATTCCCCCTGATGTGAAGGAGCCGATTGGTCACGTCGGCTCACTTGATGCAGGCGTGATCATGACATGACCGCATCTTTACTTCAACTCTCAATCTTCTCGGCCCTCTTCATCAGCAGTCGGCCTCATACTCCGATGGCGAACGCTGCACCTGGAGAGGCGCAGCCAAGGAGGAATAGGCGGAGCAGCAGGTCCAGCCTGGGCACTTCCTTTGCGGACTCCTTTGAGATTTCACAGTCAGTCGCCAGGTATGGCACAGCCCGCACCCACCCCCGCCGCACACGATGCGCTGGTGACATCAGCCACCCATCCCCACCCCCACACGCCCGCGACCCCCGACGTGCCACCGCAGGCCCCACCGGCGGCCACACCCACGGCACCCCCGGACAAGGCACCCCGCTGGTCCCTCCCCGCGCTGATCGCGATCCTGATCCTGGCGGCGGTGCTGTACTCCTGGAACCTCTCCGGCTCCAGCCTCAACAGCTTCTACAGCGCGGCCGTACTGAGCGGCACGCAGAGCTGGAAGGCGTGGTTCTTCGGCTCGTTGGACGCGGGCAACTTCCTCACCGTCGACAAGCCTCCCTTCGCCCTGATGGTGATGGGCCTGTCGTGCCGGGTCTTCGGCTACGGCACCTGGCAGATGATGCTGCCGATGATCCTGGTCGCGCTGGCGACGATCTGGATCGTGCACGCCTCGGTGAAGCGGGTGTGGGGCCACGGCGCGGCGACGGTCGCCGCGCTGGTGCTGGCCCTGACTCCGATCACGGTCGCCATCAACCGTGACAACAACCCCGACACACTGCTGGTGTTCCTGATGGCCGGCGGCGCGGCGCTCGCCCTGCGGGCCGTCCACAACGGCAAGTTGCTGCCGCTGGTCGGTTCCGCGGTGTGCTTCGGTCTCGCGTTCAACACGAAGATGCTCCAGGGCTATATCGCGCTGCCCGCCGTCTTCGCGGTCTACCTCTACGCGGCGAAGCCGAAGCTCGTGAAGCGGATCGTCAACCTGCTCATCGCCGGTGTCGCGCTCGCCGTCTCCAGCTTCTGGTGGGCCGCGGCGGTCTCGCTCGTGCCCGCCGACGACCGCCCATACATCGGCGGTTCGACGGACGGTACGGCCTGGGATCTGATCATGGGCTACAACGGCCTCGGCCGGGTCCTCGGCGGCGAGGGCAACGGCGGAGGCGGCGGTGGCGGAGGCGGCGGCTTCTCCGGGACCGCCGGGATCGGCCGCCTGTTCAACGACATCCTCGGCGGCCAGATCTCCTGGCTGATCCCCTTC
Organism: Streptomyces sp. T12; assembly: GCF_028736035.1. Lineage (NCBI taxonomy): Bacteria > Bacillati > Actinomycetota > Actinomycetes > Kitasatosporales > Streptomycetaceae > Streptomyces > Streptomyces sp. T12. The sequence goes on from NZ_CP117866.1 coordinate 3,718,924, forward strand.
GCCGCGATCGCGTGCGTCGGCGGCCTGGTGCTGTGCGGGCGCGCCCCGCGCACCGACCTCACCCGTGCCGCGCTGCTGATGTGGGGCGGCTGGACCGCGCTGCACTACCTGACCTTCGCCATGGCCGAGGGCACGATGCACCCGTACTACACGACCGCGCTCGCCCCCGGCATCGCGGCGCTGTGCGGAGGCGGCGGCGTGATGCTGCTGCGCGCGTTCCGCGCCGACAAGCGGTGGGCGTGGGTGCTGCCGGCGGGGCTGGCCGTCACGGCCGTCTGGGCGGTCGTGCTGCTGCGGCGGGCCTCCGGTTGGAACACCTGGCTGTGGCCGGCGATCGCCGTCGTCATGGCGCTGGCGATCGTGGGGCTGCTCGTCTTCCGCTCCGCGTCCGGGAACCGGCTGCGGCTGCTGGCCGCTTCCATCACGGCGGCGATCGTCGCTGCGGTGGCGGGTCCGGCGGCGTACGCCTGGTCGGTGCCGTCCGGTTCGGGCGGCGGCATGGGCGGTACGAACCCGACGGCCGGGCCTTCGACGGGGAGCGGCTTCGGCGGCGGTCCCGGTGGGGGCGGTGGCGGCGGCCGGGGTGGCTTCGGCGGCGGGCAGATGATGCCGGGCGGCGGGAACGGCCAACTGCCGGGCGGCCAGAGCGCGCAGAACGGCCAGAGCGGTCAGAACGGCCAACCTCCCGGCGGCACCGGCGAGATGGGCGGTACGCCGCCGAACGGCACCGGCAACGGCACCGGCGGCACCGCCCCCGGCGGGACGGGCACCGACAACGGCGGCCAGATGCCGGGCGGCATGGGCGGCGGAGGCTTCGGCGGAGGCGGCGGTATGGGCGGCGGCGCGAGCAGCGAGCTCATCACGTACCTCAAGAAGCACCAGGACGGCGCCAAGTGGCTGCTGGCGGTGTCGAGTTCGCAGAGCGCGGCGCAGCTGATCCTCAGCAGCGGCGAGCCCGTCATCTCCATGTGGGGCTGGTCCGGATCCGACAAGGCGATGACACTGGCCAAGCTCAAGGAGCTGGTGAAGAAGGGCGAACTGCACTACATCCAGATCGGTGGCGGCGGCATGGGCGGCGGCCCCGGCGGCGGCAGCAGCGTCAGCTCCGAGGTCACGGAGTGGGTGCAGAAGAACGGGACGGCGGTGAAGGAGAGCGAGTACAGCAGCACCTCGCAGTCCTCCGACTCGAATTCCTCCTCGAACTCCTCCTCGTCTTCCTCCTCGTCCTCCTCGTCCTCCTCGTCTTCCTCCTCGTCCTCCTCGTCTTCCTCGTCTTCCTCCTCGTCCTCCTCCCCCTCGTCCCAGAGCAACCAGTCGACCGTCTACCGCCTCGACCCGTCGGACGTCAGCTGACCCCGACCCGCTCCACGCTCAACGGCCCCCGGCACACAGCCGGGGGCCGTTTCGGCATGTCAACTCGCGTAGACAAGCCCCGTTTTGCCGTTTCCCGTCACCCAATAGACACGTGCAAGCTCTCGACACGCCCGCATGTCCATGCCACTCTCCCGTTTGCCGCCTCCATTCAACCCGCGTAGATGGGACACCCCACATGCTGGCGACACGCATACGCCCCCGCTGGAAGACAGTGGCGCTGACGACGGCCGCCGTCCTGGTCGGCCTCACCCCGGCGCTGACGGCGACCCCGGCCGCGGCGACAACGACGGCGTACGACGACACGTACTACGCCGACGCGATCGGCAAGTCCGGCACGGCCCTGAAGGACTCGCTGCACACGATCATCAGCGACCAGACGAAGATCTCGTACTCCGCCGTCTGGAACGCGCTGAAGACCGCCGACCAGGACCCGAACAACAGCAGCAACGTGCTCCTGCTGTACAGCGGTGTCTCGCGCAGCAAGTCCCTCAACGGCGGCGACGTCGGCGACTGGAACCGCGAGCACACCTGGGCCAAGTCCCACGGCGACTTCGGCGAGGTGACCGGCCCCGGCACCGACCTGCACCACCTGCGCGCCTGCGACGTGACGATCAACAGCACCCGCGGCAACCTGGACTTCGACAACGGCGGCAGCGCCGTCACCAACGGCGGCGGCAGCACCGTCGACTCCGACTCCTTCGCGCCGCGCGCCGCCGACCGGGGCGACGTGGCCCGCATGATCCTCTACATGGCCGTGCGCTACGAGGGCGACGACGGCTTCGCCGACCTGGAGCCCAACGAGAGGGTCGGCAACGGCTCCGCCCCCTACATGGGCAAGCTCTCCGTCCTCAAGGCGTGGAACGAGGCGGACCCGCCGAGCGCCTTCGAGGAGCGCCGCAACCAGGTCATCTACGACACCTACCAGCACAACCGCAACCCGTTCATCGACCACCCGGAGTGGGTCGAGGCGATCTGGTAGGCGACCGGACCCCTGTTCAGCCGCCGTGGACGCGCCAGGGGTCTCGTCGGCCCCTGGCGCGCTCTGTACCACCTGTGCAGCGGAGTGACCTGCGCCGATCCGATGCTGTTGACCCGGCTATGAAGAAGATCAGCGCGCTCGCCGCGTTCACCATGGCAGCCCTCGTACTCGCCACCCCGGCCCACGCCGACGACGGCGACCGGGGCCGTATCAACATCGCCGGCTACTCCACCGCCGACCTCTGCCGACAGGCGCTCGCACTCATCCCGGCAGCCGCACCGTGGACCGGCACCGCGGTGGACGACGCCTGCTACAACCGCGACCACGTCGACGACACGCGCGGCTAGGCCGCTGAGGCCTCACACCGGGAGGTGCGTCGGCGCGAACATCCGCAGCACCGCCGGGAGTACGACCACTGAGGGGCCCGGCTCGGACAGCGCCTTCGCCAGGTCGGCCTCCAGCGTCTCCGGGGTCGTACGGACCCCGGGGACACCGAAGGACTCCGCCAGCGCCACGTAGTCCGGTCGCGTCAGCTCGGTCGCCGTCGCCTCGCCGAACGCGTCCGTCATGTACTCGCGCAGGATGCCGTAGCCGCCGTCGTCGACGATGAGCCAGGTGACGTTCAGGTCGTACTGGCGTGCCGTCGCGAGCTCGGCGATCGAGTACAGCGCCCCTCCGTCACCGGAGACCGCCAGCACCGGCCGGGCCGGATCCGCGGCCGCCGCGCCGAGGGCTGCCGGGAAGCCGTAGCCGAGGCCGCCGGCGCCCTGGGCGGAGTGCATGTGGTTGGGACCCTTGGCATCGAAGGCCGACCAGGCCCAGTACGCGAGGATCGTCATGTCCCAGAAGGACGGGGAGTCGGCGGGCAGGGCACGGCGTACGGACGCCAACACCCCCTGTTCCAGGGTGAGTTCCTGGGCGGCGATGCGGTCGGCGACCTTCGCGAGGACCTCGCGGACGCGCTCCGGCGCCGACGTATCCGCCCGCTCCGTCACCGTCTCCAGCAGCGCCTGCAGGGCAAGGCGCGCGTCCGCGTGGATGCCCAGCGCCGGGTGGTTGGACTCCAGCTTGCCGAGGTCGGCCTCGATCTGGATGACCCGGCCCCGCGGCTTGAACGTGTGGTAGTTCGAGGAGAGTTCGCCCAGGCCCGAGCCGACGACGAGGAGTACGTCGGCGTCCTCCAGGAAGTCCGTGGTGTGCCTGTCCTCGATCCAGGACTGGAGGGACAGCGGGTGCTTCCAGGGGAACGCCCCCTTGCCGCCGGGGGTCGTGACGACCGGTGCCTGCAGCATCTGCGCCAGCTGCTTCAGCTTGCCCGACGCGTCCGCCCGTACCACTCCCCCGCCCGCGATGATCGCCGGGCGGGCGGCTCGCGACAGCAGGTCGGCCGCCACCGCCGTCAGTTCGGGGCGCGGCGGCAGCTCCTCGGGGAAGGCGTCGCCGCCCGTCACCACCGGGATCGACGTCTCGGCCAGCAGCACGTCCTGCGGGATCTCCACCCACACCGGGCCGTGCGGGGCCGTCAGCGCCGACTTCCAGGCGGCCTCGATGGCGGACGGGATCTGCGACTGGGTGCGGACCGTGTGGACCGACTTCACCACGCCCCTGAACGAGGCCGCCTGGTCCGGGAGTTCGTGCAGATACCCATGCCTTCCGCCCCCCAGTCCCGCCGTCGGGATCTGGCTGCTGATCGCCAGCACGGGGGCCGACGCCGCGGCCGCCTCCTGCAGCGCGGCCAGGGACGTCAGCGCCCCCGGGCCCGTCGACAGCAGCAGCGGGGCCGCCTCGCCCGTGATCCGGCCGTACGCGTCCGCCGCGAACCCGGCGTTGTTCTCCACCCGCAGCCCGAGGTACCGCAGGTCGGAACGCCGTAGCGCGTCGAACATGCCCAGCGCGTGCTGGCCGGGCAGCCCGAAGACCGTCGTCGCGCCGAGCCCGGCCAGCGTCTCCACGACCAGGTCTCCGCCGTTGCGGCCGGCGGGAGGATTCAGAGCGGCTGCAATCTGCGCCTCCGTCGGGCGGAGTACCAGGTCGTGGTCGTGGGTCACTTGCCTTCGTTCTCCTCACGGGCCGCCGCGATCTGGCGGGACATGATCGTGGTCAGTTCGTACGCCGTGTGGGACGCGGCCACCGACGTGATCTCGGCGTGATCGTACGCGGGCGCCACCTCGACGACGTCCGCGGAGACCAGGTTGCAGGAGGCCAGGCCCCGCAGGATCTCCAGCAGCTCGCGCGAGGTCATGCCGCCCGCCTCGGGGGTGCCGGTGCCGGGGGCGTGCGCCGGGTCGAGGCAGTCGATGTCGATGGAGATGTAGAGGGGCCGGTCGCCGATGCGCTGGCGCAGCTGGTCGGCGACCTCGTCGGCGCCGCGCCGGTAGACGTCCGCCGACGTGACGATGCCGAAGCCCATCTTCTCGTCGTCGGTCAGATCCTGCTTGCCGTACAGCGGGCCGCGGATGCCGACGTGGGAGAGCGCCTCGGTGTCGAGGATGCCCTCCTCGACCGCGCGCCGGAAGGGCGTGCCGTGGGTGTACTCCGCGCCGAAGTACGTGTCCCAGGTGTCGAGGTGGGCGTCGAAGTGGAGCAGGGCGACCGGGCCGTGCTTCTTCGCCACCGAGCGCAGCAGCGGGAGCGCGATGGTGTGGTCGCCGCCCAGGGTCATCAGGCGGGCGCCGGTGCCGAGCAGCTCGTCGGCGGCGGCCTCGACGGTCTCGACGGCCTCGTTGATGTTGAACGGGTTGACCGCGATGTCGCCGCCGTCCGCCACCTGCGCCAGCGCGAAGGGCGAGGCGTCCTGTGCCGGGTTGTACGGGCGCAGCAGCCTGGAGGCCTCGCGGATCGCGTTGCCACCGAAGCGGGCGCCGGGCCGGTACGAGACGCCCGAGTCGAACGGCACGCCGACCACGGCCACGTCGGCGCGGCCGACCTCGTCGAGGCGGGGCAGCCGGGCGAAGGTGGCGGGTCCGGCGTACCGCGGGATGCGGGAGGAGTCGACGGGGCCGCGGGGCGTCTCGTTGCCAGTCATCGTGAAATGCCTTCTTTCCTACGCTTCGTCGCGTATGTACTTCTGCCTGTGACTCTACTGGGGAGCCGGCACCGGTTCGGACACGAGTTCGGGATCCCGCCCGGCGAGGCGCTCACGCCAGGCGGCGAGTACGGCCGCGTCCGTCGGCCTCGTCATCAAGGAGACGGCGATGTAGGCGGCGAGGGAAGACAGCAGGCCGTAGTAGACGGGTTCGTTGGCGAGAATGCCGTGGGTCGCCATCAGGGTGATCACCGTCACGCCACCGACGACGACCGAGGCCAGCGCGCCGTGCACCGTCCCGCGCCGCCACAGCAGCCCGCCCAGGATCGGCACGAGCAGTCCGCCGACGAGGAGGTTGTAGGCGACGGTCAGCGCCTCGACCACGTTGTTGAGCGCGATCGCGGTGCCGATGACGGCGAGGCCCATGAGGAGGATGAAGGCACGGTTGCCCTTCACCTCGTCGTGCGCGGCGTCGTGCGTGTCTTCCGTACGGCGGACCGCACCCCGCAACCGCGACCAGATGTCGTTGTTGGCGACGGTCGCGCAGGCGATGAGGGCGCCGGAGGAGGTGGACATCACGGCGGCGAGGGCGGCGGCGAGCACCAACCCCCGTATGCCGACCGGGAGTTCGTCCTTGACGATGGTCGCGAACGCGTCGTCCGGGCTGCTGAGCTTGGGGTACAGCACCTTCGCCGCGGTACCGATGACGGCGCCGGCGAGGGCGTAGGCGAGACAGTAGGTGCCGGCGACGGTGCCGCCCCACTTGGCGGTCCTGTCGCTGCGGGCGGTGAAGACGCGCTGCCAGATGTCCTGCCCGATGAGCATGCCGAAGGTGTAGATCAGGACATAGGTGAAGATCGTCTCGCCACCGATGCCCAGCGGGTCGAAGTACTCGGTCGGCAGCTGCGCCTTCATCTCGCTGAACCCGCCCGCCTTGACGACGGCGATGGGCAGCAGGAGTAGCAGCACCCCGACCGTCTTCACCACGAACTGCACCATGTCGGTCAGGGTGATCGACCACATGCCGCCGAGCGTCGAGTAGGCGACGACGATCGAGCCGCCGAGGACGATCGCGAGCGTCCGGTTCATGTCGAACAGGACGTCGAAGATCGTGGCGTACGCGATGGTCGACGTGACCGCGAGCATCAGCGTGTACGCCCACATGACGACACCGGAGATGACGCCGGCCCGGCCGCCGTAGCGCAGGTCGAGCATCTCGGAGACGGTGTAGACCTTCAGGCGGGCGATGCGGGCGGAGAAGAAGACGGAGAGCGCGAGCAGCCCGAGGCCGATGGTGAACACCATCCAGGCGCCGGAGAGCCCGTACTGGTAGCCGAGTCCCACCCCACCGATGGTGGACGCGCCGCCGAGGACGATCGCGGCCATGGTGCCGGAGTACATGGCCGGCCCGAGCCGGCGCCCGGCCACCAGGAATTCGCTCTTGGACTTGGCGCGGCGCATGCCCCACCAGCCCATGGCCAGCATGCCGGCCAGATAGACGACGATCACTGTGTAGTCGACGGCCACGGGGGGACCTCCCTCAATCGAACGCTCGAAGTCGCCGGGGGGTGACAGACGTCGACACTAGGTGGCCGGAAAGCGACTGCGAAGTGTACGTTTCATCCATCCACGGTTGCGTGACTGGAGGAAACATCCATATGCCGGACCCGGCCGTTCCGCCCACTCCACCCGTACCGCTCTCGGCGCTCCTGGCCCGCGAGGACCTGGGCCTGCGCCAGATCGCCGGCCCGACGGACGCGGACGCGGACGGGCACGGAGACGGGAACGGGGACACGGGCACGGTCATCCACTGGGCGCACACCTCGGAAATGGCCGATCCGTATCCGTATCTGCTGGGCGGCGAGCTGCTGCTGACGGCCGGGGTGCACATCCCGGAGGCGGCGGGGTCGGGGACCTACTTCGACGACTACGTGTCGAGGATCGTGGCGGCGGGCGGCGCCGCGCTCGGCTTCGGGCTCGCCCCCGTGCACGACACGGTGCCGCGCGCCCTGGTGGCGGCGTGCGACGCGTACGGCCTCCCGCTTCTGGAGGTCCCGCCCCGGACGACCTTCTCGGGCGTGGCCCGCGCGGTCTGGCAGCTCATGGCCCAGGCCCGCCACGCCGAACTGCGCCGCGTGACGGAGGCCCAGCAGAGCCTGGCGGCGGCGGCCTCCCGCCCGGATCCAGTACGGGCGGTCCTGCGGCAGCTGGCCCAGCGGGTGGGGGGCCGGGCGGTGCTGTACGGGCCGGAGGGGGCGGTGGTCGCGGCGGCGGGGCGGGGGCCGGAGGAGGCGGTGAGCGGGGCGCTGGCCGAGCTCGCGGTGGTCGTACGTCCCTCGGGCCCGGGAACGCCCACCTCCGCGACCGACGCCATCGCCGGCACCCACCTCGCCACCTACGCTCTCGGCACCGGCCAGGGCTTCGTCCTCGGCGTCGCCGCCCCGCACCGCGACCCCGGTGACCACACCATCGCCTCCGTCGCCGCCGTACTCCTCTCCCTCCTCACCGGCGAGCACCAGAGCGGCTCGGGGGCGGCCCGCTCGTCGGCGCTCGTACGGCTGCTGCTGGGCGCCGAGCCGCATGCGGTGGCCCCGCTGCTGGGCGGCGACCGGTGGCTCGTGGTCCACGGCCGCCCCGACACCCAGCCCTGCGATCCGGTCGCGGCCTCGGCGCTGGGCGCGGCGCTCGGCTCCCCGCTGGTCGACCTGGCGCGGGACGCCGTACGCGTCCTCGTCCCGGCGGACCGCGAACCGTCCCCGCAGCCCGGCTGGACCCTGGGCGTCAGCGCCCCCGCGCCCCCGCACGACTGGCCGGCGGCCGACACCCAGGCGGCCCGGGCCCTGTCCCGGGCGAGGGCCACCCGCACGCCCCTGTTCCGGCACGGCACGCACCGCCCGGCCCTGACGGACCTGCTCTCCCCCGGCGAGGCGCAGGCCCACGCCCGCACCCTCCTCACGCCCCTCACCACGCCCCTCACCGAGACCCTGCGCACCTGGCTCTCCCTGCACGGCAGCTGGGACCGCACGGCCGTCGCCCTGTCCGTCCACCGCAACACCGTCCGGCAACGGATCGCCCGCTGCGCGGCGCTTCTCGACACGGACCTGGACGACCCGGACGTACGCATGGAGTTGTGGTTCGCCCTGCGCCACAGCGAACGGTGATCCAGACCGGCCGTGATCCACACCGGCCGTGATCCACACCGAGCGGTCATCCGCACAGTGACCCGCGTCGCACGCGCACGGGACACGGGCGTTGCGACAGTTGTCTGCCTCACAATGGGGACCATGCCGATACCCGGGACACCCAGCCGCGCCGAGCTCGTCGACCACCTCGTCAGAACCCGTATCGCGGGTGACGTCGCCACTCCCCGCGAGAACAACCTCTCCCACTACCGCAAGCTGGCGAACGGCGACCGCCATTACTGGCTCGGCCTGGAACTCGGCGACCGCTGGACCGACGAGCAGGACGTCCTCGCGGTGATGGCGGAGCGCGTCGGGGTGAACGACGACGCCGAGCACCGCCACGGCCAGGACACCATCGACCCCGAGCTGACGGTGGCCGCGCTGGAGCGCATGGCGGCTCGCCTGCGCAAGGCGGCCGACGGCCAGCAGCGGGTGCTGTTCGCGACCGGCCACCCGGGCGGCCTGCTGGACGTCCACCGCGCGACGGCGGCGGCCCTGCGCGCGGCGGGCTGCGAGATCGTCGTCATCCCGGAGGGCCTGCAGACGGACGAGGGCTACGTCATGCAGTTCGCCGACGTGGCGGTCCTGGAACACGGCGCCACCCTCTGGCACACCCACTCCGGCGAGCCGATGAAGGCCATCCTGACGGGACTTGAGCGCGAGGGCCGTCCGCTGCCGGACCTGGTCGTCGCGGACCACGGGTGGGCGGGGTACGCCGGCCGGCACGGGGTGGACTCCGTCGGTTACGCCGACTGCAACGACCCGGCGCTCTTCCTCGCGGAGGCGGAGGGGACCGTGCAGGTGGTGGTGCCGCTGGACGACCACGTCGTCAGCCCGCGCTTCTACGACCCGATGACGGCGTTCCTGCTGGCGGAGGCGGGCCTGGTCGAGTAGGTGGCCCGGAGTCGGCCCCTCCCCTGCTCCTCACGCCGCCTTTAGGTCAAGACTTCGTAAAGTGGCACGCGTGATCATCGCTGCCGTGTCCGAAGCGCCTGTCGGCGGAGTCGCAGGCTGGGCCGCCGACCTGATGGAGAAGCTGGGCGGGCCGGGCGCCGGACTGGCCATCGCCCTGGAGAACCTCTTCCCGCCACTGCCCAGCGAGGTGATCCTGCCGCTGGCCGGGTTCACGGCGAGCCAGGGCCGGATGGCCGTCGCCGCCGCCGTCGCCTGGACGACAGCGGGTTCGCTGGCGGGCGCACTCGCCCTGTACCTGCTCGGCGCGCTCTTCGGCCGCGACCGGCTGATCGCGGTGGCGGCGCGGCTGCCGCTGGTGAAGGTCGCCGACGTGGAACGCACCGAGGCGTGGTTCGTCCGGCACGGCACCAAGGCCGTGTTCTTCGGCCGTTTCGTGCCCATCTTCCGCAGCCTGATCTCCATCCCGGCCGGAGTGGAACGCATGCGGCTGCCCGTGTTCCTCACCCTCACCGCGACGGGCAGCCTCATCTGGAACACCGCCTTCATCGCCGCCGGCTACGCCCTCGGAGCCCGCTGGCACGAGGTCACCGACCTGGTGGGGCTCTACTCCAAGGTCATCCTGGCGGTCGTGGGCGCGGCGGCTCTCGGGTTCCTGGGAGTACGACTGACCCGGGCGCGGCGCGGGCAGCGCAAGCACCGGGTGCGGGGAGGGACGGGAGCCGAGGTGCGAGGCGAGCCGGGGTGACAGACCGGGGTGGCAGAGGGGAGGCGAGGTGACGGGTGAGCCGTCACCGCGGAACCCGGACCACACCCTCCTGGATCACCGACACCGCCAGCTGCCCGTCCTGCGTGTAGATACGGGCCTGACCGAGGCCCCGCCCGCCGTGCGCCGACGGCGACTCCTGGTCGTACAGCAGCCACTCGTCCGCACGGAAGGGGCGGTGGAACCACATCGCGTGGTCCAGTGAGGCGCCGACCACGTCCCCGACGGCCCAGCCACCCCGCCCGTGCGCCAGCAGCACCGAGTCGAGGAGGGTCATGTCCGAGACGTAGGTGGCCAGTACGACGTGCAGGAGCGGGTCGTCGGCCAGCTTGCCGTTGGTGCGGAACCAGACCTGGGAGTGCGGTTCGCGGGGCTCGCCGAACCTGCCGTACGGCGGCTCGTCGACGTAGCGCAGGTCGACCGACTGGCGGGCCTCCAGGAACCTCTCCACGACCACCGGGTCGAGATGGTCGTAGTCGCGCAGCCGCTCCTGGGAGGTGGGAAGCGTCTCCGGGTCGGGCGCGGGCGGCATGGGGGCCTGGTGGTCCATGCCCTCCTCGTGGAGCTGGAAGGAGGCGGACAGGGCGAAGATCGGCTTGCCGTGCTGGACGGCGACGACGCGGCGGGTGGTGAAGGAGCGGCCGTCGCGCATGCGGTCGACGTTGTAGACGATGGGCGCGCCCGGGTCACCGGTGCGCAGGAAGTACGCATGCAGGGAGTGGGCGTGGCGGTCCGCCGGGACCGTACGCCCGGCGGCGACCAGCGCCTGGGCCGCGACCTGACCGCCGAAGACGCGTGGGACGACGGCGGAGCGGGACTGGCCGCGGAAGATGTTCTCCTCGATCTGCTCGAGGTCGAGCAGATCGAGGAGACCCTGTAGTGCCTGGTTCATGGCACCTTTTCTACTGTCCGGTAATTTCCGGGACCTTACAGGCCCATGTCCTTCGCGATGATCGACTTCATGATCTCGCTGGTACCGCCGTAGATGCGGTTGACGCGGTTGTCCGCGTACAGGCGGGCGATCGGGTACTCGTTCATGAAGCCGTAGCCGCCATGCAGCTGCAGGCAGCGGTCGATCACGCGGTGCGCGACCTCGGTGCAGAAGAGCTTCGCGGACGCGGCCTCGGCCGGGGTCAGCTCGCCCGCGTCGAGGGCCTCCAGCGCGCGGTCGGCGACGGCCTCGGCGGCGTCGACCTCGGCCTGGCAGGCGGCCAGCTCGAACTTGGTGTTCTGGAAGGCGGCGACCGGCTTGCCGAAGACGGTGCGGTCCTGGACGTACTCCTTGGCGAACCGCACGGCGGCCTTGGCCTGCGCGTAGGCGCCGAAGGCGATGCCCCAGCGCTCGGAGGCCAGGTTGTGACCGAGGTAGTAGAAGCCCTTGTTCTCCTCGCCGAGCAGGTCCTCGACGGGGACCTTCACGTCGACGAACGCCAGCTCGGCGGTGTCGGAGGTCTTCAGGCCGAGCTTGTCGAGCTTGCGGCCGACGGAGTAGCCCTCGGACTTGGTGTCCACGGCGAACAGGGAGATGCCGTGGCGGCGGTCCTCGGCGCTGGGCGCGTCGGTGCGGGCGCAGACGATCACGCGGTCGGCGTGCACGCCGCCGGTGATGAAGGTCTTGGCGCCGTTGAGGACGTAGTGCGTGCCGTCCTCGGAGAGCTTGGCGGTGGTCTTCATGCCCGCGAGGTCGGAGCCGGTGCCCGGCTCGGTCATCGCCAGCGCCCACATCTCCTCACCGGAGACGAACTTCGGCAGGAACCGCTTCTTCTGCTCGTCGCTGGCGAGCATCTTGATGTACGGCAGGCCGAGCAGCACGTGCACGCCGGAGCCACCGAACTGGACGCCCGCGCGCGCGGTCTCCTCGTACATGACGGCCTCGAACTTGTACGACTCGATGCCCGCGCCGCCGTACTCCTCGTCGACGCGGATGCCGAAGACGCCGAGCTCGGCGAGCTTGTAGTAGAAGTCGCGCGGCGCCTGGCCGGCCGCAAACCACTCGTCGTAGACCGGGACGACCTCGGCCTCGATGAAGGCGCGGATGGTCTCCCGGAACGCCTCGTGATCCTCGTTGAACACCGTACGGCGCACGCCGTCCACCTCCACCGGTACATGTCTAAGCGCTTGCTCACTCAACCGTACCGGCGAGTACAAAGAACCGTCCAGGGGGTCCACCCCGTAACGCTCGTCACGCTCGCCGACAACAGCGGTCAGTCGTCCCGGCAGGGCGCCGACACATCCAGGCCCTCCAGGTAGCGGTCGTACTCCTCCTGGGGAAGTTCCTGCGGTACGAGATCACACAGGACCTCCTGCCACTGGGCCACGTCGACCGTGCGGCGCACGAGGCTGCCGTCCGCGCCGAAGGCGGTCACCGTACCGCTGTCATCGGTGAGCAGACGCGTGTCGGCCGGATCCGAGGTGGTCTCCCCGCGCGGGAGCGTCCAAGTACCGCGCGACTCTGTGGTGGTGGCGTCCCAGAACTGAAGCGTCGGTGCGTCGGCCGAACCTCCGGCCTGTACGAGGAAGGCGTTGTCGCCGCTGAAGGCCGGTGCCGTGCCGTCGGGCGCCGCCGACGTGCTCCGAACGAACTTTCCACTGGACACGTCGAGCACGGAGATCATCCGGTCGCCGTTGATAAGCGCGACCCTTTCACCTTTCACGCCGACCGCGACTCCGATCCCGAATTGTGTCCAGACCGAGTCGAGGGCCACCTCGCACACCTCCCGGAACCCTTCGTCCGCGGCCCACGTCCACACGGTGAGTTCGCTGTCCTCTGCCCGGACCAGCGTGGTCCGGTCGGCGCTGAGGGCGAGGGTGCCGTTCGAGTTCCTGTCGAACCCAATGGACTGGCCGACCTTCCAGGACCGGGTGTCCAGGAGCCGCACCGCGTCCTCGGTGGTTGCCGCCGCATGGATGCCGTCCGGCATGAACGCCAGTACCTGGAACTCGGCATCGCCGGTCACGTGCCTGCCCTTTCTGCTGCCGTCACGTGGGTCCCAGAGCGACAGCACGCCTTCCTGGGCCGCGAGGGCACGGGTGCCGTCGAGGGAGGCGACCAGGGTGTCCTGGCGTGGCCTGTCCATGCGCAGCGGCAGGCGACCGACCTTCCGGACACCATCGCCGGTGACGGACCACACGGCGGTGCCGGAGGCGTCGGCGCGGAACGCGGTGTGGTTGTCCCAGGTCAGGTCGTCGGGCTTGAGCTTCGGCTCGTTCGGCAGGGTGACGCCCGCCTGAAAGCCGGCAGTGGCGAAGAGCGACACGGCCCCGTCCTCCGAACCGGCGGCCACCCATCGACCGTCGCCGGAGGCCGAGACGCTGAACACCGGCCAGGTGAAGGAGCCGAGAACGCGTTGGAGACGCAACGCCGAGTCGTACACGCTCACCTTCCGGTCGTCGGCGGCGTACACGTTCCCGCCCGCGGCGCTGGGCACGCTCATCGCTCTCAGGTCCCCGCCGTCCGTGTCGGCCAGGCGCCTGCCCTTCACCAGATCCCAAACCTGACCTCCCTCCCCGACGTAGGCCTTGGAGCTGTCGGCCGATAAGGACACCTGGGCCACTTCCTGGCGAGGGAAGCCGGGGAGGGTCCGCCAGGCGCTCCATGAGGTGGAATCGGGAGCCAGGTCACGGATCCGGCCGGCCGCGTGATCGAGTGCGACGAGCCGGTTCTCACCGTCGAAACCAAGGGTGAGGCTCCGAGGGGCGGCGCTTTCCTCGGTCAGCACATGCCCGGTCCTCACGTCCCACACGGCGACATGGAATCCTTCCTCCAGCCCTTCCGGGGTGAAGAACGTGGCGGCGAGCCGCCGCCCGTCGCCGGAGAACGCGAACCCGTGGAGCCCCTTGATCACCTGCGCCAGCTCTCTGCCCTCACTGGCGGTGATCGTCCGGATCAGCTTCTGGCGGGCCGTGTCCCAGATGTCGACCCTGTTGTACGGCCGCTCGACGGCCAGCGTCCGTCCGTCCGCGCTGAATTCCATGTCGCCGCCGCTTTGCGGCCAGGACCCCTTGTCAAGGTGCGGTAGCGCCTTGCCCTCCGCGATGTCGTACAGGTGGATGCGCTGACCGTCATCGAGCGCAGTGGCATCCGGATCGAAGTCCGAGTAGTACGCCAGCACGCTGCCGTCACGGCTGATCGCCACGTTGGTCGCATTGACGTTTCCAGCGCCGTGGTAGTCGGTCACTTCCTCGAAGCCGGCCTGTAGATGACGCACCACACTGCCGTTGGCGACCACCGCCTGGGACAGCGCCTGCGCCGATTCTCCGGTGGGTTCGACCGCCTGGGCGTAGAGCGCGAACTGGGCCGCCTTGCGGGGATCTTTGGAGACGAGGTCGAGGGCGCGGGCCGCAAGAGCCTGCGAGGCGGAGGTACGAGCCCGTGAAAGGGCCTCGCCGCGTTGCTGCCAGGCGAAGAGACCAACCGCGGCCACGAGCAGCGACAGGACGAGCAGCCCGGCCACGAAGAAGCGGAGGATACGGACGGCCTTGCGCTGGATACGCAGGTCGGTGCTGTCCAGGGCGTCTTTCGGCACGCCGTGCAGGGGCGCGGCGAGCGTGGCCACCCGGTCGCGGAACTCTTCGCCGGGCTTCATGGAGCGTTTTTCGCCGGAGCGGAACTTCCTGAGGTCCACCCAGAGGGGTTGAGTGGGGAACGCACCCCGTAACTCGGGGGGCAGGGCGATGGTCTCGTCGGCCCAGTCGAAGTCGCCCACCGCCGGGTCCCAGCCGAGACTGCCGTCACTGAGCGCGATCAGGAACTGCTCCGTGCCATGGTTCCGGCGCCAGCACCTGATCTCTTCCCGGACCCACCGCGACCTCGCGGCCTCGGGAGAGGCCAGATAGATGAAGTAGCGGCACTCGGCCAGCGCGGCCTTGATGGAGCCGTCGAGATCATGATTGGCGCTGAGGCTGGTGGTGTCCCGAAAGACCTTCACTCTCGAACGGCGCAGCCACGGGGTCCTGAGGATGTCCTTGAGCCCGTCCTCCAGCGCTTGGGCCAGGGGTACGTCCTTTTTGTGGCTGTAGGAAATGAAGGCATCACGTTCCAAGACCGTCCCCCGAGGATCCCGTTGCCGATCACCGCACCTCGCAGGGTGACACAGCGAGGTCACCGGGAGGGCGGGTTCGACCGAATCCTCACTCCACCCCCGCCGCCCCGAACGCCCCCCGAGCCATCCGATGCAGCAGCTCCGCCGTGACCCCCCGCCCCGGCAGCGCCCCCGGCCGCCCCAGGTGCGGCGTCGAGTTCAGCAGCCCGAAGACCGAGTGCACCGCCGAGCGCGCCGTCGGTTCCGTCAGGTCCGGGTACACCTTGCGCACCACCTCCACCCACAGCTCGACGTACTGCCGCTGGAGCTGCCGTACGAGCTTGCGGTCGCTGTCGCGCAGGCGGTCCAGCTCGCGGTCGTGCAGGGTGATGAGGGGGCGGTCGTCGAGGGCGAAGTCGATGTGGCCCTCGATGAGGGAGTCGAGAACCGCCTCGGCCGGCACCCCGTCGGCTTCCGCCAGGCGCCGCTTCGCGCCCGTCAGCAGCTGGCCGCTGATGCCGACCAGCAGTTCGGCGAGCATCGCGTCCTTGCCGGCGAAGTGCCGGTAGAGACCGGGGCCGCTGATGCCCACGGCGGCGCCTATCTCGTCGACACCGACGCCGTGGAATCCACGCTCGGCGAAGAGCCGCGCGGCCTCCTTGAGGATCTGTTCGCGGCGGGTCGGGGCGTCGGTTCTGGTGGCCATGCAAGCAATTCTAGACAGGGAGGTTAGCGGTCGTTAACCTGAAGGAAATGCGTTAACGCTCATTAACTGGTGGACCACTGGTGAGGGGACCGCAGGATGCACGAGGCACCGGAGCTTGTGAGCGCGGCAGATCCCGCGTCTCAGGCCTGGCGGGCCAACGAGGAGGCCCATCGGGCGCTGGTGGAGGAGCTGCGCGGCAAGCTCGCCGCCGCCCGGCTGGGAGGCGGCGAGAAGGCACGCGCCCGGCACACCGCGCGCGGCAAGCTGCTGCCGCGCGACCGGGTGGACACCCTCCTCGACCCCGGCTCGCCCTTCCTGGAGCTCGCTCCCCTCGCCGCCGACGGGATGTACGACGGGCAGGCCCCGGCCGCCGGTGTCATCGCCGGGATCGGGCGGGTCAGCGGGCGCGAGTGCGTGATCGTCGCCAACGACGCCACGGTCAAGGGCGGGACGTACTACCCGATGACCGTGAAGAAGCACCTGCGCGCGCAGGAGGTGGCCCTGGAGAACCGCCTGCCGTGCCTCTACCTCGTCGACTCCGGTGGCGCCTTCCTGCCCATGCAGGACGAGGTCTTCCCGGACCGGGAGCACTTCGGGCGGATCTTCTACAACCAGGCCCGGATGTCCGGCGCCGGGATCCCGCAGATCGCGGCCGTCCTCGGGTCGTGCACGGCCGGAGGCGCCTACGTGCCCGCCATGAGCGACGAGGCCGTCATCGTCCGCGACCAGGGCACGATCTTCCTCGGCGGCCCCCCGCTGGTGAAGGCCGCCACCGGTGAGGTCGTCACGGCGGAGGAGCTCGGCGGCGGTGACGTCCACGCGCGCGTGTCCGGCGTGACCGACCATCTCGCCGAGGACGACGCCCACGCCCTGCGGATCGTGCGGAACATCGTCGCCACGCTCCCCGCGCGCGGGACCCTCCCCTGGGAGGTCACCCCCGCCACCGAACCGAAGGTCGACCCCTACGGCCTCTACGGCGCGGTCCCGGTCGACTCCCGCACCCCCTACGACGTACGCGAGATCATCGCGCGCGTGGTCGACGGCTCCCGTTTCGCGGAGTTCAAGGCCGAGTTCGGGCAGACCCTCGTCACCGGCTTCGCCCGCATCCACGGCCACCCGGTCGGCATCGTCGCCAACAACGGCATCCTGTTCTCCGAGTCCGCCCAGAAGGGCGCCCACTTCATCGAGCTGTGCGACCAGCGCGGGATCCCGCTGGTCTTCCTGCAGAACATCTCCGGGTTCATGGTCGGCAAGGACTACGAGGCCGGTGGCATCGCCAAGCACGGCGCCAAGATGGTGACGGCGGTGGCGTGCACGCGCGTGCCGAAGCTGACGGTGGTGGTCGGCGGGTCGTACGGCGCCGGGAACTACTCCATGTGCGGGCGCGCGTACTCGCCCCGCTTCCTGTGGATGTGGCCGGGCGCCAAGATCTCCGTCATGGGCGGCGAGCAGGCCGCCTCCGTCCTCGCGACCGTCAAGCGGGACCAGTTGGAGGCGCGGGGCGAGGACTGGCCGGCTGAGGACGAGGAGTCCTTCAAGGCGCCCATCCGGGAGCAGTACGAGCGCCAGGGGAACGCCTACTACGCGACGGCCCGCCTCTGGGACGACGGCGTGATCGACCCGCTGGAGACCCGTCAGGTGCTGGGCCTCGCCCTGACCGCCTGTGCCAACGCGCCCCTGGGTGAGCCCCAGTTCGGCGTCTTCCGGATGTGAGGGGGACTGTGACGATGACGATGCCGACGACAACGACGACGACGCAGACCATGTTCGACACGGTCCTCGTGGCCAACCGGGGCGAGATCGCCGTCCGCGTGATCCGTACGCTCCGCTCACTGGGCGTGCGCTCGGTGGCCGTCTTCTCCGACGCGGACGCCGACGCGCGGCATGTGCGGGAGGCCGACACCGCCGTACGGCTCGGGCCGGCGCCGGCCGCCGAGAGCTATCTGTCCGTGGAGCGGCTGCTGGAGGCGGCGGCCCGCACCGGCGCCCAGGCCGTCCACCCGGGATACGGCTTCCTCGCGGAGAACGCCGGCTTCGCGCGCGCGTGCGCCGACGCCGGGCTCGTCTTCATCGGGCCGCCCGCCGACGCCATCTCCCTGATGGGCGACAAGATCCGGGCCAAGGAGACGGTGAGGGCCGCCGGGGTGCCGGTCGTCCCGGGCTCCAGTGGCAGCGGGCTCACCGACGGCCAACTCGCCGACGCCGCCCGCGAGATCGGCATGCCGGTGCTGCTCAAGCCCTCCGCCGGTGGTGGCGGCAAGGGCATGCGGCTGGTGCGGGACGCGGCCGTGCTGGGCGACGAGATCGCCGCCGCCCGCCGTGAGGCCCGCGCCTCCTTCGGCGACGACACGCTCCTCGTCGAGCGGTGGGTCGACCGGCCCCGGCACATCGAGATCCAGGTGCTGGCGGACGGTCACGGCAATGTCGTCCATCTCGGCGAGCGCGAGTGCTCCCTCCAGCGCCGGCACCAGAAGATCATCGAGGAGGCGCCGTCCGTCCTGCTGGACGAGAGCACGCGCGCGTCGATGGGCGAGGCGGCCGTCCAGGCGGCACGGTCCTGCGGCTACCGGGGCGCGGGCACGGTGGAGTTCATCGTGCCGGGCGGCGACCCGTCCTCGTACTACTTCATGGAGATGAACACCCGCCTCCAGGTGGAGCACCCGGTCACCGAGCTGATCACGGGGCTGGACCTGGTGGAGTGGCAGCTGCGGGTGGCGGCGGGCGAGCAGCTGCCGTACCGGCAGGACGACATCACGCTCACCGGGCACGCGGTCGAGGCCCGCATCTGCGCCGAGGACCCCGCGCGGGGGTTCCTGCCGTCGGGCGGCACGGTGTTGCGGCTGCACGAACCCCAGGGCGACGGCATCCGCACCGACTCCGGGCTCAGCGAGGGCACCGAGGTCGGCAGCCTGTACGACCCGATGCTGTCCAAGGTGATCGCGTACGGCCCCGACCGCGCCACCGCGCTCCGCAAGCTCCGGGCGGCTCTCGCGGAGACGGTCACGCTGGGCGTGCAGACGAACGCCGGGTTCCTGCGGCGGCTGCTCGCGCATCCGGCGGTCGTCGCGGGCGAGTTGGACACGGGGCTGGTCGAGCGCGTGGTGGACGACCTGGTCTCCACCGAGGTACCGGACGAGGTGTACGAGGCCGCCGCGGCCGTACGCCTGGACGCGCTGCGGCCGAAGGGCGACGGCTGGACGGACCCGTTCTCGGTGCCGAGCGGGTGGCGGCTGGGCGGCGAGCCCAGGCCCGTCGGCTTCCCTCTGCGGATCACCGACCCCGTGGAGTACGTCCCGCGCGGCGCCCACACCGTCACGGACGACCGTGTGGCCGTCACCCTCGACGGCGTCCGCCACACCTTCCACCGCGCCGCCCTGCCGGACGGCACCTGGCTGGGCCGCGACGGCGACGCCTGGCACGTACGCGACCACGATCCGGTGGCCGCCTCGCTCACCGGTTCCGCACACGCGGGCGCCGACTCGCTCACCGCGCCCATGCCGGGGACCGTGACGGTGGTGAAGGTAGCCGTCGGGGACGAAGTGGCCGCCGGACAGAGCCTGCTGGTCGTCGAGGCGATGAAGATGGAGCACGTCATCTCCGCCCCGCACGCCGGCACGGTCGCCGAACTGGACGTCACGCCCGGCACGACGGTCGCCATGGACCAGGTCCTGGCGGTCGTCGCACCTCACGAGGAGGCGGCGGAATGACAGTCGAGGGTCTTCCCATGGCCGTGCCGGCACCGGGTCTGCCCGCCCGCGTCCGCATCCACGAGGTCGGCGCGCGCGACGGCCTGCAGAACGAGAAGTCGACCGTGCCGACCGAGGTCAAGGCGGAGTTCGTCCGCCGCCTCGCCGACGCGGGGCTGACGACCATCGAGGCCACCAGCTTCGTCCACCCCAAGTGGGTGCCCCAACTCGCGGACGCCGAGCAGCTGTTCCCGCTCGTCGCCGACCTGCCGGTGGACCTGCCGGTCCTCGTGCCGAACGAACGCGGCCTGGATCGGGCCCTGTCGCTGCACGCGACCCGGGTCGCCGTCTTCGCCAGCGCCACCGAGTCCTTCGCGAAGGCCAACCTCAACCGCACGGTTGACGAGGCGCTGGCCATGTTCGAGCCGGTGGTGACGAAGGCGAAGGCGGCGGACCTCCACGTCCGCGGTTATCTCTCGATGTGCTTCGGCGACCCGTGGGAGGGGGCCGTCCCGGTACCCCAGGTCGTCCGGGTCTGCCGGGCGCTGGTCGACATGGGCTGCGACGAGCTGAGTCTCGGCGACACGATCGGGGTCGCGACCCCGGGGCACGTGACAGCGCTTCTGGCGGCGCTGGAGGAAGCCCGCATCCCAGCGGCAGCTGTGGGCGTCCACTTCCACGACACCTACGGCCAGGCACTGGCCAACACCTACGCCGCCCTCCAACACGGCGTCACCACGGTGGACGCCTCCGCGGGCGGCCTCGGCGGCTGCCCGTATGCCAAGTCCGCCACCGGCAACCTCGCCACCGAAGACCTCGTGTGGATGCTGCGGGGCCTCGGCATCGACACCGGAGTCGACCTCGACCGCCTCGTCGCCACGAGCGCGTGGATGGCCGAACAACTGGGCCGACCCAGCCCGTCCCGCACCGTCCGAGCCCTCTCCCACAAGGAGCAGTGAACAACCATGGACCACCGTCTCTCCCCCGAACTGGAGGAACTCCGCCGCACGGTGGAGGCGTTCGCCCACGATGTCGTGGCGCCCAAGATCGGCGACTTCTACGAGCGTCACGAGTTCCCGTACGAGATCGTGCGGGAGATGGGCCGCATGGGCCTGTTCGGCCTGCCGTTCCCGGAGGAGTACGGCGGCATGGGCGGCGACTACCTGGCGCTGGGCATCGCGCTGGAGGAGCTGGCCCGGGTGGACTCCTCGGTCGCCATCACCCTCGAAGCGGGCGTCTCGCTCGGCGCGATGCCGATCCATCTCTTCGGCACGGAGGAGCAGAAGCGGGAGTGGCTGCCGCGCCTGTGCTCCGGCGAGATCCTGGGCGCCTTCGGCCTCACCGAGCCGGACGGCGGCAGCGACGCGGGTGCGACCCGGACGACGGCCCGGCTCGACCCGGCGACCGACGAATGGGTGATCAACGGCACCAAGTGCTTCATCACCAACTCCGGCACGGACATCACGGGTCTGGTCACGGTGACGGCGGTGACCGGCCGCAAGCCGGACGGCAAGCCGCTCATCTCATCGATCATCGTCCCGTCCGGCACCCCCGGCTTCACGGTCGCGGCCCCATACTCCAAGGTCGGCTGGAACGCCTCCGACACCCGCGAGCTGTCCTTCGCGGACGTCCGCGTCCCGGCGGCCAACCTCCTGGGCGAAGAGGGCCGCGGCTACGCCCAGTTCCTGCGCATCCTGGACGAGGGCCGCATCGCCATCGCGGCACTGGGGACGGGCCTCGCGCAGGGCTGCGTCGACGAGTCGGTGAGGTACGCCAAGGAGCGCCACGCCTTCGGCCGCCCCATCGGCGCCAACCAGGCCATCCAGTTCAAGATCGCCGACATGGAGATGAAGGCCCACACGGCCCGCCTGGCCTGGCGCGACGCGGCGAGCCGCCTGGTCGCCGGCGAACCCTTCAAGAAGGAGGCGGCGCTGGCGAAGCTGTACTCGTCGACGATCGCGGTGGACAACGCCCGCGACGCGACGCAGATCCACGGCGGGTACGGCTTCATGAACGAGTACCCGGTCGCCCGCATGTGGCGGGACTCCAAGATCCTGGAGATCGGCGAGGGCACGAGCGAGGTGCAGCGGATGCTGATCGCGCGGGAGTTGGGGCTGGCGGGCTGAGCACGCTCGTGCCGGCGGGCTGGACGGCACCTGGGGCTTACGCGCCCTGGGTGCCCTCCTCGTCAGCATCCTCGGTGCAGTCGCCAGCGGAGGCGGCTCCGGGCGGACGGTGCTGAACGAGGATGTGTCGAGATCGAAGTCGAACGGCGCGGGGATGTGCACGGGATTCCCGAACGGGACGGTGGTCCGGGACCGGTAGCCCCTGGGGGACGGGTGCCAGAAGGCGGTGACCTCCTGGAGTTGCATGTCGAGCACCAGTTACATGGGCACGACCCGCCCATAGGTGTCCAGCTTGTCGAGCCAGTCGGCGTCCTTGGTCGAGTCGGACGTCAGCTCGACGACGAGAGAGGCGGCGCCGTCGGCATGCCGTTTCTGCATCCTCGACCGGGCCGAACTCCGACGCATCCGCTTCCACGACCTTCGGCACTCAACCGCCACCTGCTCCTGGAACAGGGCATGGAACTCGACTTGATCAAGGAACTCCTCGGCCATGCCCACGTCGGCGCCACCGCCTACGCCCACGTCCGACTCCGCCTCCGCCTCCGCCTCCAGCCCGACGCCATCGACCTCCTCGGCCACTCTCTCCGCAACCCCGCCGAGATCAACGGCGAACCCGCCGACGGCGACGTCCCACCCCTCTGCGCCGCAGCAGTCCGCTGACGCTGCCGTCAACTACTGTCGCCAGACACGGCAGAAGCCCCGCCAAGACACACCTGACGAGGCTTCACTTTGCAGTGGGGAATGACACAGGAAGGTCAATGCCCCCAGCGGAACGCCGACCTCATGCCACGTGCGAGAAACTGGCGAGATCCACGGACAGAGCCTCACCAGTTCCTTCAAGCGTCAAGAAGCCACTTTCCCCTCTTCCTGCAACAAGATCTGCACCTTTGACGGAAATTGCGGATCATCCACCATTACCGAGCAGATCGCCGAGCCACGGAACCCCACAAACTGCATTCGGACGTAGTCGTTCGGGTCGTGCAGTACGAGCCATCCAGACTGACATGGGAGTGACGACTCGAAGAGGTTCGCAGGAAGCACCACAGGAGGAGTCGACTTCCATACCTCGCATTCGACAGGACCGTCAACACTGGCCTGAACGCCGAAGATGAGTGAACTTCCCTCCTGATACCAGCTGCTCGACGCCGGATCCCAGTCGCTGACGTCATCCTCACTTCCCGCATCTCGCAAGATCAGGCATCCGTGCTCAATTTTTGCCAGGAATGCAACTACAGGGCGATTAGCTACCATTCCTTCTTGCTCTTTTCTTGTGAAAGTTGTGAGACGACCCCACCCTGTCTCCTGGCGCAGGGCAGACAGTGAGGATACGCCGTCTGAGGAGATCCGGGAGCGACGAGACTAGACGGCGGCTGGTGATCTGGGATCCAGTCCCCGTCCTTGGTGCCAGGAGTCGTGGCATCGCAGGTGTGGCAGCCGTGCGCATTTCCTGATTCATTGACCAGATCTCGAACGCCATCTGCTTCAATGTCACCGTTCTCCAGGGCTACCCCCTCTCGGGCATTCGGGCCAGCACCCAGCGTCAGATCGCACTTCTGACCCGGCGTTGCATTGTGAACGAGTACCGGGGTCTCACCAGCCAGCGCATAGTACGCGTGGATCCCCGTGACCGTCAGATCATGCGTGCGCTGCCGCTTGTCGAAGTGACGGTTGGCCGTGACCTCCGCCGTGTCGCCCGACGGGGTGCGCAGCTTCATGCCGGGCTTCAGGTCGCCGGCCTTGATCCATGCCTGCTCGGACTCGCCCCAGAAGGGATGGGTCGTCGTGGCGATCAGTGCCTGCTTCTTGCCCGAAGTGGTCTTCACCGTGAGGTCGGAGAAATGCTTGTCGTCCTCGGTGACAATGGTGCCCGCGACCTCACGGATCGTCGCCTTGCCGGTCTTCAGGTCGGTCGTGACGACCTTGTCGCCGAGCTTCACTTTCTCGATGGGCTTGGTACCGCCGCCCGCCAGCAGGACCTTCGTGCCGGGCAAGAAGCTGTGGCACTCCGGTTCCTCGGTCTTTTTCCTCTTCTTGAGGGCCTCCGCCGCCTTCTTTCTGGCGTCCGCCAGCTTGTCCGCGGCCTTGGAGAGACCGGCGCTCGCCCTGCCGACCGCCTTGTTGGCCTTCCACAGGTCCTTGGCCCCGCCGATCAGATCTCCGACCAGGCCGGTCACCCGCTTGGCGAGCTTGAGGCCCTTGGCCCAGTTCCACGGCGCGCCGTACTTGGCGAGGATCTTGCCCGCCAGCCCGCCCGCGAAGCTGCCGGCGATGTTGAGCACGGTCTCGCCGCAGGCACCGACGTCACCACTGGAGATGCAGTCCAGGGCCGCGTCCACGCCCAGGATGTCCCGGACGATCTTGACCAGGGCCTTGCCCGCGGACTTGATCCGCTGCTTGGCGGAGGACTGCTGCTGCTGCGCCCCCGCCAGATTCGCGGACGCCACGCTGTAATCGGACTGCGCCTGGGTGACCTTCGGGTCGGTGGTGGTGCTGGTGACCGGCTTGCCCCCACGGCACTCGATCACACCATAGTTGCAGTCCGCGAGGATCATGCCGCTGGGATCGGCGTGCGTGACCGGCGAGTTGTTCGCATACGCGTAGCCGTTGATCTGCTGTGGCTGCGTGTACTCGATGACCGGGTCGACCGAGATGAACTTGCCGATCACCGGGTCGTACTCGCGCGCCCCTAGGTGGGTCAGGCCGGTCGATGCGTCGATGGTGCCGCCGACGTAGCCCTTCTCCCCGGGCCAGGTGCCGGACTTCTCGCCGCGGTCGACGCCGTAAGGGTCGAAGCGGCGCTGGCTGATCGCGCCGGTCGCGGCATCGATCGCCACCTCGCCCGTGCCGTGGTGGTCCGAGGCGACGTAGGACAGCTTGGCCGCGGTACGGACCGCGACGGTCTGGCCGGCGAAGTCGTAGTAGCGGGTGGCCTCCTTCTTGGTGCCGTCGGCCGACAGCTTCAGCTCCGTGCCGGGCAGGTAGACGGTGGTACCGGTCGGGTCCTTGCGGACGAGCCGGTTGCCGGAGCCGTCGTAGAGGTAGCTCGTCTTCGAGCCGTTCGCCTCGGTGACCTCGTTGACCTTGCCGGTGTCGGTCCAGGTCAGCGACTGGGCGTCGCCGCCGATGATGCGCTTGGTGGTGTTGCCCGCGTCGTCGTACTCGTACGTCGACTGCTTGCCGCCGGTCGGGGTCGTCTCGGTGACCTTGGTGAGCTGGTGCGGGCCGTCGCCCAGGGCGCCCGCGGTGCCGTATTCGTAGCTGCGGGTGATGTTCTTCGCAGTGTCGAGCCCGGTGTCGTGCACCGTCTCCGTGGTGCGGTTGCCGAGGGCGTCGGTCCCGTACGACTTCCAGTACGGGGCCGGGCCGCCGAGCGAGCTCGATCCGGGCGCCGCGTCACAGGCGGTAGGTCCTGTGCCGTCCACCGGGGTGGTGGAGCCACGGGTGCCCGTGCCGCCCGCCGTCGTCGCCATGGCCGACGGGGTCCAGGCTTCTGCCAGGCGCTGGCGGCTGTCGTACGCGAAGCACTGCACGTCCGGCGAGGCCGAGTTCGCGGTGTCCGCGATGGACAGGACGTTGCCCGCCTGGTCGTAGGAGTACTTGGAGTCCTTCGCCGGTGCAGTGGCGCCGTAGACGTCGACCACCGAGCGGGTCAGCCGGTCGGTGCCCGTCTCGTAGCTGAAAGTCTGCCAGACCTTCTTACCGCTGCCCGAATACAGTTCCAGCTGCTGGAGTTGGCTGTTGCGCGAGTAGACGGTGTTCGTGACGTACGACGTGGAGCCCGTCATCGTCGTGGGACGCTGCAGGGCGTCGTACGTGTAGGTCAGCGCTTCCGCCGGCAGGTCACCGATAGCGGGCAGGCCGGAGCTCTGGACGGTGCCGTCACGGTTGTACGTGGTGCTGAAGACGTAGGTGCCCGCCAGGGAGCCCTGCGACGCCGGGACCTGGTACGCCGTCTTCAGGGGGCGGTAGAACTCGTCCATCGACTGGACGGCGGTGGCGAAATACTCCGTCGGCGAGACGTAGTTCAGGTAGCCGTAGGCCTGGCCGAGCCAGCCCGCCTTGTCATACTTCGTCTCCGACAGCTTCGTGCCAGTGGTGGGTTCGCCCTGCCAGGTCGTCACCACGCGGCTGAGCTTGTCGTAGACCGTGGAGATCTTCTTGTTGCGCCCGTCGTACGTGGCGACCGGCCGGTCCAGCTCGTCGTACTCGGTGCGCGAGGTACCTGCGTCCGGGTCGACCGACGTGGTCTTGCGCCCCAGCTGGTCGTACCCGTTACGCCAGATGTTGCCCTCGGCGTCGGTGACCGTCTCCAGTAGACCGCGCGTGTTGTACGTGTACTTGGTCGAGTCGTACGGCACACCCGCACCCGGCGCGGAGCCCCGGTAGTAGCGGATCTCCGAGACGCTGCCCTGGCCGTCGGTGACCGTGGTCGTGGGCACGCCGCCGGCCGGCGGGTCGACGTGGGTCAGCTCGCCGTCGTAGGTGGTCGTCGTGCGCCACTGCTCGGTGCCGCTGACCGCGAAGATCTGGGCTGTGGTGCGGCCCAGTCCGTCGTACTCCAGCAGGTTCTGCGCGCCGACCTGGCTGTTGCTGACGGGCAACAGTTCGTCGGAGGGGGCGCCGGCCGCGTTGTACGTCGAGTTGGTCTTCTTGAGGTTGCCGGTGCCGTCGTAGAACGTGTCGGCGACCATGCTCGTGCCGTCCGGGCCCTCGGTCTGGATCTGCCGGGGGCGCAGCAGGCTGTCGTAGAGCTGGTACTCGGCACCGTAGGAACCGTCGTTCTCGATCTTCTCGGTTTTGATCGAGGTGACCTTGTCCTTGCGGACGTTGTACGAGTACTTGATGCTCGGCGTCTGGGTCTTCACCCGGTCCGCGAGCCACACCGAGGTCAGACGGCCAAGGGCGTCGTAGGCGAGGTCCGTCCGCTTGCCGTTCGGGTCGGTCTGGCCGGCCGACATACCCCAGGCGGGGGCGTAGTCGGTGGTGGTGACGTGGCCGAGGGCGTTGGTGACGGTGGTCTTCGTCAGCAGGCCGTTGGTCTCGGTGTAGGCGGTCTTCGTCTCGTCCGTCGTGCCGTACTGCTTGGCGTCCTTCTGGGACAGCGGGCGACCGTACGAGTCGTAGGTCGTCGTACCCGTGACCTGGTACGTCGGCGCTGTGCCGCTGTGGGACGTCAGGCGCTCGGTCTTGGTCGCGTCACCCTTGGTGGGGGCCGCGTCGTAGGCGCCGCCGTCGTAGGACGTGCGCTCGTCCGCCAGGACCTGCGTCTTGTAGTCCGGGGTGTCGGAGCACTTCACCGCCACCGATTCGCTGCGGGAGGGCAGCGACAGGATGTTCTGCGTTGCGTTGTCCGCATACCAGGTGCGGGTGCAGGAGTCATCCTTGGTGGTGGAGACGTCGCCGAGGTCCTCGACATGGGTGACTCGGCCGCCCTTGGCGGTGTCGTATGTCGTGGTGGACTTCGTCTCCCGCCAGGTGCCGTCGGACTTCAGCTGGAAGCCGCGGCCGGTCTGTGCGCGCACGATCGCCGCGCGGGTGGTGCCCCAACTGCGGGTCTGGGTGGCGGTGTAGTGCCGGAACGGAGTCGCGATGGTCTTGGAGACCAGCTTGCCGCCGTCGTACGTCGCCGCTTCCAGCTGGTGGCCGGTGAACTCCTCGTCGTCGTCGTACGTAGCACCCGTGGAGTCCTTGACTGTCACCGAGCGGGTGCCGCCGGCCGGGTTCGCGTCGCCGTTCATGCCCTGCATGAAGGTGTAGTCGATGCGGGTGGTCTGCTTGTCGGCGGTGCCGCTGGTGACGGTGACCTTGCCGTAGCCCTGCCAGCCACCCCAGGTGAGGTACTTGGCATCGGTGATGCCGTCCGGCTTCGCCTTACGCCAGGCCGCGTCGCCCTGGTAGTCGTAGCGGGTGACCATGCCGTCGCTGCCGCCAGTGCGGTCGGTCTCGATGACCGACGACACGACGTACTTGTGGAACCAGTCCGTGATCGGCTCCAGGTATCCCGGCGGGGCCCACTTAACCGGGTAGCAGCGCTTGGTGGACTCCCCCGGCTGGGGCAGGGCCGCCTTGGTGCAGTCGGTCGGCGCGTAGTTCACGTCGAGCTGGGCGCCGGTCTCGCTGAGGACCACCGACAGGCGGAAGCGATGGAACGGCGCGATGTTGTCGCCGATCGCATCGACGCGGTTGGCGAGCTGCTCGCCGATGAGGTCGACGGAGGGGAGCTTCACAGCAGTTCCGGCGCGGCCCTCATGCTCGATCTTCGAGAGCCACAGCGTCTTGGAGTCGTCGCCGTTGTCGGTGAACAGGTGCGTCAGGGTCCAGGCGTCCACGTCCTGGTAGTTCGTGGCGTCCTTGCGCATCTGCGTGACGATCGACGTCAGGCGCTTGGTGGTCCAGAACGTCTGGACCGGCGAGGTGCACTTGGTGCCCGACTTGCACTCCTGGTCGACCGGGACGTCCGGCCAGTGGGAGGCGTTCGCCTTGATGCGCTTGCTCTCCGCGCAGTCGAAGTCGGCGGTGGGCAGGCAGCGCTCGGCGGTGTTGAAGACGATGCGGGCCGGGGCCTTGGCCGCGTAGACCTTGTTGTCCTGCTGGCCGTAGTCGATGCGCTTCAGCCAGCCGCCGCGGTGGTACGCGGTGCCGTTGACGTCTGTCTTCCCGTTCAGCGCGTAGTAGTTGGTCTCGCGCTCGTAGAAGTAGGACATCACGTTGCCGTGGGTGTCCTTGACGTAGTCCAGGCTCCAGCGCCAGGCCTGCTGGCAGTGGGCGCTGGTGAAGGTGGCGTTGTAGCAGGGCTCGCCGGAGTTGTCACCGAAGACCGGGGCGGTCCAGACGGAGTTGGTCTCCTCGTTGCCCGTGGCCCAGCCCGGCAGGCGGTTCAGGCCGAAGTAGTACTCGGTGCCGTCGGCTGTGGTGATCTTCCAGTGCTCGCCCTTGTCGGTGGCGCTGCCGTCGTCGCCGTTGGTGGCGCCGGTCAGTCGCTCCACCTTGGAGGCGTCGTCGGACGACAGGTGCCACTTGTCGGTGGTGTCGTCCTTGACCAGCTCGCCGGCCGAGCCGTTGAGCATGACGGTGGCGTTCTCGAACGCCCAGCACTGCTCACCGGAGCTGCCGTGGCCGTCCTCGGAGCAGGGCTTGTAGCGGCGCTCGATGTAGCCGGGGTCGTAGGAGAAGCCCTCACCGATCCAGGAGCCCTGGTTGTTGGTGGCCGAGGTACGGCCGTCCGCCGACTGGGAGGAGTAGCCGAGACCCACGGTGGGGACCAGGCCGCCCGGGGTCGGGACGGAGCGCAGCGGGTAGTTCCAGTTGAACGCGCCGGAGGAGGTGGCGACGTTCCAGCTGGCCGACGGGGACAGAGCGGTCGCCTTGTAGGTGCCCTGAGCGCTGGACGGGCCCGCCGCCACCGCCAGGAGCGAGGTCGACTCGCCCGCCATCGTGGAGACGCCCTCGGTGGAGGCCGGGGCGGTGGTCACGTCGGCCGAGACGGTGCCCGCCCGTACGTTGTTCACCGTCGGCAGCACCTTCGGCTGCTGCGGGCACTTCTTGCTGCCGGGGATCGCGTACGAGGCGCACGCGGGCAGCTGGACCAGGCGCAGCCGGGAGGCGTACGAGCCGCCGTAGCCCTCGGCGAAGTCGGAGTAGTCGACGGTCAGGCGGACCTTGGCGGCCTTGTTGCCGTCGTCGGTCCGCTCAACACCGAGGAGGACGTCGGCGCCGAGCTTCGCGGCGCGGGCGGGGTCGAGAGGAGGGCGCCCTCACGGTGTACCTGGACAACGGCCGGAACAACGCCACCTTCCCGGCGACAAGGAACGGCACCGACTTCGTCGTACGCGTACCCGTCTCCGAGCTTCCCGCCGGCACATGGCGCGGTGAACTGCGGCTCGGCAGCTGGACCCTGCCCCTCCCGGAGCTCCCCGGGAACCTCGCCCCGGCCAAGTGGCGCCGCCGCGCCCTGCCCTGGTACGCCAAGCCCGTCCCGGACTCCGACGGCTTCGCCCTGCAGGTCGCCAGGACCGACCTCGGGCGTGCTGTGATCCAGCGCATCAAGCCGTAGAGATCCAGATCACGGGCGAGACATAGCCCATCAAGAGGCCCAGCAGTCGCCCATTACAAGGGAGTTGACCCTCCCGACCTCCGCACGGCACGCCACAGCCCCCGCACAGCTTCGATCACAAGGCCCCCCACCCCTGGACATCAGCTCAGGTTAGGCTAACCTACCTTCGAATTGTCCGGCGGGCGATCCGCCCTGTTCGAAAGCAGCGTAGCCATGCCCAACGCCAGAGCCACCCACCTCACCCGCCGCGGCATCCTCGCCGCGGGCGGCGCCCTCGGTCTCGGGGCCGTGCTCGCGGCCTGCGGAGACGACGACGCGAAAACCGAGGGCTCCAGCGAGGCCACGACTGCTGCGAAGTCCGGCCCCTGGACGTTCAAGGACGACCGCGGCACCACCGTGAAGCTCGACAAGGTGCCCACGAAGATCGTCGCCTTCGTCGGTGTCGCGGCCGCCCTGTACGACTACGGCATCGAGGTCAAGGGCGTCTTCGGCCCGACCAAGACGCAGGACGGCAAGGCCGACGTCCAGGCCGGCGACATGGACGTCAGCAAGCTGACCGTCTTCGGCAACGTCTGGGACCAGTTCAACGTCGAGCAGTACGCCGCGTTCGCCCCCGAGGTCCTCATCTCCACGACCTTCGACAGCACCGGCACGCTCTGGTACGTCCCCGAGGCCTCCAAGGACAAGATCGCCAAGCTCGCTCCGAGCGCCGCCATCTCCGTCTACGACCGCCAGCTGACCAAGCCGCTGGAGCGGATGTGGGAGCTGGCCGAGTCCCTCGGCGCGGACATGAAGGCCGACAAGGTCGCCCAGTCCAAGAAGGACTTCGAGGCGGCGGCCGAGCGCCTGCGCAAGGCCGCCAAGGCCCGCCCCGAGATCAAGGTGATGGCCGGTTCCGCCAGCCAGGACATCTTCTACGTCTCCGGCACCAACCTCTCCATCGACCTGGAGTACTTCAAGGTCCTCGGCGTGAACTTCGTCGAGCCGCCGGAGAGCGCCAAGAAGGAGGGCGGCGGCTGGTTCGAGTCGCTGAGCTGGGAGAACGTCGACAAGTACCCGGCCGACATCATCATGATGGACGACCGCTCCTCGACGATTCAGCCCGCCGACATCACCGAGGCGACCTGGAAGAAGCTGCCCGCGGTCAAGGCCGGCCAGGTCATCGCGCGCTCGCCCGAGCCGATTCTGTCGTACGACAAGTGCACGCCGCTTCTCACGAGCCTCGCCGAGGCCATCGAGAAGGCGAAGAAGGTCAGCTAGTCGCCCAGCGCCGTTGGGGTGTCGTAGTGGGGCGACTGCGGGTCCGTTGTGGCTGGTCGCGCAGTTCCCCGCGCCCCTGGGTGCGCTCCCCTGACGTCGATTCAGGAGTTACCCCATGACAACCGCCGTCGCCGCCCCGTTCCGTTTCTTCTCGCTGCAGGTCGTACGGACGAGGCGGCTCGGTCCGTCTCTGGTCCGGGTCACCTTCGGCGGGGAGGATCTGGCGCACTTCTTCTCCGACGGGCGTGACCAGTCCCTGTCGCTGTTCCTGCCGCATCCGGGGCAGAGCGAGCCGCAGGTCCCCCTTGAGCTCGGTGACGGCTGGTGGCAGGGGTGGCGTGAACTCCCGGACGACGTACGGGCCGTGATGCGGTCGTACACGCTGCGGGCGCTCCGCCGGAACCCGGACGAGATCGACATCGACTTCGTGCTGCACACCCCGGCCGGCCCCGCCTCCAGCTGGGCCTCCCGTGCCGCCGCCGGCGATCGCGTCCTGCTGCTCGGCCCGGCGATCGCCGACAACCGGGCGATCCGGTTCCGGCCGCCGGAGGACACCGACCTGGTGCTGCTCTGGGGCGACGAGAGCGCGCTCCCGGCCATCGCCGCGATCCTGGAGTCACTGCCGGCCGGCCGGCGGGTGCAGGCCTGGCTGGAGGTGCACGACGCCGGGAACATCCAGGACCTGGCGACCGCGGCGGACGCCGAGATCACCTGGCTGGTCCAGGACAAGACGCGCACCAACGGCTCCCCCATGGCCCTCGACGCCATCCGCACCACCCAACTCCCCACTGCCGAGCGCCCGTACGTCTGGATCGCGGGCGAGTCCGGCTGCGTGAAGGCGCTACGCCGGCACTTCGTCCAGGAGCGCGGCGTCGACCGTCGCCGGGTCACCTTCGTGGGGTACTGGAGGCAGGGCCTGACGGAGGAACAGCTGCGCGCGCAGGAGTAACAGCCCCTGGAAGCAAGGCGATCGGGGGCCACTGCGACCCAAGTGATCGTAGTCACCCTTGAGGCTGCCCCGATTTAAAGGAACTTAGGTTAGGCTAACCTAAGTTGCACGCCGGATCCCGCACTTCACGGCCCGTCCCCACCGGAGGACCTCCCCATGCGCTCGCACCTGCTCAACGACACGACCGCGGAGCAGTACCGCCGCTCCGTGACCGAAGGAATCGAGCGGGTGGCCGCCAAACTCGCCGCCACCGACCGTCCGTTCACCGGCGTCACGGTCGACGCCCTCGCCCCCGCCATCGACGCGATCGACCTCGACAAGCCGCTGCTCGACACCGCCGCGGTCCTCGACGAGCTGGAGGACGTCTACCTCCGGGACGCGATCTACTTCCACCACCCCCGCTACCTCGCCCACCTCAACTGCCCGGTCGTCATCCCGGCCGTGCTCGGCGAGGCGGTCCTGTCCGCGGTCAACTCCTCCCTCGACACCTGGGACCAGTCGGCCGGCGGCACCCTGATCGAGCGCAAGCTCATCGACTGGACGACCGCCCGAATAGGCCTCGGCGAGAACGCCGACGGTGTCTTCACCTCCGGCGGCACCCAGTCCAACCTCCAGGCGCTGCTGCTGGCCCGCGAGGAAGCCAAGTCCGACAGCCTGGCCAAACTGCGTATCTTCGCCTCCGAGGTCAGCCACTTCAGCGTGAAGAAGTCCGCGAAGCTGCTGGGCCTCGGCCAGGACGCGGTGGTCTCCATCCCCGTCGACCACGACAAGCGCATGCAGACCGTCGCGCTCGCCCGTGAGCTGGAGCGCTGCAAGAAGGACGGCCTCGTCCCCATGGCGGTCGTCGCCACCGCCGGCACCACCGACTTCGGCTCCATCGACCCGCTGCCCGAGATCGCCGAGCTGTGCGAGCAGTTCGGCACCTGGATGCACGTCGACGCCGCCTACGGCTGCGGGCTGCTCGCCTCCGTGAAGTACCGGGGCCGTATCGACGGCATCGAGCGCGCCGACTCGGTCACCGTCGACTACCACAAGTCCTTCTTCCAGCCGGTGAGTTCCTCCGCCGTGCTGGTCCGCGACGCCTCGACCCTGCGCCACGCCACCTACCACGCGGAGTACCTCAACCCGCGCCGCATGGTCAGCGAGCGCATCCCCAACCAGGTCGACAAGTCCCTGCAGACCACCCGCCGGTTCGACGCCCTCAAACTGTGGATGACGCTGCGGGTGATGGGCGCCGACGGCATCGGGCAGCTCTTCGACGAGGTCTGCGACCTGGCGGTGGAGGGCTGGCAGCTGCTGGCCGCCGACCCGCGCTACGACGTCGTGGTCGAGCCGACCCTCTCCACCCTGGTCTTCCGCTACATACCGGCGGCCGTCACCGACCCCGCCGAGATCGACCGCGCCAACCTGTACGCCCGCAAGGCGCTGTTCGCCTCCGGCGACGCGGTGGTCGCGGGCACCAAGGTGGGCGGTCGTCACTACCTGAAGTTCACCCTGCTCAACCCCGAGACGACGACCGAAGACATCGCCGCCGTCCTCGACCTGATCGCCGGCCACGCCGAGCAGTACCTGGGAGAGTCCCTTGACCGCGCGTCCTGAAAACCCGACCAGAACCCATGACTTCGTGGGCATCGGGCTCGGCCCCTTCAACCTCGGCCTGGCCTGCCTCACCGAGCCCATCGACGAGCTCGACGGTGTCTTCCTGGAGTCGAAGCCCGACTTCGAGTGGCACGCGGGCATGTTCCTGGACGGCGCCCACCTCCAGACCCCGTTCATGTCGGACCTGGTCACCCTCGCCGACCCGACCTCGCCGTACTCCTTCCTCAACTACCTGAAGGAGAAAGGCCGACTGTACTCGTTCTACATCCGCGAGAACTTCTACCCGCTGCGGATCGAGTACGACGACTACTGCCGCTGGGCCGCGAACAAGCTGAGCAGCGTCCGCTTCAGCACGACGGTCACCGAGGTGACGTACGACGAAGGGGCCGAGCTGTACGTCGTGAAGACGAGCGCCGGTGACACCTACCGCGCCCGTCACCTCGTCCTCGGCACCGGCACCCCGCCCTACATACCCGAGGCCTGCCAGGGCCTGGGCGGCGACTACCTCCACAACTCCCGCTATCTGCAGAACAAGGCGGAGCTGCAGAAGAAGGAGTCGATCACGCTGGTCGGCTCCGGGCAGTCCGCGGCGGAGATCTACTACGACCTGCTCAGCGAGATCGACGTCCACGGCTACCGGCTGAACTGGGTCACCCGCTCCCCGCGTTTCTTCCCGCTGGAGTACACCAAGCTCACGCTGGAGATGACGTCCCCGGAGTACGTCGACTACTTCCGCGAGCTGCCGGAGGCGACCCGCTACCGCCTCACCGCCGAGCAGAAGGGCCTGTTCAAGGGCATCGACGGCGACCTGATCAACGAGATCTTCGACCTGCTCTACCAGAAGAACCTCGGCGGCCCGGTCCCCACCCGACTGCTCACCAACTCCTCGCTGAACAGCGCGCGTTACGAGAACGGCACGTACACCCTGTCCTTCCGCCAGGAGGAGCAGGAGAAGGACTTCGAGCTCGACTCGCAGGGCCTGGTCCTGGCCACCGGCTACAAGTACGCCGAGCCGGAGTTCCTGAAGCCCGTGCGCGACCGCCTGGTCTACGACTCCCAGGGCAACTACGACGTCGCCCGCAACTACGCCATCGACGTCACCGGCCGCGGCATCTTCCTGCAGAACGCCGGCGTCCACACCCACAGCATCACCAGCCCCGACCTGGGCATGGGCCCGTACCGGAACGCGTACATCATCCGCGAGCTGCTCGGCACCGAGTACTACCCGGTCGAGAAGACGATCGCGTTCCAGGAGTTCGCCGTATGAGCACCACAGGCCTCGGTACCTTCACCTTCCGCCCCCTCGACCCCCTGAAGGACGCGGAGCTGCTGCACGGCTGGGTCACCCACCCCAAGGCGGCCTTCTGGATGATGCAGGACGCGAGCCTGGTGGACGTCGAGCGCGCCTACATGGAGATCGCGGCAGACGAGCACCACCACGCGCTGCTCGGACTTCAGGACGGCGAACCGGCCTTCCTGATGGAGTACTACGACCCCGCCCACCGCGAACTGGTCGGCCTGTACGAGCCGCAGCCGGGCGACATCGGCATGCACTTCCTCACGCCGCCCACCGACAAGCCCGTCCGCGGCTTCACCCGGTCCGTCATCACCGCCGTGATGGCGCGCCTCTTCGAGGACTCGGCGGTGGAGCGCGTCGTCGTCGAACCGGACGTGGCCAACAAGGCCGTGCACGCGCTGAACGAGGCCGTCGGCTTCGTGCCCGTACGTGAGATCGACAAGCCGGAGAAGCGCGCGCTGCTGAGCTTGTGCACGCGCGAACGCTTCTTCAACAGGCACAGCCTGGCTTCCCGAGGAGCAGCCGTATGACCCTGTCCGACGCCGTAGCGCATCTGTCCCCCCACCGCTGGGCGCGGGCCAACCGCCTCCTGATCCGCAAGGCACTCGCCGAGTTCGCCCACGAGCGCCTCATCGCGCCGGAGGCCACCGGCGACGGCGGATACGTCGTCCGCAGCGACGACGGCCTGACCCGCTACACCTTCACCGCGGTGATCCGCGCCCTCGACCACTGGCAGGTCGACGCGGACTCGATCACCCTCCACCGCGACGGGGCCGAACTCCCGCTCGCCGCCCTCGACTTCTTCATCGAGCTCCAGAAGTCCCTGGGCCTGAGCGACGAGGTCCTGCCCGTCTACCTGGAGGAGATCTCCTCCACCCTCTCCGGCACCTGCTACAAGCTCACCAAGCCGCAGGTCCCGGTCGCCGAGCTGGTCGGGGCCGGCTTCCAGGCCATCGAGACCGGCATGACCGAGGGCCACCCCTGCTTCGTCGCCAACAACGGGCGGCTCGGCTTCGGCATCCACGAGTACCTGTCGTACGCCCCCGAGACCGCGAGCCCGGTCCGGCTGGTCTGGCTGGCGGCCCACCGCTCGCGCGCCGCGTTCACGGCCGGAGTCGGCATCGACTACGAGTCCTTCGTGCGGCAGGAGCTGGGCGAGGAGACCGTCGAGCGCTTCCACGGCGTCCTGCGCGAGCAGGACCTCGACCCCGCCGACTACCTCTTCATCCCCGTCCACCCCTGGCAGTGGTGGAACAAGCTCTCCGTCACCTTCGCCGCCGAGGTCGCCCAGAAGCACCTGGTCTGCCTGGGCGAGGGCGACGACGAGTACCTGGCCCAGCAGTCCATCCGGACCTTCTTCAACAGCTCCAGCCCCGAGAAGCACTACGTGAAGACGGCCCTGTCCGTCCTGAACATGGGCTTCATGCGTGGACTGTCGGCCGCCTACATGGAGGCGACCCCGGCCATCAACGACTGGCTGGCCCAGCTCATCGAGGGCGACCCGGTGCTGAAGTCCACCGGCCTGTCGATCATCCGCGAGCGCGCCGCCGTCGGCTACCGGCACCTGGAGTACGAGGCGGCGACGGACCGCTACTCGCCGTACCGCAAGATGCTGGCCGCGCTGTGGCGCGAGAGCCCGGTGTCGTCCCTGAAGGACGGCGAGTCGCTCGCCACCATGGCCTCGCTCGTCCACGTCGACCACGAGGGCGCGTCCTTCGCGGGCGCGCTGATCGAGCAGTCGGGCCTGGCCCCGACGGAGTGGCTGCGCCGCTACCTGAAGGCGTACTTCACCCCGCTGCTGCACAGCTTCTACGCCTATGACCTGGTGTTCATGCCGCACGGCGAGAACGTCATCCTCGTCCTGAAGGACGGTGTCGTCGAGCGCGCGATCTACAAGGACATCGCCGAGGAGATCGCCGTCATGGACCCGGACGCGGTGCTGCCGCCGACGGTCGAGCGGCTGCGCGTGGAGGTCCCGGAGGACAAGAAGCTCCTGTCCGTCTTCACGGACGTCTTCGACTGCTTCTTCCGCTTCCTCGCCGCGAACCTCGCCGCCGAGGGGATCCTGGAGGAGGACGACTTCTGGCGCACGGTCGCCGAGGTCACGCGGGACTACCAGCACTCGGTGCCCGAACTCGCCGACAAGTTCAAGCAGTACGACATGTTCGCGCCCGAGTTCGCCCTGTCCTGCCTCAACCGCCTCCAGCTGCGCAACAACAAGCAGATGGTCGACCTCGCGGACCCGGCCGGCGCCCTGCAGCTGGTCGGCAACCTGGAGAACCCCATCGCAGGGCTGTAGTCCACGGCCCTACATGGACAGGCGGGCACCCCGGGGTACGGTCCCCCGAGGTGCCCGCCGGCCTTTGTTCAGCGGTCTTCACTCAGCTGCCGGCCAGGGAACCTGCGGCGATCGATAGAACCCGATCCCCAGCGCCTCCCACCGCGCCGCCTGCGCAGCAAGCCGTACCTTGTAGCCCTCCCAGTCATGCGTGGAAGCCGGCGACCACCCCAGCTCGGCCGCACCGGCCAGCCTCGGGAAAGCCATGTACTCGACGTCCGCAGACTTCGTGATCGTCTCCGTCCACAGCGGAGCCTCCACGCCCCTGATCGCCGAAGCGGGGGCTCCGGGAAGGTAGTTGCCCGGATCCCAGTCGTACGACCTCTTCACCTCCACCAGACCGGCCCAGTCCAGCCCCAGCGGAGTATCGGCCGTGTACTTCATGTCGAGGTAGATCCGGTCGGCCGGAGACAGGATGATCCCGGTCCCGTTCTGCGCGGCCTTCGCGACCTGCGCCTTCTCCTCGGCACTCGTACCGTCCAGCCCCCAGTACTGCGCGAGCGCACCCGTCGCCGGCGTCGCCCCGGTCAGCTGGTGCCAGCCCACCACCGTCTTGCCGTACTCGGCGACGATCGGCTGCACCCGGTCCATGAACTTCACATAGTCCTCGTGGCTGGTGGAGTGCGCCTCGTCGCCCCCGATGTGGAGGTACTTGCCCGGCGTGAGCGCGGCGAGCTCCCGGATCACGTCGTCCACGAAGTCGTACGTGATGTCCTTGCCGACGCACAGCGAGCTGAAGCCGACCTCGGTGCCGGTGTAGAGCGGGGGCGCCACGCCGTCGCAGTTCAGCTCGGCGTAGGAAGCCAGCGCCGCGTTCGTGTGGCCGGGCATGTCGATCTCGGGGACGACCTCCAGGTAGCGGGAGGACGCGTACCGGACGATCTCCTTGTAGTCGGCCTTGGTGTAGTAGCCGCCGGGGCCGCCGCCGACCTGCGTCGAGCCTCCGTGGGTCGCCAGGCGCGGCCAGGAGTCGACGGCGATACGCCAGCCCTGGTCGTCGCTGAGGTGCAGATGCAGCTTGTTGATCTTGTACAGGGCGAGCTGGTCGACGTAGCGCTTGACCTGGTCGACGGTGAAGAAGTGCCGGGAGACGTCGAGCATCGCACCGCGCCAGCCGTAGCGCGGGGTGTCCGTGATCGTGCCGCCCGCGACCAGCCAGGGGCCGGGCTGGACGGAGTCCTTCTCGACGGCCGCCGGGAGGAGTTGGCGCAGCGTCTGGACGCCGTGGAAGAGGCCGGCGGCGCCCGCGGCGGTGATGGTGAGGCCCTTGCGGCCGCTGTCGAGGCGGTAGCCCTCGGCGCCGAACGGGCCCTCGGCCAGGCGCAGGTGGATTCCGCCGGCACCGCCTGCGGTGACGGGGAGGCGGTAGCCGGTGGAGGGGCGGAGGATGTGCGCGAGGTACTCGCCCACGCGGCGCGTCTCGCGGGAGTCGTCCACGCGGATGTGGGTGGCGCGGGTGATCCGGTAGGGGGATCCGCCCGGGGCGACCGAGGCGGGCGCGGGGACCACCCGGTCGAGTGGGGTGGGCGGTGCCGCCTGTGCGGGGGCGGCCCCTGTCACCGAGGCGCCCATCGCGACCAGCAGCAGGGAACCGAGAAGGCGAAACGTTCTGTGGCGCGGTCTGGCACAGCCGTCTCTCACAAGCGTGTCCCTTCCATGAGCCGTTGCGCTCCAAGAGGTCTGGACCACTCTCTCGTGAGACTGGTGGAACAATCCACCCCATGGCGGAAATCATCCAGAAGGACGGCACGTGGGTCTTCGACGGCGACGCACTGCGGCTGACTCCCGGACGGGACAAGAACGTCAGTCTGTTCCGCAAGACGCTGGGTGAACTCGTCGTCCCGCTGGGGGCGTTGGCCGGTGTCTCCTTCGAGCAGGGCAAGAAGGCAGGGCGGCTGCGCCTGCGTCTGCGCGACGGCGCCGACCCGCTGCTGCACGCCACGGGCGGCCGGCTGACCGAGCCGAACGACCCGTACCAGCTGCTCGTCGAGTCCGACCGCTACGGCGTTGCCGAGTACTTCGTGGACGAGGTCCGAGGCGCCCTGCTCCTTGACCAGGTCCCGGCCGACCCGGTCGACGAGTACCTGCTGCCGGGGCCCTCCCTGCCCCTGTCGGTCTCCGCCGGAGACGGCACGGCGACCTTCGACGGCGAGCACATCCGCCTGGAGTGGAACTGGAAGACGGAGGACGCCAAGGCCGCCGCCGGCAGCCGTTCCCTCCCGGTCACCGACATCACGGCCGTGGAGTGGCATCCGGCGGCGGGCCTGGAGAACGGCCATCTCCGCTTCACCGTCCGGAACGCGCCCACCAAGGCCCCGCCCAAGTACGACGCCAACTCGGTGGAGCTGTGGGGCTTCAAGAAGGACCCGCTGATGGCCCTGGTCGCGGCGGCGGTCCAGGCCCGCCTCCCGCACCCGGCCAGGGCCGGCGCCACGGACGTGCGGGACGCGCGGCCGGAACTGCCTTCCGCTCCGGCCGCGTCCGCCGAGGACGCCCACGACGCCCTCCTGCGCCGCCTGCGCGAACTCGGCGAGCTGCACCGCACGGGCGTGCTGACGGACGAGGAGTTCACGATGGCCAAGCAGGCCGTCCTCAAGCGGATGTAGCGCGCGTACGGGCCCCCGTGGCCCCACGGACCTACTTGGCCCTGCGGGCCACCGTGAAGTGGTCGATCCGGTCGCCCGTCTCGGCGATGCCCTGGACCTTCAGCGTGGCGTACCGGCCCCTCGGCGCGGGCTGGACGTCCACGCGCAGGAACGAGTAGTCGAGGTAGCGCACCCGGGACCAGGCGACCGTCTCGTTCTGCTTGCCGTCCTTGAGGTTGACGAACGAGGACACGGAGTCCTGCTCGTGCTCGTGCCCCTCGTAGGAGTCCGGCGCGGTGAACGCGTACAGGCTGCGGCCCGCGGCACCCGCCGTCACGTACACCACGCCCTCGGTCTCGGGGTACGCCGTCCCGCCGATCGGCAGCTTCTTGGCGACCTCGTTGCCCTTGATGACATCGGTGCGCTCGTACTGGTGGTTGTGACCGTTGATGACGAGATCGACCGTGTACTTCTCGAACAGCGGCACCCACTCCTGTCGCACGCCGCCTTCCGAGGCGTGCGCCGTGGAGGTGCAGTACGCGCAGTGGTGGAAGAACACGACGATGAAGTCGATGTCCTTGGCCGCCCGGTACTTCTTCAGCTGCGCCTCGAACCACTTGGTCTGGGTGCCGCCGGAGAGGCCGAGGTTGGCCGGGATCTCGTAGGAGATGTCGTTGGGGTCCAGCGAGATGATCGCCGTGTTGCCGTAGACGAAGGAGTAGACGCCGGGCAGGTTCTTCTTGTCGGGCCCGTTGTCGGGGAGCGTGAAGCGGGCCTCCTCGCCGCCGTAGCCGTTGGGCGAGTACCAGGCCTCCATGTCGTGGTTGCCGTAACTCACCATCCACGGCACGGACTTGGCGACCGACTCGGTCTGGGCCAGGAACTGGTCCCACACCCGCGAGTCGAAGCCGGTGTCGGCGGTCTTGCCCGCGCCGGACGGGTCGGCGTACGCGATGTCGCCGGCGTGCAGGTGGAAGGCCGGGTTCTGGCCCAGGATCAGGCTGTCGTTGGCCAGGCCGTGGTAGCTGACGCCCTGGTCGCCGAAGGCGGTGAAGGTGAAGGGCGCCATGGGGGTCCCCCCGCTCGAGCGAAGCCGGGAGTGGGGGAGGGCGGGGGCGGTGGTGAAGGTGCCGAGGGTGCCCAGCAGGTGCGGCTCGGCGGGGTCGAAGCCCTGGTGGCCGACGCCGTAGTAGTACGTCCGGCCGGGGCGCAGGTGGGTCAGCTTGGCGTGCACGTAGTACTGCGTGTGGTCGGCGCTCGCGCCGACGCCGGCCGGGGTGTAGAGGGTGCGCACCTCGGCCTCGATCTTGCGGGAGAGGTCCCAGGGGTGCGCGCCGATCCGGATGAACGGCTTCTTCACGGCGACCGGAACCTGCCAGGAGACGGTCATCTCGGTGCGCGGGTCGTTGCCGTAGGCGAGGTGGCGG
Organism: Streptomyces sp. T12; assembly: GCF_028736035.1. NCBI lineage: Bacteria > Bacillati > Actinomycetota > Actinomycetes > Kitasatosporales > Streptomycetaceae > Streptomyces > Streptomyces sp. T12. The sequence continues at coordinate 3,760,209 of NZ_CP117866.1, forward strand.
CCGAAGGGGGCGACGAGGGCGCCGTCGACGGTCTCGGTGGCCGCGGCGGTGCTCTGCGTCGGTACGGCGGCCTGGGCGGTGGCGCCCGGTACGAACGCGCCACCCGCGACGGCGCCCAGCGTGACGGCGCCGCCTCTGATCATCGTGCGCCGCGAGAATCTGGCGCGCAGGTACTCGTGCTGCTCGGCCATGCTCATGCGCTCGGCGAGCTGCTGGGGTACTCCCATGCGAGGAATGTCCATGGCGACCGAAACTCGTCCCCTCAGGCAACGGGATGCGGGCCGACGCATGGACAGCTCCGGAACAGGCCCCCATGAGACCCTCAATGTTCTTCCAAGAGCTTCAACAGCCGACTGCCAGGCAGTTGCCCGAAATCGGGCAGGATTCTTGCGAAACCGCCGCCGGTACCCCAGGATCTACCGGGTGCACGACGAACTTGTTGATCATCTGACGCGGTCCTCGCCCCTCAGCAGGGGCGAGGCACTGCGCGTGATCCAGGACGTGCTCGCCTACTTCGACGAGACGACCGAGGACTACGTCCGTCGCCGCCACCGCGAGCTGCAGGCCCAGGGCCTGGTGAACGCGGCGATCTTCGAACGGATCGGGGCGGACCTGAAGTACCGGGCGGTGGCGCCGCCGGAGCTCACGCTCAGACAGCTGCGCCGCATCGTCTACGGCTGAGACCACCGCTGAGCCGCCACTCACGGAATTGAGGGATACATATACATGTGCGGAATCGTCGGATACATCGGGAAGCGTGACGTTGCTCCCCTGCTGCTGGAGGGCCTGCAGCGCCTGGAGTACCGCGGCTACGACTCGGCCGGCATCGCCGTCACCTCGCCGAGGACGAGCGGCCTGAAGACGGTCAAGGCCAAGGGCCGGGTCCGTGACCTGGAGGCCAAGGTCCCGGCGCGCTTCAAGGGCACGACCGGCATCGCCCACACCCGCTGGGCCACCCACGGCGCCCCGTCCGACGTGAACGCCCACCCCCACCTGGACGCCGAGGGCAAGGTCGCCGTCGTCCACAACGGCATCATCGACAACGCCTCCGACCTGCGCCGCAAGCTGGAGGCGGACGGTGTCGAGTTCCTCTCCGAGACCGACACCGAGGTCCTCGTCCACCTGATCGCCCGCTCGCAGGCGGAGAAGCTGGAGGACAAGGTCCGCGAGACCCTCCGGCTCATCGAGGGCACGTACGGCATCGCCGTCCTGCACGCCGACTTCCCGGACCGCATCGTCGTGGCCCGCAACGGCTCCCCGGTCGTCCTCGGCATCGGCGAGAAGGAGATGTTCGTCGCCTCGGACATCGCCGCCCTGGTCGCCCACACCCGGCAGATAGTGACGCTGGACGACGGCGAGATGGCCACCCTCAAGGCCGACGACTTCCGCACCTACACGACGGAGGGCACCCGTACGACGGCGGAGCCCACCACGGTCGAGTGGGAAGCGGCGTCCTACGACATGGGCGGCCACGACACCTACATGCACAAGGAGATCCACGAGCAGGCCGACGCCGTGGACCGCGTCCTGCGCGGCCGCATCGACGACCGCTTCTCCACCGTGCACCTCGGCGGCCTCAACCTGGACGCCCGTGAGGCCCGCCAGATCCGCCGCGTGAAGATCCTGGGCTGCGGCACCTCGTACCACGCGGGCATGATCGGCGCCCAGATGATCGAGGAGCTGGCCCGCATCCCCGCGGACGCCGAGCCCGCGTCGGAGTTCCGCTACCGCAACGCGGTCGTCGACCCCGACACCCTCTACATCGCCGTCTCCCAGTCCGGCGAGACCTACGACGTCCTGGCGGCCGTCCAGGAGCTGAAGCGCAAGGGCGCGCGGGTCCTGGGCATCGTGAACGTGGTCGGTTCCGCGATCGCCCGCGAGGCCGACGGCGGCATCTACGTCCACGCGGGCCCCGAGGTCTGCGTGGTCTCCACGAAGTGCTTCACCAACACCACGGTGGCCTTCGCGCTCCTGGCCCTGCACCTCGGCCGCACCCGCGACCTCTCCGTCCGCGACGGCAAGCGCATCATCGAGGGCCTGCGCAAGCTTCCCGCCCAGATCTCCGAGATCATGGAGCAGGAGGCGGAGATCGAGAAGCTGGCCCAGCAGTACGCCGAGGCCCGCTCGATGCTCTTCATCGGCCGCGTCCGCGGCTACCCGGTAGCCCGCGAGGCCTCCCTCAAGCTCAAGGAGGTCTCCTACATCCACGCCGAGGCCTACCCCGCCTCCGAGCTCAAGCACGGCCCCCTGGCCCTGATCGAGCCCGCCCTGCCCACGGTCGCCATCGTCCCCGACGACGACCTCCTGGAGAAGAACCGCGCCGCCATGGAGGAGATCAAGGCCCGCAGCGGCAAGATCCTCGCGGTGGCCCACCAGCCCCAGGAGAAGGCCGACCAGACGATCGTGGTCCCGAAGAACGAGGACGAGTTGGACCCCATCCTGATGGGCATCCCCCTCCAACTCCTCGCCTACCACACCGCATTGGCGCTCGGCCGGGACATCGACAAGCCCAGGAACCTCGCAAAGTCGGTAACGGTCGAGTAGAGGCCTTAGGGGCGCGGGGAACTGCGCGAGCAACCCCCACGCACCCGCAGAGGCTAAACGACATGGACGGACCCCCCGCAATGCCACCAATCACGGGGGGTCCGTTCTCATCGCCGGGAAGCCGCCCAACTCCCCAGCCGGCGCAGCTAACCGGTGGCCGTCACGCCCCGGCCCGCAGCGCGTCGCGGAAGTGCGGTCGGCCAGTGGGCCAGAGCCGCGGTCGCCGCGTACCAGGCCACCGCACCCGCGGCGACGGCGAACCAGCCCCCGACCTTGGCGAGCCCGTCATTGCCGGCGAAGTCGGCGATCGCCATGAGCACCAGGGACACGAAGAACAGCCCGTACGCCCCCTGCCCGAGCTGGTCCCCACCCGCGAGCGTGAGGGACAGCGCCACAAGGGCGAACAGCAGCAGGAACAACCCCGCCGCATTGTCGGAGACAGCCGCGTCGGCAGAGACGGCCCAGGTGAACCACAGGGCGCCGAGTGTCACGAACGCGGTCCCGTTCACGGAGTCACGGTCGCGCAGGGCCATCAGCCCCGCGACGAAGAGGGCAATTCCGCCCACGTACTGGGCGATTGATACGGCGTCAGCGGCTGACACACCGTCGATCACGTCGGCGTACCCCAGCCCGAAGGCCAACAGGGTGATTCCGAGGGCGAGTCGGCCGACCACGGTAGTGATTCCGCTTCCCGCGGAGACGTCATTGTCCACGGCGGGCTCCCTTCATGCATGTGCAGTTGTGCGGTGAGCGTTATATGCCCTTCACAAGGGCACAAACACCTCTACGCGCGAGTAAATTCACACACCGCAAGAAGGAGGCACGAAGGGGGAGCGACGCCCCGAACCGCTCATCTCACCTGGGACAACGGCGAGTTACGGAATGACAACGACGGGACGCTTGGCCCGCTTGGCGAGCCGCCCCGCGACCGACCCGAAGATCCGCCCGACGATGCCCTGCGTGGAGCCGACGACGATCGCGTCCGCCTCGTACTCCCGCCCGACCTCTTCGAGTTCGTGGCAGATGTCACCGCCGCGCTCGACGAGGATCCAGGGCACCTCGGCGAGGTAGTCGGCGCAGGCGAGTTCGAGGCCGAGCACCTCGGTGCGGTGGTCCGGCACGTCGACGAAGACCGGTGGCTCGCAGCCGGCCCACACCGTGGTGGGCAGCCGGTTGGCGACGTGGACGATGATCAGGCCCGACCCGGAGCGATGGGCCATGCCGATGGCGTACGCGAGGGCGCGCTCGCTGGAGGTGGAGCCGTCGAAGCCGACGACGACGCCGTGCTTGAAGGCGGGATCGCAGGACTGGCGTGACTCGTCCGCCGCCAGGGGATCGGCTGCCGTCGGGTCGGCGACCTGGCGCTTGCGGTCCGCGGGTTCGAAGAATTCGTGACCGGCCATGGCTGTCTCGGCGTATTGATCCTTTATGGGTGGGCCCGCGAGCGGAGCTCATTGACGGATGCAGCAGTGTGCGGCGGAGCTGTGTCCGGGAATGGTCTTCCCAACCCCATACCCCCAAGGGTACGGCGGCACGCCTCCTTAGCCCAGATCCCCGCTCACGGTCGGTGCGGGTTCCAGGGAGCATGCACGAGGGGACGCCCGTAACGCAATGGTTGCTGCGGTGTACAGGCGGTTTGCACAGGATTCACGTGCGTCCGCGGCCGGGACGGCCCCGTACCAGTGACCGCCCGCTCGAACAGGCGTTGATCTCCTTGAGCCTCAGCCCCAGGGAACCCAGGGAGTACCCACCCATGCCCGGACCCCGCACGCCCTCCGACGACAGTGCCACCGATGTGGTTCGCTGGGCGGCCTTCAGCTGCGTCCTGGTCCCCGTGGTCCTCCTCTGGTACGGCACCTCCCTCGCCGGCGCCGCGGGCACGGCCTTCGGCCTCGCCGCCGTGACGGCCGTCTGCCGCCTGCTGCTCCGTCAGTCGGAACGCGGCGCGGCGCGCCTGAAGGACGAGGAGCGCACTCCCCCGGCACCCTCGCGTCGCGGACGCCACCACAGGACCGGAACCGGGGCCCACCGAGGCGGACGTCACACTGGTTGAAATACACCGGTCAGCTGACCGGTTTCCGCGCACGGGCACGCTGCTTTTCAGCCAACTTCTGGCGCACATGCATCCCCTCCCCAGAACACCCCCCAACCCCCGTTCCACCTGCACGGAAAGGGCCTCAGGGGCCCTGCGCACCCTACGTGGATTGGCCACTGCGACAAGGCGCACTTCCCTGCACGGCCTGTGAGTGCAACGCTTCGTGATCGAATGCTTCACGCCAAGTTGCCAAGTCGACAATGTGCCGAGTGCCGAACCGGCCACTCCGGCGCGACGCGACACAGTAGATTCGATCTTGACTGTCTACGGCGGGGGACTCGTGCAGGACCAAGGGGAAACGTGCAGGAGCGACACAACCGAGGAGCCGCGACCACCGAGGGGGGCTTAGCAGTATGAGCCACGACTCCACTGCCGCGCCGGAAGCCGCGGCCCGGAAGCTTTCCGGGCGACGCCGCAAGGAGATCGTCGCGGTGCTGCTGTTCAGCGGCGGCCCCATCTTCGAGAGTTCCATACCGCTGTCGGTGTTCGGGATCGACCGCCAGGACGCCGGCGTGCCGCGCTACCGCTTGCTGGTGTGCGGCGGCGAGGAAGGCCCACTGCGGACCACAGGGGGCCTGGAACTCACCGCGCCACATGGCCTGGAGGCGATCTCACGGGCGGGCACGGTCGTCGTGCCTGCCTGGCGTTCGATCACGTCTCCACCGCCCGAGGACGCGCTCGACGCACTGCGCCGGGCGCACGAGGAAGGCGCCCGCATAGTCGGGCTGTGCACCGGTGCCTTCGTCCTCGCCGCGGCGGGCCTGCTGGACGGCCGCCCCGCGACGACGCACTGGATGTACGCACCGACGCTGGCCAAGCGCTACCCGTCGGTGCACGTGGATCCGAGAGAGCTGTTCGTCGACGACGGCGACGTCCTGACGTCGGCGGGCACCGCGGCCGGAATCGATCTCTGTCTCCACATCGTGCGCACGGACCACGGCAACGAGGCGGCAGGGGCCCTGGCCCGCCGTCTGGTGGTCCCGCCGCGCCGGTCCGGCGGTCAGGAGCGCTACCTCGATCGATCTTTACCAGAGGAGATCGGCGCCGACCCGCTGGCCGAGGTCGTCGCCTGGGCGCTGGAGCACCTCCACGAGCAGTTCGACGTGGAGACGCTGGCCGCCCGCGCGTACATGAGCCGCCGCACCTTCGACCGCCGCTTCCGCTCGCTGACGGGCAGCGCCCCGTTGCAGTGGCTGATCACCCAGCGGGTCCTGCAGGCACAGCGCCTGCTGGAGACGTCGGACTACTCGGTGGACGAGGTGGCGGGCCGCTGCGGGTTCCGCTCGCCGGTGGCACTGCGCGGCCACTTCCGCCGCCAGCTCGGCTCGTCGCCGGCCGCGTACCGGGCGGCGTACCGTGCGCGGCGCCCCCAGGCCGAAAGGCCGACGGACGCGGAGCCCCCGACGGGCCCCGCCGTCCAGCAGGGCCCACCGCCCACCCCGTACCCGGAGGGCGGCCCGGTCCCGCTGCAGACCCGCCGCGCCCCGGCCCCCGTAGGCACGTCCGCGCCCTCGGAGAACGGGCGCGAGCTGTACGTCGGAGGCCGGGCGACCCTGCCGGGGCAGCGCAGCGGAGCATGACCTCGTGACGCCGGGCGGGCTTCTCGGCCCGTCCGGCGTTCGAGGACGAGGAGCGCGGGGCATCCCAAAAGCGGACGTCAGCTTTAGGGTGGTCGCATGAACGATCGCATGGTGTGGATCGACTGCGAGATGACCGGCCTCTCGCTGTCCGACGACGCGCTCATCGAGGTTGCCGCCCTCGTCACCGACTCCGAGCTGAACGTACTCGGCGAAGGAGTGGACATCGTCATCCGCCCGCCGGACGCGGCGCTGGAGACGATGCCGGAGGTGGTGCGTCAGATGCACACCGCGTCCGGCCTGCTCGACGAACTCGCCGCCGGTACGACGCTGGCGGACGCCGAGGAGCAGGTGCTGGCGTACGTACGCGAGCACGTGAAAGAACCAGGCAAGGCCCCGCTGTGCGGCAACTCCGTCGGCACCGACCGCGGCTTCCTGGTGCGCGACATGCCGACGCTGGAGGACTACCTCCACTACCGGATCGTCGACGTCTCGTCGGTCAAGGAGCTGGCCCGCCGCTGGTACCCGCGCGCCTACTTCAACAGCCCCGAGAAGAACGGCAACCACCGCGCTCTCGCCGACATCCGCGAATCCATCGCCGAACTCCGCTACTACCGCGAGGCCATCTTCGTCCCGCAGCCCGGCCCGGACTCGGACACCGCGAAGTCGATCGCCGCGAAGCACGTTCTGCCTGCTCAGTAGGCGTGTGCGGGGGGCCGCCCAGGGGCGCCGCGAAACCTGTGCGCGAGCACCCCTTCGGACCCTGTACACTTTTTCTCGGCCGGTCGGGGACTCCACAAGAGTCGATCGCCGGTCATGGTGGGTGTAGCTCAGCTGGTAGAGCACCTGGTTGTGGTCCAGGATGCCGCGGGTTCGAGTCCCGTCACTCACCCCAGGCATTCAGCCGGTGACTTCATGACGAAGTCACCGGCTGAAGCTTTTTCCGCACAGGGCGCCGTCCCCGGCTCGCACGGGGCGGTGAGTCAGAAGGCGCACGGAGCGATCATGCCGTGGCACCGCTGCGGACGGCGTTGCGCCAGTACACCTCCGGCTCGCCCAGCCGGCCGCCAGCCCCCGTCGCCGCACAAGGGGACGGCCGGGTCCGGGCCGGGCTCCGGTCGCCGCGGCGGCCAGGTCGCGGACGACGGACGCGAGGGAGGCGTCGTACTGCTGATGCCGGATCAGCTGACGGAGCAGCAGGCGCCGGTCGTTCCTGGGGCAGGCCCATAGGCTGCGCACGATGTCCGAGCCCCGTGTACACGCCGAGCCCATCGTCACCGCCCGCCTCGACCTCCTCCCGCTGCGCGTCGAGCACGCCGAGGAGATGGCCGTCGTCCTGGCGGACCCGGCGCTGCACACCTTCATCGGCGGCGCGCCCCACTCCCCCGACGACCTGCGCGCCCGCTACGAGCGGCTCGTCGCCGGATCCCCCGACCCGGGCGTCTCCTGGTGCAACTGGGTGCTGCGGCTGCGCGCGCAGTCGCGTCTCGTGGGGACGGTCCAGGCCACGGTCACAGCCGCCCAGGACCGCGGCGCCGAGATCGCCTGGGTGGTCGGCATGCCGTGGCAGGGGCGCGGGTTCGCGTCCGAGGCGGCGCGGGGGCTGGTCACCTGGCTCGGGCAACGGTCCGTCGGTACGGTCGTCGCCCACATCCACCCCGACCACCTGGCCTCGGCGGCGGTCGCCACGGCGGCGGGGCTGGCCCCGACCGAGGAGGAGCAGGACGGGGAGACGCGGTGGCGGCTGGTGCTACCCCGCTGACGTCGCCTCCCGCCACGCCCGCACCAACTCCCGTACGCTCCCGAAGCGTTCGTCGGGGTCGGCGCGGGTGGCCCGGTCGAGCACCGCCAGCTGGGCCGCCGTCCCCCGCCAGGCCCGCTCCTCGTCGCCGGCGTCCAGGAGGAGGCGGGTGGCGCGGCCGAGGGCGTGGACCGTGGTGCGGATGTCGATCAGCGCGCCGCGGCGGAACTCCTCCGGGGCCATGAAGCGGCGCGAGCCGGGGAGCCGGTCCGCGTCCAGCGTGAACGGGCCGGGGCGGTATTCGTCCAGGTCGATCAGGTGGAGTTCGTCGCCCTCGAAGTCGTACAGGAACGTGCCGTCGTAGAGGTCGACGGCGACGTGTCCCGCGGCCTCCACCGCCAGGTGGGCGTCCAGTACGCGGTCCACGGCACGGTGGACCCGGTCGAGCGGCAGGGCGCGGAAGCGGGCCATGGGGCTGTCCGGGTCGGCGCGGCCGCCGCGGCTGCGGAGGGTGGGGTGGTAGAGGACCTCGCCGGCGTGCCACGGCATCACCACCGCCGTACCGTCACCGCCCCGGACCCCGAACCGGTGCAGCTGCGGGACGATCACGGGATGGCGTACCGCCCGGTGGAACGCCCAGGCGCGGTCCAGGGAGCGCCGGGCCCGGTCCGTGGCCGCCTCCTTCACGAACCAGCGGTCGCCGTCCGGGAGCCGGACGCCGTACGACACACAGTCCGAGTCCTGGTCGCGGAAGGCGCGCAGCACCTCGCCGACGGAGCGCAGGTACGGCTCCACCTCGCCGACCTCGGCGAGGTCCAGCAGGGCGTGGCCGCTCATGACGACGTGCGCACCACCAGTTCCGTGGCCAGTACCTCCTGCGGGCGTTCCAGTCCCCGCGACACCGCCGGCCGGCGATCCGCTATCTCGGCGAGGAGGAGGTCCAGCATCCGGCGGCCCATGTCCTCGATCGGCTGGCGGACGCTGGTGAGGGGCGGGTCCATGTGGCGGGCGATGGCCGAGTCGTCGTAGCCGACGAGGGCCACGTCCTCGGGGATGCGGTGGCCCGTCTCGCGCAGGACCTGGCGGGCGCCCGCCGCCGTCACGTCCGACGCCGCGAAGACCGCGTCCAGGTCGGGGCAGCGCTCCAGGAGCACCTTCATCGCCCGGGCGCCGCCCTCCTCCGTGAAGTCGCCCGCCTCGATCAGCCGCTCGTCCGCCTCGTGCCCCGCGTCGCGCAGGGCCTCGCGGTAGCCGTCGACGCGGCGCTGGGCACCGTAGACGTCGAGGCGGCCGGTGATGTGGGCGATCCGCGTACGGCCGCGGGACAGCAGGTGCTCGACGGCCGAGCGGGCGCCGCCGTAGTTGTCGGAGTCCACCGAGGTCAGGGTCTCCGCCGCCGACCTCGGGCCGCTGATCACCGCCGGGATCTCCAGCTGGGACAGCAGGTCCGGCAGGGGGTCGTCCGCGTGGACCGAGACCAGCAGGACGCCGTCGACGCGGTGTGCCGCCAGGTACTGGGCCAGGCGGCGGCGTTCCCGGTCGCTGCCCGCGAAGATCAGCAGCAGCTGCATCTCCGTCTCGGAGAGCTCGGCGCCCACGCCCTTCAGCATGTCCGAGAAGTACGGTTCCGCGAAGAACCGTGTCTCCGGCTCGGGCACGACCAGCGCGATCGCGTCCGTACGGTTCGCCGCCAGAGCTCGGGCCGCCGTGTTCGGGACGTAGCCCAGCTCCGCCACCGCCGCTTCCACCGCCGCGCGGGTCGCGTCGCTGACCCGGGGCGAGCCGTTGATCACCCGGGAGACGGTGCCCCGGCCCACGCCGGCGCGGGCCGCCACCTCTTCGAGGGTGGGCCGACCGCCGCTTCGGCCCCGCGCTCCGTGGGTTGCCATGGGGCTCCGCCTTCCGCCGTTGTTCTTCACGCTGGCCTGGAATTTAACAGTCCCGTCAGGGAGAGTGACCGTCCCCGGCACTGCCGCCCCGGACCCCCGCTTCGGCCTGGACCGCCTCGCCCTCAGCCGCCGGACCGGATCCAGCGGGTCCAGTTAACGGCCCGATAACTGAACGCATCTCTCTGCTCCGAGTCCCTTGACACCCCCGCCCGGACCGACGAACCTTCAACTCATCACCTGTGGGAGCGCTCCCACAGTACCTGACACATACACATCCCGCACGTTCCCCGCCCGAGCCGCAGCGAGAACAATGAACGGGCCCAACAGTGCAGTTGGCCGGGGGGTCGGCACGTCAGGCAACAGGAGGACGCAATGCGCACGAGTACCCGTGGGTCCCGCCGGCTGGTGGCCCTCGCGGCCGCGGCCGCGCTGACGACAGGGCTGCTCGCCGGCTGCGCCGAGGACTCGGACGACAGCTCTCCGAACGAGGGCGGTGGCAACGGCGGCGGCGGCAAGACCACGCTCACCGTCGGCACCTTCGGCACCTTCGGCTACAAGCAGGCCGGCCTCTACGACGAGTACATGAAGCTCCACCCCGACATCAGCATCAAGGAGAACGTCACCACCCGTACCGACGTCTACTGGCCGAAGGTCCTCACCCGCCTGCAGGCCGGGTCCGGTGCCGACGACATCCAGGCGATCGAGATCATGAACGTCACCGAGGCCGTGCAGACGCAGGCCGACAAGTTCGTCGACCTCGGCAAGGAGGTCGACAAGTCGCAGTGGCTGGGCTGGAAGAACGCCCAGGCCACCACCAAGGACGGCAAGCTGATCGGCCTCGGCACCGACGTCGGCCCGATGGCGATCTGCTACCGCAAGGACCTGTTCGAGAAGGCCGGCCTGGAGACCGACCGCACCAAGCTCGCCGCACAGTGGAAGGGCGACTGGGGCAAGTACGTCGACCTGGGCAAGGAGTACATGAAGAAGGCGCCGAGCGGCACCAAGTTCGTGGACTCGGCCTCCTCGGTCTACAACGCGGCCCTCGGCGGCGCGGCCGAGCGCTACTACAAGGACGACGGCACCGTCGACTGGGACAAGTCGCAGGGCGTCAAGAACGCCTGGGACGTCGCCATGGACGTGGCGACCAGCGACATGTCGGCGAAGCTGAAGCAGTTCGACAAGCCGTGGGACCAGGGCTACGCCAACGGCACCTTCGCGACGGTGGCCTGCCCGGCCTGGATGATCGGCTACATCCTGGAGAAGTCCGGTGACTCCGGCAAGGGCAAGTGGGACGTGGCGGCGGCGCCGACCGCGTCCAACTGGGGCGGTTCGTTCATCGGCGTGCCGACCTCGGGCAAGCACCAGAAGGAGGCCATCGCGCTGGCGAAGTGGCTGACCGCGCCCGAGCAGCAGGCGAAGGTCTTCGCCAAGCAGGCCAGCTTCCCGTCGACCCCGTCGGCGTACTCCACCCTGAAGCCGGCCGCCGCCACCACGGAGTACTTCTCGAACGCGCCGATCACGCAGATCTTCTCCGACTCGGCGAAGACCATCCCGTCCCAGTACTTCGGGATCAAGGACCAGGCGATCAACACCGCGCTGACCGACATCGGCATCCTCCAGGTCGAGCAGAAGGGCAAGACGCCTGACCAGGGCTGGGACGCCGCGTCCAAGGAGATCAAGGACGTGCTCGGCCAGTGAGCAGTTCCAAGCAGGCCCTCGCGCACGCCGCGAGCGCCGACGCCGCGCCCGGTGACCAGCCGGGCGCGGCCGGCCGCGCGCACGGTCGCGGTACGCCGCCTCCGCCGGGCCCGGATTCCTGGCGGAGCCGGCTGTACCGCTGGGACATGAAGGCGTCGCCGTACGCGTTCATCGCCCCCTTCTTCATCGTCTTCGGGGCGTTCTCGCTCGTCCCGCTGCTCTATACGGCCTGGTACTCGCTGCACAACGTGCAGCTGGCCAACCTCGACGGCCAGACCTGGACCGGCCTGGACAACTACCAGAACCTGCTGTCCTCGGACTTCTTCTGGAACGCGCTGTGGAACACCTGCACCATCGGCGTGATCTCCACGGTGCCGCAGCTGCTGATGGCGATCGGCCTGGCGCACCTGCTCAACTACAAGCTGCGCGGCTCGACCGTGTGGCGGGTCGTGATGCTCACCCCGTACGCCACCTCGGTGGCGGCGGCGACGCTGGTGTTCGTGCTGCTGTACTCCTGGGACGGCGGCATGATCAACTGGCTGCTGGAGTTCGTCGGCATCGATCCGGTCAACTGGCGTGAGTCCGACTGGGGTTCACAGTTCGCGGTCTCGTCGATCGTGATCTGGCGCTGGACCGGCTACAACGCGCTGATCTACCTGGCGGCGATGCAGGCGATCCCGGCCGACCTCTACGAGTCCGCGGCGATCGACGGCGCCAACCGCTGGCAGCAGTTCCTCCATGTGACGATCCCGCAGCTGCGGCCGACGATCCTGTTCACAGTGGTCGTCTCGACGATCGGCGCGACCCAGCTCTTCGGTGAGCCCCTGCTGTTCGGCGGGGTGAGCGGTTCGAAGGGCGGCTCCGAGCACCAGTACCAGACGCTCGGGCTGTACATGTACGACCAGGGCTGGATCATCGGCAACCTCGGCAAGGCCTCTGCCATCGCCTGGACGATGTTCCTGATCCTGCTGATCGTCGCCGTGATCCAACTGCTGGTGTCCCGACGGCTGAGGAAGTCCCAATGAGCGCAAGTGAACTGACGATTCCTCAGGTCGAGAAGGATCAGAAGCCCAAGCGCGAGCGCCCCCGGGGGATGGGCGCGGGCAAGCAACTGCACGCCGGCCCGCTCACCTACGTCGTCCTGACCGTCTTCGCGCTGGTCTCGCTGGCCCCGCTGGTGTGGACGGCGATCGCGGCCTCGCGCACCGACCGGCGGCTCGCGGAGACCCCGCCACCGCTGTGGTTCGGCGGGAACCTGTTCAAGAACATGGAGCGGGCCTGGGAGGAGGGCGGGCTCGGCACCGCGATGTTCAACACCACGTTCGTCGCGGCCACGATCACCATCAGTACGGTGGTGTTCGCCACCCTCGCCGGCTTCGCCTTCGCCAAGCTGCGGTTCCGGTTCTCCGGCGTCCTGCTGATGCTGACGATCGGCACGATGATGGTCCCGCCGCAGCTGGCGGTCGTACCCCTGTATCTGTGGATGGCGGACCTCGGCTGGTCGAACCAGCTCCAGACGGTCATCCTGCCGACGCTGTGCACGGCCTTCGGTACGTTCTTCATGCGCCAGTACCTGCTGCAGGCGCTGCCGACCGAGCTGATCGAGGCGGCGCGGGTGGACGGCGCGAGCAGTCTGCGGGTCGTCTGGCACGTGGTCTTCCCGGCGGCCCGGCCGGCGATGGCGGTCCTCGGCCTGCTGACCTTCGTGTTCGCCTGGAACGACTTCCTGTGGCCGATCATCGCCCTGAACCAGGAGAACCCGACCGTGCAGGTCGCCCTCAACTCCCTCGGCACCGGTTACGTCCCCGACCAAGCGGTGATCATGGCGGGCGCCCTGCTCGGCACGCTGCCGCTGCTGATCGCCTTCCTGCTGTTCGGCAAGCAGATCGTGGGCGGCATCATGCAGGGCGCGGTCAAGGGCTGAGGCCCCGTCGTATCGCCTTTGCCGTACGTCACTTGGGGCCGGGTCACCGCCGTCCCGGCCCCTCATGCCCTCACTCCCCATTCCCCCATTCCCCCATTTCCTCGTTTCCCCATCCCCACCTCCCCTCCTACCCGTCGGTCTCCACGACCCCCAATGGGAGCGCTTCCATGCCTGAGCCCATGTCCTCCGTGTCCTTTCCTCCCGCCTTCCTCTGGGGCGCGGCGACGTCCGCATACCAGATCGAGGGGGCGGTGCGGGAAGACGGCCGCACCCCGTCCATCTGGGACACCTTCAGCCATACGCCGGGCCGGACGGCCGGCGGCGAGCACGGTGACATCGCTGTCGACCACTACCACCGCTACCGCGAGGACGTGGCGATGATGGCCGATCTGGGGCTGTCGGCGTACCGCTTCTCGATCTCCTGGTCGCGGGTGCAGCCGACGGGCCGGGGCCCGGCCGTGCAGCGGGGCCTGGACTTCTACCGCCGCCTGGTGGACGAGCTGCTGGCGCACGGCATCAAGCCCGCCGTCACCCTCTACCACTGGGACCTCCCCCAGGAGCTGGAGGACGCGGGCGGCTGGCCGGAGCGCGACACGGCGTACCGGTTCGCCGAGTACGCGCAGATCGTCGGCGAGGCGCTCGGCGACCGCGTGGAGCAGTGGATCACGCTCAACGAGCCGTGGTGCAGCGCGTTCCTGGGCTACGGGTCGGGGGTGCACGCGCCGGGCCGCACCGAGCCGCTGGCGACGCTGCGGGCCTCCCACCACCTCAACCTGGCGCACGGGCTTGGCGCTTCGGCCCTGCGCTCGGTGATGCCGGCCCGCAACTCGGTGGCCCTCAGCCTCAACTCCTCGGTGGTACGGCCGCTCTCCCAGGACCCCGCGGACCTGGCGGCGGCCCGGAAGATCGACGACCTGGCCAACGGGATCTTCCACGGCCCGATCCTGCACGGCGCGTACCCGGAGAGCCTGTACGCGGCGACGGAGCCGGTCACCGACTGGTCGTACGTCCTGGAGGGCGACCTGGCGGCGATCAACCAGCCGTTGGACGCGCTGGGGTTGAACTACTACACCCCGACGCTGGTGTCGGTGGCCGAGACCGGGGCCGACGGCCCGCGGGCGGACGGCCACGGGGCGAGCGAACACTCGCCGTGGCCCTGTTCGGACGACGTGATGTTCCACCAGACCCCGGGCGACCGCACCGAAATGGGCTGGACGATCGACCCGACCGGCCTGCACGAGCTGATCATGCGGTACACGCGCGAGGCACCGGGCCTGCCGCTGTACATCACCGAGAACGGCGCGGCGTACGACGACAAGCCGGACCCCGACGGCCGCGTCCACGACCCGGAGCGCATCGCCTACCTGCACGGCCACCTCTCCGAGGTCCGCCGTGCGATCGCCGACGGCGCCGACGTCCGGGGCTACTACCTGTGGTCCCTGATGGACAACTTCGAGTGGGCGTACGGCTACGGGAAGCGGTTCGGGGCGGTGTACGTCGACTACTCCACGCTCGTCCGGACGCCGAAGTCGAGCGCGTACTGGTACGGGAAGGCGGCGCGGACGGGGGTGTTGCCGGCGGTGGAGACGGCTCTCTAGCCGCGCGCGGCGGGAACGGGAACGGGAACGGGAGCGGGAACGGGGGTGGAGGCGGGGCGCGGCACAGTGAAGGGGAGTGCCGCGCCCCGGGCCGGTGACGGGGGGCGAGCCTCGTTGGCGGCCTTTCGCCGTGCCCGTACGTGTTCGCCCTCACTCACAGGAACCGCTCAGCGGCCCCGCAGACGCCGCTCAGCGGGGAGGCGTTTCATCAGGTGGAACGGGCTCATGGGGCCTCGTGGAACACCGGAGGACGTCATGGGATTGTTCGCGCTGGTCGTGTCGGGGCTGTTGGTCGCCGCGGTGGTGGCTTTCGCCACGCGGGCGAGGCGGCCTGAAGGGGCGCGAGAGCCGGCATACGACGCAGCTGTCGGCGCGGACGCCGAGGCCCGCCACTGGGTGGAGCTGCTGGGCGGCAGCCTGTCCACCCTCGATGCGGGCGACCGCAAGATCGCCGCCCAGGCCCTGGCGGATGCCACGGAACGCTACCGGGCGGCGCAGGGGCAGCTGACCCCGTCGTTCGGGCCCGTCCAGTACGCCCTGGTGACCCGTACGGCGGTCGAGGGGCTGCACCACGTCCGCACCGCCCGCCTGGCCCTGGGCCTGGACGCGGGGCCCGCGCTGCCGGACTCGGGCGTGGTCACCATCGGCGTCCGGACATACGCCGCCTCCGACCGGGCCTCGGCCGCGACGCCCTACCACTACCCGGGCGGGGTCGTCGGTGAGCGCCGGGTGCCCGGCGGCTGGTACAGCACACCGTGGTGGAAGACGGCGCTTGTGGCGGGTGCCGCGGGGGTCGGCGCGGGCGACACGAAGGCGGTGAGGCGGTGAGGCGTACGCGCCCCGGCCGGATGGGGGGAAGACCGGCCGGGACGCCCCCCGTGTCCTGATCGTCGATCGGCTACTTGCCGTACGTCGCGAACGCCTTCGAGAACGCGAACTTCTCCTGGAGGATCGAGCTGCACGTCGCGTCCGCCGCCGGCTTCTCGCCTCCCGCGCACTGCTTGTCGCGGGTCGCCGACCACATCGACAGCCAGCCGAGGCCCTTGGACTTGGCGAAGTTCACCAGCTGGGTGGCGTCGTCGACCTTGAAGATCTCGGTCGTGACGTCGTTGACGCCGATCATCGGGGTGACGGCGACCGACTTCCAGGCCGCGCTGTCGGAGAGGCCGAGCACGCTCTTGACCTGGGCCTGGGTCGCGGTGGCCGCCTGCTCGGCGTAGGTGCCCATGTCGCCGCTGTACGCGGGGCCGTAGTCCATCGCCATGATGTTGACGGTGTTGATCTTCACGCGGTTCTGCTTGGCGTTGGAGAGGAGATCGACGCCCGGCTGAGTCAGGCCCTCCGGCATGACGGGGAGGGTGAAGGAGACGTCCAGGTCGGGGTGGTCCGCCTGGAGCATGGCTATCGCCTGGGCGCGGCGCGTGTTGGCCGCCGTGTCCGGCAGTGCGCCACCCTCGACGTCGAAGTCGACCTTGGTCAGCTTGTACGCGTCCACGACCTTGCCGTACGCCGCCGCCAGCGCGTCCGCCGAGGAGCAGGTCGTCGCCAGCTCGCTGCCGGCCGCGCCGCCGAAGGAGACACGGACGTCGCCGCCCTTGGCGCGCAGGTCACCGATCTGCGCGGCCACCGCGTCGCCGCCGAGGTCCGTGACACCGCCCCACTTCGGGGTGCAGCCGCCGCCGTCGGTGACGAAGGCGAGGTTGTAGTCCTTGACGCCGGTCGCCTCGGCGCTCGCCGACAGGTCGAAGGCCGGGTAGAGGGAGGTGTCGATGTACGGGGCGAAGCCGGCGGTGGATCCCGTTCCGGTGCCGGGGGTCTGCGAGGGCTCGGCGGTGGGGGTCGCGCTCTGGGTGGGGGTGGCCGTCGGCTTCGCCGTCGCCGTCGGCGTCGGCGTCGGCGTGGCGGATTCGGTGGACGTCGGGCGGCCGCTCGGCTCCGGCGTCGCGCTGTCGTCCGTCGAGCACTTCGCGTCGTCGATCAGACAGCCCGTCGGCGCGCCCGTGCCGTTGACCACGAAGCCGACTGTCACCGACTCACCGGCCGCCAAGCCGTCCGTGTCCCACTTCGGCGGCGTGACGGTGACGTGCTGCCCGCGCACGCTGGACTCGGCGTTCCACAGGGAACTGAGCTTCGTGCCCGAGGGCAGGTCGAACTCCAGCGTCCAGGCCTGCTCCGCCCGACCGCTGTTGTTCGTGACGACGTACTGCGCGGTGTAACCCGTCGACCAGTCACTGGTCTTCGTGTACGCCGCCCCGATCCCGGCCGCCTGGGCAGTACCGGTGAACAGGATCGCGCCACCGCCGGCCACGGCCGCGGCGACCAGGCCGCCTATCGCCTTGTTCCTGACACTGACCTTGCGCCGGTGCGTACTCATCGCGTGCCTGCCTTCGCTCTTCACGGGCTCACGGGGGGAGAGCCCAGGGGTGGGGTGCGGCAGCACGCTAGCGATCTCGAATCGGGCAAAAGCCCTGATCCAGACCGGTGTTGAGGACCTTAGGGTGCGCTTAAGGAAGGGATCGGGGGCGGTTAAAGGTAGAGACCAATTTGCCGGGACGGCGGCGTCGCACCGGCCCCCGATGCCCCCTGCGCACGGGTGCCCGCCCGTCCAGCTGGATCCAGATCCGCACCTCGGTCCCGCCCAGCACCGACGACCCGATCCGCATGTCCCCGCCCGTCGACTCCGCGAGCCGCCGCACGATGTCGAGCCCGAGCCCGGTCGAGCCGACGCTGCCCGAGCCCCGCCCGCGCGCCATCGCCGCCTCGGGGTCGGATATGCCGGGCCCGGCGTCCGAGACGAGCACGATCACCGCGTCCTCGCCGTTGTGCACGTCGACCGCGAAGGCCGTGCCCTCGGGGGTGTGCCGGAAGACGTTGCCGAGCAGGGCGTCCAGCGCGGCGGCCAGATCCGCCCGGGCCACGGGTATCCGCACCGGCCGGTCCGCGCCGGCCACCCGCACCTTGCGGCCCTCGTCCTCCGCCAGCGCCGACCAGAACGCCATGCGCTCGCGCACCACCTCGGCCGCGTCGCACCCGGCGCCGGGACCGGCCGCCACCGTCTGCGGCTTGGCATCCCGCGCCGTACGGATGATGGTGTCGACCTCGCGCTCCAGCTGGGCGACGGCGGCTCTGGTCTGCTCGGCGGCCGGACCGTCCCCGAGCGAGGCCGCGTTCAGGCGCAGCACGGTCAGCGGAGTGCGCAGGCGATGGGACAGGTCGGCCGCCAACTCGCGCTCGTTCGCGAGAAGTTGCACGACCTGGTCGGCCATCGAGTTGAACGCGACCGCCGCCAGCCGCAGTTCGTTCGGCCCCTCTTCGGGCACCCGGGCGCCCAGCTTGCCCTCCCCCAGCTCGTGCGCACCCTCGACCAGGCGCTGCGCGGGCCGCACCATCCGTACGCCCAGCCGGTCGGCGACCGCGACCGACCCGACGATCAGCGCGACCCCGACCCCGGCGAGTACCGCATAGGCCGTGGTGAGGCCGTTGGTGACCTCGGCGTCGGGGACGTACACCTCGACCACGGCGATCTCGCCGGAGCTCAGCGCGACCGGCTGGAGCAGCGTGGAGCCGCCGGGCACCTCGCTGGTCGAGGCGCGCCCCAGCCGCCGTACCGTCGCGATGTCGTCGGCGGCGGCGCGCTGGCGGCCGAGGTCGACGGCGGCCGTGCCACCGGAGGCCGTGTCACCGGAGGCCGGTATGTGCACGGCCATGTCCGCGTCCGAACCGGCCGAGGCGACGACCCGCTCCAGCTGGTCGCGGTCGGTGGTGATGGACAGCGCCGGGGCGACGGCGGCGGCCTCCCGCTCGGCGTTGGAGAAGGCGCGGTCGCGGGCCATCTCCCGGATGACGAGTCCGAGCGGGACGGCGAAGGCGACCACGACCATGGTGGTGACGGCCAGACAGACCTTGACCAGTGCCCACCTCATCGCGGTGGCTCCCCCATGGGTGGTTCCAGCTTCACGCCGACGCCCCGAAGGGTGTGCAGATAGCGCGGATTGGCGGCTGTTTCGCCCAGTTTGCGGCGCAGCCAGGACAGATGGACGTCGATGGTCTGATCGTCGCCGTACGACTGCTGCCACACCTCGGCGAGCAGTTCCTTGCGCGGTACTACGACCCCGGGCCGCCCGGCCAGGAAGGCGAGCAGGTCGAACTCGCGGCGGGTGAGGTCCAGGCTCGCGCCGTCCAACTCGGCCTGGCGGCGCAGCGGATCGACGGTCAGGCCGCCGACGCGCAGCACGCTGGAGGGGGCGGCCTCCCCGCTGCCCGACCGGGCCCGGCGCAGGACGGCGGCCATCCGGGCCGACAGGTGCTCGACCGAGAACGGCTTGGTCAGATAGTCGTCCGCCCCGGCGTTCAGCAGCCGGACGATCTCCGCCTCGTCGTCCCGTGCCGTGGCGATGATCACCGGCACGTCCGTGATGCCGCGCAGCATCTTCAGGGCCTCGGAGCCGTCCAGGTCGGGCAGTCCGAGGTCCAGGATCACCACGTCGAAACGGAAATGGGCGACCTCGCGCAGCGCCTCCAGTGCCGTACCGACACTGCGCACCGTGTGGGCGGCGTCGGTCAGGTGCCGGATGAGCGCCGAGCGTACGAACTGGTCGTCCTCGACCACGAGCACACTTGCCATGCGCCGCACCGTACGCCATGCCGGCGAGCCGGGTCCGGGCCTGTGGACAACTCGCCGACTGTGGACAACCGCCCCCCTGTGGGCAACTCCACCCCCACGCACAACCGCGCGACACGTCCGGGACGCGTGAGGCAGTATGGCCCGCGATGCGCAGAGGACTCGTACACGTACTCGCTTGGTCGCTCGCCACGGGCGCGGCGGTCACGCTGTCGTGGTGGGGTGTCCACACGGTGATGACGGGCACGGTGTACGACCGGCCGCGCGCCCTGCCCATCACGGCGGCCGACGCGACGACCCAGGGGTCGAAGCCGCTGGCGTCGTCGACGAATCGGCCGACCCCGTCGAAGGGCTCCTCGACCCCTTCGCCGAAGCCGACCGGGCCGCCCCGCGCGCCGACCCCCTCGAAGACACCGCCGGAGCACACCGCCCCCTCCCCCACCACGTCCGGCCAGGTCAAGAGCTACGACACCGACGGCGGCCGCGTGGTCTTCGACATCGGCTCGACCTCCGCGACCCTCGTCTCCGCCACCCCGGGCGCGGGCTGGTCGATGCAGGTGTGGAAGACGCAGACGTGGATCCGGGTGGAGTTCGGCGCGGGCGCGGACCGGGTCTCGGTGTTCTGCACATGGCACGACGGGCCGCCGCGGGTGGAGATCGGGAACTACTGACAGCCCCTGAACCGGCGCCGACTCACCTGAAGACGGACGCCGGTGGCGCCGGCGAGGCCACCGCCGCCGCGTCCGTGACCGGTACGGCGCCACCCGTGAAGTCGGTGAGGGACCTGCCGTGTTCGACCCGGCCGGGGTGGGGGTCGGACGCGGCGCGGCGGGTCAGTTCGGCGACCGGGAGCGGCAGGTCGGCGGCGAGCAGGACGGCGTTGCCGAAGCGTTTGCCGCGCAGCACGGTCGGGTCGGCGACCAGCGCCAGCTCGGCGAACCGGGCGGCGGCGGTGGCGATCTGACCGCGCAGATGCGCGAGCGGCGGCCCGTCGGCGAGGTTGGCGGCGTACCAGCCACCGGGTCTCAGCGCCCGGCGGACCTCGTCGAGGAACTCGGTCGAGGTGAGGTGGGCCGGGGTGCGGGCCCCGCTGAAGACGTCGGCGATGACGAGGTCGGCCCATCCGTCGGGCACCTTGGCGAGCCCTTCGCGCGCGTCGACGGACCGCACCCGGATGCGGGCACCGCGGTCCAACGGCAGCTCGCGGCGGACCAGTTGGACGAGGGTCGCGTCGCGCTCGACGACCTGCTGGGTGGAGCGGGGGCGGGTGGCGGCGAGGTAACGGGCGAGGGTGAGGGCGCCGCCGCCGAGGTGCACCGCCTGTACGGGTTTGCCGGGCGGGGCGACGAGGTCGATGACGTGGCCGAGGCGGCGCTGGTACTCGAAGGAGAGGTAGGCGGGGTCGTCGAGATCCACGTGCGACTGCGGGGCCCCGTCGACCAGCAGCGTCCAGGCCCGCGCCCGGTCCCGGTCGGGTATGAGCTCGGCGAGCCCGCCGTCGACGGTCTCGACGACGGAGGTGAGGGCCGCGCCGGAGCGCCGGGGGTTCCTGGACTTTCCCACGAGGCCATTATCAGGGGGGACGGGCACTCCCACCCGCCCACAGCGGCGGCCACGCGTCACCGACAGTTGTCGGCCGCCTCGATCAACCGCGCCGCCTCGCCCAGCGCCGCCCGCAGCACCGCGGGATCGGTCGCCAGGTCCGCCTCTCCGGGCGGCAGGAGCCAGTCCGAGCCCTCGACCGGCGGCTCGGGGTTCAGGTTCAGGCTGAGCCCCCGGCCGTCGGTCTCCGTGCAGGTGCTGCCCGGCACGTCCCAGGCGGCCGCCGTGCCCGGCGGGACCACGAAGCCCAGTGTGTCGCCACCGTCGTCGTGCAGCACGGGCCCCACCCCGTCGCCGGCGCCGCGCCGCAGGATGTCGACCGCCTCCAGGCCCTGCCGCGCCGGAACGGTGACCACGTCGCAGCCCACCTCCGGCGGCTCGCTGAACTCTGCTGTCGGTGCATGCCCCGCCGTCGTCGATGGCGTACGAGGAACGACGCTCTGGCTGGTCTCCATCCCGACCTCCACCACGGAACCCCTTGTGCAGTCCGAAGAGTTCAACGCCTCGCGACGTCAACGGCTACGGCGGAAGTCAGCCGCAAAGGATGGCAGTTCATGGCAGATCACGTATGAGATATCCGGTTTGTAGCCAAACACAGCGTGGCGACTTCGCTACAGCAGGTACGTTCTTGCCCGCCGGAGACAAGGGCACCACACGGATTATTCGGTTCAACTCGTCCTCGTTCCGGCATGGTTCGACGGTTCGCACGAGAGGACCCGGCCATGGCGTCGTCAGAGCTGACCTCGTCCCAGTACCCCAGGCCACCACGGCCGAATCTCGCGTTCCGGCGGTTGCGCGGACAGCGCTCGCCGGCCGAGTTCGCCGCGGCGGTGCGACGGGCCGCCCGCGAGATCGGCGAGCGGGTCAGCTGTGACTCGCGTTACGTCGGACGGGTCGAGGCCGGTGAGATCCGCTGCCCCAACTATGCGTACGAACGGGTGTTCCTGCACATGTTCCCCGGCCGCACGCTCGCCGACCTCGGCTTCGCGCCCCGCTCGTCCGTACGCGGACGCCGGGCGCGCACCGACGAGGAAGCGCCCCTCGTACACACCACGAGCCCGGCGCACACCACGAGTGAGACGTGGGGGACCGACGAGCCGTATGTCCCACGAGACCCGCAGGACCCGCAGGACCCGCAGGACCCGCAGGACCCGTACAAGTCGTACGGCGCACAGCAGAACCACGAGAACCACGAGATCCACGAGGAGAGCGACGTGCTGCGTCGCGCATTCATGACCGGCGGGGGCGCCACGGTGGCCGCCGCCTCGCTGGGCCCCCTGGGGCTCACCTTCGACGCCGCGGCCGCGGAGCGTCCCGTCAGACGTGTCGGGGGACGCGAGGCGGACGTGCTCGAGGAAGCCGTACGCCGCATCCGGCTGCTCGACGACCGGCACGGCGCCGACGGCCTCTATCGGCGGGCGGCCGCCCCGCTGCGGGCCGCCTACGCGCTGCTCGACGCCGGTACGACCCGGCAGGCGACGGACGACCGGCTCCACTCGGGCGCGGGGGAACTGGCCATCTCGGTGGGGTGGCTGGCGCACGACTCGGGGCGGTTCGACGACGCGCGCTCGCACTACGCGGAGGCGTTGGCGACGGCCCGGATGGCGGGCGACGCGGCGCTGGAGGCGCACGCCTTCTGCAACACGTCGTTCCTCGCGCGCGACGCGGGCCGGCCCCGCGAGGCGGTCCGGGCGGCGCAGGCCGCGCAACGCGTCGCGCGCCCCCTGGGCTCCCCCCGTCTGATGTCCCTGCTCGCGCTGCGCGAGGCGGGCGGCTGGGCGGGGCTCGCCGACCGCACCGGCTGCGAGCAGGCTCTCGCCCGCGCGCTGGCCTTCTACGAGCGGGGCCGCTCGGACGCCGACCCCGAGTGGATGAGCTTCTACGGAGAGGCCGAGCTGGAGGCTCTGGAGGCGCAGTGCTGGTCGACGCTGGGCAACTGGCGACGGGCGGCGCGGCACGCCGGCCGGGCGGCCCAGCTGCAGGATCCGCACTTCACGCGCAACATCGCGCTGTACACGGCGGAACTGGCGGACGACCTGGCCCGCGGAGGGCTTCCCGACGAGGCCGCCGCGGCCGGGATGCGGGTCATGGACCTGCTGGACCTGGTGCAGTCGTCGCGGGTGCAGACGATGCTGGCGGGGACGGCCCGGGTGCTGCTGCCGCACCGTCGGGCGCATGGGGTCTCGGCGTTCCTGGAGAGGCACGCGAGCGTGCCGCGCACGGCATAGCGGGCGGCGCCCTGCCGGGGCCGGGCCGCCCTACGCCACCAGGTGCCCCAGGTCGTTCCAGCTCTCGATCGCCGGCTCCCCGTACGCCCATCCCAGCACCGACAGCGACGTGGGATTGAGCCGGATGCGCGCCGCGAAGTCGAGCGGCAGCCCCAGCCAGCGCGCGCCTATGGAGCGGAGTATGTGCCCGTGCGCGAACACCAGCACGTCCCGGTCCGCCTCGCGCGCCCACGTCACCACCTCGTCGGCCCGGGCGGTCACCTCGGACAGGCTCTCGCCCTCGGGCACGCCGTCGCGCCAGATGAGCCAGCCGGGCCGTACCGCCTGGATGTCCGCCGGGGTCATGCCCTCGTAGGCGCCGTAGTCCCACTCCATGAGCGTGTCCCAGGTACGCGCGCGTTCGCCGAAGCCGGCGAGTTCGCACGTCTCACGCGCGCGTGACAGGGGGCTGGTGCGGACCTCGATCCCTGCCCCCGCCGGCCCGTCGAACGGCGACCGGTGCAGGCGTTCGCCCAGCAGCTTCGCGCCCCTGCGGCCCTCATCGAGAAGCGGCACGTCGGTCCTGCCCGTGTGCTTGCCGGCCAGCGACCATGCCGTCTGTCCGTGCCGGGCCAGCAGGATGCGCGGTGCCATTGAAGAGCCCTTCCGGGAGAAATGAGAGGCGGAACCCGTCCATCATCGCCCACGCTGTGCACGGGCAACCCGGGGGGCGATCTCTGCGTCTTGAGACCCGGGGCGCCCGAAGGGGGCGCACGCGCACACCGTAAAGTGGTTCGACCGGTCCACCGGGCGCCGCGACAAGAAGGGGGAGGCGATCGGATGCCACACGCCGAGACAGCTGGCGTGGAGGCGACGCCGCGGACCCGCCTGCGCTGGTGGACCGAGCTGCCGCTGATACTGCTGGTCTACGCCTGCTATTCGGCGGGCCGGCTCCTCGCCCGCGGCGATGTCAGCGGCGCCGTCGACCACGGCCTCGCGATCCTGGACATCGAGAAGGCCCTGCACCTCAACGCGGAGCACCCTCTCAACCGCCTCTTCACCCGCGAGCCCTGGCTCGGCGTCCCGGCCGACTTCTGGTACGCGTCGCTGCACTACCTGGTCACGCCCGCGATCCTGGTCTGGATCTTCAGGTCCCGCACCGTGCGCTACCGCGCGGCCCGCACCTGGCTGATGACGTCGACCTTCATCGGCCTGATCGGCTTCACCCTGCTGCCCACCTGCCCGCCCCGGCTGCTCGCCGAGAGCTACGGCTTCGTGGACACGATGGCCCAGTACAGCTCGTACGGCTGGTGGGGCGGCGAGGCCAGCGCCCCGCGGGGGATGGGCGGCATGACGAACCAGTACGCGGCCATGCCGAGCCTGCACGTCGGCTGGGCGCTGTGGTGCGGGGTGATGCTGTGGCGGTACGGCGGGACGCGCCTGACGAAGGTGGCGGCCGTCGCCTACCCCCTGATCACCACGATCGTCGTGATGGGCACCGCCAACCACTACTTCCTCGACGCGGCCGCGGGCGCCGCGGTGATGGGCGTCGGGCTGCTGCTGGCGCCCTACGTGCTGCGGACCGCGGACCGGGTGAGGGCCCGGTTCGGAGTGGAGACGGCCCCCGTCGCGACGGCCTCCGGCGGCACGGTCACGAAGGGTGCCCGGGACAGTGCCCGGGACACCGTCGCAGTGGCCTCCGACGACGCTTCTTCCTCAATTGTCAGTGGCGGATGCCAGACTTCCGCGGGTGAGCGAATTCCACGGCAGCGCGAGTCCCGGTTCGGATCCGGAGCCGAGCCGAGTGCCTCTCCCCAGGACGCGGGGGACGGCGCTCCGGCACCGGCTCGCTGAACTGCGCGGTCCTGACGTACCGGCCAAGGCGCTGGACGCGCGCGCCCTGGCCGCCCTCGCCGCCAACCCCGGCTGCAAGCGGCGCGCGATCCTGGACGGCGCCGGGGTGAACAAGGCGGCACTGGCGAGCGCGCTGGGCTCGCCGTCCGCCTTCGGACAGTCGCAGTTCGCCTTCACGCGCGGCAACGCCTTCGAGGCCAAGGTCAAGGCGGACGGCGGCGCGGAGCTGCTGCGGCTGGTGCACGAGAGACTGGACCGCACGGCCGAACCACCCGCCCACGCGCGCGTGCCCGAGCTCACCGCGATCGGCCCCGAGGGCCGCACGGCCCGTACGGCACTGGCGCTGCGGGAGGCCACCGAGGCCCGCGGTGAGTGGACCCTGCTCGACCACCCGATGCTCGCGCTGGACGTCGCCGGCTCGCCCGCCTTCCTGGAGCCGGACGCGGTGGTCGTGCACCCGGACGGCAGCTGGACGGTCGTGGAGATCAAGTCGTTCCCGATGCTGGACGGTTCGGCGGACCCCGCCAAGGTGGGCGCGGCCGCCCGGCAGTCGGCGGTGTACGTGCTGGCCCTGGAGCAGATCGCCGCCCGGCTGGACCCGGCCCCGCGCGTGCGCCACCGTGTCCTCCTGGTCTGCCCCAAGGACTTCTCCAACCTCCCCACCGCCTCCGCCGTCGACGTCCGCAAGCAGCGCGCGGTGACCGCCCGCCAGCTGGCCCGCCTCACCCGCATCGAGGACATCGCCGACACGCTCCCCGACGGCACCTGCTTCTCCCCCGAGCTGCCGGCCGCCGACCTGACGGCAGCGGTCGAGTCGGTCCCGGCGACGTACGCACCCGAGTGCCTGTCCGCCTGCGAGCTGGCCTTCCACTGCCGCGCCCGCTCCCGCTCATCCGGCGCGGTGACGTCGCTGGGCCGCTCGGTGCGGGCCGAGCTGGGCGGCCTGACCACGGTCGAGGACGTCCTGTCGGCGGCCCGCGGCGAGTCCGGCGACCCGGACGACCCGGCGGTGGCGGCCCTGCGCAGGGCGGCGCACCTGCGTGCCGAGGCCCTCGGCCGGGAAGCGGGTGCCCTCGGCACGGAGGCGGTGGCCCCATGTCGCTGATCGCCACCCTCGCCCGTCTCGAAGCGGTCAGCACCGGCCGCGCCCAGCCCGCCGCCACCGTCCGCCACCGGCGCCTGTCCGAGCGGCCCCTGGTCTTCGTGCCCCTCACCACCGCCGGTGAGGCCGGTGCCCCGCTCGGCGCGCTGGTCGGCACGGACCGGGACGCCCCGCACCTGCTGGTGGTCCCACAGCCGCGCGACCGGGATCTCAGGTTCGCGTTCCTGTCCGAGCTGGCGGACATCGTCCTGCCGTACATCGACGCCTATGCCGAGGACGTGGAGGCAGCCGAGCGCAACGAGACCGATCCGGAGACCGGCAAGCGGGTCAAGGTCGAGGTCGAACTGTGCGCGGACGCCCCGCAGTTGATCATGCCGAGCCGCGCGGGCATCGACTTCGTGCGGCTCCTGGGCCGCTCCATGCGCTTCAGGCGTACGGCGGAACAGGACCCGGAGGCCCCCTACCCCGCGCCCCCGCGCGTGCCGCTGCTCGGCCGCTGGCTGACCCACTTCGGCGAGCGGGCCCGCGTGCCCGGCTCCTCGCTGCTGCTCGCCATGACCGACGTACTGGCCCGGCACTGGGCGACCGGCCAGTCCACCCTGGAGGACCAGCACCTGGGCGCGCTGCTCGCGTGGATCGACCCGCCGGAGGACGAGACGGGCGCCGAGGCGGCGCTGCGGGCGGAGCTCGCGCGTGACGCCCGAGGCCAGCTGCTGTGTCCGCCGGCCGGTCCCGCCACCGACCCGGCGTTCGACAACAAGCTGCTCGCCCCCGCCATCGAGCGCTACGACCGCGCCCGCACCGCCCTCGCCGCCGCCGAGGACGGGCTGGAGGCCGACGACCGGCTCGGTGACCTCACCGCCGCCGAGCGGGAGATCCGCGCCCTCGTCGAGAGCCGGACCCGGCCCACCTGGGACGCGGTGTGGCGCGGCCTGGAGCTGCTGCGGGAGCTGCCCGAGGCCGGGCGGGTCGAGGAGCGGTGGACCCGCGACCGCTGGTCCTTCACCGGCCACCGCGACCGCGTCCTGGCCGGCGAGCCCCCGCAGCCGCGCCGGGACGACGCGGTCACCGCCGCCAACAAGCTCTCCGCGCGCGAGCGCGAACAGGCCCGGCTGGAGGCCCAGGAGGCGCTCGACGACCCGCTGGTGATGGCGGGGCGGCGGCTGTCCGGGGAGGCGTTCGCGGGCGAGGTCACCGAGGTCAGAATGGCGTACAGCGAGGGCAAGCGGCCGAGCCCGCGCCCGCTGGTCACCGTCCGCACGGACGACCGGCCTCATCTGGGCGAGCGGGCCAAGGTGTTCCGGTCACTGGGCGGGAAGCCGCAGGCGGCGGAGTTCGTCGGGTACGAGGGGGACCCGGAGGACGGCGGCGCACTGGTCGTGCTGCGCGTGCTCGACAAGATGGGCCGCAGCAAGGAGCCGGAGGAGGGGTCCGTGCCGGAGAAGGGCGACCTGCTGTGCTTCACGCTGTTCGAGCACGAGCAGCGGGGCGGCGCGAAGCTGCCCGACCCGGAGCAGACGCCGTGGACGCACGGCGGCCCGCCCGGGGAACAGGTGCCCGAGGCCGCCGACCCCCTGACCCAGGAGGACGTGCTGTGACCGCCGTGTTCGACCCCGGTGCCGCGGCGACGCGGGCCACCGACGCGATCCTCCACGACACGCTGCACGGCACCGCGCGCGGTGTCGTCGTCGACTCCCCGCCCGGCGCCGGCAAGTCCACCCTCGTCGTCCGCGCGGCCCTCGAACTCGCCGACGCGGGACACCCGCTGATGGTCGTCGCGCAGACCAACGCCCAGGTCGACGACCTGGTGCTGAGGCTCGCCGAGAAGAACCCCGAGCTGCCGGTGGGCCGACTGCACAGCAGCGACGCCGACCCGTACGACAAGGCGCTGGACGACCTGCCGAACGTACGCAAGTCGGCGAAGGCGAGCGACCTGAGCGGCCTCTCGGTCGTCATCTCCACGGCGGCCAAGTGGGGACACGTCAAGGTCGACGAGCCCTGGCGGCACGCGATCGTCGACGAGGCGTACCAGATGCGCTCGGACTCGCTGCTCGCCGTGGCCGGGCTGTTCGAGCGGGCGCTGTTCGTGGGCGACCCGGGTCAGCTGGACCCGTTCGCGATCGTGGGCAGCGAGCAGTGGGCCGGCCTGTCGTACGACCCGTCGGCGTCCGCCGTGACCACCCTCCTCGCCCACAACCCCGAGCTGCCGCAACACCGCCTGCCGGTCTCCTGGCGGCTCCCCGCGTCCGCCGCGCCCCTCGTCTCCGACGCCTTCTACCCGTACACACCGTTCCGCAGCGGCACCGGCCACGACGACCGGCGGCTCGCCTTCGCGGTCCCGTCGGACGGCTCGGGGCCGGACCGGGTGATCGACGAGGCGGCGGAGGCGGGCTGGGGGCTGCTGGAGCTGCCCGCCCGGCACACGCCGCGCACGGACCCCGAGGCGGTACGGGCGGTGGCGACGGTCGTACGGCGCCTCCTGGACCGCGGCGGCGCGGCAACCTCCGAGCGCTCGCCCGACCCCGCGCCCCTCACCGCCGACCGGATCGCGGTCGGCACGGCACACCGGGACCAGGCGGCGGCGGTCCGGGCCGCACTGGCGGAGCTGGGCGTGACCGACGTCACCGTCGACACCGCGAACCGCCTCCAGGGCCGCGAGTACGACGTCACGGTCGTCCTCCACCCCCTCTCCGGCCGCCCCGACGCCACCGCCTTCCACCTGGAGACGGGCCGCCTGTGCGTCCTCGCCTCCCGCCACCGGCACGCGTGCATCGTGGTGTGCCGGGCCGGGGTGAGCGAGCTGCTGGACGACTACCCGTCGACGGAGCCGGTACAGCTGGGGACGGTGGTGAAGTTTCCTGATGGTTGGGAGGCGAATCACGCGGTGTTGGCGCGACTTGCGGAGCATCGGGTGGCGTGGCGGCCTACCTGACGGCAGGCCCCTTGACCTGTCCCGACGCCCACTTGCGCGGGCGCGGGACAATGGACGGTGGACCGGTCCGCTGGGGGGTGCCCGGTTGCGGGGGTTGGTCGCCGGGGAGCAATGAGATCGGTGACGTACTAGATCGGTGACGTAAGAGAAGGAGAAAACATGGCGGAGCCCACGCCGCGTAGGAACGAACCGCGGCTACGCCCCGCGCCCCTGCTCTTCGAGCCCGCGCAGGTGGCCGCCGACCCGGAGCACTTCTTCGACCTGGAGTCGATCGACGACCCGCGGGCACTGCTGGCGCGGGCGACCGAGCTGACGCAGGCGTTCCGGGCGGCGGCGGACCGTGCGGTGGAGTTCCAGGCCATCGCGGCGGCCCAGCTGGCGGACCCCCGGCGGTTCGACCGGCTGACGCCCGCCGATATCGCCGCGCAGGCCGAGTGGACCGAGGACTACGCCAAGAAGATGGTGGAGTTCGGCAGGGATCTCATGCGGGGGGTCGAGGGGCCCGGGCACGTCGATCCGGTGTGACCGACTCGGCCCGACGCGGACCGACACGGGTGCCCCATGGGCATATGCCAGGCGGGCAAGATACGCCCCGCCACCCCGCCCTGTCCCGATTTCCGGGAACTCTCGGGAACGGCGCGCTCACCGTCGGTAGATGTATCTGCCATGAGCAGCACACGCAACGCCCCGCCCTCCCCCGCCTCCCTCACCGCGGACGGCGCCGCCTGGCTCGCCTCCGCAGAACCGTATCCGCGCAGCACCCGGGCGCTCTGGGACGAGCAGCCGGAGGCCCCCGTGGTGCTGGCCTGCGGCTCCGTCTTCGACATCGTGAGCGCGCCCGCGATCTTCGGACGCCGGATGGTCGACCAGCTCTGGGACGAGGGGCCCGGTTCGGGGCCGGTGGCGATGTTCCGGGCCCGGATGCTGCTGTTCGCCGCGCCCGGCACGGCCCAGCGGCTGCCGTCGCTGCTGCGGTGGGAGGAGCTCGGCCGCGCGGGCGACGTCCCGCCGCTGCTGTGCCACGGCACGGGAGACGCGGTGACCGTGCCGGCCCGGTCCGGCACCGCCGCCCCCTCCGAGTCCCGCTGGCTGGTCGCCCCCGACACCCGTAACCCGTGGCTGCCGGGGCCCGAGGTGCTGCTCTGGGCCGCCGTACGGGCGGCTCGCGCGGCCGTTCGGATATCGATTTTTCCCCACCCCGACCAGGATGCTAAGGTCTACGACGTCAGCAGGCGCCGCTAGCTCAGTTGGTTAGAGCAGCTGACTCTTAATCAGCGGGTCCGGGGTTCGAGTCCCTGGCGGCGCACAGACAGTGAAAGCCCCTCGCGGAAGCGAGGGGCTTTTCGCATGCGCCCCGGCGTACCGTTTCGCCCCGGCGCACCGCCCGGCCGCCACGCACCCCCAGCCCCGGCGCGAGCGTTACCCGAACCCGGCGCAGGCGCTACCCGACCGCCGTGATCTTCACCGTCCACGCCCCCGCCGCCGTACGCCCCTCCACCTCCACCCGCACACCGTCCCCGGGCACCGTGAAGCTCTCACCGAGCCCGACCGGCGCGTCCGCGAGCGGCGGATACACGGACTCCTCCCAGCAGGCCTCGCTGCGCGGGTGGGCGTCGATCACCTCGACCGGCCCGCCCCCGGAATCGGCCTGGCTGCGCACCCGGTACACCAGCACCCCCTGCCGACAGGCCTGCACGTCGTTGCCCACCGGCCCGCGCACCTCGAAGGCGAGGGCGCTTTCGGGGCCGGTACGCACGACGGCGAGCTTGGCGCCGTTGCCCAGCCCGAAGCCCGGCACCGCGCCGACCGCGCCGACTGCGCCGTCCGCGCCGAGCCCGCCGTACGCACCGGCGGCGCCGAACGCACCGACCGCCGCGGGCGGCCAGGGCGCCCCCGCCGACCCCGCCGCCCCCGACTGCACAGGCATGACACCCGGCCCCACCGACAGCGGCTCCAGCGTCAGCCGCGTGCCGCCGGTTCCGCTCCCCCGCACGCACACCACCTGCCGCGGCTCCAGCCACCCCAGCTTCCACTTGTGCCAGCCGAACAGGTCCGGCGCCATCCCGAACTGGCTGCCCATCAGGTCCCAGTCGCCGACGTAGGTGTCCCAGTCGCCCTTGCCGTCCGCCGGGCGGTGGTACAGGTCCGGCAGGTCGAAGATGTGGCCGGTCTCGTGCGCGAGGACCAGCCGGTCCGGCGGGTGGTTCTCGAAGACCGTGACGACGCGCCGGATGTCCGTGCCGTCGGCGTGCAGCGGGACGTCCAGGTTGACGACCTTCGTGGCGTCCGAGTCGACGCCGGGCGCGTCCGGGTCGGCGACGAAGTAGACGAGGTCGTAGCGGGAGAAGTCCACCGTCCGGTCCGCCGCGGCGAGCGCGTCGCGCAGATAGGCGGCCCGGTCGGCGACCCGCCAGTCGCGCTGTATGGCGTACGCCGTCGACGGCTTCGGCATGCGGATCCAGTGCCGCAGCGGATGCGGGCGCAGGGTGAATCTGCCGTAGGAGGCGCGTTCGAAGAAGCGAGTGGTGGCCGGGAAGTGGTCGGCCGTCAGTTCGGCGGGTGTCGTCCGGGGTGCCGAGTCCGGGAAGGAGAGGAACACCATGACCGCGTCGAGTTTGCGGGTCGGGCGCGGATAGGCGGCGTTCCAGGTGTCCAGGCCCTCGGAGTGGTGGGCCTCGGTGCGCTCGAGGGCGCAGGGCGTCGTGTCGAACGGTTCGGCGACCGAGGGGCCGGCGACCAGGGACGTCGCGGCGAGCGCGGACATCGTGGTGAACAGGGCGGCGGTGCTGCGCAGTCGGGGCCATTCCCACAACCGGCCCATCCCGGGGAGCAGGGGGAACTGACGCGGCACGTGGACCTCCGGGAGCGGTTCGCGGGACACCGCACCCAGCCTCAGTCAGATTGTCGTACTACGCCCTGTTTGCCTGCACCGGACGGGTGAGAGGGCCGAGGAATCGCCAGAACCGACACCCCCGAATCGCTCACGGAACGTCACAATCGGTCGGGGGCCCGAAGAAGCCGTCCAGGTGCGGGCAGAAACGATCTGTCAGAAGGTCGGGTCACATGGGAACACTGAACAGTGGCTGGAAGGGCCCGGGAGCAGCCTCTATGATCGGCACACTTTCCTGACACTTTCCTGCACGGACACGGCCTGGCGGCCGACCGCCCCCCGGCCGGCCATTCCGATGAGACCCATCCGAGATCGAGTGCACTGCGGGAGCGAGCGGTGAGCGGAACGTCCGAAGGGCCGACGCCTGCGGCAGACCTCATCCGGCCAGCCGTCACAGAGAGTAACTTTCAGTCATCCCCCCGTACCGGGGCGCCGCCTCTGACGCCCCTCTACTCCTCCGCCTTCTCGGCCGCCCCCCTGGCGATGGCCGTGGTCGACCGCGAGGGCCTGGTCACCGAGGCCAACCCCGCCTTCGCCGACGTGCTCGGTACGACGCCCGGGGAGCTGGCCGGTTCCGTCGCCGCCGACCTGGTGGACCTCACCTCCGACGCCCGCGCCTGGCACGCCTACCGCGAGGTGCTGCGCGGCCGCCAGGCCCAACTGCGCTGCACACGCCGCCTCAAGCACCCGGACGGACACTCCCTGTGGGTCCAGGTCACGGTCGCGCCCCTGCCCGGCGAGGAGCCGGGCGGCGTCCTGCTCTCCGTCGCCGACATCAGCGCCCACCGCGAACTCCAGGCAAAGCTGCGGCACTTGCAGATGCACGACCCGGTGACCCGGCTGCCCAACCGCACGCTGTTCTTCGAGCGCCTGTCGGCCGCGCTGGAGGCGGAGTCGTACGACGAGAACGGCACGACCGGCCGAATCGGCCTGTGTTACCTGGACCTTGACGGCTTCAAGGCGATCAACGACACCCTCGGCCACCGGGTCGGCGACAACCTGCTGGCCGCCGTGGCCGAACGGCTCACGCGCTGCGCCGAGGAGGCGGGATACTCCAGGTCGGTCCCGCCCCTGGTGGCCCGGCTCGGCGGCGACGAATTCGCCCTGCTCGTCGAGGACTCGACGGGCACCGAGCAACTGGCCGACCTCGCCGAGTCGGTGCTGGAGACCCTGCGGGCCCCCTTCAACCTCTCCGGCCGGCGCCTGTCGGTGTCGGCCTCGATCGGCGTCGTGGAACGCCAGGCGGCCGGCACCAGCCCGACCGCTCTGATGCAGGCCGCCGACACGACGCTGTACTGGGCGAAGGCCGACGGCAAGGACCGCTGGACGCTCTTCGACCCCGAACGCAACGCCCACCGCATGACCCGCCAGGCCCTGGCCTCCACCCTCCGCCCGGCCATCGACCGCGGTGAATTCGCCCTGGAGTACCAGCCGTTGGTGAGCATGGGAGACGGCAGACTGCGCGGCGTCGAGGCGCTTGTCCGCTGGAAACATCCTCAGTTCGGCGTACTGGCGCCGAATCGGTTCATCGGATTGGCCGAGGAGGACGGCTCGATCGTGCCGCTCGGCCGCTGGATCCTGGCGACCGCCTGCCGCCAGGCGCGCGCCTGGCAGGTCACGCACCCCGACGAGCCGCCGATCTTCGTGAGCGTGAACGTGGCCGTACGCCAGATCTGGGACTCCGACCTGGTCGCGGACGTGGCGCGGATCCTCGACGAGACGGAACTCGCCCCGCACCTCCTCCAGTTGGAGCTCACCGAATCGGCGGTGATGGGTTCGGCGGGAAGACCGCTCCAGGTCCTGCAGGCGCTCAGCGACATGGGCGTACGCATCGCGATCGACGACTTCGGTACGGGCTACTCGAACCTGGCCTACCTCAGCCGCCTGCCGGTCTCGGTCCTGAAGCTGGACGGCTCCTTCGTACGGGGCTTCCAGTACGAGAGCGACAACAGCACCGCCGTCCCGCCGAACCCGGCCGACGAGGTCGTGGTCGAGGCGATGATCCAGCTCGCCCACCGGCTGGGGCTGACGGTCACCGCCGAGTGCGTGGAGACGCTGGCGCAGGCCTCGCGGCTGCGCCGGATCGGCTGCGACACCGGCCAGGGGTGGCTGTACTCACGGCCGGTGCCGCCGGATCGTATCTCCGAGTTGCTGGGTGTACGGGTGTGAGGTCCAGCTGGGTGTACGGGTGTGAGGATCAGGAGGCCTTGGGCAACCCGTAGGCGTCCGCGATGAGTTCGTACGAGCGCAGGCGTATGTCCATGCCGGGTGCGTTGCTCGTGATCATCAACTCGTCGGCGCCGGTGCGCTTCTGGAGGTCGTCCAGGCCGGCGCGGACCTCGTCGGGGGTGCCGTGGACGACGTTGGCGTTCCAGGAGTCGGCGAACTCGCGCTCCAGCGGGGTGAATGCGTAGGCCTCGGCCTCCTCGGGGGTGGGGATGAGGCCGGGACGGCCGGTGCGCAGGCGGACCATGCTGAGGGCGGCGGCCTCGACCTGGCGGCGGGCCTCCTTCTCCTCGTCGGTGGCGAGGGCGGAGACGCCGATGAGGGCATACGGCCGGTCGAGCACGGCGGACGGCTGGAAGGACTCCCGGTACAGGTCCAGGGCCGGGACGGTGTTCCGCGCCGAGAAGTGGTGCGCGAAGGCGAAGGGCAGACCGAGGACGGCGGCCAGGCGGGCGCTGAAGCCGGAGGAGCCGAGCAGCCAGATCGGGGGGCGGTGCGGGGACTGCACGCCGCCGGGGGACGTCGCCTGGACGGGGCCGGGGACGGCGTGGATACGGCGGTAGGGGTGGCCGTCCGGGAAGTCGTCGTCGAGGAAGCGGGTGAGCTCGGCGAGCTGCTCGGGGAAGTCGTCGGCGCCCTCGCCCAGGTGGTCGGTGCGGCGCAGGGCGGCTGCTGTCGCGCCGTCCGTGCCGGGGGCGCGGCCGAGGCCGAGGTCGATGCGGCCGGGGGCCATGGCCTCCAGGGTGCCGAACTGCTCCGCGATGACGAGCGGGGCGTGGTTCGGGAGCATCACGCCGCCGGAGCCGAGGCGGATGCGGGTGGTGTGGGCGGCGATGTGGGCGAGGATCACGGCCGGGGACGAGGAGGCCACGCCCGGCATGGAGTGGTGCTCGGCGACCCAGTAGCGGTGGAAGCCGCGGGACTCCGCGAGGCGGGAGAGGTCGACGCTGGTGCGTAGGGCGTCGGTGGCGCTGCGGCCGGAGCTGACTGTGACCAGGTCCAGTACGGAGAGGGGGACGGGGGCGGTGCCGTGTGTGGTGCCCCGGATCTCGTCGGCCTGGGATTCGTCTGCCGCCACGTGTGCCTCCTGCGGTTTTGCCGTGCGGTGTGCGTTCGGCGTTAACAGGAGGGTGGCTCCGGTTTATTCCCTCGCCCCCGCCGGCCCTACCCGTCCCATCCCTGGGACTGCCGCCCCCAGACCCCCGCTTCGGCCCTGAACGGGCCTCGTCCTCAAACTCCCCCAGAGGGGGCACCCCCAGACGGGCTGAAATGCACGGACCGGCGTCGGGGAGTGGTCGTCAGGGCCTGTGAGGCGAAGCCCCCAGCGGGTGGGTGGGGGCTCGGGATGGCGGTGCTCGTCCTTCCGACTCCCCGGAGCCGCAAAGTGACCCCGTTCGCTACACCTGCACGATCGGCTCCCGTGTGAACAGCGCTCCCAGTGCCGGCGCGTTCACCCGGCGGTCTGTCAGGCGCAGGGCCTCCCATACCGTGACCTGGTTCGCCGTGAGGACCGGCTTGCCGAGTTCGGCCTCCAGGGCCGGGATGTGGGCCGCCGTGTGCAGGGCCGTGTCCGGGAGGAGCACGGCCTCCGCATCCGCGGTGTCCGCCTCCTTGGCCAGCGCGAACACCTCGGCCTCGCCCCAGGTTCCGACCTCCGCCGCGGTGATGATGCCGGAGTCGCGCACCGCGGCCACCTCGGCGCCCCCGGCGTGAAGGAACTGGGCGAAGAGCCCGGCCACGTCGTCCGGGTAGGTCGCCCCGACCGCCACCCGCCGCACCCCGAGCTCCCGTACCGCGTGCACGAAGGCGAAGGACGTCGACGACGCCGGCATCCCGGCCGCGCGGGCGAGGGCGCGCACCTGCTCGTGGGCGCCCTCCCAGCCGTAGACGAAGCTGCCGGACGTGCACGCCCAGACCACCGCCTCGGCGCCCGTCAGCCGCAGCGCCTCCACGCCCTCGGCGAGGCGCTCGGCCGCGCCCATCCGCAGCAGCGCGTCCACCCGGTGGGCGTCCTCGCCGATGTCGGTGTGCACCAGGTCGAGCCGGATGTCGCTGGCGAGCAGCTGCTCGATGCGTGGATAGTCGTCCTCGGCGGAATGGCCCGGGTAGAGAAATCCGAGTGCGGTCATGTCAGCCTTTCTACTGCTGTTCCTGTTCAGGAACATCCGGCACGTCCGGAAGCACGGGCCCACTGCGCGTCGCCGGGTCGATCCGCGCCGCCGGATCGATCAGCGCCTGATAAGGCCCCACCGCGCGAGTACCCAGCCTGCGCAGCGCAGCCCACATCGTCACCTGGTTGGCCGAGAGAACCGGGATGCGCAGTTCCGCCTCCAATTGGGGGATCACGTCATAGGTGGGGAGGTTGGTGCAGCTGATGAACAGGGCGTCGGCCCGGCGGCCCACGGCCCTGCGCGCCATGTCCGCCACATCGCGGTACGGCACCTTCCAGATGTGCCGCGTCAACCCCATGAACGCGCATCCCGTGACCACGGTCCCCGCCTCCGCCACGTACTCCTCCAGGGCTCGCGTCACCGACACGGTGTACGGGGTCACCAGCGCCACCCGCCGTACGCCGAGCTCGGCCAGCGCCTCCAGCAGCGCCCCGGACGTGGTGACCGCGGGTATCGCGCCCGCCCGCGTCATCGCCTCGCACATCGCCCGCTCGCCCGCGATACCGCCGACGAAGCTGCCGGAGGTGCACGCGTAGGCGACCACCTCGGGCGCGATCGCGGTGAGGGTGCGGACGCCGTCGCCGAGCGTCTCGTGTTCGCTGACCAGACGGGCGAGGTCCAGGCTGACCTCGACCGGGACGAACGGCGTCCGGGTCAGGTGCAGCGAGACCTCGTCCGGCACCCAGCGCCACAGCTCCCGGTCCAGCGCGAAGTCGAAGGGGGCGATGACTCCGACGCCGCGCTGCGGGCGGGGTCCGCCGAGGAAGGAGATGTCCATGGCGCTCATGGCAGGCACCGCCCTCACTAAGAGAAACAGGTGAGCAACGGACCGTACGTACGCCCGTGTTGACGAAGGTAGGTTCGGGTGCGAGCGTGGTCAAACCTCGCATGTCAGACGGCCATCCTTTCCAGTAGAACCCCGGCAGACGACCCCCCGCACCCCCCGGAGAGACGACCCGCATGACCGCACCCACCCCCGGTCCGCCGCCCGCCTCCGATCCCCCTCCCACACTCCTGGTCCTCGACACCGAACCCCTCCCCCGCCTCGGCCGCCTCACCGGTCGCGCCCGCGTCGAGCACGCGGACGAGTCGACCCTCGCCGAGCGCCTGCCGCACGCCGACGTCCTCCTGGTCTGGGACTTCACCTCCCACGCCGTACGCCACGCCTGGCCCGGCGAGGGCCCACGCCCGCGCTGGGTGCACACGGCGAGTGCGGGCGTGGACCATCTGATGTGCCCGGAGCTGACCGCGTCCGACACCGTGGTCACCAACGCGCGCGGCGTCTTCGACCAGCCGATCGCCGAGTACGTCGCCGCGCTGGTGCTGGCGATGGCGAAGGACCTGCCGAGAACCCTGGAGCTGCAGGGCGCCCGGGAGTGGCGGCACCGTGAGGGGCAGCGCGTGGCGGGCACGCGCGCGTGCGTGGTGGGGTCCGGGCCCATCGGCCGTACGATCGCCCGCACGCTCAAGGCCCTCGACGTCACCACCGCGCTGGTCGGCCGCACCCCGCGCACCGGCATTCACGGCCCCGACGACCTCGACCGGCTGATCGCCCGCGCCGACTGGGTGATCGCGGCCGCGCCGCTCACCGAGCAGACGTACGGCATGTTCGACGCCCGCCGCTTCGGCGTCATGCAGCCGTCCGCCCGGTTCATCAACGTCGGGCGCGGGCAGCTTGTCGTCGAGGACGACCTGGCCGACGCCCTCGCCAAGCGCTGGATCGCGGGGGCGGCGCTCGATGTCTTCGAGCACGAACCCCTCGCCGCCGACAGCCCGTTGTGGGGGCTGCCGGGCCTGATCGTCTCGCCGCACATGAGCGGGGACACGATCGGCTGGCGGGATGAACTCGGCCGGCAGTTCGTGGAGTTGTACGAGCGATGGGAAGCGGGCAGGCCACTGCTGAACGTGGTCGACAAGCAGCGCGGGTACGTACCGGGACGCTGATGTCCACAGTTGGAGGGCGACGCATGACGGATCTCACCGAACTGACCGCCGTACAACTCCTCGACGGCTACCGCAAAGGAGAGTTCAGCCCCGTCGACGCCACCCGCGCGACCCTGGAGCGGGCCGAGCGGATCCAGCCGGAGTTCAACGCCTTCGTCCGCCTGACCGCCGACGAGGCCCTCGCCCAGGCCGGCGAGTCGGCCGAGCGCTGGCGGCGCGGCGAACCGGCCGGCCTGCTCGACGGCGTTCCGGTCACGGTGAAGGACATCCTGCTGATGCGCGGCGGCCCGACGCTCAAGGGCTCGAAAACCATCTCGGAGAAGGGCAGTTGGGACGAGGACGCCCCCTCGGTGGCCCGGTTGCGCGCGCACGGCGCCGTCCTCCTGGGCAAGACGACCACCCCCGAATTCGGCTGGAAGGGCGTCACCGACTCGCCCCTGTCCGGCGTCACCCGCAACCCCTACGACCCGACCCGCACCGCGGGCGGCTCCAGCGGCGGCGCGGCGGCGGCTGTGGCACTCGGCGCGGGCCCGCTCGCCCTCGGCACGGACGGCGGCGGCAGTGTCCGTATCCCGGCGGCGTTCTGCGGCATCTTCGGCCTGAAACCGACGTACGGCCGCGTCCCCCTGTACCCGGCAAGCGCCTTCGGCACCCTGGCGCACGTCGGCCCGATGACCCGTGACGCGGCCGACGCGGCCCTGCTCCTGGACGTCATCGGCACGCCCGACTCCCGCGACTGGTCGGCGCTCCCGCCGGCACCCGGTTCCTTCGTGACGGGCCTGACCGGCGGCGTGCACGGCCTGCGGGTGGCCTACTCCCCCTCCCTCGGCGGCCAGGTGGCGGTGCGCCCGGCGGTCGCGGCGGCGGTACGGCGGGCGGTGGAGCGGCTGGCGGGACTGGGCGCGTACGTCGAGGAGACCGACCCCGACTTCACCGACCCGGTGGACGCCTTCCACACCCTGTGGTTCACCGGGGCGGCCCGGGTGACCCAGCATCTCGGGCCGCACCAGCGGGAGTTGCTCGACCCGGGCCTGCGGGAGATCTGCGGCGCCGGCGCGCGCCTGACCGCGCTCGACTACCTGGCCGCGGTGGACGTCCGGATGGAACTCGGCCGCCGGATGGGCCGTTTCCACGACACCTACGACCTCCTCGTCACCCCGACCCTCCCGCTCACCGCCTTCGAGGCGGGCACGGAGGTCCCCAAGGGCTCGGGCCACCGCCGCTGGACGGGCTGGACGCCGTTCACGTACCCCTTCAACCTGACCCAGCAGCCGGCGGCCACCGTCCCTGTCGGCACGGACGGCGCCGGCCTGCCGATCGGCCTGCAACTCGTGGCCGCCCGGCACCGGGACGATCTGGTGCTGCGGGCGGCGCACGCGCTCTACGAGGCCGGAATCGCCGGGCTCACACCCTCCGGAAGCTGAGCGACTCGCCCAGCGCCCCGGACCGCCACAGGTCGTTGCAGCCCTGGGCCATCTCCTCCAGGCCCTCCACGACCTGGCCCCAGACGATGCCGGGCACCCAGCCCACATCACCGTTCAGGAGCAGGTTGTTGCGCTCGTAGAACAGGGCCAGGTCGACCACCGTCGTGCCGGGGCGGACCTCACGGTCGTAGCCGTAGGACTTGGTACCGAGTTCCGTGCCGGCGAAGGCGAAATAGCACAGATCTCCTGGAATGGGGGTGACGGTCGGGTTTTCCAGGGGCGGCTCCGTTTCCGCGAAGGGCGGGAAGAGGGCGTAGATCTCGTTGCGGGCGTATTTGGCGTGGTAGACGTCGCTGGTCAGGGGCAGGGCGTCCCAGACGGCCGCGCAGGTGAGCGGGGCGCGGTCGTCCAGGAGCTTGGCCGTGCAGTGGATTCCCCGCTTGACCAGTGACACCTCGATGAACCGATCAGTCATGCGTTCCAGGGTGCATACATCGCATGGTCTCGGGTAGCCGCGCCGCCATGGCTCCACCACTGGAACATGTCGAAACACATGTCGGACACAGATCGGGCACCCCTACACGCCGGTCGCTGCTCGCGGGGGTGGCGGCGCTCGGCGCGCTGGGCGCGGCGGGCTGCTCCCGCGTGGCCACGGCCTCCACGAAGGAGGGTGGCGAGCTGCTCGACCGGCTGCGCGCCGCGGGCGTGGTACGGCTCGGGATCGCGGGTGAGATTCCCTTCGGGTACATCGACAAGAACGGTGAACTCACCGGTGAGGCGCCCGAGCTGGCGAAGGTCGTCTTCAAGCGGCTCGGCGTGGACCGGGTCCAGCCCGTGCCCACCGAGTTCGGGTCCCTGATACCCGGGCTGAACTCGCAGCAGTTCGACGTCGTCGCCGCCGGGATGTACGTCAATCCCGAGCGCTGTGAGCAGGTCATCTTCTCCGACCCCGACTATCAGATGCTCGACTCCTTCATCGTGCGCAAGGGCAATCCGAAGGGCCTGCACGACTACAAGGACGTCGTCGAGAAGAAGGCCAAGTTCGCCACCGGGACCGGCTATGCCGAGATCCAGTACGCCGTCGAGGCGGGGTACAAGGAGAGCGAGATCCTCATCGTGCCGGACCAGGTCGCCGGGCTGAACGCCGTCGAGGCGGGGCGCGTGGACGTCTTCGCCGGTACGGCGCTCACCGCCCGTGAGGTCGTCAAGAAGTCGGCCAAGGCCGAGGCCACCAAGGCCTTCGCCCCCCTCGTCGGGGGCAAACCGCACGTCGACGGCGGCGCCTTCGCCTTCCGGCCGACCGAGACCACGCTGCGGGACGCCTTCAACGTCGAGTTGCACAAGCTCAAGAAGAGCGGGGAGTTGTTCCGCATCCTTCGGCCCTTCGGCTTCACCAAGGCCGAGATGACCGACCTCACCGCGAAGGAGCTGTGCGCAGGAGGGACGGGCGGATGACCTCGGGACTCTGGGAACTCGTACTTCAAGGAATCTGGATCACCGTCCAGCTGCTGGTGCTGAGCGCGCTGGTGGCGGCGGCGGTCGCCTTCGGGGTCGGCATGGCCCGCACGCACCGGCTGTGGATCGTCCGCTTCCTCGCGGGCTTCTACACCGAGGTGTTCCGCGGCACCTCCGCCCTGATCATGATCTTCTGGGTGTTCTTCGTGCTGCCGATCGCGTTCGGCTGGCAGCTGGTCCCGCTGTGGGCCGGCACCCTCGCGCTGGGACTGACCTACGGGGCGTACGGCGCCGAGATCGTGCGCGGCGCCCTCAACTCCGTCGACCCGGCGCAGCGCGAGGGCGGCATCGCGCTCAGCTTCACGCCGTGGCAGCGGATGCGGCTGGTCCTGCTGCCGCAGGCGGTGCCGGAGATGATCCCGCCGTTCTCCAACCTGCTGATCGAACTACTGAAGGGCACGGCCCTGGTGTCGGTCATGGGCATGGGCGACCTGGCCTTCAGCGCCAACCTGGTGCGTCTCGCGCTGCAGGAGAGCACGGAGATCTACACGTACGTCCTGCTGATCTACTTCGTCATCGCCTTCCTGCTCACGCGCGGGATGCGCGGACTTGAACGCAAGCTCAAAGCCGGTCTCGGCAAGCCCGTCGGGAGCACGCCCGACCAGGAGCTGCACCGACCTGAGACGACCGGCGTGGGCGCGGCGGGTGCTCTCGGAGACGTGGGCGCGGGAGGTGCTTCATCATGACCTGGGACTGGGGCGCTGTCGCCGACTTCATGCCGCGCTTTTGGGACGGACTGCTGCTCACGCTGCAGATCCTGGCCCTCGGCTCGCTGATCTCGTTCGCGCTGGGTCTGGTGTGGGCGCTGCTGATGCGCACGCCGACCCGCTGGGTGCGCTGGCCGGTCGGGGTGGTCACGGAGTTCATCCGCAACACCCCGCTGCTGGTGCAGCTTTTCTTCTTCTTCTACGTGCTGCCCGAGTGGGGCCTGACGTGGTCGGCGCTGACCACGGGCATCTGCGCGATCGGGCTGCACTACTCGACGTACACGATGCAGGTCTACCGCGCCGGCATCGAGGCGGTACCCGCCGGCCAGTGGGAGGCGGCGACCGCGCTGAACCTGCCGGTGCGGCGCACCTGGACCGTGGTGATCCTGCCGCAGGCGATCCGCCGGGTCGTCCCGGCGCTCGGCAACTACGTCATCGCGATGCTCAAGGACACACCGATCCTGATGACGATCACCGTCCTGGAGATGCTCGGCGAGGCGCGGCTGTTCGCGCAGGAGAACTTCCAGTTCACCGAGCCCCTGACGGTCATCGGTGTGGCCTTCATCTTCATCGCCTACCCGGCCTCCCTTCTCGTACGAGCCCTGGAGCGACGCCTTGTCCGCTGACACGCCTTTGATGAAAGAACCCGACGCGAGCGCCAACCCGCCGGTGGACGGCAGTGAACTGATCCGCTTCGAGAACGTCACCAAGCGCTTCGGGTCCAACACGGTCCTCGACCGGCTCGACTTCTCCGTCGAGTCCGGCAAGCACGTCACCCTGATCGGCCCGTCCGGCTCCGGCAAGACGACGATCCTGCGGCTGCTGATGACCCTGGCCAAGCCGGACGAGGGCACGATCACGGTCGCCGGGGACCAGCTCTTCCCGGCCCCGGAGAAGCAGATCCGCGAGGTCCGCAAGAAGATCGGCATGGTGTTCCAGCAGTTCAACCTGTTCCCGAACATGTCGGTGCTGCGCAACATCACCGAGGCCCCGGTCACCGTCCTCGGCATGTCCAAGGACGAGGCGGAGGCACGCGCCCGTGAGCTGCTGGAGCTGGTGGGCCTCGCCGACAAGTGCGACGCCCGCCCGACCCAGCTGTCCGGCGGCCAGCAGCAGCGGGTGGCGATCGCCCGGGCGCTGGCGATGCGGCCGCAGGTGCTGCTGCTGGACGAGGTGACCTCGGCACTGGACCCGGAGCTGGTCGCGGGCGTCCTCGACGTGCTGCGGGACATCGCCCGCACCACCGACATCACCATGCTCTGTGTGACCCACGAGATGAATTTCGCCCGGGACATCTCGGACCAGGTCCTGATGTTCGACTCCGGCCGGGTCATCGAATCCGGTGCACCCGAGAAGATCTTCAACGACCCCGAGAAGGACCGGACCCGGGAGTTTCTCAGCGCTGTGCTGTGACTCCTGACGCGGCTCATGACTTTGGCATATGCCAGAGAGCTAGACCGCAGTTGAGGGCGTCGCAATCTCGTCAACAAGCGCTCACTATCGGCCTCTTGCCCGTTATCGTGAAGGAGATTGGCAGACTCGAACCCCGGCCCAGTGGACGAGGGACGAGAAGCGACGTGCAACCGCAGGGGGAACCGTGGCGCTGCAGCACGAGCCGACGACGCCGTACCACTCGGCCCAGGACGCCCTGCGCGTCCTGGAGACCGTGGCACGGCACAGCACCGGAGTCACCGACGCCG
This sequence comes from Streptomyces sp. T12, assembly GCF_028736035.1. Classification (NCBI taxonomy): domain Bacteria; kingdom Bacillati; phylum Actinomycetota; class Actinomycetes; order Kitasatosporales; family Streptomycetaceae; genus Streptomyces; species Streptomyces sp. T12. The sequence continues at coordinate 3,804,170 of NZ_CP117866.1, forward strand.
AGCTCGCCCGGCACACCGGCATCACCTCGGAGCGCCTGACCAGCCTCCTGCTGATGCTGCGCCGCGAGGGCTACGTCGAGCAGATCACCGACGGGGCGTACGTCACGGGCGACGCCCTGACCCGCCTGGGTTCCGCGCAGGGCCACGAACAGGCCCTGCGCGACAACCTCCAGCGCATCCTCGACCGGCTGCGCGACTCGGTCGGTGCCGCCGTCTACATCAGCCGGTACGTCGACGGAGAGGTCAAGATCGACCAGTACGCCGCCGGCCCGACCATGCCCGTGGTCAACGAGTGGGTCGACTTCCGCTTCTCCGCCCACGCCACCGCGATCGGCAAGAGCCTGCTCGGGCAGCTCGATCACAACAGCCGGCGCGACCATCTCTCCCGCCACAAAATGGCCCGCCTCACCTCGCGCACGATCACCAGCGACAAGGTCCTGCTCTCCCGCCTGGAGACCCAGCCGCCGACGGTCCCCCACCTCGACCTCCAGGAGTACGCGGTGGGCACGGTGTGCGCGGCGGTGCCGATCACGGCCGGATCGTCGGTGGGCTGCCTGGCCCTGTCGCTCCCGCTCGAGCACGCACACCGACTGCGCCAGGCGGCGGACACCCTGAACCGGAACGCGGCGCCGGTGCTGCTCTCGCTGGCGATCTGACTTCTTGATCCCGGTGCTTCTGATCACCGAGCGGCGGTGGTCGGAAGCACCTCTGCGGACCAGGTAGTATTTTCTTCGTCGCCAGCCGCGAACCCACTCGGAACGCGGTCGGCGAGGGTCATGCGCCGCTAGCTCAGTTGGTTAGAGCAGCTGACTCTTAATCAGCGGGTCCGGGGTTCGAGTCCCTGGCGGCGCACCGGTGAAGGGCCTCTCGTGGGAGCGGGGGGCCCTTCGGCGTCAGCGGGTTCCGTCCCCTCGCAGCGCCCAAACGGCCGAAGTCGGCCCTCCCGGGTCCAGCAGGAGCGGCTGGGGGTCCGGGGGTTACCCCCCGGGGAATACAGCATCAGCGGGTCCGGGGTTCGAGTCCCTGGCGGCGCACCGGTGAAGGGCCTCTCGTGGGAGCGGGGGGCCCTTCGGCGTCAGCGGGTTCCGTCCCCTCGCAGCGCCCAAACGGCCGAAGTCGGCCCTCCCGGGTCCAGCAGGAGCGGCTGGGGGGCCAATGCCAGGACGTCCGCCTCGGTCAGCCGCCGGTACGCCCGCTCCCCGGCCGGCCGCCACCACACCGGATCGGCACACCGCAGCCCCTCCCGCCTGAGCCCCGCGCGCTGGATCTTGTTCGTGGCGGTCACCGGCATCCGCTCCACGACCCGCACGAACCGGGGCGCCATCTTCGTCCCCAGATCCGGCTGGGCCAGCAGGAACCCGGCGAAGCCGGCCGGATCGAACTCCCCCGCGATGGTCGCCATGACCTGGTCCCCGGTCACCGGATCCGGCACCGCGTACACGGCGACGGCCCCGGCCCCCTCGTACCGGGCGAGGATGTTCTCGATCACCGCGGCGGACAGGTTCTCCCCGTCCACCCGGAGCCGGTCGTCGCCGCGCCCCGCGAAGTACAGATAGCCGTCGGCGTCCCGGCAGAACAGGTCCCCCGTCCAGTACCAGCCCTCCCGCCGCCGCTCCGCCTCCGCCTCGGGGTTGCGCCAGTACCCCTCGAAGGGGTTCGGCCCCCGGTTGACCAGCTCCCCGATGGCCGCGTCCCCGTTGACCAGCCGCCCGCCCGCGTCGAAGACAGCGGGCGGGCACTCCGCACAGGTCTCCGGGTCGAGTACGACGAGCCCGGGCGCCGCCCGCCCTACGGCCCCCGCGGGCGTACCCGGCGACCACTGCACGGCGGCCCCGCCCTCGGACGACCCGTATCCCTCCACCAGCCGCACCCCGAACCGCCGCTCGAAGGCGGCGGCGTCCACGGCCCCCGCCTCCGTGCCGAAGCCGAGCCGCAGTGGATGGTCCCGGTCGTCGGGGCGCGGCTCGGTGGCGAGGAGGTACTGGATCGCCCGGCCGACATAGGTGAAGTACGTCGCCCCGTACGCCCGTACGTCGGCCAGGAACCCCGACGCCGAGAACCGCCGCCGTAGCGCGGCGCCCGCGCCGGCCGCGAGGGCGGGCGCCCAGTCGGCGATCACCGCGTTGCCGTGGAACATCGGCATGCAGATGTAGTGCACGTCGTCGGGGCGGACACCGAACTGGTCGGCCAGCGAACGCCCGGCGGCCGCCAGCCGCCCCTGGGTGCAGATCGCGGCCTTGGGGGCGCCGGTCGAGCCGGAGGTGAAGTAGAGCAGGAGCCGGTCGTGCGGGGTGGCACGGGAGGCGTCGGGCAGGGCGTCGGCGTACGGCGCGAGCAGGGCATCGTACTCCTCCCCGTCGGTCAGCAGCAGGCGTACGCCGGTCAGGTCGAGGCCGTCGAGCAGCGGCAGGTGGGCCTGCTCGGTGACCAGGACCCGGCACTCGGTGTGCAGGATGTCGCGGGCGAGTTCGGGGCCGCGGCGGGTGGGGTTGATGCCGGCGACGGCGGCGCGGGCGAGGGCCGCCGCGCTCAGCCACAAGGGGTACTCAGGGGTGTTGTCGAGCAGCACCCCGATGTGCGAGCGGGGCGGCACCAGGTCGGCCAGCAGCGCCGCCCGGGCCGCGGCACCCGCCGCCACCTGGTGATGGGTGAGCGCCTGCCCTTCGAACCACAGCCCCGGCCGGTGGTCGTCCCACCGGCCGGCGACGAGTTCCGCGACCGTACGCCTGTTGGACTCCATGGCGGCGCACGGTAGTTGATGGACCGTCAGATGTGGAGGGTCACGGGGTCATCGTGACGCCGTCGATGACGACGGTGTCGGTGGTGTCGTCGACGCCCTCGCCGAAACCGAAGCCGAAACCGAAGAAGCCGTCGAACACCTGGCTGTACGTGACCATGAAGCCGACGCAGAACACCGCGACCACCCCGAGGAACGCCAGGATGGCGACGGTGGAGGCCGCCAGCGTGCCCCGGCGCGGCTCCTTGGCCGTGGCGACCACGTCGCGGCCCTCGGCGTAGTAGACGGTGACGAAGTCGCCCTCGAGGATCGTCGCCGGGCCGTCCTCCTCCTCGAAGCGGACCGTCCGGCCGTCGCGAGCGGTGAACTCGTAGACATGGTGCAGCGCGGTCCTCACGGACGTGTCATTGCCGCCGCCGTGCGTCGTCGTGAACATCCGAAGGCAGCGCCCCTCCGCCGTCAGCCCGCTGTTCCAGGCGCTGCGGATCTGCAGCGAGCGGCGCACCACGCGATACGCGCCGAAGAGGACGACGGCCAGGATGAGGCTGGGCACGGCGTAGAAGAAGAGGTCCATGGCGCTTCCCCCGAGGTCGGATACCGCTGGTCGTGGGGAACCTACCCCCGGGGGAAGCGCACTTGTCTCAAGTAACGCTCAGAGATCCGCAGCCGGACCAGAACGTCCAGAGCATTCAGAACGTGACGTCCGAGCACGCGTAGAACGCGTTGCCCGTGTCGTGGACCGTCCACACCGCGAGGATGACGTGACGGCCGCTCAGCCCGGACGGCAGGGTGCCGTTGTGGGAGAGCGTCGCCGGCGGCCGCTGACCGTTGTACGGCACCGTCAGGAACGGGGTGAGGTTGAGGTCGGAGCGGGCCAGGTTGTGGTTCTGGTTCCAGCCCGGCTTGGTGACGTAGTACTTGAAGTCGGTCGTGGCGTGCATGGCCGTGAACTGCCAGCGGAACGTGTAGCTCTGGCCGCCCGTCACCTTGGTGGCGGGCCAGGCGCCGCCGGACGGTGTCCGTGGCGCGCTGAGCTGGCTGAACTGGCCCAGGCCGGCGTTGCATATCTGACCGTCGGCCGGTCCCGAGCCCGGGAAGCCCTTCGGGCCCTCGACGCTCTGCGGCTCCCACTGGATCGAGCCGCAGTTGGTCACGGTGCCGTTCTGACAGAGCTTCTGCCGGCTGATGGGGAGGTCGGTGTAGCCGTGACTGCTGGCGCCTCCGGCGGAGAGCACGAGGGCCCCGGCGGTGGTGAGTCCGAGTGCGGCGGCGTACCACTTGGTCTTTCTGCGCATGCTGCTGCTCCTGGGAACGTGGGGGAAGTTCGACGAGCTTGCAGGTCTAGACCAAGTCCCAGATTATTGCTGACCATTGGCGGTGTCCATATCAAGGACGTGTCCATACCAATCGAAGAACATGTTCGACGGGCCGTCAGAAGGACCTTCAGGGGGCCGCCTCACCCCGCCCCGCACAGAACGCCACCGTCAAGTCCTTGACCAGCGCCTTGCGTTCGTAGTCGTCGAGCTCGACCAGGCCCCGCATGGTCAGCCGGGTCACCGTGTCCTCCACCGAGTCGACGACCGAGGTGAGCATGGTCGCCCGGTGCTGCGCGTCCAGCGCGGCGATCCGGCGTCGGTGCATGGCGGCGGCGACCTCGGGGGCGTACTCCACCCGCACCGGCCGCACCGAGAACACCTCGAGCCCGACCGCCCCCGCGTCCCGCACCACCATCCGGGTCAGCGCGTCCCCGGCCAACTCGACCGACCCCCGCGAGGCACCCGGCATCTCCACCGGCACCCGGACCAGCGCCGCCTCGACGCACTCGCGCAGATACGTCTCGTGGTCCTCCACCCCGAGCGTCGCCCGCGCGGTGTCCCGCACCCGCCACACCACCAGCACGACCACCCGCAGCGCGACCCCGTTGCCGTCGGCCGCCGGCAACGGCTCGCTCCGCCAGTGCCGCAGCCGTACGTCGACCCGGCGGCGCAGCAGCAGCGGGTTGACCCACAGCAGCCCGGTGCGCCGGACCGTCCCCCGGTAGCCGCCGAACAGCCCGAGCACCCAGGCCCGCCCGGTCCGCCCCCGCGCCAGCCCGCCGAGGCCGACGAGCCCGAGGGCCCCGGCGCCCGTGTACGCCGCCCACTGCACGGGCCCCAGCCCCGCCGCGGATGCCGGCAACCGCAGCGCCTCCACCACCAGCGGCGGCAGTACCCCGGCCCACCACGAGGTGGCCAGGCATCCGGCCGTCCCGCAGGCCCCGGCGAACACCCCCGCCGCCCCGGGCAGCACCCGCGCCGGCCGCTCCACCAGCTCGGGGTCGACCTCCGGCGCGGGACGCGGCTCCGGCTGCGCCGGGCGGCGCAGGCGCGGCTGCTCCCCCGTGCCCTGCCGGCGCGCCACGACCGTCGGCCTGAGCGGCACGGACACCGGGTCGGGGCCGTCACGGAACAGCAGATGGACGGGGATCTCGGTGGTCCCCTCGTTCTGGATCAGCCGGGCGGGCCGGGCAGGCCCCTCGGTCGAACCCGCGAGCCCCTCGGGCTCGGGCGTGGGTGAAGTGGTCGTGGTCATGCGTGCCTCCAGCCTCCGCGCCAGATGCGTCACCACGGTGGTGGTCGCGATGTCGGGTTACGAGAAGAGCCGCCGCCAGGTCTCCGGCCCCGGATAGCCGTCCGCCGCGCCGCCCCGCCAGCCCTGGGCACGCTGGAACGCCTCGACGCCGCGCCGGTCCGCCTCACCCCAGCGCGGCCCCGGCCCGGTCTTGTAGTGCTTGCCGAACCCCTTCTTCACCAGCTGCTTGCCGAGCTGGGCGACGTATTTGTTGCTGACGCCGGGCCGGAACATCGCCCGCCCCGGATAGCCCGGCACTCCGTGCGACGCGGGTGACGCGGGTGACGTGGCCGACGCCGGCGACGCGTGCGTGGCGGGGGCACCATGCCCGCCCAGCCACGTCGCCTGGATGTTCTTGCCCTTGCCCGTCACCAGCAGCGCCCACGTCCGCGGCCCCGGAAACCCGTCCGCGTCCCGGCCCCGCCAGCCCTGGGCCAGCTGGAAGGCCCGCACGGCCCTGCGGTCCATGTCCGACCAACGCGGCCCCGGCCCCACCGTGTAGTACCGGCCGGCGCCGCGCGCGACGAGCATGCGGCCCAGCTGGGTGACGTACTTGTTGTTGGCCCCGGGGCCGAAATAGGCCTGCCCCGGGTAGGGCGCCCCGCGCTGGGGATCCTCCGGCTTGGCGGCGTCCGCCTGCCCGGCACCGGGCGGATCTCCGTCGGGCCGTCCGCCTTCGGGACGCCCACTGTCGGGACGTCCACCGTCCGGCCGCCCGGTGTCCGGTTTCCCACCCGTCGCGCCGCCCACGAGTCCCTTGTACCGATAGGCCAGATAGCGGCCGGAGTGGCTCCAGTAGGCGTACGGGGTGGCCTGTCGGCGGGCATGCGGGCGGGTCGCCTCGTAGGCGATGTAGTAGCTGTGCGTGTAGTCCGTCCAGCCGCCGAAAATGACGACGTGCGAGCCTTTCTCGGGGTCCGCCGGATTGTGGAACAGCAGAATGTCACCGGGCTGAAGGTCCTCCTTCGAGATGCGTACGCCGTACTGGTCGAGACTGCCGGTCCATTCGTTCCCAGGCAGCTTCCAGGCCATCGAGACGAATCCGGAACAGTCCTGCCGGTATCCGTCCGACCAGTACTTGTACATGCTGTACGGCACCCTCGCGGCGACCCATTTCCTGGCCCGCCTGATGATTTCCGCACGGGTGGTCGCGGGCGTGACGAGCACGCCGCCCGGCTTGACCGGCCGCCCGCCCGGGCCGTGCAGCGGAGCCTTGCCGCCCTGGGGCGTCTCGGGCTCGTCACCTGCGGGAACGCCCGGACGGTCGGGGGCGTGGGGGGCGGCGAGGGCCGGGGCCGTGTGACCGACGGCGAGGGTGGTGGAGGCGGCTGCGGCGAGGATCAGCGCCCGGTGGGCGGCCGGGTGGCGGCCGGTCGCGGAATGCGGCAGAACGCGTCGCCAGTGAACGCATCCGGGGCAGTCGCAGTCACTCGCCGGATCGAATTCCTCGAATACCGGAGCGGCCGGCGTCGAGCCCGTCTCCATGCGATTCCCCTCACACTCCAGTCGGAAATGCCCGCGGCTGTACACCCCGTCAGTTTCTCAACTGTCTTCCGGACTCGCATGTTGACGGTCCGAATGGTTTACGGCGCCCCCGGCACCCCCCGACCACCCCGCGCCCGCGGTCAGGAGCACCCCCGGAGGTCATGTAGAGTTAACGACGTCAGCGCGCGCCGCTAGCTCAGTTGGTTAGAGCAGCTGACTCTTAATCAGCGGGTCCGGGGTTCGAGTCCCTGGCGGCGCACAGACGGTGAAGGCCCCTCGCAACTGCGGGGGGCCTTCGCTCATGACACGAGTCCTCCCGGGTCACGCAGCGGCGGCCGGGGGTCCGGGGGTTGCCCCCCCCCCCCCGGGAAATGCAGCATCAGCGGGTCCGGGGTTCGAGTCCCTGGCGGCGCACCGGTGACGATGGCGAGCCATGATCGCAAAAAGCGCGATCCCGGCTCGCCATCGTCGTTTCTGCGCGGCTGCGCCGCGCGTGGTGGGGGCTCCGCCACCCACACCCCCTTCAGATCGGAAGCCCCTCGTGCAAGCGAGGGGCTTCCGGTGTGTTTGGCCGGATACCCTCTGGCCATGGCAGCGCGCGACCTTCAAGAGCGGATCAAGAAGCTCATCATCGACCGCCGGCTGCCCTCCGGGGCCCCGCTGCCGACGGAGCCCGAGCTGATGGCGCACCTGGGCGCCAGCCGGAACTCCGTGCGCGAGGCGCTCAAGGGCCTGCAGGCGATGGGCATCGTCGAGATCCGGCACGGGTTCGGGACGTACGTCGGCACGATGTCGCTGGCGCCGATGATCGAGGGCCTCGCCTTCCGCACGGTCGCCGGGCACTACCGGGGCGAGGACACCCTGCTGCAGCTGGTGCAGCTGCGGGAGGCCGTGGAGACGGGGCTGGTGTCCCGGCTCGCGGGGCGGATCCCGGACGGCGACCTCGTTGAACTGGACGCGCTCGTCGACCGTATGGAAGAGCAGGCGGCGCACGGCGGTGACGGCATCGCCGAGACCGACCGGGCGTTTCACGCCACTCTCTACCGAGGGCTGGACAACGCGCTGCTGGGCGAGGTGATGGAGGCGTTCTGGGACGCCTTCCACCGCGTCCACACCGATCTCGGGGGTGCGCCGCAGGAACCGCTGGTCACCTGCCGACAGCACCGGGAGATCGTGGACGCGGTGCGGTCGGGCGATGCGATACGGGCGGAGGAGGCCATAAGAGAGCACTTCGGCAACATCCGGGCCCGCGTATCCACAACGGGTACACAACACCCCCACAGGTGCCACAATGAGCGCGTATGACCGGTAAACACCTCGTTTCGCATCTTGCGATCATGTGGAACGACGTAGAACCCTGGTGATTGGTTTTTCAAGATGCTGCGGATTCGCGGCAGTTGGGGGGCAAGGAGCCGGTTGCCGGTTTTTGCCGGGAGGTAGGGGGCCCGGTTCATGACCGCATGCCGAGGGGGGCATGATGCAACCGGAAGGTCGCTGTTCCATGTCTATGGTGGAGAAGATGTGGTGACTGCGGCCCACCACTGACACGCCTGTGCAAGGTCGAGGGGGACCGGAGCAGTCGTAAAGGAACCGACAGACACGCGGTGACCTGCGTGTGGGGGGATGACTCATGACGTCGACGCCGACGGGCGCCCGGCAGAACTTCGACCCGTCTCAGACAACTCAGCTAAGGGTGCCTTCGCAGACACGGACCGGCGCGTTCCGCCGGATCAAGAAGACGCTGCCGAAGTACGACTACGAGCACTACAGCCGGCTGGCCGGTCCCCTCACCCAGCCCGACCCGAACAAGCCGTACCGGGTCCAGTACCGCTCGCTCATATCGCAGGAGCCGCACCGGATCAGGGTCGCCCTGATGCTGGCGGCCGCTCCGCTGCTGTCGCTGGTCCTGCTGTTCTGGCTGCTGCAGCCCGAGCACTGGACCGAACGCGACTATCCCGCCTTCGACTTCCTGCCGGCCCTCGACGTCGTGATGCTCGTCTCGATCGGTCTGATCGAGTTCTTCCGCTGCATGAACGTGCTGTCGAACGCGCACGCCACGCTGGTCGCCCGCGACCCGATCCCGGTGGTGCCGGAGACCGGCACCAGAGTGGCCTTCCTCACCTCCTTCGTGCCCGGCAAGGAGCCGCTGGAGATGGTGACGAAGACCCTGGAGGCGGCCGTCAAGCTGCGCCACCGGGGTCTGATGCACGTCTGGCTGCTGGACGAGGGCGACGACCCGGAGGTCAAGGAGGTGTGCGCGCGGCTCGGCGTGCACCACTTCTCCCGCAAGGGCGTGGCCAAGTGGAACCAGGCCAAGGGCCCGCACCGCGCCAAGACCAAGCACGGCAACTACAACGCCTGGCTCGACGCGCACGGCGACGACTACGACTTCTTCGCCTCGGTCGACACCGACCACGTGCCGCTGCCCAACTACCTGGAGCGGATGCTCGGCTTCTTCCGCGACCCGAACATCGGCTTCGTCATCGGCCCGCAGGTCTACGGCAACTACGACAACTTCGTCACCAAGGCCGCCGAGTCGCAGCAGTTCCTCTTCCACGCCCTCATCCAGCGCGCCGGCAACCGCTACGGCGCCCCGATGTTCGTGGGTACGTCGAACGCCGTACGCATCAAGGCGCTCAAGCAGATCGGGGGCCTGTACGACTCGATCACCGAGGACATGGCGACCGGCTTCGAGATCCACCGCCACAAGAACCCGGCGACGGGCAAGAAGTGGCGCTCGGTGTACACGCCGGACGTGCTCGCCGTCGGTGAGGGCCCGAGCGCCTGGACGGACTTCTTCACCCAGCAGATGCGCTGGTCGCGAGGGACGTACGAGACGATCCTCAAGCAGTACTGGAAGGGCTGGTACTCGCTGCCGCCGAGCAAGCTCTTCAACTACACGATGATGATCATCTTCTACCCGATGTCCGCCCTCAACTGGATCCTGGCCGCGCTGAGCTGTGCGCTGTTCCTGGGCCTGGGCGCCTCGGGTGTGAACATCGACCCGACGATCTGGCTGATGCTCTACGGCAACGCCTCCGCGCTGCAGATCGGCCTGTACGTCTGGAACCGCCGCCACAACGTCTCGCCGCACGAGCCCGAGGGCTCCGGCGGTGTGGCCGGCATGGTGATGTCCGCGCTGTCGGCGCCGCTGTACGCGAAGGCGCTGATCGACTCCGCGCTGCGCCGCAAGAGCAAGTTCGTGGTCACGCCCAAGGGCGACTCGGCCAGCCCCGACCGGTGGTTCGGGACGTTCCGGTACCACTGGTACTTCATCGCGATCTTCGGCGCCTCGATCACCGCCGGTTTCGTCTACGGGCACTCGCACCCCGCGATGATCACCTGGGCGACGTTCGCCATGCTGATCACCGCGACGCCGATCTTCGCCTGGCGGTACATGCTGCGGCAGGACAAGAAGAGGCCCGCGGCGACCGTCCCGGCCCAGCCGGCGCCGGCTCAGCCCGCGGCGTACCAGCCGGAGCCACACTCACAGCCACAGCCACAGCAACAGCCACAACCGCTGCCCGCGCAGCACACGCCCCATGCCGGGCACGCCCCGCATGCGCCGCAGCACAAACCGAGTTGGGCCGCTTCTTCCGGCAGCGGCACCGACCAGACCATGCAGATCGCCCTTGGTGGACTTGGGGGACGTAAGGAATGAACGACCGTGCAGGCCGCCGCCGCGCCCGTCGACTCGCGATAGGTACGGCGGTGGTACTCGCGCTGGCCGGAATGAACGGGCCGTGGCTGTACCGCGTCGGCACCGAGAAATACCACCAGTACCAAATCAACAAGCCCGAGTACAAAGCCGACAACGGCAAGTGGGAGATCGTCGACTTCCCGGAGGAGTACCGCCAGAACACCATCCACGCGGCGCTTCTGCACACCGGCAAGGTGCTGCTGATCGCGGGCTCGGGCAACAACCAGGACAACTTCGACGCGAAGCAGTACGACACCCGGATCTGGGACCCGGTCAAGGGCACGATCAAGAAGGTGCCGACGCCGAACGACCTGTTCTGCACGGGCCATACCCAGCTGTCCAACGGCAACCTGCTGATCGCGGGCGGCACGAAGCGGTACGAGAAGCTGAAGGGTGACGTCACCAAGGCCGGCGGCCTGATGATCGTCCACAACGAGAACCCGGACCGGCCGATCACGCTGCCCGCGGGCACCAAGTTCACCGGCAAGGAGAACGGCAAGACCTTCGTCTCCAAGGACCCGGTGCTGGTGCCGCGCGCGAAGAAGGTCTTCGACAAGGCGACCGGCAAGTTCCTGCGCAACGACCCCGGTCTCGGCCGGATCTACGTCGAGGCGCAGAAGAAGGGCGCCAAGTACGAGACCGGCACCCAGGACAACTACCGGATCCAGGGCCTGACCGGCACCGACGCGCGCAACACGTACGGCATCGCGCAGAAGCTCGCCCTCGACAAGAAGGACTTCCAAGGCATCCGGGACGCCTACGAGTTCGACCCGGTCGCCGAGAAGTACATCAAGGTCGACCCGATGCACGAGGCCCGCTGGTACCCGACGCTCACCACGTTGGGCAACGGCAAGATCCTCAGCGTCTCCGGCCTCGACGACATCGGCCAGCTGGTGCCGGGCAAGAACGAGGTGTACGACCCGGCGACCAAGAAGTGGACGTACCTGCAGAAGGTGCGGCAGTTCCCGACGTACCCGGCGCTGTTCCCGCTGGAGAACGGCAAGATCTTCTACTCGGGTTCGAACGCGGGCTACGGTCCTGACGACGTGGGCCGCGACCCCGGCATCTGGGACGTCGACACCAACAAGTTCAGCAAGCTGCCCGGGCTCAGTGACCCCAAGCTGCTGGAGACCTCGGGCACGGTGCTGCTGCCGCCGGCGCAGGACGAGAAGTACATGGTGATCGGCGGCGGGGGCGTCGGCGAGTCCAAGGAGTCCAGCGAGAAGACGCGGCTCATCGATCTGAAGGACGACAACCCGAAGTTCGTGGACGGGCCGTCGCTGGAGAAGGGCACGCGGTATCCGCAGGCGTCGGTGCTGCCGGACGACACCGTGCTGGTGTCGGGCGGTTCCGAGGACTACCGGGGCCGCGGCGACTCCAACATCCTCCAGGCGCGGATCTACCACCCGGACACGGGCAGCCTCGACCAGGTCGCCGACCCGCTGGTGGGCCGCAACTACCACTCCGGCTCGATCCTGCTGCCCGACGGCCGCGTGATGTTCTTCGGCTCGGACTCGCTGTACGCCGACAAGGCCAACACCAAGCCGGGCAAGTTCGAGCAGCGGATCGAGATCTACACGCCGCCCTATCTGTACCGGGACGCGCAGCCGTCGCTGTCGGGCGGGCCGCAGACCATCAAGCGCGGCGGGACGGGCACGTTCACCTCGCAGCACGCCTCGTCCATCGAGAACGTACGGCTGATCCGGCCGAGCGCGTCGACGCACGTCACGGATGTCGATCAGCGGTCGGTCGCGCTGGACTTCAAGAAGTCCGGGGACAAGATCACGGTGAATGTGCCGACGAACCGGAACCTGGTTCCGTCGGGCTGGTACATGCTGTTCGTGACGGACGACCAGGGGACGCCGAGCAAGGCGCAGTGGGTGAGGGTCCCGTAGCCCCGTAGCCCGTAGTCCTGTAGTCCTGTAGCGAGCCGGCAAGCACTTGGGGCGCCCTCCGTGACGGAGGGCGCCCCAAGGCGTGTACGGGCCGTGCAGGGCCTACTTGCTGGCCTTCGCGAGGCTCAGGGCGTACTGCGCCCACCACTCGCCCGCCTTCGGACCGCCCTTGCACTCGCCGTCCGACTCGCCCGGCCGCTTGACCCACACATACGCGTCGACCAGCGGGTCCGCCGTCTTGGTCGTCGGCGTCTCCCCCAGCGCACGGCCCGGCGGGTTGCACCAGACCTCGTCCGGGTTGCCCCCGGTGAAGGGGCCGTTGCCGTTGCGGCTGGTGTCGATCACGAAGGGCTTGTTGCCCACCTTGGCGGCGAGTTCCTTGCCGTACGCGATCGAGTCCTGGGTCGTGTAGAAGTTGGAGACGTTGACCGAGAAGCCGTCGGCCTGGTCGATGCCCGCCCGCTTCAGGGGCTCGAAGATCTGGTCGGGGTGGCCCCAGCCGGCGTTGCCCGCGTCCAGGTAGACCTTGGTGTTCTTCAGGGCCTTGAGCTTGGCGACGGCGCCGCTCAGGAGGTCGTAGCGCTCCTCGTGGTACTCCTGGGCCGTGCAGTTGTCCACCATGTGCAGCACCGCGTCCGGCTCCAGGATCACCGTCGCCGCACGGTCGCCGATGCCCTTGGCGACGCTGTCGACGAACGCCCGGTAGGCGTTGCCGTCGGCGGCGCCGCCCTCCGAGAACTGGCCGCAGTCGCGGTGCGGGATGTTGTAGAGGACGAGCAGCGCCGTACGGCCCGCCTTGTCGGCGGCCTCGGTGAAGCCGCGTGCCTGCTGCTCCGGACTCTCCGGGCTGATCCACTCGCCCGTCGGCTGCTCCGCGATCTTGCGGATCTGCTCGGCGTCCTCCTTCTTGCCGGCCTTCTCGAAGGCCGCGACCTGCTCTGCCGCGTTGCCGTCCGGGTTCACCCAGAACGGATCGGTCTCCTTGGGCTGTTGGCTGATCCCGGCGCCGGCGTTGTCCTCCGGCTCCTCGCCGTCCCCGGAGGACGAACAGCCCGCGAGCAGCAGTGCCGCCCCCAGCACCACCGCGGACGTCCGCACGCGAGCGCCCCTCCAGGCCCCCCTCTTCAGGTACATCCAGCTCCCCCTCGGGTGCACTGTTCCAAGGCTCAATCCTGACATACGTGTCGTGGGCCCCACGAGGTCGCCGAGCCTTGTCGGGGAGCTGTTACAGCCACTATGACGGCTCTGATGAGCGGGGCAGGGGCGCGCCCGCAGGGGGCGGCATCCACAGGGGAACAGGGGAAGGGGAGTGGGCGGTCATGCACCAGTCCACCCGGGAGATCCGGCTGGCACAGGCGTTGGTGGAGTCGGCGGACACCCTCACGGACGGCTTCGAGGCCGTGCGCTACTTACAACGCGTCGCCGACCACTGTGTGCGGTTGCTGGCCGCGCAGGCCGCCGGGTTCCTGCTGTTCGAGGAGGGCCGGACGGTGTTGCTGGCGGCGAGCGGCGCGCATCGGGAGGTCGCGACGGAACTGCTTCAGGCCCAGCGCGACGGCGGGCCCTGCCTGGACAGCTACGGCTCCGGCCGGCCGGTGCCGCCGGTCTCGATCAGGGCGGCCCGGGAAGCCGCCCGCTGGCCGGAGTTCACCGAGCGGGCGCTCGTCCACGGCATCGCCGCCACCTACGCGGTCCCCCTGCGCCGCCGGCAGCAACTGCTCGGCGCCCTCAACGTGTTCGTCCCCGAGCTCCCCACCGAGGACGACGAGGACGCCGACGGTGCGGCGCTGCGGCTGGCCCAGCTCATCGCCGACTGCGCGGCCCTCGGACTGCAGAACAACACGACGTACGTCCAATGCCGCACCCACGCCGGTCAGTTGCAGCAGGCGCTGTCCAGCAGGGTGCGCATCGAGCAGGCCAAGGGCATGCTCGCCGAGCGCTGGAACACCGCGGCCGACCACGCCTTCGTAGCGATGCGGCAGTACGCGCGCCGCCATCGGCTGCCCCTGGACCGGGTCGCGACGGCGGTCATCGGCCGGGTCGCGGACGACGCCGCGCTGCGCCGGGAGGCGGAGCGGGCGGACGGCGAGGGACGCGCGTAGCCCCCCCCTCGGCCTTCCTCTAGGCCCCGGCCGTCATCCGTTCTACAGTCTTCCCCGGACGACCCCAGCCCCCGGTCGGACGATCCCCCCACTCTGGTCACCCAAAGCCTCCCGCGTCGGTCGCCGGGTTACTCCCGCAGCCCGTGCGCGCGCGGTCGAGGACCGGCCCGGTCGACGGCTTCGGGGGGAGCGGGCCGTCGACCGGGCCAGGTACGCCCCGGGTCCGTCACAGCCCCGTGCCCGTGAGGTACGCCGAGACGATCACGTTCGCCGTGTAGCTGCGGGTCGCCCGGTCGAAGGTGCCGCCGCAGGTGATCAGGCGCAGTTCGGCACGTCCGGAGCGGTGGGCCCCGTAGGCCTGCCGGGCGTCGAAGCGGTCGCGGGCGACGACCTGGACGTCGTCCACGGTGAACTCGGCGAGCTTGCCGTCGTCGCGGAGCACCCGCACCGTGGCGCCCGGCTTCAGCGCGCCGATCCGGTGGAAGACGGCGGGCCGGGTCCGGGTGTCGGCATGCCCCACCATCAGCGCGGCCCCGGCAGCTCCCGGCTTCACCCCGGCCGCGTACCACCCGACGGCGCCTGCCTGGTCGTAGGGCGGCGGATCGATCGCGCCCCTCGGGTCGAGGCCCCGGGCGAGAACCGGTGCCTGCACTTCGAGGCCCGGTATGTCGAGGCGCTGCGGCAGCGCGTCGCCCAACGGCCGTGCCGCGGCTGGCAGTTCCAGCTCCGGTGGCCGTCCGACCGCCGCGACGTCGCCCGACACCGGTGCGGACACGCCCGGCTGTACGTCGCTGATCTCCCGCCCCCACAGCCACAGCCCGAGCAGCAGCACGACCCAGGCCACGCCCATGAGGAGGCGGCCACCGTAGGCGGGGCGTTCGTGCTCGGACATGGTCAGCGGGGGTCGCGTCTGCGACGGGCGCTGCGCAGCGCCACGGCGGTGGCGGCGACGCCCGCGAGGACCAGCCCGGTCACGGTGTGCGCCGTGCCGGGACCGGCCGCGCGGGCGTCCACGACGGCGGCGTGTGCGGTGCCCCCGCCCCCTGCGGGGACGGGGGCCACGGGAGAAGCGGGGGCCGACGGCTGCGCCCCTTTCCGTACGACGGTGACGGCGCCGGTGCGGGACGCGTCCCCGCAGGCGACCTTCACGTCGTACGTGCCCGCCGTGAGCGCGGAGCGGATGCGGCTCTCGCCGACGAGGGTGCCGTCCGCCGCGGCGGTGAGGCGTGCGTCGGCGACGAACGCGGCGGAGACGGCCGTGGCGGTCCTGTGCGGGCAGCCGCTCATCCGCAGCGCGACGTCGCCGCCGGGTCGGGGGGACGACGGACTGACCGAGACACCCCCGTCCGCCGCGTAGGCCGCCGGGGTGGCGGCGACCGCGCCCAGGGCGGCGATCGCACAGAGAGTGACCCGCAGTGATCCCATCGTGAACCTCCAGATATCTGGAGACTCCCCCCGGGCCACCGGCCCCGCATCCTCAGCGGGGCCGGACTGCTCCGTACGGGTCGTGTTCCGGGCCGACCGCCACGCGGCGGAGCCGCTATCGGCCGCAGTCAGATCCGGTCGACGAGGTCCGCGATCGAGTCCACGATCTTGGACGGCCGGTACGGGAAGTTCTCGACCTGCTCGGGCCGGGTCAGTCCGGTGAGCACCAGGAACGTCTGCATCCCGGCCTCCATGCCGGCCAACACGTCGGTGTCCATACGGTCGCCGATCATGGCGCTGGTCTCGGAGTGGGCGCCGATGGCGTTCAGCCCGGTCCGCATCATCAGCGGGTTCGGCTTGCCCGCGAAGTAGGGCTGCTTGCCGGTCGCCTTGGTGATCAGCGCGGCCACCGCACCGGTCGCCGGGAGCGGGCCCTCGGCGGAGGGGCCGGTCTCGTCGGGGTTGGTGCAGATGAAACGGGCGCCGTCGTTGATGAGCCGCACGGCCTTGGTCATGGCCTCGAAGGAGTAGGTGCGGGTCTCGCCGAGGACGACGTAGTCCGGCTCGTGGTCGGTGAGGATGTAGCCGATGTCGTGCAGCGCGGTGGTCAGGCCCGCCTCGCCGATGACGTACGCCGAGCCGCCGGGGCGCTGGTCGTCGAGGAACTGGGCGGTGGCCAGCGCCGAGGTCCAGATGTTCTCCAGCGGCACTTCCAGGCCCATGCGGTTCAACCGGGCGTGCAGGTCGCGCGGGGTGTAGATCGAGTTGTTGGTGAGGACGAGGAAGGGCCGGCCGGACTCACGCAGCTTCTTGATGAAGGCGTCGGCGCCGGGGATCGGCACGCCCTCGTGGATCAGTACGCCGTCCATGTCGGTGAGCCATGACTCGATGGGCTTGCGGTCTGGCATGTCGCTGTGCTCCTGGCCTGCGTGCGGGATGAGCGGGGGCGCCGGAACCACGGCGTACCGACGCCCCCAGGGTAATCAGGAGTGGCTGATCCTGACCCCGTCGATCACCCAGTACCAGTTGTTGGACCCGGTGCAGCGGAACCGGGAGTCAACGCTGGAGGCCCCGGAGGGAACGTCGAGGGTCAGCGACTGGGGCTGCGAGCATTCCCGGCAACTCCGCCACGCTGTCCAGCACCTGGGTCGCCGCGGCCGCCGTCCGCAGGAACGCGGTGAGGACCATGTCCGGGTACGGCCGTCCCCGGCCACCGGCGTCGGCGGGGCACAGGGTGAGGGGGACCAGGTCGTGCCAGCCCAGCGCGGTCAGGATCGCGTCCTGCGTGGGGCGGGCGAAGCCGGTGGTCAGCACCACCGTGCGGCCCTGGGCCGTGAGCGCCTCGATGGCCTCCTGGGCCTTCGGCTCCTCCCCGAACAGGTGCCGGAAGACGGAGATCTTGGACTCGCCCATGGTGGCGCGGACGTACTCCAGCATCGAGTCGGGATCCGCGCCGAGGTGGCGTGCGGCCGCCGCGAAGGCCTGCTCGACGAGGCCGCCGTCGGCGACGGTCGTACCGGCCATGTCGAGGACGACGAGCCGGATGTCTCGCTCGCCATCGGCCATGTCGGTCACCAGCCCAGTTCGTTCGCGGTCGTCTCGGCGATGGCCGGCGAGCAGGTCATCCCGCGCCCGCCGGGCCCGATGACCAGCCACACCCCGTCGCGCACCCGCTGTCGGTGCACGACCCGGCCCGGGTCGGTGCATTGCGCGTACACCCCCGCCCACCGGCGCCGGATCTTCGGCAGCGGGCGGCCGAGGAAGGACTCGACGACCTCGGTGAGGGAGAGGGGCTGTTCGAGCTTGGGTCCGGCGACGACCGTGCCCCGCCCCTGCCGCCGCAGCTTCCCCTCCAGTACGAGTTCGCGGATCGCCTGCCGGACGGTCTCGCGGGCGACCTCGTAACTCTCGGAGAGGTCGCGCTCGGTGGGGAGCGGGTCGCCCTCGCCGAGTTCTGCGATGAGGTGGTCGAGCCGGGCCTTCACCGCGTAGTACTTCGGGATCCGGCCGTGCTCCGGGATGCCGTCGCGGACGGGGACGCCGGGGGCCTGGTCGTTGGGGTAGTCCACGCAGGGATCGTCGCAGACGGGAGGGCCGGATCAGCGGCGCCTCCGGGCGACCAGCAGCGCGGCGCCGGCCAGGATCATGGCCACGGTGGCGGTGAGGGTGGCGCCGTGGGGTGAGGTGAGGCCGGTGCGGGCGAGTTCGTCGGCGAGGGTGAGCTGGTTGCGGGCGCTGCCTGTGCCCGGGGTTGCCGAGGGGGCCGGGGAGGCGGGGGCGGCCGAGGCGTCCCGGCCTGTCGGGTCGGCCGCATCGGTCCGGTCGGCTGCGATGGTGAAGCGGTAGTCGTTGGACTGGCCGACCCAGTCGCCGTCGCGGTCGTGGCGCTGTACGACGGCCGCGTTGGCGGTGATCTCGTTCGGTGCGGCGTCCGAGGTGATGGCGAGCCGGACCTTCACGGTGATGGTCTTGCCGGGACCGACGGTGAAGCCGGGGAAACCGCCGAAGGCACCGACGAGTTCGTCCTCGTCGGTGGTCTCGAAGCGGACGGGGCGGGGGCGGGCAGCATCCGGGCTGCCGGTCCGGCTGCCCTCCGAACTGCCGTCCGAGCTGCCGCCCTGGCTCCCCGTCGGGATGCCGTAGAACTCCAGGCGGGGCTGGGACGGCTTCAGTGCCCGCTTGCCGTCGACGAGGACGACGACGGGGTGGATGCCGGTGCAGGTGCGGCCGGTCGTGTTGGTGAGGTCCAGGTACCAGGTACCGAATCCGCCACCGGCCGCATAGGAGGCGGGGCCGCCGTGGAGGCGGGTGGTGAGGGGGAAGTCCCCGTCGTCGGTGGCGCAGCTGGGGAGCGCGGCGAGAGGTTCCGCGCGCACCGGGGGCGCTGCGGCGAGGAGGGCGGCTGCTGCGAGGCAGAGGGAGGCGGGTGTGTGCAGTCGCATAAACACATGACCATGCCGGGTGGGGGCGGCTTCCGGGCGGTGCCATTCCGTACGGCTCCGCAAGTCCCCTCGATCAGCGCACGGGGATCAGCGCACGGCCATCAGCGCACATCGAGCAGCGCCGGCGAACCGCCCTCACCCCTGCGCCCGCCCGAACAACGGCGCCAGCAGCAGCTGAGCCGCCCCCTCGGCGACCCCCCGCCCCCCGCTGGAGGCCACCCGCACCGGCACCGCGTCCCCGCCCGCGCGCCGGGCGCGTTCGTCGAGGACGGCGGCGACCCCGCGTACGAAGGTGTCGGGCGCGGCGGCGACCGTGCGGCCGCCCAGCAGGACGACGTCGACGTCGAGCAGCGCGACCAGGTTGCCGGCCGCGGTGCCGAGCACGCGGGCCGCCTCGGCCATCTCGCCCCGCGCCACGGCGGCCAGGCACAGCGCCTCGACGCAGCCACGGTTGCCGCACCCGCAGGGCGGCCCGTCCAGCTGGACGACCTGGTGCCCGAACTCCCCGGCTCCCGTACGGGTGCCCCGGTGCACCGCGCCCCCGATCACGAGCCCGCCGCCGAGCCCCGCGCCGAAGTGCAGATAGGCGAAGGACGCGAGGGCCCCGGCCGCTCCCCCGACCGCGAGCCCGAGGGCGGCGGCGTTGGTGTCCTTGTCGACGACGACCGGGAGCAAGAGCCGCCGCGCGAGCACGTCCCGCAGCGGGAAGCCGTTCCACTCCGGGAACCCGGTGACCCGGTGCAGCACGCCACTCCGGTGGTCGAGGGGCCCGGGCAGCGCCACGCCGACACCGAGCACGGCACCCGACCGACCGGCCCCGGCCGCCAGCTCCCCCGCCTCGCGCACGACCCGCTCGACGACCGTCTCCGCACCGGCCCCCAGGTCCAGTGGGGTCCTGCGCCGCGCGACCACAGCCCCCGTCAGATCACAGAGCACGGCCGTCAACTCGTCCCGGTCCAGATGCACGCCCACCGCATGCCCGGCCTCCGGCACCAGCCGCAGCACCGTACGCGGCTTGCCTCCCGTCGACGCCCGGCGCCCCGCCTCCGCCGCGAGACCGTCCTCCCGCAGCCGGGCGGTGATCTTGCTGACGGCCTGCGGGGTGAGGCCGGTGCGCTCGGCGAGTTCGAGTCGGCTGATGCCCTCGGGACCGGCCGTGCGCAGCAGGTCGAGCACGAGCGCGGTGTTGTGGCTGCGCAGGGCGCCGAGCTGCATCGAATTGCGGCTCCGCCGCACGGCGCCGTCGGCCGTGTCGCCGGACGTGCCGCCCACCTCTGTGCCCGTCGTGGCGCCCGCCACCGCGCCGTCGCCGGCACCGTCCTTCGTCCTGTTCACGCCGCCCATTGTCCCTGGCGCTTGCACTTTGGCAACAGCGTTGCCAAAGTGGGCTTCATGAGTGCTACTCCCCTCCGCGTCGGCCTGGTCGGCTACGGCCTCGCCGGATCCGTCTTCCACGCCCCGCTGATCGCCACCACCGAGGGGCTCGCCCTGGACACGGTGGTCACGTCGAACCCCGAGCGGCAGAAGCAGGCCCGCACCGAGCACCCGGACGTACGGGTCGCCGCCACCCCCGACGAGCTGCTCGCCCGCGCCGCCGACCTCGACCTGGTGGTCATCGCGTCCCCGAACAAGACGCACGTCCCGCTCGCGACCGCCGCCCTGAAGGCGGGCCTCGCGGTCGTCGTGGACAAGCCGATCGCCGGTACGGCGGCCGAGGCACGCGAGCTGGCGGCGCTGGCCGAGGAGCGCGGCCTGCTCCTGTCCGTCTTCCAGAACCGCCGCTGGGACAACGACTTCCTGACGCTGCGTCGGCTCCTGGCCGAGGGCGAGCTGGGCGACGTATGGCGCTTCGAGTCCCGCTTCGAGCGCTGGCGGCCGCAACCCAAGGGCGGTTGGCGGGAGTCCGGCGACCCGGCAGAGATCGGAGGTCTGCTGTACGACCTCGGCAGCCATGTCGTCGACCAGGCGCTGGTCCTGTTCGGCCCGGTCACGCAGGTGTACGCCGAGTCGGTCGTCCGCCGCCCCGGCGCCGAGACGGACGACGACACGTTCATCGCGCTCACGCACGCGAACGGCGTCCGCTCCCACCTGTACGCCTCCGCGACGACCGCCCAGCTCGGCCCCCGCTTCCGGGTGCTGGGCTCGAAGGCGGGCTATGTGAAGTACGGCCTGGACCCGCAGGAGGCGGCACTGCGGGAGGGGCAGCGGCCCGGCGCGGCTAAGGACTGGGGCACGGAACCCGAGTCGCTGTGGGGCCGTGTGGGCTCTGGGGAGTCCCCCCTGACGGGCGGCGGCCGCGTCGAACCCACCCTCCCGGGCGACTACCCCGCCTACTATGCGGCCGTGGAAAAGGCTCTGCTGGACGGCGGCCCCAACCCGGTGACGGCGCTGGAGGCGGCATCCGCCCTCGACGTACTGGAGGCGGCACGTCGTTCGGCCCGTGACGGAGTGGCGGTGAAGCTGTGACGCACAAGCAGTCGCACCAGACGCACAACCCGGAACTCACCCCGAGGTTCCACCCGGAGATCACTCCGCCCCTGGAGGAGCTGGAGGCCCAGGAACGCCGTCTGGTCTTCCGCCAGTTCACCTACGACGACGCCTGGACCCTGGGCTCCCTGCTGGTCGAGATGGCCCGCGAGCGCCAGGCCCCGGTCGCCATCGACATCCACCGCGCGGGCCAGCAGCTCTTCCACGCGGCCCTGCCCGGCTCCACCCCCGACAACGACGCCTGGATCGCCCGCAAGCGCCGGGTGGTGGAGCGCTACGGCGCCTCGTCGTACGTCGTCGGCGCCCGCTTCCGGGCCAAGGGCACGACGTTCGAGGACTCGTCCCGCCTGGACGCGGACACCTACGCGGCCCACGGCGGCTCGTTCCCGATCAACGTGGAGGGGGTCGGGGTCATCGGCTCGGTGACGGTGAGCGGACTGCCCCAGCTGGAGGACCACAGGTTCGTGGTGGAGGCGCTGGAGGAGTTCTTGAGCAAGCAGTAGGCGAAACGCCCTGTCTTTAAGGCTTTTAGGGGCGCGGGGAACTGCGCGAGCAACCACGACCAACCCGCAGCTGACGAACAACCGCAGTTCCCCGGCTCTCCCAGCGGAGCGCCTACGCGTCCTTGAACTCCTGCCGCTGACGACCGAGCCCTTCGATCTCCAGCTCGACCACGTCCCCGGCCCGCAGGAACGGCTTCGGCTCAGGCTCCCCCAGCGCCACCCCCGCCGGCGTACCCGTGTTGATGACGTCACCGGGATACAGCGTCATGAACTGGCTGACGTACCGCACGACTTCCGCCACCGGGAAGATCTGCTCGGCCGTGGTCCCGTCCTGCTTCAGCTCGCCGTTGACCCACAGCTTCAGCGAGAGGTTCTGCGGATCCGGCACCTCGTCCGAGGTCACCAGCCACGGCCCGAGCGGGTTGAACGTCTCGCAGTTCTTCCCCTTGTCCCAGGTCCCGCCCCGCTCGATCTGGAACTCCCGCTCGGACACGTCGTGCGCCACCGCGTACCCGGCGACATGCGCAAGGGCCTCCTCGGCCGACTCCAGATACCGGGCCGTACGTCCGATGACGACCGCGAGCTCGACCTCCCAGTCGGTCTTCGTCGACCGCCTCGGCACGAGCACCGTGTCATGGGGGCCTACGACGGTGTCCGCGGCCTTGAAGAAGATGACCGGCTCGGCGGGCGGCTCGGCGCCGGTCTCGCGGGCGTGGTCGTGGTAGTTCAGCCCGATGCACACGATCTTGCCGATCCGCGCCAGCGGCGGCCCGACCCGCAGCCCGGTCGCGTCCAGCGCGGGCAGCTCGCCGGCCTCCGCGGCGGCGCGGATCCGGCCGAGCGCCGCGTCGTCGGCGAGCAGCGGTCCGTCGATGTCCGGCACGACGCCCGACAGGTCCCGCAGGATCCCCTCGGCGTCCAGCAGAGCGGGACGCTCCGCTCCGGCCGTACCGACTCGCAGCAGCTTCATGATCACAATCTCCCTCGATCGCGGGCGCCCGCCGATGGGTGCAGCCATCGGAGGACTGGTCGATCCTCCAAGCTCGACGGGCATCCCGCAATACCTGGTTCACGTACTGGACCGTAGGCCCGCAGGACGTTGAACCGGATCAGCGATAGAGCGCGGCCCGCTCCACCGCGCTCCACGTCGTGCTGGTCACCACGTACAGCGCGGCCGCCAGCGGCACCACCGCCACGGTGAAGAGCGTGAAGAAGGACATGAACGGCATGACCTTGCTCATGGCCCCCATCCCCGGCACCGGCTCGCCGTCGACCACCGGCACCGCCGGGTTCGCGGCCATCATCCGCTTCGTACGGCGGTAGTTGAACGCGGCGACGCAGGCGACGACCACGAACAGCCCGAGATACACGAGCCCCGCACCCCCGAACACCCCGCCGTCGCCGAGCGCGTCCTTCCAGTGGTCACCGAGGGGCGCGGCGAACAGCTGGTGCGTGAGCAGTTCGTTCGCCTGGCCGCCGATCGTCGTGTTCGAGAACAGGTGGTAGAGCAGGAAGAACGCGGGAAGCTGGAACAGGCTCGGCAGGCACCCGGACAGCGGGGACACCTTTTCCTCGGCGTGCAGTGCGAGTACGGCCTGCTGCAGCTTCTCGGGGTTCTTCGCGTGCTTCTTCCGCAGCTCGGCGATCTTCGGCTGCAGTTCGGTCCGGGCCTTCTGCCCGCGCGCCGCCGCGCGGGACAGGGGGTGGACGAGGAGTCGTACGAACGCGGTGAACAGGACGATCGCCGCGGCGGCCGCGGACGCGCCGAACAGGGGGTGGAGCAGGTCGGCGAGTTGCTGAACAAGGTCGGCGAAAACGGACATGGGTGAGCCCTCCGAGGGTCTCGTCGTGCCGGAGTGAAGAGCAGTGATGAGCGAAATGCCGGGATTCGGCATGGCGGCATGACGACCCGCGCGGGGTCACCCGAGGGCGTGCGTTCCTACGCGACGGTCGCCGGGAGGGCGTGGCCGGGCGCCCTGGGCCGTGGCCGGCCCGAGGCGTCGGGGTCGCGTTGCGGCAGGAAGGCCGTACGGCGGGCCCGGTCGCGGATGGCCGTACGTACCCGGGTGGGCGGCACGGCGGGTGCGGCGCGTGAGGCGAGGAGGGAGCAGGCGGCGAACGCGGAACCGGCGGCGGCGGTCGCGGCGAGCGCGACGGTCGCGGAGAGGCTGCCCGTGTCGAGCAGCACGATCTCAAGGAAGAGGAGGACCAGCACGGCGGCGGGACGCAGATTCGCCCACTTCCGCATCATCGGTGCCCCTCCCCTCGTACGGCTCGCTTCGTACGGCTCGCCTCGTCGACCGGGCCTTGCGCACGGTGCTCGTCCTGATGTTACCGGGGCCGCATGGAGACGAGTTTGCCCCACACCACCAGCCGGTACTTGGACGTGTACTCCGGCGTGCAGGTGGTCAGGGTGAGGTAGTAGCCGCGCTCGTCGTAGCCGTAGGCGGGCCTGACGGTGGAGCGCGGGACCGGCCGGATCACGCTCCTGTCATGGGCGGCGGTCCTCGGCAGCGTCCTGTCGACGGCGTACGTGTACGTCGCGCTCCTCGTCTCGACCCGCACGGTGTCCTTGGGTGCGAGCCGGTTGATGTACCGGAAGGGCTCGCCGTGGGTGTTGCGGTGCCCGGCGAGGGCGAAGTTGCCGGCCTGGCCCGGCTGTTGGGTGCCGGGGTAGTGGCCGACGTAGCCCTTGTTGAGGACACCGCTCTTGCTGACGCCCTCGGCGACGGGGACGCGGAGGTGGAGGCGGGGGATGGTGAGGATGGCGTAGGCCTGGGACCAGTCGGGCTCCGGGGCGCGGGCGGTGGCGGACCGGCGCCGGTCGCCGGCGGACTGCTCGGGCGAGCCGGTGCCGGTGGACGCGGGCGGAGTCGTAGCCGCCGGTGCAGCCGCTGCACGGGAGTCGCCGCCTCCCCCGTCCCAGGCCCGCTCCAGTGCCCTCACCTCCCGCTCGGCGCCCGCCCTGGCCTCCCGGTTGGTCCACCACACCTGATGAACGACCAGCAGCAGGAGCACCACCCCGACGGTGACGAGAACCTCCCCACCGCCCCACAACGCCCGCCGCCGCAGGGCACGCCGCCGAAGACCGCTGTGCTGCACGACGCGAACCCGCACCATCCGAGAGCCTCCTTCACCGGGGCCGCCCGCACGACAAAGGGGCGGGGCGCACGATAAGGGGCGGGGCGCGAGGTCTCCAGAGCCGTACGCACACCGGTCCGGATGCCCCTGCACATCCCGCCGCGTCCGACCCCCCGAACACTTCCTCCACAGGTTTGAGAAAGGGCTGTCGGAACTCTCGACAACCTCATACGTCACACCCGATGCTTCCTGTCGGCATCAGCGGGACAAGCCACGACGCCGGTTCGACGACGACCGGCCGTTGAGCGAAAGCGGAGAAGTCATGATCCGACGCAGAACTCTGCTGGCGGCGACAGGCGGCGCATTCCTCGGCAGCGCCCTGGCGACCGGCACCGCACACGCGGACGCGACCATCGCCGTCAACCCCGGCACGTCGTACGGCACCTGGGAGGGCTGGGGCACGTCCCTGGCCTGGTGGGCCAATGTCTTCGGCAACCGGAACGACTTCGCCGACCTCTTCTTCACCACCAACTCGGTGACCTACAACGGCACGACACTGCCCGGCCTCGGCCTCAACATCGCCCGCTACAACCTCGGCGCGTGCAGCTGGAACACCGTGAACGGCGAGGCGATGGTGAAGTCGCCCAACATCCCCGGCTTCAAGCAGATCGAGGGGTTCTGGCAGGACTGGAACAACGAGGACCCCACCTCCTCGGCCTGGGACTGGACGGCGGACGCCAACCAGCGCGCGATGCTGCAGAAGGCGACGCAGCGCGGCGCGACGACCGAGCTCTTCGCCAACTCCCCGATGTGGTGGATGTGTTCCAACCACAACCCGTCCGGCGCGGCGGGCGGCGGCAACAACCTCCAGACCTGGAACTACCGCCAGCACGCCTCCCACCTGGCGGCCACGGCCCTGTACGCCAAGAACAACTGGGGCGTGAACTTCGCGACGGTCGACCCCTTCAACGAGCCGGCCTCCACCTGGTGGACCGCCACCGGCACCCAGGAGGGCTGCCACATGGACCCGGCGGTCCAGGCGGCCGTACTTCCGTACATGCGCAGCGAGTTGGACAAGCGAGGCCTGACGGGCGTACGGATCTCGGCATCGGACGAGACGAACTACGACACGGCCCGCTCGACCTGGGCCTCCTTCGGCTCCTCGACCAAGGCCCTGGTCAACCAGGTCAACGTGCACGGCTACCAGGGCTCGGGCGGCCGCAGGGACCTGCTCTACACGGACGTGGTCACCACATCCGGCAAGAAGCTCTGGAACTCGGAGACGGGCGACAGCGACGGCACGGGCCTGACCATGGCGTCGAACCTCTGCTACGACTTCCGGTGGCTGCACCCGACGGCATGGGTCTACTGGCAGGTCATGGACCCGTCGACGGGCTGGGCGATGATCGCGTACGACCAGAACACGCTCCAGCCGACGACGATCCAGACCAAGTACTACGTCATGGCGCAGTTCAGCCGCCACATCCGCCCGGGGATGCGGATCCTCGACACGGGCGTGAGCTACGCGGCGGCGGCCTACGACGCGTCTGCCCGCCGCCTGGTGATAGTCGCGGTGAACACATCAACCTCGGCCCAGACCTTCACCTTCGACCTGTCGCGCTTCACGACGGTGACGGGCGGTTCGGGCGGGGCGGTCCCGCGCTGGAACACGGTGACGACGGGCGGGGACCAGTACCGGGCGTACTCGAACACGACCCTGAGCGGGAAGTCGGTGGCGGTGCCGTTCGCGGCGAAGTCTGTGCAGACGTTGCAGATCGACGGGGTGGTCATCTAGGCGTCCGCCCGGGGGCGCGGGTGGCGGCGCGCGGCGCGAAGGCGGCCCGCCCTCCGTCGCCCACCCCCGGACACCGCTGATCGACCGCATCACCCGACTGTCGTTCTCGACATACGCTCGATGCGGTGCTTCACTGGCGATATGGCATCAATTCGCCTTACACGCCCAACACTTGAGGTGATCAAGGTGTTGCTGGCGGCCACCTCCGACGATCCCGCCTGGGGCCTGAAGATCTGCGAGGAGGCCGACCTCGGCTCCGGGACCGTGTACCCCATCCTTGAGCGCCTGGTCGACGCCGGCTGGGTCACCCGGTACGCGGAGACGAGCGAGCACCCGGGCCGACCCAAGCGGTACTACTACGAACTCACGGCCACGGGTCAGCAGGCGGCCCACGAGGCCAGGGAGCGGAAGCCTCGGTCCTTCGGGCTGCGGGTGGGGACCGAGGGGGGGACGGCATGAGCGTGGACGAGCATCGCTCGGAGGCCCCTGACGTTGGGACGCCGGCTGTTGTTGCAGTGCTGGCCCCGGTGCTGGCGGGCACACTTACGGCGATTTTCCTGCTCGTGGGCTACATCCTGAAGATGCTCGACCCCGAGCCGGCGTTTGCACAGACCCTACTTGCCACCGGATGGGCGTCCGGCGCCTTGACGGCGGCCGCGATCCTGGTAGCCACCATCGGGCTGCTGCTCACCGCCCTGCGCAATCGGCCCTCGCTGGAGGCCTCGGAAGAGGAGCCTCAGGCCCCTGCCGGGACGGTCCGGCCGATCGGCAGGGCCGCCCGTGGGACTCTGGGCTTGGCTTCCTTCGTTGTCGGCGACCGTAGGGCCCACCTCCGCGAGGAATGGACCGCGATCCTCGCAGGTGATCCGGGGAACGGCATCACCCTCTCCCCTCGCCGCAGGATGCTCTACGCCCTCGGCTTCCTCTGGGCAGCCCTCCGCATGCGCCTCCGCGACTTGGCCGCACCACTGTGGCTGCCGATCGACTGGCTGCTGTCGGCGGAATCACGAACGAACGGGCTCATCACGGCGGCCGTAGGCACCCAGGTCGTGTACATCCAGCACGAGGACGGCCTGCACACGCTGCTCACCGAGGGCTGGGGCTGGTGCGCGGGATGCGGCATCGCACTGCGCCTCCTCGTCGGCTGGCTGCGCCGCCTCCGAGGCATCGAGCTCGCTTCGGCGCGCGGGAACACCGAGGGTCGATAACCCCGGGGGCGCTGGCCTGCGGATACCTCTCCTTTTGTCACCGCACGGCAGTACGGTGTCCCTCATGCGCCCCGACACGCCTGCCGAGAACGTCGACCACACCACCGAAGCGGCACGCCTGGAGCGAACCGCCGGCCTCTACCCCGAGGACGCCGAGGCCCTGCTGCTGCAGGCCGCGGCCCACCTGGAACTGGCCGGCGACCGCCCTGCCGCGACCGCACTTTACGACCGCCTGCTGTCCTCATCCGTCGCCTTGGAGAACGCCTACCTGGTACGAGCCCTCAAGGCATCGAACCTCTGGGAGTACGGCCACGAGGCGGAGGCAAGAGCGATCATCGACGGCGTCCGCACCACCTCGCCGACGGACCCGGCGCCATGGGTGATCGTCGCGGAGGCCCTGGAGGCGCACGACGAACTGGAGCAGGCGCAGGAGACGTTCACGGAGGGCGCCCGCCTCCTCCTGACAGACGTCCCGGAGCCCCCGTACTCCACGCATCCCCTGCTGTTCGGCCGCCATCGCGTACGCCGCATGCTGGGCCTGGCCCACGACGAGTGGGACACCCTGGCGGACACCCTCCACTCGATGCCGATCTCCCTGGACGAACTCCACGACCCGAAGCGCGTCTGGTCCCTCGGCTCGGAGAACCCGGCGGAACTGGAGGCGGAGATCTCACGGCTGCGGGCGGAACTGGGCGCATATCGGGAGGCCCTGTCCCGCCCGTTCCCGGTGGCGGTGCTGCACTGGACAGCGGATGAGCTGACGGAACTGGTGGCCGCGTATCCGTCGCTGGCGGCGGAGTACCCCTCGCTTGAGGAGCACCTGGCGACGATAGAGGCGTCGCTCCGGGAACTGTCGGCTTCGGGCACGCCCAACCTTGGGATCGTGACGGGGACGGTGCCGTCGTACGAGGCCTTCGCCGCATCGGAGGGGGCGTCGCCGGAGGACGCGACGTTGCTGCCGCAGTATGCGACGACGCTGGCGGCGCGGGGGCGGGCTGTGGGGTGGCCGCCGCAGCGGGGGGCTGGGTGTTGGTGTGGGTCGGGGCGGGTTTATGGGGAGTGCCACGGGGTGCAGTAGGGCGGGGTGGGGGCGCAGGATGGAGTAGCCCGCCACCCTCCCCCCTTACGACATGTCCGGCACCCCGGAAATAAGGGGCGCACCCGGCCTCATCGCGTCCGAGATGGACTTCACGCCGCCGTGCGCGGTGAGGCCTCCGTCCACGGGAATCTCCGCTCCCGTGATGAAGGAGGACGCGTCGGAGAGGAGAAAGACGACCAGCGGCGCGATGTCGTCGACGGTGCCGCTACGGCCCAGAGGGGTCTCACGGATGGTCGTCTCCCGGAAGGCCGGGGTGGCGGCGGCGGTCATCTCGGTCTCGATGTATCCGGGGTGAACGGTGTTGACACGAATACCCCGCGGCCCCAGTTCCATCGCCGCGATCTTGGACACCCCGCGCAGGGCCCACTTGCTGGCGGTGTACGCCACGGGGTAGTAGCCGGTGAGCGCAGCGGACGACCCGACATTGACGATGGCCGACCCGGGCGGCATCAGCGGGGAGAGGTACTGGATACCGAGCAGCGGCCCGGTCGCGTTCACCGCGTGGACGTGAGCGAAGTCCTCGGGGCGGACCTCGCCGAGGCGGTCGCGCTGGATGACGCCGGCGTTGTTGACCAGGCCGTGCACGTGGCCGTACGTCTCACGCAGGTCGGCGGCGAGGGCGGCCCAGTCAGACTCGCTGCTGACGTCCAGGCGACGGCAGTTACTGCCGTCCGGCTGTATGTCGGTGGCGATGACTTTCGCCCCGGCCTGTTCCAACGCCTGTGCTTCGGCGGCACCTTGGCCTCGGGCGGCGCCGGTTACGACTATGACCTTGCCGGTCAGGGGCTGGGTGGGCTGGTCGTTGCCTTCGAAGATCTGCGTCATGGCGGACAACATAGCTTCGCTGGGTGATGGGGAGTTGGCCGCGTCGGGTCGGGCTTGTGGCCTCCCAAACATGCGATGCCACGCGACGCCCGACGTCTGTTGCCGGCACGGCCTCTCTCCGACACGAACAACTCCTCGCCCGACCATCACTAGACCGCGCCGGGCCGCCCTCAACGGAAAACCCTGGCCCGACGCACCCCCCGACCGACATCCCGCCGACCACCACAACGCAATCGCGCCGCCCCGCCACCGACCGCTTGCCGCTGAACCACCCCGGTATGCCCCCGAAAACGCAGAGGCGCCCCCGCCCCCGCCCCGCAGCACAGCCGACCCGACCGCCAACCCACCTGGGCCACCCACTCCTCCGGGCCGCCCGCTCGCTTCTTCCCCCGTGCTGGAGCGGGCCGGGTCAAGGGTGGTCCGGAGGACCATCAGCGCAGCCGACGCGGAACGCAGCGCAACGGAGTGAAGCGCCCTTGACGCGGCCCGTGGAAACACGACATGGCCAATGAAGCGGGCGGCCCAACAGTAACCGTGACGGCGCACGGTTGCTTGGCCAGCAGAGGGAATCTTTTCGTTGGTGTGAGTCTGACCCGCCTTACGATTAGTGTCAGAGGGCGAATCCGTAGCGGACTCTTCGAACCACTACTGCGTAAACCACCCATCACATAGCGTGGTTCTTACTTCAATCGGCCAACCGGGCAAGGTGTTATGTCGCGAAAGAAAGCAGCCGAAGCCCCTGAGATCTGGGCCCCGCCAGAGGGATCTTGGGCTTCTTCTGCGGCGAAGCGGCGCAATATGCAGGCGGTGCGGAGCCGGGACACCAAACCCGAGCTGCTCGTCAGGCGGCTCGTGCACGCTAGCGGGCTGCGGTACCGAGTCGCGGCCAGACCGGTGCCGGACCTACGCCGGACAGCAGACATGGTGTTCCGCCCCGCCAAGGTCGCTGTCTTTATCGACGGGTGCTACTGGCATGGCTGTCCGGAGCACTATGTCTCTCCGAAGACCAACCCGGGCTACTGGTCGGACAAGGTAGCGCGCAACGTCGCACGTGACCGAGATACCGATAGGCAGCTAGAGAATGCAGGATGGCTCGTGCTTCGCTACTGGGAGCATGCCTCCGCACAGGCGTCAGCCGCCGAGATCATCCAGGTGGTCAGGACGAGGCGGAACGCCGAGTAAGGCACCGGCCGCCCTGGCTGACGTCCACGGCGCCCATTGGACGTCAGCCAGCGAAGCCCATTGCGCCAGCCGAAGGTACGCGCTGTTCCAACTACCAAGGCAGCCCTCGCAGATCGGGCAAACCGGCAGGCAGCACCGATTGTCAGTCCGGTCGTCTACGCTCTCCTCCAACATCGTCTGGACGGGGAGGATGACCTTGCTCAGCAGTGAGAACCTGACCTCACTTGAGATCTGCGCGGGCGGCGGCGGGCAGGCCATAGGGGTAGAGCGAGCTGGCTTCCACCACCTCGCGTTGGTGGAGCGCAAGGCCGAAGCGTGCGCAACGCTTCGTCTGAACCGTCCCTCTTGGAGCGTTATACAAAAGGATCTCCGCGAATTTGAGCCACAGCGGGACGCCGGCATAGGCACCGTCGACCTCCTTGCCGGGGGCGTCCCCTGCACTCCCTACTCAATAGCGGGGGCACAGAAGGGAGCCGCTGACGAACGCGATCTGCTGCCCGAAGCCCTCAGGCTCGTCGAGATCCTTCTCCCGCGTGCCGTAATGCTGGAAAACGTTAAGACTCTGGCGCGAAGTCGTGAATTTATTCACGTCCGGAATCACATTGTTGAGACCCTAGAGAACCTGGGCTACGAAGTCCATATAGACGTCTTGGACGCTCAAAACTTCGGCGTTTCCCAGACAAGGCAAAGAACCCTGATAGTGGCTGTCCAAAAGGGGCTCAAGAAGTTCCAATGGCCAATCGGATCCTGGGAGCTCCCGTATACGGTAGGCGAGGTGTTGCAAGAATCCATGCAGTCTGGAGGGTGGCCGGGCGCAGCAGAGTGGGCAAGCCTCGCTAATGACATCGCTCCGACAATCGTCGGAGGATCCGAGAAACACGGCGGAGGAGACTTGGGGCCGGAACGCGCCAAGCAGAAGTGGGCCAAGATGGCCGTTAATGGAAACTCAACGGCAGCGCAGGTTCCAGGACCTGACTTCGTGCTGCAGCACGGCGTAGGCAGGGGTGGTCGGAAGGGCTACCCAAAGCTCACGCCCGAGCAAGTCGCGCTGCTTCAAGGCTTCCCAAGGGAATGGCAGTTCGCAGGCAGCAGGACCGCACGATACAAGCAGATCGGGAACGCCTTCCCACCGCCCGTCGCGCACGCTGTCGCAGCCTCCATAGCCGACGTTCTGCGCGAGACCTCAACCGCCGAGGCAGCCTGACATGCCTAGCCCGTCACCCACGGCGATCAGCAGCCTGCTAGCCTCCGGCCTGACCGGGGGGCAGCTAGCAGAGTCTGTAGTCTGTCTGCCATGACCGCCCGCACCACTGCCACGATCAACGTCGTCGACCTATTCGCTGGCTGCGGCGGCTTCACCCAAGGCTTCCACGCGTACAAACCCGCTCCAGGCGAAGCCTCCCCCTACCGCTCGCTAGCTGCAGTCGAGTTCGACAAGGCCGCAGCCGCCACGTACGCGGTGAACTTCAGCGCTCACGCAGGCAGCTCTTGCGCTGTCTTCGCCGGCGACATCAAAGAGTGGGACCCCACTCCGCACAAGGGGAAGGTCGACGTAATCCTCGGCGGTCCTCCCTGCCAGGGCTTCTCAGGACTAGGGGAAGAGAATCCACTAGACCCGCGAAATAAACTATGGCGCGAATACGTACGAGTGGTCGCAGCACTGGAACCGAAGATCTTCGTCATTGAGAACGTAGATCGCTTTTTCAACTCACCTGAGTACAGGGCACTTCTCGCTTCGAACAAGAAGGGTCTGCTGCGCCGATATAACCTCACCGCGCGAACCGTCTTGAACGCTGCAGATTTTGGAGTTCCTCAAGCCAGAAAACGCGCTATCGTAATCGCCACACACAAGGACTTGCCGCCACTCGGCAATCCCATCCCGACTCACACAAAGAATCCTTCGGGAGAGCCGACACTTTTTGACGCGCCAGGACCCCGACCATGGGTGACAGTGGAGGGAATTTTCCGAAAGAGCCCCGAATACCCTCTGACTAATTCACTCCCCGCGCGAGAAGAGAAGATTCTCGGCAATGTCGTGCCCGGCATATACCGAACTAATGAACTTCACATCGGCAGAAATCCGACCCCTCTATCTCTAGCTAGATACAGGGAGATTCCGCCTGGCGGCAACCGAAAAGACCTCCGCGGCAAGACTGCAGTGATCGCCGGAGAAGTCGTCAGCCTCTCAACGGATAGCTGGGATCGCCACAACAGCGGTACAGGTGACGTAATGGGGCGGCTCCGCCTCAAGACGCCATCCGTGACGATCCGGACCGAGTTCTTCAAGCCCGAAAAGGGACGCTATCTTCATCCGTTTCTGGACCGGCCCATCACGCATTACGAAGCAGCTCTGATCCAGGGATTCCCCGAGGAATTTAAGTGGTGTGGAACAAAGCTGCAGATCGCCCGACAGATCGGGAATGCTGTTCCTGTTGGACTAGCTGAGCACTTGGCCAAACACATCCATCGGCATCTCGCCGAAAACAACGCTCTCTAACTCGCGATTACTGTGCCGCCGCGGCCATTTAGAGAACGGCGGCACAGCGTCGACGTGGTCTTACTGAGCGTTCGCTCGGCTGCCGAACAGTCCCCCGCCCTGCGTCAGTATGCGCTGCTCGACATTCACAAGCCCGAGGAGCGCTGACGACAACGCGACCGGCTCCAGGAACTGTTCGACGTCCTCTTCGCTGATCACCGTCGGCTTGCCCCCGGTGTTAGCGACAACGGTGCCGTTGAGTCGTTGCGCATGGACGACATGGGCGACTGCTTCCTCGCCGTACACACGGTGCACCAACTCTTGGACCAGCTTCGGGTCTGCTTTCGGCCATACGCTATCCACCCAGTAGTTGCACTCCTGAATGAAAACAGGGTGAGCTTCGTTCAAGAAGACAACCCCGTGGGAAACCAGACCGTCTGACAGCGTCATCGTGTCGTTCTGGTCATACCGAGCTAGGTACTTGGCCTCATCCGGCTCAAACTTCTTCCAATCGAACGCCGGGAATCCTCCCCTGGTTCGCGCGGACCTACCGGATGCGGTACCGCCAACGGCAGGAACCAGCACTTGCTGCGATCCCGTGCTGCCGCCCGCCCCTCCAGCTGCTCCCCTGCCACCGCTATTACTAGTGGTTCGCTGGCCTCCCGGAATCCCCGCGGTCGTTCCGCTAGAGAATCCCATGACCAGTCCTGCCGCTGAGGAGAGGATCCTCGATGCTTTGAACCGAGGATTCAGGCGATCCAGAATCCTCGACAGGTTCTTAGCCATCGAGGAATCAGTCTGCCCTCGATTTCCGGACCGGGCCTCGTCCCGAACACGTGCGAGTTCCTCAGGGAAGCGCGCAAAGAATGCGTCTCCCCACTGGTCCCAGGGGAGATCGACACCCCCCTTGGCCATGAGCATGTTCCGGGATGCCTGGGTGAGGACACCCCATTCCATCGGCCGGCTGTCACTGTAGACAGGAGGATGCATGACCAGCCACGTGCGCCCCCTGATCTCGTCAGTGATCCCGAACTGCCTGTACCGGCTCTTGGACGAGTCTGCGTGATAGAGCTCGCCTTGGTAGTCAACGGCGACGACTGGGCGCTGGTTGACGTAGTCCCGAGATCCCTTTACTGGGTCTTCGGGCTCCGGAACGTAGAACCACTCGGCCTTCGTCCCGTGCTCGTCGACCTCGACAGTCCCGGTGAGTTCAGTGTGAGGGATGAAGTGCCGGAGGCCGTAGATCCGGCGTGGCCGCCACACCATCTCCCGGCCGCTAGGCAGGACGACGGTCTTGTCCTTGCTCGCGCGCCGCTCCGCGCTCTTACGTTCGTACAGGTCAAAGACCGTGGTTTCGATGGGTGAGCCGTTTCGCTCGGGTACGTCGAGCAGGCGGCCGTTGAGGTACCTGATCAGCCCGTCGACGTTCTCGTTGCGGGACGGCTCGGGATCTCCCTGCCAGGTACTCGACTCGGCCGACTGGCCGAGCAGCACCATGATGGTGCCGGTGTCCATCCAGTCAGGTCGGATGGCGCCCCAGTCGCAATCGTGCTCAACGTCCTTGAAAGGCCGAGGAGTAGACAGGTACGAGACAAAATCACCTGCTTCGTCTTGCGCTGCCCACTCCTTCAGGGCGTAGTTCCCTTGATCATCCCGATAGATCCACAGCATGGCGCCGTCGGGGTTGTTCAGCGTGTAGCTGATGACTACGACCCCGTAGGGGTTCCAGGGCAGGACGGCGGACTTGAAACCCTGCCCGAAGTTCTGATCCATCCCGATGGGCTTCCCGCCGCCACCGAATGTGGTGAGGAAGATCTTGAGGTCATCGGGCTCCATGCCCTCGCCGTTGTCCATGATCGTCCGTCGCAGGACGCCATGCTTCTCTGCGGCTTGTTCCTCGATCCCGAACTGGATGATCGAAGCGTGGCTCTCTTCGGAGTTCTTCCACGCTTCCCTGGCCCACTGATAGGGGCCACCCGCCTCGTACGCCTGCCGGATGAGCTGATGCGTTGCTTCCGTCGGCACATGAACGTACCTGGGCATGCTGAACTCTCCCTTCCCTAGAGCCTTAGCCCTAGAGCCTCAGCAAGAGCGAACACCCTTGCCGGAGAGCACAATAGCCTCAGGCTTCCTCCTTTGCACAGAGTTTTCCGGACGTCGGCCGACCTGAACTAGTGCCACCAGGCAGCCGAGTTGCCTATCAAGCAGTTCGTTCCGCCTGAGCGTCGAAGTGCCGCTGAGCGCGATCGATGATCTCGTCGGAATCGCAACCGTGCGCCCGAAGCCAGTGAAGAAGATCTGTAACGACGTCAATCACCGCTTCTTCAGCGATCGTCGAGCCCAGCCTGCTTGTTCCGGGCTCGCCAGACAGCTGCGCCCCTGAGTACAAGCCCAGCAATGCTTCAGCGCGCCTAACACTGGCACCTCCAAGGTGCCCATTCGGTGCGGCAAGCCCCGTTGCCAGCTCGCACCAGGTCGCTTTCCGATCGACATCGAGCTCGACACCCCAACGAACAGCGATGGCGTCGATGAGGGCCATGCCGCGTCCCGCTTCAGCATCGCAGTCCGTGTTGGTGAGGGTGGGGAGAGCGCGCGTGTCGGGGTCATAGACCTCGATACGCAGACGAGTGCCCCTCATCGAGACGGCGAGAGTTGCCGGCGTGCCGCTTCCTACGTGATTGATGACATTGGAAACCAACTCGCTGACACAGAGCTGCGCCTCGTCGGTGACGTTGTGCAAGCCCCAGATCCTCAAGTGCAGCCGCATGACGCGACGCAACGCGGCCACTTCCTCAGGTTCGGCGGTGAAGTCCAGATCCCACGGCTTGCGTGGCATGCATGCTCTCTGGCTCACGAAGACCCCTCTTGTCGCAGTAGCCACCGTACGGCAGCGGAGTGTCACGAGAACTCACCCTGAGTCGCGTTGTCGGTCTAGAGTGCCGACAGCGCATCCCTTTATGCAATGTGCACGGCGGGATTCCCACTTCTGAGTGATTGGCAAGCACACCCCTTGGCGCGAGACTGAACGCCCGCTAGCGAAAAGAGGGTTGGAATGGCCGGCTCACCCACGGCACGCCGTCGGCGTCTCTCGATCGAGCTGAGGAAGCTCCGCGAGAAGAGCGCACTCACCTGTGCCCAGGTCGGCGAGGCCCTGGACTGGAGTGGCTCCAAGGTCAACCGGATGGAGACGGGGAGCGGCCGGGTCCAACCGTCCGACGTCGATGCCCTATGCCGGTTCTACGGCACCAGTGACGAACTGCGCGAGTTCCTCAAGTCGTTGGCTCGGCAGGCCAAGACGCGAGGCTGGTGGCAGGTGCACGGCGCCGGCGTTCCCGAATGGTTCAACATCTACATCGGCCTGGAGCAGGATGCCTCCACCATCCGCCAGTACCAATGCGAGTTGGTCCCCGGCCTCATGCAGATCGATGCGTATGCGCGCGAACTCCACACGATCGGCGCGCACATGTCTGCCGATGACATCGACAGAGCCGTCCGCGTACGTATGGAGCGCCAAACCATGCTGACGCGACCTGACGCCCCCGATGCCTGGTTCGTCGTGAACGAAGGCGCTCTGCGCCACGTCATCGGGGATCGGGCGGTGATGCGAGAGCAGCTCGAACGTGTTCTGGAAGCCGCCGAGATGCCCACCGTGACCTTGCAGGTCTTGCCCTTCGACGCAGGGACCTATCCCGTCACGGGCTCATTCACCATGCTGGGTTTCCCCGCTCAGGAAGACCCGGACATCGTGTACCGGGACGGCATCACCGATGCCGTGTACTTGGAAGGCGAGCATCATGTTCGTGAGTACACCAGGGCGTTCGACGGTCTACGAGCCGCAGCCCTGAGTCCTCAACGTTCCATCGAGTTGATCAAGACGGTGTTGAAGGAATACGCAGCGTGAGCATTGCAAGTGCCGATGGCAGCCTCCGCCCGGTGTGGTTCAGGTCGTCGTACAGCAACGGTGCCGGAGGAGAGTGCATCGAATGTGCGTTGACCGTCGACGGAGCTCGCGTGCGCGACTCCAAGTGTGAGACGGGACCCGTAATCACTCTTGGTAGCGGCGCATGGCACGCCTTCCTGAGTGGTGTCCTGGAGCACGGACGTTTGGCGCACTGACGAGGGAGGTTTCCTCAGCGGCCCCCGTTCCGCTGTAGGACACTCCTCATAGGACAGCAGACAGCAAGGAGCAGACGATCGTGAGCGCACAGTACGCGGAGACGCCCGGGCCAGCGGCGCTGCCGTTGAAGACCATCGGCGACATTCGAGCAGCTCTTCGGTCCGGACACGGCTTTCCGGGCGACCGGGAGTCGTTTGAAGCAGATCTTCAGCGTGCACTGGAGGCATCGTCGGAGACGGACCTCGCTGCTGTCGCCACCGTGATCGTTGACTACCGGGGCAGGATCCGGCTCTACCAGGACCCCGATTTCGACATCGCCGTGCAGGAGGGTATCGACCTCGCGGCACGGCTGAAGCATGAGGCACAGGGCCGGTGAGCAGCGTGATCGTGGCTGTGACAGTACGGGCGGCCGATCGGGCGAAGGCCCTCGGAGCCGAGCAGGCACTGGAGACACTCCGGCGGGAGCTGGAACAGGTGCCCAGGCTCGGGGTCCTGCTCGGGCTGCCGCGTAAGGACGGCACCGAAGTCCGCAAGACGAGGATCGAACCCCGGGCCGGAGTGCCGGGGCTTGCAGTGGCGTACGTGTACACGCCAGCACCGCCACCTCCCACTGTGGCCATCGTCGCGGTGACCCCGGACGATGGCGTTCTCGCTGAGTAATTCCTCACCTTGTCTCCCAAGGGCATCGTCCTCGACGCCGACAAGATCGCGAGCGGTCTTGCGGCTCTCTCCCCGCAGCCCTGCCGGGCAGGGGCAGAGCCTGTATTGCTGGGTCGCGTAGGAATCACGACGGATCCAGACGACCACGGCATGGCTCGGTGAACTCGCCCGCCCGGCGCGGAAGGCGTCCACAGCCTCCACAATCTCCCGTGCAGCTCATCAAGCTGATCCTGGATGGAGTCCCCCGCTGTTACGGTCGCACCTATGACGCTCTCGGCATCCACGGCCCGACCCGTCGACTTGCGGATCGAACCGGTTGATCAGGTTCTTGACCACGTAGAGCATTCGCTTCAAGTGCACCTGGATCGGGGCACGGTATTGCGCAAGCGCCGCTCGGTCGGGGCGCGGACGGACCGCGATACATGGGTGCGTATCGAAAGGCGGACGCTCGACAAGATCGGCGTTCAGGGCTGGAACGGCACTGAATGCGCCGCTCGCCTGCAGAACGTCGCCCAGCCTGCATGGCAGGGGTGTGTGGTCTGGCTAGATGCATATGAACCGGTGATGTGGCGGGCCGACGCAACCGAGCTCTTGCCGGGAGCGCCCATCGGCACCGCCGTTCTGAGTGAGGACCCCAAGCTGCCGGATGAGTGGTGGCGGGCGTTCAACTCATCGGTGGACGCGCTCTCGGCTCAGGACACGAGACGCGTCGCTACGCCGGACACCGTCACCATCACACAGGCTCTCGTCACCGAGTCCATCCGTTCTGCGTTCTCCGGCGACTTCGACACGACCGTCGAGCGGTGGGTACCGGCCCACGCGGATCTGAACTGGGCCAACATGACCGCGCCGACGTTCTGTCTCTTCGACTGGGAGGACTGGGGAAGCGCACCGCGGGGGCTGGATTCCGCTTCGCTGTGGGGAAGTTCCCTTGCCGTCCCTGCTCTGGCCGGTCGCGTACGGCAAGAGCGACGCCGAGACTTCGAGAGCCGGGACGGCAAGCTGATGACGCTGTTCGTGTGCGCGAAGATCCTGGGGCCGCATGCGCACCCGGAGGATCCTCGGCTCCAGCCCGCACGCCGTATGGCGGAGCAGATCGTCGCAGAGCTTCAGACGAGTTGACCGCGCAACCGGTCCCGAAGGAGGTTCCGGTACTCGTGGATAGCCCGCTCGTCGACCTCGCCGGCCAAAGCGCCGATCAGTTCGTCCAGATGAGCGGGATCGTCGGTTCCTACGGCCAGGACGTCGACCTGAGGGAGGTCGTAGGCGGCGCGGAAGGCCGCCTGTACGCGGGAAAGTCCAGCGTTGTCTCTGAGGAAGACGCGGGGGTCGATTCTGTCCCACACCGGGACGCCCGTGCTGCCTCCGAAGGGGCTCATGCCCCACACCATGCCGTCGCTCAGGCCCCACGCCGCAGCCAGGGCGTCCGCGGCGTCAAGCGTTCTGATTCCAACCAGCAGGCCAGCACGGACCATGAGGACGGATGGCCTCGGCATGGTCGTATCTATCAGATTCCGCAGCGGTGACGGGTCCCAGGACGCGATGCCCCAGGCCCCGCACAGCCCCTTCGATGCGGCATCGTCAAGGATGGCGCATGCCTGGGCCAGGACGTCCCGGCTGTGAGGGACGGCCTCAGGAACGGTCTCTTGGAGCGAGTGTTCCGGGTTGTGCAGGAACACCACGTCCGGCTCTCGTCCGAGGTCCCGGGCCGACTGTTCTACGGCCCCGTACAGCCGAATCGGGTTCAGGGAGTGTTCTGCCCTGTCCAGGCTCGGGAAGTAGCCCACCTTTGTGGAGAGCGTGAACTCCGGCAACAGATCGCCGGCTGTCCGCGCCAGCACCTCATGGGAGCGGAAGCCGAGGTAGTTGGTGCTGGTGTCGATCGCTGTGACGCCGACGTCCAGTGCTCCGGTCAGGAGACGGCGTTCGTGACGAGACCGGTGTAGCCCGAGGACAACTCGGGGGTCAGCGCCGCGCATATCTCCTCCCTCACCAAGATCTCGGCCACCTCCGCCGCTTCGGCACCGACGACGGCTGTCGCCCGCTCCAGCGGGACAGGCCTGCCGCTCAGCAGCAAACGCAGCGCGGGCACGGCCTTGGCCTCGAAGGTGAGCTTCTTCCCAGAGGCCACGATGTCGACGGTCTCGCCGTTCTCCCGGATCTGCGGAGGGAAATGGGTGGTGCACACCACGGCGTCGAGCGGACCCAGGACGTCGAGGAACGGCACGTGTCGGGGAAGTGTCGTCGCCTGCTCGTACGCGGCAAGGAAGTCGGCCGGGGACCGCTCACCGATCAGCCGGGTGGCGGCCCCGGTCAGGGCCTGAGTGCCGCTCCCGTACACGCGATCCAGGTCGTGCCGGAAGATCTCGTGCTCGCGGGACCAGTCGGCCAACCACGCCAGCCAGCTCGCTCCTGTGCGCTTGGTGATCCCGAACGTGACGTGAAGGCTCCTCCCCGATCCATGGCCGCTGCGGGTCGCCTGGTGCCAGTGGCCTCGGGGGATGTGCATCACGTCACCGGTCTTCATCACGCCGGCCCAGACGATCTCTTCGGTCGGGGTGCTGTTGGGGTCGGAGTCGCGGTACATGGGCACCTTGCGGGAGGTTCCGCGTACCTCCCACTCCTTCTCGCCGGCGAGTTGGATGATCACCACGTCGTGATCGTCCCAGTGCAGCGGGAAACCCGCGGCGTCGTTCGTCGTCAGATACGCGTTGACCTGAACGCGCTCGCGTGACCACCACTGCAATGCCCGGCAGGCGACCTCCATCGTCGGGTCGAAGACGTTGGCCTGGTCGAGGATGACCGTCGCGCCCTCCCCCAGTACCCTGCCCAGACTGCGCATGTTGACCATGGGGATGCTCTGGCCCCGGGGGCTGACGGTGTCGGTGTAGTAGATGGCTGGGTGGACTTCCTCGCCCTTCTGGAAGCACCGGAACTGCGGGCGGTTCAGGCTCCTGCGCATGGCGATGTCGAGCAGACGGTTCGGGGTCAGGATGCGGGAGACGAGGGCGGGGTCGTCCATGCTCCCCCGCACGAAGCCCTTGCCGAGTTCGTCCGCCCCGTTCCACCCGAGCGACGCCTCGATGGCGTTGATCAACTGGTGTTCCATCACTGCCTCCTCATGAGTTTGACCACGTGACGCAGTCGCGACGGGGGCCGGCACGGCGGATCGCGCGGGCCCCCGTCGCCTGGGTGCTACTCGATGTCGGTCAAGTTGCCGTCACCGCCCGGCCACGGGGCATCGCCGGAACTCCCGGCGTTGTCCGACCGGAGGCTGTCGTAGCGGTCGTGGACGGCGGTCAGCTCTTCCACCGCCACCAGAAGGCCACTCCGGGCCGGAGGCGGTGTCGTGGTCTCTGCCACCTCGTGCTCCTTCCTCTTCGGGTTCTCCCACCGGGGATTCCAGCGGGAAGTCAGGGGACTGCGCCCACGGCTGTGGGCGATAAGGATTGGATGGCTGAAGCTCAGTCAACGTCCATGGCGGGCGGTCCCGGAACGTTTCTGGGGGGTTCCTCTTGGGGACGCCCTTCCACACGTGGGCGCGGGAAGCAGCCTCCGAGCTACGCCACGAGGCGGCGATGGGAGTGATGACGTGCCTGGTGAGCCGTTAGCAGTCCACCCTCTGACCTTCGTCCGCCAGTCGCGCGGATGGGGGAAGGCCGAATTCGCTCGACTCATGCAGATGCACGGGAAGTTGCTCGGCATCCCGCTGGCGACCAACCGCACGACAGTCTGGAAGTGGGAGCAGGGACAGGAGCCGGACGCCGACACTCAGCGCATACTCGCCGACCTGCTGCACGTTCCGTACGAACAGGTTCAAGCCGAAGCATGGCCCCGGTGGCTCCCCGTATGGGAAGTCACCGGGCTCACTGCTCCCTGGACAGAGGCCGGTACCGTTGAGGCACTAGCTGATCTGGTGGGAAGTGGCCGCATGGACCGGCGGGGGTTTCTCACCATCACCGGCGCCGCCCTGACGGGGCTTGCGGCGAGTTGGGCCGAGGCCCCTTCTGCCTTCGCCTCCGCGCTCAACGGAGATCGAGTCACCGACACGATGGTTTCGACGATCGAGCAGCGCATCAGCACACTCCGCACGCTCGACGACCAACTCGGGGGCGCCCGACTCCTGGAGCAGGCACGCGGTGATCTCGCCCTGATCACCGGTCTCCTGGACGCCGGCCGATACACGGACAAGATCCGTATCCGCCTGTACGCACTGGCGGCCCGGGTGTCGCATCTGACCGGCTGGATGGCCTACGACGCAGGGCTGCGGTCCGTAGGACAGCGGTACTACGTCGGAGCCCTGCGCAGCGCCCGCACCGCTGCGGACGATGCCTTCGGTGCCTTCGTGCTGGCGGAGATGGGCGTCCACGTCTCCGAGGCCGGACGGACCGCCGAGCGGGTCGACCTCATCTCGACCGCCATCGACAACGCTCCTCGAACCCTGTCGCCCTACACCCAGTCCTTCCTCTACCTGCACAAGGCCGAAGCGCTGTCCCGCGACGGCGAGCACAAGAGGGCCAGTAGGGCCCTGAACCGTGCCGCTTCCCTCTGGGAACGCCACATAGGGGAGGAAGGCCCTGACTGGCTCAACTGGTTCGGCGAGGCGCAACTGAAGTCGACGGAGGGCAAGGTCCTGCTGCGTTCGGGCCAATTGGAGCGAGCGACGAGTTCGCTGGAGATCTCCGTCACGAAGGCCGCCCCCAGGGACAAGGCCGTACGGTCCAGCCGCCTGGCTGAAGCCCGCCTCGCCGGAAACGACCTGGACGGAGCGCTCGACGCTGCGAACTACGGCGCTGAGCTCCTTGAAGACAAGGTCAGTTCCGTACGGGCTCTGGACCGCCTGAAGGAGTTCTCGGAGCAGCTTCAAGCACACAAGTCCGTTCCGGCCGTCCGCGAGTTCCGCGAGCGTCTTCAGGCGCTGCCCGTCGCGTCCTGATCGGTGCGGGCTTGCGCGCATCGAAAGGACTCTCTCGGAGCGGCAGCCGAAATGCCAGGATGGGCCGCATGACCACGATCAACGGTGAGGTCGCGGCCGGGTTCGAACCGGTACGCGAAGCGTTCGCGGCGAACTTCGCCCAGCACGGGGACATCGGCGCGGCAGTGTGCGTTTACCTGGCTGGCCGGCCGGTGGTGGACCTGTGGGGTGGGGTCGCCGACCCTGACACTGGTCGTCCGTGGACGCGGGACACACTGCAGCTGGTTTACTCGGCGACCAAGGGGCCGACAGCCACCGCGGTACATCTGCTGGCTCAGCGCGGCGCGCTGGACCTAGAGGCGCCAGTGGCCAAGTACTGGCCGGAGTTCGCCGCGAACGGCAAGGCGGCCATCCCGGTGCGCTGGCTGATGTCCCACCAGGCAGGCCTCGTCGCGCTGGACCAACCGGTGCCGCTGGCGGAGGCACTGGCCTGGCAGCCGATGACGGACGCACTGGCCGCTCAGCGCCCCCAGTGGACTCCAGGCTCCGCGCACGGGTATCACGGCCGGACCTGGGGCTGGCTGGCCGGCGAGGTGATCCGCCGGGTCTCCGGCCACACTCCGGGCCGCTTCTTCGCCGACGAGATCGCCGCCCCGCTGGAGTTGGACTTCTTCATCGGGTTGCCGACCAGTGAACGCGACCGGGTCAGCCACATGGTGTACCAACAGCCGGAGATCAACTACACCACGGCACCTTCGGAATTGATCCCCGAGGAACTCCGCGAACTGGTCGCCGCCTGGCGGGACCCGAACTCGCTCAGCAATAGGGCGTTCGCGGTCACGGACCCGTCCGAGATCGACTTCAACTCACCCGAGGTGCAGGCTGCGGAACTCCCGGCCTCCAACGGAATCAGCACCGCGCGCGGACTGGCACGTATGTACGCCGCGCTGATCGGCGAGGTGGACGGCGTGCGCCTGTTCACCCCGGAAACCCTCGCATCAGCGACCAAGGAGCAGGCCTGCGGGGCGGACGAGGTGATGGTGGTGCCGAGCCGGTTCAGCTCCGGATACATGCTGCCCACCGACACCAACCCCATGACCGGGCCGGACTCCTTCGGCCACACCGGTCGAGGCGGTTCGCTCGGCTTTGCCGACCCGGAGCACGGCATCGGCTTCGCCTACGTGATGAACCACATCATCGGGGGCCCCTCCGATGTGCGCGCAACGTCACTGGTCGACGCAGTGCGACAGTCGCTGGCGTAACTGATCCGAGCCGAGGTTCCCCCACATCGGCCTCGTCACCGTCGTCGACGAACACAGCGACGGGGACGAGCTGTGGCGGCTGGCTTTCGATCTCGGCGGCCGTACCGCCGACCAAGACCGGGCCCGCTGGATCCTCGCTCAGGCGAGCCGCGCCCGCATGGTCAACACGCACGCCAACCTGCCCAACGCGACATGGACGGCGTATATCCGCCGTCGCCTCGAACTCGACGCGCTCTTCGCCAACCACGACGTTCTGCTGACCGGCCGGATTGCCCTGTCGGACCCACGGGCAGTGTCGGCTGGGGAAAAGACAGCTCAGAGGGGGAAGCCGTGACCAGTTTGATCCCGTGGCAACAGCGACTGTCTACCGGCACCGAAGATATCCAGAGCGAGGTCATCGACTGGTACCGCCGGACTCGGCACGGCAAGGCATACGTCCCCAC
This sequence comes from Streptomyces sp. T12, assembly GCF_028736035.1. NCBI lineage: Bacteria > Bacillati > Actinomycetota > Actinomycetes > Kitasatosporales > Streptomycetaceae > Streptomyces > Streptomyces sp. T12. The sequence continues at coordinate 3,849,119 of NZ_CP117866.1, forward strand.
CATGATCTGGGGGACGTTCCAGACCGAGGCGTACGCGACGGTGATTCTCCGTCAGGTCGTTGAGTTCCTCGGTGTTCCGGATGACGTTGCGGCGGGCGTGGCCAAGCGGATGGAGCGTCAGCAGGTGTTGTGCGACGGTGAGCATCACTACGACGTGATCCTCGGCGAACAGGCCCTGTACACGAACATCGGCGGGCCGGTCGTGATGCGCGGGCAGATGGAGCGCCTGCTCCACGACATCGACCTGCCCTCTCTCACTCTCGGCGTGCTTCGCAGCACGGCCGAGGTAGGGGTGGTCCCCATGCCCGGCTTCAACATGCACGGCGATGACCGGGCCCACTACGAACTCGTCTCCACCGGCGTGGACATCACCGACTCGAACGAACTCGCCCTCCACGACAAGGCGTTCAACGCCCTGAGCAATGCCGCGTGCTATGGGGACGCCGCGAAAGAGTTGATCAGCAAGGCCCTGGCCTTCTGGAGCAGCGCATGACGGCTTCGTAGGGGCGACCGCCACCGCCAAAGCAAACCAAAGTCGCAGCCCCCGTAGACCATCGGCCGACGACAGCATGTACGGCTGCCCTTCAGACTCGGCGGTGTGGAGTCGGAGATCAGACACGTAGGTGCGGGGGACATGAGCAATTCGGGGGATCTTTCGGAGAAGGGCGGGGCGTCCGCCGGCAGCGGCACCGTGATCGCTGAGTCGGCCTGGGTGCTGGTGCTGTTCTGTGTGGGGTGCGGGGCCGGGATCGGGTGGTTGGTCACGGTTCTCGCGCATTGGCTGGTGACGTTGCGCTGGGCGCCGTTCAAGGGGCCGGCCAAGTTGCTGACCTCTGTTCCGGAGCCTTGGCTGAGCGTTGGGGGCGTTGTGGTCGGGGCGGGGCTGGGGCTGGTCGTCGGGTTTGTTGCGGTGCATGAGTCGCTGGCTGTCAGGGTCTCCCGGGCGCGCGTCGTTCTCAGGGTCAGGGACGCGTCGCAGGAGTTCGGGGGTGATGAGATCGGGCTGGTGGTGCGGGACGGCAAGCAGCTCGTGTTGCTCGGGGCGGACGGGATGGAGCTTGCTCGGGAGGATTGCCGGCTGCCCTGGCCGCGGCTTGCCGGTGCCTTCGCCGAGCATGGTTATCGGTGGGCGGATGAGGATCCGTATCGGGGGGAGTTCAGAGTCTGGGTTCCTGGGACGCCTGGGCTGCCCGAGGGGGCGGACGCGCTGTTGCGGGCTCGTGCGGCGGCGCGGAAGAAGGGGGAGGCGGATGCCGACGATGCCCGCGAGCTGCGTAGGGAGCTGCTGCGGCTCGGCGTTGTCGTACGGGACGAGAAGAAGAGGCAGTACTGGCGGATGCCTCAACTGCCCTGATGCCGGGGCTCTCGCAGCAGGCCGAGGTGGAGCCGGATCTCAGTGGTTGAGACTTCATCAACCCGGTGAAATGTTGGTAAGGCTTGCCTTATATGCTGACGCGGCCCCGCCGACGCAGCACGGACAGGACCCAGCATGCGCACCACCCGCACTACCCTGCGCACCACCGGCGCCACCCGCACCATCCGCACAAGCCGCACCACCCCGCGAAGACTCTTCGCGGCGCTCGCCCTCACCCCCCTGCTCACGGGCTGCTTCGTGTCGTCGAGCGAGGGCGGCTCGGATGCGGAAGGCGCGGCAGGATCGGGGGGTCGGCTGCGGGTCGCCCTCGCCGTGCCGCCCGTGCAGGCGCTGTCGCCGTACAGCAACGACGCCACCGTGCTGAGCAAGCTCTCCGTGGCCGAAGGTCTCACCGCGCTGGACGAGGACGGGACCGCCGCGCCCGCGCTGGCGAAGTCCTGGGCGCAGAAGAACGCCACCACCTGGACCTTCGAGCTGCGCAAGGCCACCTTCCAGGACGGCACGGACGTCACCGCCGAGTCCGTGGTCAACGCGCTCGACAAGGCCAACGCCGCCGAGACCAAGCCCCGTGTCCTCAGCGACGTGACCCTCACCGCGAAGGCCGACGACGCCGACACCGTCACCCTCACGACCAAGGCCGCCGATCCCGTACTCCCGCTGCGGCTCGCCAGCCCGGCGCTGGGCATCCTCTCCCCGAAGGCGTACGCGAAGGACGGCACCGTCAGTCCGGTCGGTACCGGTACCGGTCCCTTCGAGATCACGAAGCTCACCGGGAAGACCAAGGCCACGCTCGACCGCTTCGCCGGGTACTGGGGCGGCAAGGCCAAGGCGTCCGGCATCGACGTGACCTGGATTGCCGACGGCACCGCCCGCGCCAACGCCCTGCGGGGCGGTGAAGTCGACATCGCCGAGTGGATCCCCACCGCCCAGGCCGGGTTGCTGGACGAGGACACCCGGCATGAGGTGCCTTCCGTGCGGACCGACAGTCTCGTGCTCAACACCGGCAGCGGCATCTTCGCCGACGCGTCCCTGCGCGCGGCCGCCCGTGAGGCCGTGGACGGCTCGGCGCTCGTCGACTCGGTCTTCGGCGGGTACGCCGACCCCGCGCAGGGTCTGTTCGGGCCTGCCGTCTCCTGGGCGGACGAGAACCGGGTGGAGGTGAGCGGGCGTGCCTCGGCCGCCCCTACCGCCGACGTCAAGGCGAAGACGAAGGGGAAGACCCTGCGCCTGGCCACCTACACCAACCGCGCGGAACTGCCCGAGGCCGCGACCGTGCTGCAGCAGCAGCTGGAGAAGGCCGGGTTCACGGTGAAGCAGGACGTGCGCGAGTACACGCAGATGGAGGCCGACCTCCTCGCGGGCAAGTACGACGCGCTCGTCTTCTCCCGGGTGACGCTCCTCGACACCGGCGACGCGGTCGCCTACCTCGCCAGCGACTACATGAGCGACGGTGTCTACAACATCGCCGGCTTGAAGGACGCAGCCGTCGACAAGGCCGTCAAGGCGGCGGCCGAGGAGGGCGACACCGAGCAGCGCCGGACGAAGATCATGCGGGCCGAGGCGGAGATTCTCCGTACGGACGCCGTCGTGCCGCTGGTCCACGAGAAGGTCGTGCAGGGCATCGGCACCGATGTCGAGGGTGTGCTCCTCGACCCGCGCGAGCGGTCCCTGGTCGATGCCGACACGCACCTGAAGTAGGTGGGCGTGACATCGGCCGGTGCTCATACCCGCCATTCCCCGTGGCGCACGGTGGCCGGCCGCGTCGTCGCCGGCTCCGTGCTGCTCACGGCCGTCGCCCTGCTGCCCTGGCTGTCCGGGAACGACCCCGCGCTGACGGTCCTGCGGGCCCGGTCCGCCGACCAGGATCCGACGCCGGCGCAACTGGCCGCCGTACGGGAGCAACTGGGCCTGGACGAGGGGCCGTTCACGCATCTGACGCACTGGCTGGGCGGGCTGCCGCGCGGTGACGCGGGCACGTCCTGGGTGTCGGGCGAACCGGTTCTGCCTCAGGTGACGACCGCGTTCGCGGTGTCGGTGACGCTGATGCTCGGGGCGCTCGTGGTCACGGTCGCGGTGGCCGCGCTGGTCTGCGGACGCACCCTGTGGCTCGGTTCCCGGCGGCGGCTGCGGCGGGCGCGGGCGGGCACCGGGGCGGCCGTACTCGCCGCGCTGCCCAAGTTCCTGCTCGCCTCGCTGCTTGCCACGGTGTGCGGGGTGTGGCTGGGCTGGCTGCCGTCCAGTGGGTGGGAGGGGCCGTCGTCGATGGTGCTGCCCGCGCTCGCCCTCGGCGTGCCGTCGGGGGCGATGATCGGCGGTCTGCTCGACCAGTCGCTGCCCGGCGCCTTCCGGGAGCCATGGGCGCGGACCTGGTACGCCTTCGGGTTCTCGCCCGGGGCCGTCGCCCGCAACGCCCTGCGCCGCACACTCGCCGGTGTGCTTCCGCAGCTTCTGCCGACCGTCGTGGCGCTGGTCGGTGGCGCGGTCGCGGTGGAGAAGATCTTCAACATTCCGGGGCTCGGCCGACTCGCCCTGGACGCCGCCATCGCCCAGGATCTGCCGCCGCTGCAGACGGCGACGCTGGCCCTCGTCCTGCTGGGTGTCGTCGCCGGGCTTCTCATTCAGGCCGTGCGGCGCGCGCTCCTCGGCCCCGCCCTCCGGGACGGCGCCCTGACCGCCCCTCCCCCGCCGTCCCTCGCGCGACGGCGCTCCACGCGCTGGATCGCCGGGTTCTGCGCCGTCGTACTGCTCGCCCTGGTCGTGGCGGGGCTGCTGCGCGACCCCCTGCAGGTGGACACGGCGGCCCGGCTCCTGTCGCCTTCCGCCGCACACCCGTTGGGCACGGACTCGCTCGGCCGTGATCTGCTGGCCCGGCTGGGCCACGGGGCGCTGCGCACGGCGAGCGTGGCCCTCGCGGTGACGGCGGTCAGCGTCCTCGTCGGGCTGCTGCTCGGCAGCGCGGCACGGGTGAGCGCGGGCCTGACCGAGGTGGCCTCCACCCTTCCGGCCGTCCTCGCCGGGCTCTTGACCACGGCGGTGACCGGGCCGTCGGTGTGGGGTGCCGCGCTCGCGGTGTGCCTCGTCGGCTGGACGCCGTACGCCGCCCAGGCCGCGGCGCTGCTCGAGGAGGAACGGGCCAGTGGCCACCTGCTCGCGTCGGTCTCGTTCGGCGCCGGGCCGCTGTACCTGCTGCGCCACCACTACTTGCCCGCGGTCCTGCCCGCGGTCCTGCGCAACGCCCTGCTGCGGCTGCCCACCGCGGTCCTGGTACTGGCCTCCCTCGGCTTCCTCGGGCTGGGCGAGCAGCCGCCCACGCCGGAGTGGGGGCGGCTGCTGTCGGAGAACCAGCCGTACTTCGAACTGGCGCCGTGGACGGTACTCGGCCCGGCGTGCGCGCTCGTTCTCCTCTCGGTTCTCGCCGTGTCCGGTACGGCGTCGGGGCGCAAGGCCTGAGGGAGTCGTGCGGGTTCGGTGCCAGGTGTGGAGCGCCGTTCGGGAACTGTTGTGCGGGCTGAGACGATTGCGCGGACCGTAAAGGAAGACGGACCGTAAAGGAAGAAGGGGGATGAGCGTGTTCGAGCTCCTCGTCTTGTCCGGCGTCCTCGCGCTCGTCGTCGGAGCGTGCGTCTGCGTCGTGTGGGCGGAGCGGGGCGGCCCGCGCTGGGTGCGTGGGGTGGCCGCGGTGACCCTGGGGCTGAGCCGGTTGGTGCGCTGGCTGGCGCGTTCGAGTCGGACATCGGGGTCGGGGTCCGGGTCGGGGTCGAGCTCGGGTGGGGACGACTGACGACACAGATGAGGGCCGGCGTCGGCCGTTGGTCACCCAGCGGCGACACGGCACGCGGGACGCGGGACGCGCCGGGATGAAGAGTCCGCCGGCGCAGCCCGCGCGCAACTTGCGTGTGGAGGCCCGTGAGCGGCCTGCCGTCCCTCGGGTCAGCCGGTCGTCTTCGCCGGGCCCGCTGTCACCGCTCCCCCGCCCCGCTCTCGCCCCCGCTCTCGCCCTCGCCCTCGCCCTCGCCCTCGCCCTCGCCCTCGCCCTTTGTCAGTAGCCACTCGCGGTGGAGGGCTCCCAACGGGATCCTCTTCTGGAGGACGGGCGTGCCGAATATGGTCAGTTGGAGCTGGAGGGAGCCGGTCAGGTCCACGCCGCCGTAGAGGGCGTAGGCGTAGGCGCCTGCCGCCGTGGGCGTGCCCGTGCCGTCGGAGGAGGCCTCGGCCGAGGCGTCGGCGTGGGCTCGGACGTACGGGGCCAGGTCGGCCGTGACGCCCACCGTGCCGTAGAGGCCTACGGTGGCCTCGGCGCCCAACGCGGCCTTGACGTCGCCGGCGGCCGTGACCGTGGCCTTCAGGGGCTCGCCCGTCATGTCGGACTCGCTGACCGGGGTCCAGCCCTTGGCCCAGGAGAAGGTGCCGCCGACGCGGAAGTCGCCCTTGAGGTCCTGTTCGACGTCCACCGTCACCCGGCCGTCCGCGTTCACCTGGATGTAGCAGGTCAGATCCAGGTTGACGACGACGGGGATCGGGCCGACCTGGATCACCGGGTCGGAGTGGAGCTCGGCGAAGGGGATGCGGATCGGCTGGCCGTTCGTCGAGCCGGCCGCGCGGCCCTTCAGGGACCACTGGGAGGCCCAGTCGCCCGACAGGCCCAGGAACGCGCCGCCGGGCGAGGCACCCGTGCCGCCGCCGGAGCCGTCGTACGAGAACGCGACCTCGGGGGCGAGCTGCACGAAGCCCTCCACGGACGCGGACGCCGACGCGGGGGCGCCCTCGGCCGTGGCGACCGCCGCGCCCACGTCGATACGCAGGCTGCCCAGCGGGAGTTTCGCGCCCTCGGGGCCGAAGTGGAGGTCACCGGTCTTCGCCCAGGAGACCTTCACGCCCTGGACGAGCGGCTTGACCTCGACGGACGACGGGTCGACCGGGACCTCGCCCTCGGCCTTGCGCTCGCCGAGCACGGAGTTGAGCTTCGCCGGTTCCGTCTCGACCGTCGTACCGCCGTCTTCCGTGGCGCCTACGACGTCCGTGACCTCGGCCAGCACGCCGTCGGGGGCGCCGGGGGCGGGGGCGCTGGCGATGATGTCGCCGACGGTGACCGGGGGTTGGGGCGCGGGAGCAGTCGAGGGACTCCGCGAGGGCTCGGCTGTCGGTTTCGTGACGGAGGGCGAGGAGATGACGGCCCGTCCGCTCTTCCTGTCGTACGAGGCGACCTTGAGGGAGGACTTCTTCGCCGTGCCTGCCTCACCTGCGTCGGCCACCGCGGTGGGGGCGGCCGTTCCGGGCGGGGCCGGCACGACGGCGAGTTGTTCCTGGGCCGCGGCGGGCTCGGGGCGCTCGGCCGCCGTCGAGGGCGCCGTTTCGGTGGCGGTCGGGGAGGTGGTGGAGCAGCCGGTGGCGAGTCCGGTGGTGAGCACGGCCGCGATGGTGACTGCCGACCGTAAGGCATGCCTTTTGAGCTTGAGGTTGAGCTTGAGCTTGGGCTTGAACTGGGGCTTGGGCTTGGGTCTGTGCACGCGTGGTCCTCGGGAGCGGTGTATGGGGGTGCGCTGCAGGAGGTGACCGGTGGGGAGCGGGCGTGCGGCGCCGCGGACGGACGTATCGAGGCATGCCGATACGGCCCTTTCCGCACTGCGCGCAGACGGTGGTTACCCCCCAGTAGTCATGCATGAGCATGCCAGCACGGCGGGTACAGCAGCCGCTTTCTTTTCGCGCGACTGTGGTGACGTGGGACACACCGACGTCAGTCGGTGTGTCCAGGTTCGGTGCCGGGTCGGGTCAGCCCCCGCAGGGGTTTCCCGGGTCCTCGGGTGTTGGCTGCGGGGTGGGAGCGGGGGCGGGTGCGGGGGTGGGGGCGGTTGTCTCCGGCGGAGTGGGGGCTTCCGGGGTCTCCGGGGCCTGCGGGGCCTGCGGGGCCTGCGGGGCTTCCGGAGTCTCCGGCGTCTCCTCAATTGGCCCCGGCTCCACGGGAGTTGGGGCCGGTGGCTCCGGCGTGGGCGCGGGTGACGGCGTTGCGGGGACCTCGGTCTCCGGGGGCTCCGGGTTCTCCGGGGTCGCCGGGGGCTCCGGCGCTTCCGGTTGCGGGTCCTGCGCCCCTGGCCCCGGAACGTCCGGGTATGGCGGCGTCTCCTGCCCCGGCGCCTCCGGCTGCTCGTCCACCGGGTCGGCCGGTGCGGGGGCGGGCGGCACGGGGGCTGCCGGTGCCGGGTCAGCCGGTGCCGGGTCCACCGGTGCCGGGGCGGCCGGGTCTTCGGTTCCCGGCGTCGATTCGTGCGGCGGGGGCGTGTCGTTCTGCGGAGGCGTGTCGTCCGCCGGGGGCTCGATCACCGGCTCGGCACCGGGCGGCGCGGGTTCATCGGCGTCCGGCGTATCGGCCACCGGCTCAGCCACAACCCCCGACCCAACCGTAACCTCCGGCCCAGCCGCAGCCACCACGCCCCTCACCGCCGTATCCGAACCAGTCTCAGGCACCCCCGCCGATCCACCCGATCCACCCGATCCGCCCGGCACCCCCGGCTCCTCCGCCCCCGCGACCGGCCCCTCCGACGGCCGCGCGGCCACCGGTGCCTCCGCCAGCGGTACCCGGTCCGGGGGCGGCGTCGGAGACGGGTTGCCCGTGCCCAGGGCGAGCATCATCGCGAGGGCCGCGCCCGCGACCGTCGCTATCGCCGTCGGCACCTTCGCGCCGCCCGTGCCGCCGGTCACCGCCTGGCGGGCCGCGTGCAGCGCGCCGCCGACCTGGCCGCTCAGGACGGCCGTGGCGCCTGCGGAGCCGGCGAGGAAGGGCAGCAGGAACTTGCCCGCGCCGCCCACGGCGAAGACCAGCAGGGCCGGGCCGACCAGTGCGGGCAGCCGGTCGTTGGCGCGCATGAGTACCGCGAGCCGGCCGCGGCAGTCGTCGCAGGCGTCCACGTGGGCGAGCAGGCGTTCCGACTGGCGCGGTGTCGCGTTGCCGCGGACGTACGCCGGCATGCGCACCCAGTGGACCTCGCACGCGGGGTCGTCGGGGGCGCCGGTCTGGGAGCGCAGGAAGGCCTGGCGCATGCCCTCGCGGGCGCGGTGCAGGAGTACGGCGGTCGCGCCCTGCTTGGCGCCGATGCGCTGTCCGACCGTCTCCAGCGGCTGGCCTTCCGCCTCCGCCAGCCACAGGGCCTGCACCCAGCGCTCGGGCAGCTGGCCCAGTACCCGTACCAACAGGTCCACTTCCGAGACCTGTTCGGCCGGGTCCGCCGAGTCCTCCGCGTGGACGGCGACCTCCGTGCGCTCGGCGGTCCGCGGGTCGTGCGGGGTCTCGCGCGCCTCGCCGCCGGCCGTCGCCGCCAGGTGCCGCACGGTCGTCATCAGGTACGCCGGTACGTTCTCGATCTCATGGCCCGCCGACAGCCGCCGCCAGACACGGAAGTGCGCCTCGGCGACCAGGTCCTCGGCCGCCCAGGAGTTGTTGCGGGTGAGCGAGCGCGCGAAGGCGACCAGGCGGGGCTGCTGTTCCTCGTAGATGCGGGCGTACGAGGCGGTGGCGGACGCGGGAGGTGATGCCTGGGCGGGCACCTTGGGAGAACCGTCGGACATGGCTGGAACGCTCCAGTTGCCTGCTGGGCTGAGGGCGCGGACGAGTTTGTCAGCGTAGATGACTAAAATCTCAACTAAATGGTTCGCGTGACTTAGATCACAGGCGCGGGCGGTCGTTCCGCGTAATCAACAGGCCTGCCGCGCGGTCGAGAAGGCGCACAGAGAACCGCAGAAAGACACCGACCACGGAGAAGACCGTCCATGCGCCTCGCCCTTGAACAGCCCGTTCGTGCCCGCCTCGTCACCCCCGACTTCCCGGAGCTTGCGATACGGCCCACGCTGCGCTATCACGCCGCCGAACCCTTCGCCGTGCACATCGACTTCCCGGCCCATGTCTCGGCCGACGAGGACGGGGTCACCTGGACGTTCGCCCGCTCACTGCTGGAGGAGGGACTCGGCGGGGCGGCCGGGATCGGGGACGTACGCATACAGCCGTGCGGCCGGTCCCGCACGGTCGTGGAGTTCCACGCGCCGCACGGCATGGCCGCGATCCGGTTCGGTACGGCTACTCTTCGGCGGTTTCTCCACCGGTCGTACGACGTCGTCGAACCGGGGAGAGAAGACCTGGGGCCGGAACTCGACCACGGCCTCATGTCCCTGCTCGACGGGGTCTGAGCTCAGTGGGTCTCGATGGGCGTCAGTACACGCGTGCCGGTCTGGCGGTAGATCACCGAACTGCGAAAGTTCACCACCTCGCGGCGGGCGCTGAAGCGGTCCATGAGGAAGGCGTGCAGGTGCTCGATGTCCGGGACGGCCACGTGGACGAGGAAGTCGTCGTCGCCGGAGACCACGAAGACCGAGACGACCTCGGGGAGCTGGGTCAGGTAGCTCTCGAAGTCGTAGATCACCTCGCGGCTCAGCGGACGCAGCCGGGCGAAGACCAGGGCCTGGAGCGAGCGGCCCAACAGGCGTGGCTGTACGGCCGCGTGGTAGCCCGTGATCACGCCGCGGGCGCGCAGGGCACGGACCCGTTCCAGGCAGGTGGAGGGTGCGATGCCGACCCGGCGGGCGAGTTCGCGGTTGGTGAGCCGTGCATCGCGCTGGAGATGGGTGAGGATCGCCGAATCAGTGTCGTCCATGGCCGTCATTCTTCCCGGGGTTCCGAATTTGGTTCGGCCGGGCCACCCAACTCCCGTACCACGCCCTAGATTTCCCTCGTCCGTCGGACCGAAGGGAGCCCTCGTCGATGACGACCGCCGCCGCTCGCCCCATCGCTCGGCCTGAGGGCCGACCCGTCGATCGGGCCTTCCAGACTGTCGACCAGGCCGTCGACCACTACGACCGCTTTCTCGCCGAGCACTACACCTGGATGCTCGGCGGCGATCTCGACGCGCTCGCCGCGGTGCAGCGCGTCTCCCTCTCGGGGTGGGGTGTGACTCCGGATTCGGCGTCCTGTCCGGCGGCCGGATCGCTCGCCGTGGATCTGGGGTGCGGGCCGGGACACGCGAGCCTCGCGCTGGCCGGTCTGGGCTTCGACTCCGTCCTCGCGGTCGATCTGAGCCGGCCGCTGCTGAGCGAACTCGCCGCGCACGCCGCCCAGGTGCCGGCCGTGCGGGCGGTGCGGGCGGATGTGCGGACCGCGTTGCGGGAGCTGGTGCGGCCGGGGTCGGCGGGGGCGGTCGTATGCCTCGGTGACACGCTGACCCATCTGCCGACCCGAGGGGATGTGGCCGCCCTCTTCGCCGACGTCGCCGCCGCGCTCGCGCCCGGTGGGACGGCCGTGTTCGCCTACCGCGACCTGACGGTGCCGCTCACGGGCACCGACCGTTTCCTTCCGGTCCGGGCCACCGAGGACCGGATCATGACCTGCTTCCTGGAGTACCCGGACGACTACGACGACTACACGGTCGTCGTGCACGACCTGATCCACACCCGCGACACCCCTGACTCCGACTGGACTCTCACCGCCCGCAGTTACCGCAAACTGCGGCTTTCCCACACGTGGGTGGTGGAACAGCTCGGGACGGCCGGGCTGCGCGTCAGGCACGAGGAGAGCGGGCCGGGTGGCATGCGGACGGTCGTACTAGAGCGCGGGACGTGAGAAGGCCCAGGTCGGAAAGCCCAAGTCAGAAAGCCCAGGCCACAAGGCCCAGGTCAGAACCTGTCCGACCTGGGCCTTCTCATCTCCTGCAAGGTCACCGCGGATACAGAAGCGGGCGACCGGGACGCCCGGGAACTCCTTGGGGCCGGGGCCGTCATAACCCGGCAGTCATAAACGGTTTGTCCCGCGAAATCGGCTCGCCCTACAGTGAGTTGACTTCGACGAGACGTTCCCCTGGAAAGAAGCCGCAGAGCGGGAGCGTCCCACCTCACTGACGATCACTGAGGTGCCGGAGGGGCGGCAGCTGTCTTTGTCGACCCCTCTTCTCGGAGGCCCCTTCGTGAACGTCCGTATGAACGTCGGTATGAACGTAGGCATCGGCCTGCCCATCGGCGACCCCATCACCCTGCTCACCTGGGCCCGGCGCGCCGACGCCGGTCCCTTCAGCACGCTCGGCCTGCTCGACCGGCTCGTCTACGACAACCCCGAGCCGCTGATCGCCCTGGCCGTCCTCGCGGGCGCCACCTCACGCATCCGCGTCCAGACCGAGGTGCTGCTCGCCCCGCTGCGGGACACCGCCCTGCTGGCCAAACAGGCCGCCACCCTGGACCGGATGACCGACGGCCGCCTGGTCCTCGGCCTCGGCATCGGCGGCCGCGACGACGACCACCGCGTCGCCGGCACCGACCTGCGCACCCGGGGCCGGCGCCTCGACGAGCAGATGGCGACGCTGTCCCGCCTGTGGTGCGGCGAGCCGTACGGCGTCGGCGTCGGCCCGATCGGTCCGGCGCCCGCTCGGCCCGGCGGCCCGGAAGTGCTGTTCGGCGGTTTCAAGCCCGCCGCCCTCGAACGCGTCGCACGCTGGGGCGACGGCTTCCTCGCGGCCGCGGCGCCCTCCTGGGCGGGCGGCCTGTTCGACACCGTCCGTGGGTTCTGGAAGGAGTACGGCCGCGACGGCGAGCCCCGCCTCGTGGCTCAGGTGAACGTCGCGCTCGGTCCGCAGGACGTGCTCGACGACGCGCGCGCCCGCATGCACGCGTACTACGGCTTCACTGGCATGGCCGACCGCATGGTCGAGGGCCTGCTCACCACCCCGGCCGAGATCCGCGCCGCGATCAGCGCCTTCGCCGACCTGGGCGCCGACGAGGTCATGCTCTACTGCTACGGCCTCGACCCGGACCAGGTCGACCGCCTGGCCGACGTGCTGTAACGCCCAGCCCTGAGCGCTGCCTGGAGGCCACGTGATCCTGCTGATCCTGCTGTTCGTCGTGGTCGCGGTGATCGGCGCCGTCGGGCTCTGCGGATACGGCGGCCGCACCCTGGCCGACCACGGCCTGCGGCGCGCGAGCGCTCCCGCCGTACTGCGCGGCGTCGCCGCCCTCGCGGGTGCGGGCGGCTGCGCCCTGTACGCGTGGGGGCTGCTCGCCGTCTGCGGCGCGGTCATGGTGGCGGAGGACGGCGGCACCGACTCGGCGCCGCCCCGGTCCTGTCGTACGGCGGGCTGGTGGGAGCGGCACCAGCAGGGAATCGAGATCGTCGACTACAAGGTCACGTACGTCCCCCTCGGGTTCGTCTGCGAGACGAGCGACGGCGGGAGTTACGACAACGGTGACGTGCCCGGGTACGTCAACCCGGCCGCCCTGGGTCTCGCCCTCACCGCCGCCGGGGGCGCGATCGGCTCGGGGTACGCCTCGGAGCTGCGGGCCCGGGCCGAGATGCGGAAGAGCGAGGCCGGTTAGCCTCGGTTCTCCAAGGCTCGGCAGAAGCGGTCGGCCGAACTGGTCGGCCGAACTGGTCGGCAGAAGCGGTCGACAGCGGCGGTCGGCAGAAGTGGTTGGAGGCAGCATGGCGAAGGTTCCCAGCGCGGTGGTCGCCGCGGGCGGACTCGTCGGTGGGTACGGCGTGGCCCGCTGGACCAGGAAGCGGCAGCTCGGCGGGGCCGTACTGGCCGTCGCGGGGGCCGCGGCCGCGCAGCAGTGGCGGCAGCAGGCGGGCGGGAAGGCCGCGGGGGCGCTGACCGCCGCGTATGTCGCCGCCTTCGCCGGGTCGCATCCGCTGGCCAAGAAGGTGGGCGCCTGGCCCGCCGTCTTCGGGGTGGCGGGGGCGGTGGCCCTCGCGTCCTGGGCGGTGGCGGACCGGCGCCCTCGCCGCTAGGGCCGGTGGCTCAGCACATTCACCACCCGCCCGTTCGGATCCCGTACGAAGAACCGCCGTACGCCCCACTCCTCCTCCCGAAGCTCCCGTACGACCTCCGCGCCCGACGCCACCACCTGCGCGTACACGGCGTCGACGTCCTCGACCTCCACGCTCAGGTCGGGGACGACGGGGGCGGTGCGTTCCTCGGTGAAGAAGCTGATCTGGGCGGTGGGGTTGGCCGGGGACGCCATCGTCATCACCCAGCCCAGGTGCATCACCTCCTCGAAGCCGAGCAGGCCGTAGAAGTCCCGGCTCGTGTGCATCGCTGTCTCGGAACCGACGTGGACGTCGGGGACGATCCTGCGGATGGTCATCGACAAGGCTCCTGATCTGCGTCCGGAGTTTTTGTTATCCCCCGCAGTCTCCCCCCGTCTCCTCACCGTCCCCAGCCGCAGGCACGCGAGGAATGACGACGTGACACGACAGATCAGCCGCCGGAGCATGCTCAAGGCCGCGGGCGCGGCAGCCGGAGCCGTCGGTATCGGTGCGGCCGTGCTGCCCACCCCTGCCGTGGCGGCCGGCGCCTACGCGCACCCCGGCCTCCTGCACACCGGCGCCGACCTCGGCCGTATGGCCGCCAAGGTGAAGGCCGGCGCCGCCCCCTACACGGCCGGGTTCGCCAAGCTGACCGCCAACCGGCACGCGCAGAGCGGCTGGGCGGCCAACCCGCAGGAGATCGTGTACCGGGGTGCGGGCTCGCCGCAGAACTACCGCACCCTCTACAACGACATCCACGCCGCCTACCAGAACGCCCTGCGCCACCACGTCAGCGGTGACAGCGCGCACGCCGACACCGCCGTCGCGATCCTCAACGCCTGGTCGGCCAAGCTGACCAGCCTGCAGGGCAGCGCGGACCGCTTCCTGGCCGCCGGTCTGTACGGCTACCAGATCGCCAACGCCGCCGAACTCGTCCGCGACCACCCCGACTTCGAGCTCGGCCGGTTCCAGGAGATGCTGAGCACCGTCTTCGCGCCGCCCAGTGACAGCTTCCTGGCGGAGCACAACGGCGCCGTCGTCAGCAACTACTGGACCAACTGGGACCTCGCCGCCATGTGCTGCGTCCTGGCCAGCGGCATCTTCTGCGACGACAAGGCCCAGGTCGCCCGCGCCGTGGAGTACTTCAAGCACGGCGAGGGCCTCGGCTCCATCAAGAACGCCATCCCCGTCGTGCACGACGACGGGCTCGCCGAGTGGCTGGAGTCCGGCCGCGACCAGGGGCACGCCCTGCTCGGCGTCGGCCTGATGGGCACCTTCTGCGAGATGGCCTGGAACCAGGGCATCGACCTGTACGGCTACGACGACAGCCGCTTCCTCAAGGGCGCCCAGTACGTCGCCAAGTGGGCCCTGGGCGGGGAGGTGCCGTTCACCGCGAACACCCGCAGGAAGGGCGCGATCAACGGCTGGTCGGGGTCGGAGACCGTGACCCAGGCCGCGCCCGTGGACCCGGCGATGACCCGCCCGATCTGGGCGATGATCGCCAACCACTACACCAAGCGCCGGGGCCTGTCGGCCACGTATCTCACGCAGATCGCCGCGAAGTCCGCGCCGGAGGGCGGCGGCGGGGACTACGGCCCCAACAGCGGCGGCTACGACCAACTGGGCTTCGGCACGCTGGCGTTCACGCGGGACAAGGCCACGGGGACGGGCACGGGCGGTTCGTCCGGTCCGGCGGCGTCGGCGTCGGCGTCCGCTGCTGCCGGTTCGGGGTCGGGCTCGGGGTCGGACCCCCGGCCTCAGACGGGCGGGTCCACGGCGTCGCCCTCCGCGTCCGCCGCCTCCTCCTCCGCCGGTGACCTCGCCGCCACCGGCTCGAACGACATCGTCGGCTGGACCGCCGCCACGGGCATCACCGCCCTCGCCGGCGGCCTGCTCCTGCTGCGCCGCCGCGATCGGGCCCGGCGCGAGTCGCAGTAAGGGCCGGGCGAGAGTCTCCGGTCCCGGCTCTTGACCGGGGGAGAGCCGGGACCGGTCCGCGTCCGGTCCCCCTACGCCCGCGCTACGCCCCCAGCGCCCGCGACACCGTGTAGATCAGCAACCCGGCCAACGACCCCACGACCGTGCCGTTGATGCGGATGAACTGCAGGTCGCGGCCGATGTGTGCCTCGATCTTCTTCGTCGTGTGCTCGGCGTCCCAGCTCGCCACGGTGTCCGTGATCAGGGACGTGATCTCGTTGCGGTAGGTGGTGACGACGTACACCGCCGCGCCCTCGACCCAGCTGTCGACCTTGGCCTGGAGCCGCGGTTCGTCTGCCATCCGCGCACCCAGCGACAGCAGCGAGGCACGCACGCGCAGGCGCAGCTCACTGCGTTCGTCCTCGGCCGCCGAGACGATCATCGATCGTACGGCGGTCCACGCGGACGCGATCAGGTCCTGGACCTCGCCGCGCCCGAGCACCTCGCCCTTGAGCCGCTCGACACGCGCGCGCGTGTCCGTGTCGGACTGCAGGTCGGAGGCGAAGTCGGTGAGGAAGCGGTCGAGGGCGCCGCGGGCCGGGTGGGAGGGCATGTCGCGCATCTCGGTGACGAAGCGGAGCAGCTCCTTGTAGACGCGCTCGCCGACCCTGCGGTCGACGAACTTCGGGGTCCAGCCGGGGGCGCCGCCCTGGACCGCGTCCATGATCTCGTCGTCGTGCAGGATCAGCCAGTTCTGGGCCCGCGCGACGATCAGGTCGACGGCCCGCTTGTGGCCGCCGTCCGCGACGATCTTCTGCAGCATCTTCCCTATGCCGGGCGCGATGTCCTTCGCGTCGGCACGACGGGTGATCGCCTCTCCCACCACCGCCTGGACGTCCGAGTCGCGCATGACCGTCAGGGCACCTCTCAGTGCCGCCGACAGCTCCGCCGTCACCCGGTCCGCGTGCTCGGGCTCGGCCAGCCATCCGCCCAGCCGGTTGCCGATGCCGACGGCGCGCAGGCGCTGTCGTACGACGTCCTCGGAGAGGAAGTTCTCCCCGACGAACTCGCCCAGCGAGACGCCCAGCTGGTCCTTCTTGTTGGGGATGATCGCGGTGTGCGGGATGGGGATGCCCAGCGGGTGACGGAACAGGGCCGTGACCGCGAACCAGTCCGCGAGCGCGCCGACCATGCCGGCCTCGGCGGCCGCGGCGACATAGTTCGCCCAGTCCCCCGCACCCGCGTTCGAGGCCCACTTGGCGAGGACGTACACCAGCGCCACGAGCAGCAGCATCCCGGTCGCGGTGATCTTCATCCGCCGTACGCCGCGCTGTTTCTCCTCGTCGGCGGCGGTGAACGTCGTCATCGCACGTACGGCCGATACGGGGACGCGCCGGTTATCGGCGGCATCCGACCGGGCATGCTCCCCTACGTCACGTGTTCCCGTTACATCCGGATTCGTACGTTCCATCCGCTCCACCCGTCCAGTGATCCCCCGCACACATTGTCCCTTCCTGACCGACTCCTGGAACGAATCAAGAGTTCCCGGCGTCTGTCCGGTGGGGGGAGGTCGATGGCGAACTCCGGATGAACTCCGGCGGCCCAACGGGGGGGTCCGTGCAACTCCCCTCTGCCTCATGACGCATCATGAGGTGATCACATCGGAGCCTCGGGCTCCCATCCGCCCGAGGAGACACGCACCGCATGACCAGGCGTAACGCTGGGGGTGTGGGGGTGCCCCCCACAAAGCACAGCGCCTTGCTCGCCGCGATGATCGCCCTGATCGTCACGCTGTCCACCGCCATATACATCGGATTCGCCTCCGACGAGGGCAGCGCCACCGGCAAGAGCGCCCTCGCCCAGGAAGGCGCCGCGCGGGGCCCCGCCGCCCCCGCCTCCACCGGCATCTGGGTCGGCGCCTGGTCCGCCTCCCCGGTCGGCGCCGAGCCGGGCACCGAGGTCGCGGGCCTGGCAGGCAGTTCGGTGCGCAACGTCGTGCACACGAGTGTCGGCGGCAAGAGTGCCCGGATCACGCTGTCCAACCTCTACGGCCAGTCGGCGCTGACGATCACGCACGCGTCGATCGCCGTCGCCGCCGGCAGCCAGACCGCGGCGGCCGTCGCGGACACCATGCGCAGGCTGACCTTCGCCGGCAACCCCACGGTCGTCATCCCGCCGGGGCAGCAGGTGCTGAGCGACGCCGTACGCCTCGCGATCGCCGCGGACGCCGACATCCTGGTCACCACCTACTCCCCCACCCAGTCCGGTCCGGTCACCTTCCACCCCCACGCACGCCAGACCAGTTACGTCGCCCAGGGCGACCTCACCGAGGACGCGACCGGAGTGGCGTACACCGGGCGGGTCGAGGCCTGGCGGTACCTGACCGCGCTGGACGTCCTCAGCAACGAGTCCGACGGCACCGTCGTGGTCTTCGGCGACTCGCTGACCGACGGCATCACGTCCACCGAGAACGCCAACCGCCGCTGGACGGACGTCCTCTCCCGCCGGCTGCGCACGGCGATCGCGGCCGGCGAGAACGTGCCGCGCTACAGCGTCGTCAACCAGGGCATCAGCGGCAACCAGATCCTCGCCAGCGGCGCCGGGCGCCCCGCGGACAACCAGGCCGGCATCGGCCGGTACCACCGCGACGTCCTCTCCCGTACGAACGTCAAGGTCGTGGTCATCGACCTCGGCGTCAACGACATCCTGCGCAACCCGAACCTCGCCGACCCCAACCGCGTCCTCGACGGCCTGCGCACCCTGGTCCGCCAGGCCCACGCCCGCGGCCTGAAGGTCATCGGCGCGACCCTGATGCCCTTCCAGGGCCACCGCGGCTACACGGACGCCCGCGAGAACGTACGCCAGCAGATCAACGCCGAGATCCGCGCGGGCCGGGTCTTCGACGCGGTGGCCGACTTCGACCAGGCCGTACGGGACCCGTACAACCCCCGTAAGTTCCGCCCCGACTACGACTCGGGCGACCACCTCCACCCGAGTGACAAGGGCTACGAGCGGATGGCGGAAACCTTCAACCTCCAGGACCTGAAGGGCGCGGCACCGGCGGACCTGTGACGGGCGGCTCAGCGCCGGGCGCGCCCCGCGACCGCGACCGAACGGAGCTCAGTCCTCGTCCCGCTCCCGCGCCCGCTCCCGGCGCCTCCCGCGGTCACCGTGCGCATGCCGCCCCATGTCCCGGTGTTCCTCCAGCATCTCGCGGTGCGCCTCGTGCTGCCCGTCCCGGATCGACTCCCGCAGCTCCCGCTGCTGTTCCCGTCGCGCCAGCTTCTCCCGCCGGCGTTCCTCGCGGAGTTCCTGGCGCTGTTCCCGCGTGCGCTTGCGCTCGACCCCGACACCGCCCCAGAAGGCGAACCCGGTCACGATCACGCGCGGCGCGCCCGGATCCCCCGGCACGCCCTCCTCACGGTGGTCGAAGCCCCCCATGATCCCGATTCCGCGCACCTCGACCTGGACCCCCGGCGGCACGATCACCTGCATCCCGCCCATGATCGCGACGCAGTTGATCTCGATCTCCCGGTCCGCGAAGTTCGCCTCCCGCAGATCGATCTCCCCGCCGCCCCAGAAGGCGAAGCAGTTGAACCGCTTCGGCGCCGTCCACCGCCCCCTGCGCTGGAACCCGGACATCACGGCGACACCCCACGCCGACGACCCCTCACCGCCGACGATCCGATCCGCCCAACTCCCGTCCGGGAGCCCGTCCTTCTTGACCATGTCGATCTTCGGGACGGCCACCGCGCCGACGGGCAGATCCCGGGTGATCGGCGCCAGCTCCCCGTACGTACGCGCCTGGTACGTGGCGTCCAGACGTTCCCCGAACTCCTCCATGTCGAGCCGCCCCTCCGCGAGGGCGTCCCGCAGGATCTCGGTGACTCGTTCACGATCGGCGTCTGAGGCACGCAACTCCGGGGCATCGTCGCTCATGTTCAGCAGCCTACGAGCAACCCCGCCCCGGGGGCTACGAGACCGCCTTGCCCGCGTTCCTCGCGTGCGCCGCCTTCTCGGCCTGCTCGGGCGGGGGTTTGGGGGTGTCCCCCAATGTATGCAGCATCTTCGCGATCACGGCCTCGATGTCCGGCTCCCGCACCGACAGGTCCACCAGCGGATACTCCGCCGCGATCCGCGCCACCAGCACCGCCGCCGACTCGGCCGCAGGGAACGCCAGCCACTGCCGGGGCCCCTCGACCTTCACCACGCGCGCGGGCGCCGCCTCGATCGGGGGCAGCTCGCGCTCCAGGTCGACGACCAGGGTGCGCTCGCTCTCCCCCACCTCGTGCAGGCCGGCGAGCGGACCGTCGTACATCAACCGCCCGTGGTCGATGACCATCACCCGCGAGCACAACTGCTCGATGTCCTGCAGGTCGTGCGTGGTCAGCAGCACCGTCGTGCCGCGCTCGGCGTTCAGCTCCCGCAGAAACTCCCGGACCTTCGCCTTGGAGATGACGTCGAGCCCGATCGTCGGCTCGTCCAGGTACAGCACCTCGGGGTCGTGCAGCAGCGCCGCCGCGATGTCGCCGCGCATCCGCTGGCCGAGGGAGAGCTGACGTACCGGGACGTCCAACAGCTCGCCCAGGTCGAGGAGTTCGACCAGGCGGTCGAGGTTCTCGCGGTAACGGGCGTCCGGGATGCGGTACATGCGGTGCATCAGCTTGTACGAGTCGATCAGCGGCAGGTCCCACCACAGGGTGGTGCGCTGGCCGAACACCACCCCGATGCGGTGCGCGAGCCGGGTGCGCTCGCGGGACGGGTCGATACCGGCGACGCGCAGCCGGCCCCCGCTGGGGGTCAGGATGCCGGTCAGCATCTTGATCGTCGTCGACTTGCCGGCGCCGTTCGGCCCGATGTAGCCCACCATCTCGCCGCGCGCCACGCTGAAGGAGATCGAGTCGACGGCCCGCACCTGCCGCCGCTCCCGCTTCAGAAAGCCCGTCTTCTTGCGTACGTCGAAGACCTTCTCGACGCCGTCGAGTTCGATGAACGTGTCGTCCATGGCCTGCCCTCAGCTCCCCTAACTCCCCGTACTCCGATACGACCGCAGCCCGGCCCGCCACACCAGTCCGGCCGCCGCACAGCACGCCGCCGCCGCCAGCGGGGACGCGAAGGCCGCCCACGAAGGAAGGCCGATCGGGTACGGCCGCCCCAACACATAGGCGGCGGGCACCCAGTTGACGAAGGCGAGCGGCAGCATGAACGTCACCCCGCGCACCAGGTCCTTGCCGAACACGGTCGGCGGGTACTGCAACAGCGTGGTGCCGCCGTACGTGAACGCGTTCTGCACCTCGGCGGCGTCCTGCGCCAGGAACTGGAAGGCCGCGCCCGCCACGAACAGGGCGCAGAAGATCACCCCGCCGCTGACCACCATCACCGGCACCAGCAGCACCTTCGCCACGGTCCAGTCGACGTCGACGGCCGACAGTCCCCAGCCCAGCACCAGCACGCCCTGGGTGATCCGGCCCAGGCGGCGCAACGCGAAGTGGTCCGCGGCGACCTGGGCGAGCACCGGGGCGGGCCGCACGAGCAGCGTGTCGAAGGAACCGTCGCGCATCCGGCTGCCCAGGACGTCCATCGAGCCGAACGTCAGGTCGGCGAGCCCGAACGCCGTCGCCGAAAGTCCGTACAGAAAGGCGACTTCGGCCAGCGGCCAGCCGCCCAGCGAGTCGACCTGCGAGAACATCAGCAGGATCGCCACGAAGTCCAGGCCGGTCACCAGCAGGTTGCCGAAGACGGTCACGACGAAGGAGGCGCGGTAGGTCATGCTGGACCGGATCCACATCCCGGCGATCAGCCGGTAGGCCCGCAGCCCCTCGCCCGCCCTGGCGACACCGGAGAACTCAGCCACCCTGCACCACCACCCGCCGCGTCGCCGCCGACTGCACCAGCCGCCCGGCCGCCAGCAACGCCACCGCCCACGCCGCCTGGAAGGCGTACGCCCTCAGCGGGTCGGTCTCCCCCATGAGCACGTCCGCCGGCATCTGCAGCTGCGCCGCCCACGGCAGCACCCGCGCGATGTCGCCGAAGACGCCCGGGAAGGCGTTCAGAGGCAGCACCATGCCCGAGAAGAAGATGCCCGTGATCATCAGGGCCTGGTTGACGCCCATGCCGTCCATCAGCCAGAACACGCTGAGGGCCGCCAGGTAGCGGATCGCGAAGCTGACGAGGGTTGCCAGCAGGAGGGTGACGGCGAAGGCCGCCCAAGGGGTGACGTCCGTCGGCAGCGCCATCGGGAAGAAGATCGCGCCGAACGCGAACGGGATGACGCCCCGCCCCAGCATCTGGAACAGCGCCCGCCCCACGTCGCCCGCCAGCCACCACAGTTGGAGATCGGCCGGCCGGTACAGGTCGACGGCGATCTCGCCGGTGCGGATGCGGTCCATCAGGTCCTTCTCGGCGCCGCCGCCCTGGATGGCCAGCGTCGCGTAGAGGCACTGGCCCAGCCAGACGTAGGTCACGGCCTGCGCCTGGTCGTAGCCCCCGAGATGCGGCTTCTCGTCCCACAGCGCCAGATAGGTGTAGACGAGGATCACGCCGAAGACGGTGTTGGTGAACACCCCGGCCGCAGTTGCCGCCCGATACGTCGCGTATCGTCTGAATCCGCCCGCCGCGACGGCTAAGTACAACCGCCCCGAGCCCACATCCACAGCCCTCCTAGCCCGCACGACACCGAAGCGCAGGAGCCTAGTGCGCGCAGGACGGGGGCTGCCAGCCAATTTCCAGGGGACACCCGGCGCGAGAGCCTGCTCACTTTCCACGGACACGCGCCGTTTCCGGGAACGGAACGCCCGGTGCGAGAGTCTTCAATGGGGGCGCAGTAGGCGTACGAGGCGTACAGGAACGTACGACGCGAAACAGGAGTCCGTGCACGACATGAGCGACGAGCAACAGCCGCCACAGCAGCCGACCCGGAAGCCCGGTCGGCCGAAACGCACGGGCTGGCGACGGATCATCCCGACCTGGCGGACGGTGCTCGGCACCTTCGTCATCGGCGTACTGCTGCTCTTCGGCCTGTTCTTCCTCGGCTACTCCATGGTCAAGATCCCGCCGGCCAACGCGCTCGCCACCAAGCAGGCCAACGTCTACATGTACGCGGACGGCTCCGTGATCGCCCGCGACGGTCAGGTCAACCGGGAGAACGTCACCCTCGCTCAGATGTCCAAGGCCGCCCAGCACGCGATCCTGGCCGCCGAGGACCGCGACTTCTACACCGAGTCCGCCATCGACCCCAAGGCGATGCTGCGCGCCGGCTGGAACACGGTCACCGGCAAGGGCAAGCAGTCCGGCTCCACGATCACCCAGCAGTACGTGAAGAACTACTACCTGCGTCAGGACCAGACCGTCACCCGCAAGGTGAAGGAGTTCTTCATCTCGATCAAGCTGGACCGGGAGAAGAGCAAGGACGACATCCTCGAGGGCTACCTCAACACCAGCTTCTTCGGCCGCAACGCCTACGGCATCCAGGCCGCCGCCCAGGCCTACTACGGCATGGACGCCAAGAAGCTCGACCCGGCCCGCGCCGCCTACCTGGCCGCGCTGGTCAACGCGCCCAGCGAGTACGACGTGGTCGCCCACCCGGAGAACAAGGCCGCGGCCGTGTCCCGTTGGAACTACGTCCTCGACGGCATGGTCACCAAGGGCTGGCTGTCCGAGAGCAAGCGGGCGGGCATGAAGTTCCCGATGCCGAAGGAGGCCGCGACCTCCACCGGCCTGTCCGGGCAGCGCGGTTACATCGTGGGGATCGTCAAGGACTACCTGACCAAGAACAAGATCGTCAGCGCGGAGGAGCTCGAGGCCGGTGGCTACCGCGTCACCACCACCCTGCAGAAGGACAAGCAGAACGCCTTCGTCGACGCCGTCAACGACCAGCTGATGTCCAAGCTGGACAAGAAGAACAACAAGGTCGACACCTACGTCCGCGCGGGCGGCGCCTCCGTCGACCCGAAGACCGGCAAGGTCGTCGCGATGTACAACGGCATCGACTACGTGAAGCAGTACACCCCGAACGCCACCCGCCGGGACTTCCAGGTCGGCTCCACCTTCAAGCCGTTCGTGTTCACCTCGGCCGTGGAGAACGAGTCGACCACGCAGGACGGCCGCCAGATCACCCCGAACACGATCTACGACGGCACCAACAAGCGCCCGGTACAGGGCTGGACCGGCGGCGCCTACGCCCCCGAGAACGAGGACGAGTACTCCTACGGCAACATCAACGTCCGTACGGCCACCGACAAGTCCGTCAACTCGGTGTACGCGCAGATGGCCGTCGACGTGGGCCCCGAAAAGGTGAAGGACACCGCGGTCGAGCTCGGCCTGCCGTCCAGCACCCCGGAGTTGTACCCGTCCCCGTCCATCGCGCTCGGCGTGGCCACCGCCAGCGTCCTCGACATGGCGGAGGCCTACGCGACGCTCGCCAACCACGGCAAGCACGGCACGTACACCATGATCGACAAGGTCACCAAGGACGGCGCCGACGTCATCGAGATGCCGGAGCGCAAGACCTCCCAGGTCATCAGCCGCGAGGCCGCCGACACCACGACCTCCGTCCTGCAGAGCGTCGTCGACAACGGCACCGCCACCGCCGCCCAGGCCGCCGGCCGCCCGGCGGCGGGCAAGACCGGTACGGCGGAGGAGGACCAGGCCGCCTGGTTCGCCGGCTACACCCCCGAACTCGCCACCGTCGTCGCCGTCATGGGCCAGGACCCGGTCACGGCCAAGCACAAGTCCCTGTACGGGGTGATGGGCCTCAACCGCATCAACGGCGGCGGCGCACCCACCGACATCTGGGCCCAGTTCACCAAGGAGGCCCTGAAGGGCAAGCCGGTCAGCGACTTCGACCTGGAACTCCAGCAGGGCGCCGACGTGCCCCAGTACCCGACGACCGACCCGACCCAGGGCGACCAGGACAACGGCGGCCAGGACAACGGCGGCACCACCGGGGACACCACCACCGGCGGCCAGGACACCGAGGGCCAGACCGGCGGTGAGACGCCGGGCCAGACGGACGGCGGCACGACGGGCGACACGACGACGGGCGGCACGACCGACGGGGGTACGACCACCGACGGCGGCACCACCGGCGACACCACCACAGGCGGCACGACCGACGGAGGCACGACCACCGACGGCGGCACCACGGGCGACACCACCACCGGCGGAACGGACACCGGCGGCACGACGGGCGGCGACACCACGACCGGCGGTACGGACACCGGCGGCGGAGGAACGACGGGAATCACCGGCGGGCCGCAGAGCACGGCCCGCCGGGAGTGAGCGCCGGACCCGATCAGTGACCGCCGGTCGCCTTCAGCCCCACCACGGCGACCAGCAGCAGACAGACGAAGAAGATCCGCGCGGCGGTGACCGGCTCCCCCAGCACCACCATGCCGACCACCGCCGCGCCGGCCGCACCGATCCCCACCCACACGCCGTAGGCGGTACCGATGGGCAGGGACCTCGCGGCGTACGACAGCAGCAGCATGAGACAGGAAGAGGGGCTGGTGCCGATGGTCACCAGCCCCTCGAACCGTTGAATTGCAGGTAGAGCCTCGTTACAGGTACAGCCCCGTCGAGTCCTCCGACCCCTCGAACCGGTCGGCGGCCACGGCGTGCAGATCACGCTCACGCATGAGCACATACGCGACCCCGCGCACCTCGACCTCGGCACGGTCCTCCGGGTCGTACAGGACCCGGTCGCCGGTCTCCACGGTCCGTACGTTCTGCCCCACCGCGACGACCTCGGCCCAGGCCAGCCGACGGCCGACGGCCGCGGTGGCGGGGATCAGGATGCCGCCACCGGAACGCCGCTCGCCCTCGCTGGTGTCCTGCCGCACGAGTACACGGTCGTGCAGCATCCGGATGGGCAGCTTGTCGTGGTGGGTGCTGTGCTCGTTTCTGTTGGCGCTCACGCCTTTGAACCTACCTGCCTTTGCCGTGTCCGTACGCCGGTGGGTCCGCCCTCGCTCAGCCCCTGCGGCGCCGGGTGCCGAGGGCCAACAGGCCCACGAGCCCCACGGCGACGAGCGCGACGGGCACGATCCGCTCCAGGCGGGGCGCGCCCTCCTCGTCGGTGAACTGGGCCTTCACATCGCTCACGGCCCGGTTGACCCCGACGTAGGCCCGTCCGAGGGTGTGGTCGATGTTCGAGACGACCTTGGCCTTGGCGTCGCCGACGATCGTCTTCGGGTGCACGCGCACCCCGATCTCGTCGAGCGTCTCGGCCAGCGCTGCGCGGCGGGCTTTGATGTCCGCCTCGATCTGCGCCGGTGTTCTGGTGTCCGACGTGTCCGCCACCGTACGGCCTCCGAAGTGAAGCTGATGCTGTTTGCGGACAGTCTGTCAGCTCCACGCCGGACCGCACTGTCAGGCTCCCCGGTTACGCTGGTCCGATGAGCGAGCGACTCCAGCCGGGGGACGTGGCCCCCGCCTTCACCCTGCCCGACGCCGACGGCAACGAGGTGTCCCTGTCGGACCACAAGGGCCGCAAGGTCATCGTCTACTTCTACCCGGCCGCCCTGACGCCCGGCTGCACCAAGCAGGCCTGCGACTTCACGGACAACCTGGAGCTGCTGGCCGGCGCCGGGTACGACGTGATCGGCGTCTCCCCCGACAAGCCGGAGAAGCTCGCCAAGTTCCGCGACCAGGAGTCCCTGAAGGTCACGCTGGTGGCCGACCCGGAGAAGTCCGTCACCGAGGCCTACGGGGCCTACGGCGAGAAGAAGAACTACGGCAAGACCTACATGGGCGTCATCCGGTCCACGGTGATCGTGGACGAGGAGGGCAAGGTCGAGCGGGCGCTGTACAACGTGCGGGCGACCGGCCACGTGGCGAAGATCATCAAGGATCTGGGCATCTGACCACCCGGCCCGGCCAGTAGCATGGCCGGGCAAGGTCACGCGGCCGTGGTGGAATTGGCAGTCACGCTGGGTTTAGGTCCCAGTGGGGTAACACCCGTGAGGGTTCGAGTCCCTCCGGCCGCACCACTTGCTGCTTGCTCCTTACTGCGCGAGCAGTTCACGTACGACCGGCACGAGCGCCCGGAACGCCTTGCCCCGGTGGCTGATGGCGTTCTTCTCCTCGGCGCTCAACTCGGCACAGGTCCGGCGCTCGCCCTCCGGCTGGAGGATGGGGTCGTACCCGAAGCCGTTGGTACCGACGGGGGCGTGTCGCAGAACGCCCCGCAACTGCCCCTCGACCACCCGTTCCGTACCGTCCGGCAGGGCGAGCGCGGCCGCGCAGGCGAAGTGGGCACCGCGGTGGGCGTCGTCGATGTCGCCCAGCTGGGCCAGCAGCAGCTCCAGGTTGGCCTGGTCGTCACCGTGCCGGCCGGCCCAGCGGGCCGAGAAGATGCCGGGGGCGCCGTTCAGAACGTCGACGCACAGCCCCGAGTCGTCGGCGATCGCGGGCAGTCCCGTCGCCTGGGCCAGGGCGTGGGCCTTGAGCAGGGCGTTCTCGGCGAAGGTGACGCCGGTTTCCTTGACGTCGGGGATGTCCGGGTAGGCGTCCGCGCCGACGAGGTCATGAGGCAGCCCTGCGTCGGCGAGGATCGCCCGGAGCTCGGTGATCTTTCCGGCGTTACGGGTGGCGAGGATCAAGCGGGTCATGGGGTCCAGTATCCCGGCCTCGCCAACCCGGTTCTTCCGTCCGGGGTATTACGGCTTTCCCGTCCCGGGTGTTACGGCGTGCAGACCTTCGTCAGCTCGCCGGCCGCGTCCGTCACCGGGCTGATGTCGGGGGTCTCGTCGCCGTTCTTGACCGCGTCACGGACGTTGGTGACGGCCTTCTGGAGGTCGTCCACCGCCTTGTTGACGTCGGCGTCGTCCGTCTTGTCGCCGATCTTGTCGAGGTTCTTGTCGATGGAGGTCAGCGACTCCTCGAGCTGCGTCGGGTCGTTCGCGGCGCTCTCCACGGCCTGCTGGAGTTCCGTGACGCTGTCGGCGATGGCGTCGGCGGTCTGGACGCAGTCCAGCGCCTTGTTGACGGCGTCGCAGCCGGTGGTCAGCCCGGCCGTCAGCCCGACGGCCGCAATGGCTGCGGCGGCTATGGCGATACGGCTCCGGCGGCGTCGGCTCGTGGCCATGGTTGACGTTCCCTCCCTGCTCTCAGGCCTCGCAGGGCCCCCGTTGGTCACTGGCCGGGCGTACAGCGGTGTGCCGTACGCCCGTACCCCTAGTGACGCCAGGAAGGGCTGCGCGGTTGCCCGGAGCTGCGGCTCTTCTTGGTGCGTCCTTTACTTTTCGAGGACGGTATCAAGTGCCTTGCGCTGCAGTTCCGCCAGCTCCCCGCAACCGGAAACCGCAAGGTCCAGCAGGGAGTTGAGCTCCGCGCGGGCGAAGGGCTCGGCCTCGGCGGTGCCCTGGACCTCGACGAAGCGGCCGTCGCCGGTGCAGACGACGTTCATGTCGGTGTCGGCCTTCACGTCCTCCTCGTAGCAGAGGTCGAGGAGCGGGACGCCGCCGACGATGCCGACCGAGACGGCGCTGACCGTGCCGGTGAGCGGCTTGCGGCCGGGCTTGATGAGCTTCTTGCCCTGGGCCCAGGCGACGGCGTCGGCGAGCGCGACGTATGCGCCGGTGATGGCCGCCGTACGCGTGCCGCCGTCGGCCTGGAGGACGTCGCAGTCGAGGACGATCATGTTCTCGCCGAGCGCCTTGTAGTCGATGACCGCGCGCAGGGAACGGCCGATGAGGCGGCTGATCTCGTGCGTACGGCCGCCGATCTTGCCCCGGACGGACTCACGGTCGCCACGGGTGTTGGTGGCGCGCGGCAGCATGGCGTACTCCGCGGTGACCCAGCCCTCGCCACTGCCCTTGCGCCAGCGCGGGACGCCTTCGGTGAAGGAGGCGGTGCACAGGACCTTCGTGTCGCCGAAGGAGACGAGGACGGAGCCCTCTGCGTGCTTGCTCCAGGCGCGTTCGATGGTGACCGGGCGGAGCTGTTCGGGGGTGCGGCCGTCGATGCGAGGAATTGAGGAGGTAGCTGCCATGGCGTTGAGCCTAGCGGCCCACGGGGGAGGGCCCCTCCCGTGGTGGGAAGGGGCCCTCAGGGGTGAAGCCGGGAGTCCCTCAGAGGCTGAAGCCCGGGACGATGCCCGCGCTTCACATCATGTCTTCGATCTCCGCCGCGATCGGGTCGGCGTCGGTGCCGATGACGACCTGGATGGCGGTGCCCATCTTCACGACGCCGTGGGCGCCGGCGGCCTTCAGGGCGGTGTCGTCGACCAGCGAGGGGTCGCTGACCTCGGTGCGGAGCCGGGTGATGCAGCCCTCGATCTCCTCGATGTTGTCGATGCCGCCGAGCCCGGCGACGATCTTCTCAGCCTTGCTGGCCATTTCGGTCTCCTCACGCACTGTTGGCCCAACTTTACGAGCGGGTGCGTGGTGAGTACCGAAGGATGACGTCACAGCAACCCAATCGTCGGTAACTGGTCTACACCACCTGGCAGGCGGTCGCCAACCCATGAGTGCCGAGACCCGGATCTCCCCCGCGCGCAGGCGGTGGCAGGCGGCGTTCCAGGGGCTGCAGAAGATGGGGCGCAGCCTTCAGCTCCCCATCGCCGTCCTGCCGGCCGCGGGCATCCTCAACCGCCTCGGCCAGCCGGATGTGTTCGGGGACGAGGGGCTCGGCTGGGACAACGTCTCGAAGGTGATGGACGGCGCGGGCGGCGCGCTGCTCGACGGCTCGCTCGGACTGCCGTTGCTGTTCTGCGTCGGCGTGGCCATCGGCATGGCGAAGAAGGCGGACGGCTCGACGGCGCTCGCGGCGGTGGCGGGGTTCCTCGTCTACTACAACGTGCTGCGCGAGTTCCCGGAGGACTGTCCGGACGGGACGAAGGAGATCACCAACATCGGCTGCGCCGCGGCCGACGGGACGGTGAGCGCGTACGAGTACCAGAACCCCGGCGTCTTCGGCGGCATCGTCATCGGCCTGCTCGCGGCCTTCTTCTGGCAGCGCTACCACCGGACGAAGCTGGTGGACTGGCTCGGCTTCTTCAACGGGCGACGTCTGGTCCCGATCATCATGGCGTTCGTGGCGATCGTGTTCGCGGTACTGTGCCTGTGGGTCTGGCCGCCGATCGGTGACGCGCTGGAGAGCTTCAGCGACTGGATGAGCGACCTGGGCGCCTGGGGCGCGGGCGTGTTCGGCATCGCCAACCGGGCACTGCTGGTCGTGGGCCTGCACCAGTTCCTCAACGTGCCCATCTGGTTCCAGTTCGGCAGCTACACCACGCCCGACGGCGAGGTGGTGCACGGCGACATCAACATGTTCCTCGCGGGCGATCCGAACGCCGGCCAGTTCACCTCGGGCTTCTTCCCGATCATGATGTTCGCCCTGCCGGCGGCGGCCCTCGCCATCACGCACTGCGCCAAGCCGAGCCGCCGCAAGGAGGTCGGCGGTCTGATGCTGTCGGTGGCCCTGACGTCGTTCGTCACCGGCATCACGGAACCGATCGAGTACTCGTTCCTCTTCATCGCCCCGCTCCTGTACGCGCTGCACGCGCTGCTGACGGGCGTGTCGATGGCGGTGACCTGGGGACTGGGCGTGCACGACGGCTTCAGCTTCTCCGCCGGACTGATCGACTACATCATCAACTGGAACCTGGCGACGAGACCTTGGGCGATCATTCCGATCGGCCTGTGCTTCGCGGCCGTCTATTACGGCGTGTTCCGGTTCGCCATCACGAAGTTCGACCTGAAGACCCCGGGGCGGGAGCCGGAGGACGAGGTCGAGGACGTGACCAAGGTCTGACGTGACCGGGCGGGGGCGGAGTGGGCGCGCAGACGCCGGAAAGTAGCGGATCAGTCGCGGGAATCGCGGGTTCCTTATCCGGCCTTCACCGTGCTACAACAGGTCTACACCACTAAGTGGTTTAGACCAGACGCCGCCGTCCCCTCCTTTGTCTTCGGGCGGCGCCATGCCCCCCTGGAGGAAGTTGTGACCACGGCCAGCGCCGCTCCCGCGGCCGACAAGAAGAAGGGCGCCGGTGCGATGGCTGTTCTGCAGCGTATCGGCCGGAGCCTGATGCTGCCGGTGGCGGTCCTGCCCGCCGCCGCCCTCCTGGTCCGCCTCGGCAACACCGACATGCTGGGGCGCGAGTCGTTCCCCGGCTTCATCACGAAGATCGCGGGCTTCATGGCGGCCGGCGGCAACGCGATCCTCGACAACATGGCGCTGCTGTTCGCCGTGGGCATCGCGATCGGCTTCGCCAAGAAGTCGGACGGCTCGACGGCCCTGGCGGCCGTGGTCGGCTACCTGGTCTTCAAGAACGTGCTGGCCACGTTCACCGACAAGAACCTGCCGCAGGTGGCGACGGCCGTCGACGGCAAGGTCGTGATGGTCGACGCGCCGGTGGACGCCAAGGTCCTCGGCGGCGTGGTGATGGGCATAGTCGTCGCCCTGCTGTACCAGCGCTTCTACCGCACCAAGCTGCCCGACTGGGCGGGCTTCTTCGGTGGCCGCCGACTGGTCCCGATCCTGTCGGCCTTCGCCGGCCTGGTCATCGGCATCGTCTTCGGCTACATCTGGCCGGTCCTCGGCACGGGTCTGCACAACTTCGGCGAGTGGCTGGTCGGCTCCGGGGCCGTCGGTGCCGGCATCTTCGGTGTCGCCAACCGCGCGCTGATCCCGATCGGCATGCACCACCTGCTGAACTCCTTCCCCTGGTTCCAGGCCGGCGAGTACCAGGGCAAGAGCGGCGACATCGCCCGGTTCCTGGCCGGCGACCCGAGCGCCGGCCAGTTCATGACCGGCTTCTTCCCGATCATGATGTTCGCGCTGCCGGCCGCGTGCCTCGCGATCGTGCACTGCGCCCGGCCCGAGCGCCGCAAGGTCGTCGGCGGCATGATGCTGTCCCTCGCGCTGACCTCGTTCGTCACGGGCGTGACCGAGCCGATCGAGTTCACCTTCATGTTCATCGCCCCGGTGCTGTACGCGATCCACGCGGTGCTGACCGGTGTGTCGATGGCCTTGACCTGGGCGCTCGGCATGAAGGACGGCTTCGGCTTCTCGGCCGGCGCGGTCGACTTCGGCCTGAACCTGGGCATCGCGACCAACCCGTGGGGTCTGGCCCTGGTGGGCCTGTGCTTCGCCGCGGTCTACTACGTGGTCTTCCGGTTCGCGATCACCAAGTTCAACCTGCCGACCCCGGGCCGCGAGTCCGACGAGGAACTCGCCGAACTCCAGAAGGCGGAGGCGAAGTAGGCCGCACGGCCCAGCGACGAACGGCGAAGGCCCCGGAACCGAAAAGGTTCCGGGGCCTTCGCGCACATACGGGCCTGAACCCCGTACGGGCAGCTTCTCGACCGGCTAGATCTCGTACGCCTGCCGCGGCGCCGCCAGTGCCACCGGGCCGTCGTAGACCGCGCGCGCGTCGGCGAGGTTGACCTCGGGGTCGGTCCACGGCGGGATGTGGGTGAGGACCAGACGGCGGGCGTTCGCGCGGGCCGCCGTCTGGCCCGCCTCGCGGCCGTTGAGATGCAGGTCCGGGATGTTTTCCTTGCCGTGTGTGAAAGCGGCCTCGCACAGGAACAGGTCGGCGTCGCGGGCGAGTTCGTCCAGGGCCGTGCTGATGCCCGTGTCGCCGGAGTACGTCAGGGTCTTCCCGCCGTGCTCGATCCGGATGCCGTACGCCTCCACCGGGTGGGCCACGCGTTCCGTGTGCACCGTGAACGGGCCGATGTCGAAGGTGGACGGCTTGACCGTGTGGAAGTCGAAGACCTCGCTCATGGACGAGGCGGTGGGGGTGTCGGCGTAGGCGGTGGTCAGACGCTGTTCCGTGCCCTCCGGTCCGTAGACCGGGATCGGGTCGCAGCGGCCGCCGTCGTGCCGGTAGTAGCGCGCGACGAAGTACGCGCACATGTCGATGCAGTGGTCGGCGTGCAGATGGCTGAGGAAGATCGCGTCGAGGTCGTAGAGACCGCAGTGGCGCTGCAGCTCGCCCAGGGCGCCGTTGCCCATGTCGAGGAGCAGCCGGAAGCCGTCGGCCTCGACGAGGTAGCTCGAGCAGGCCGATTCCGCGGACGGGAACGACCCCGAGCAGCCGACGACGGTGAGCTTCATGAAACAGAAACCTCCGCTGGCGGGAAATCCAGAAGATCGAGGGATGGGGCGTCGGGGGTCGTGCGGTTTGTCGAGCGTAAGGCGCAAAACCTCCGGTCGCTCCTCCGCCAAGGGCTGTTGTGGGCGAACTCACCTGTGGTGTCACGCGTTCGGCTGGACGCGGGGCGCGTGAGGCGGGAGGGAGGGCGCGCGGGGCCCGGCGCACGCCGGTACCGTCGTGCCCATGGACACGTCCTGGTGGCTGGCGCTCGCGGCGGTGGTGTTGCTCGCACTGATCGCCGCGCTCGTGGACGGGTGGGGGCGCAGGCGGCGTCCCCGGGGGCGGCGGACGCGTCCGCCGGGGCTGGCGGACCGGCGCACTGCGGCCCGTCAGGACGGGCGTGGTCCCGCTCGTCCGGAGCCCGCCGAGATCTGGTGGGCGAACGTGCCCTACGAGGACGGGCCGGGAGCGAAGGACCGGCCGTGTCTGGTGCTCGCGGTGCGCGGGCAGCGGGTCACCGTCGCGAAGATCACCAGCAAGTACCGCGACGAGCGGGGCGGAGTGATTCCGCTGCCGCCGGGCTCGGTCGGGGACACCCGTGGGCGGGCGAGCTTCCTGGAGACGGGCGAGCTGCGGGACGTACCGGTGGGGGACTTCCGGCGGCGGGTGGGGGTGATGGACCCGGTCGTGTGGGACCAGGTCCGTCACCTCGCCCCGTGAGCGCTCCGCCGGGAGAGCCGGTGGCGGGCGTTGCTCACGCCCAGAGTTGACCTTGCAGGGTCTCGATGGCGGCCTCCGTCGTGGCGGCCGTGTAGACGCCGGTCGAGAGGTACTTCCAGCCGCCGTCGGCCACGACGAACACGATGTCCGCGCTCCCGCCGGCCGCCAGCGCCTTCTTTCCGACCCCGATCGCGGCGTGCAGCGCGGCGCCGGTGGAGATGCCCGCGAAGATGCCCTCCTGCTGGAGGAGTTCGCGGGTGCGGGTGACCGCGTCGGCCGAGCCGACCGAGAAGCGGGTGGTCAGGACGGAGGCGTCGTACAGCTCGGGTACGAAGCCCTCGTCGAGGTTGCGCAGGCCGTAGACGAGGTCGTCGTAGCGCGGTTCCGCCGCGACGATCTTCACGTCCGGCTTGTGCTCGCGCAGGTAGCGGCCGACGCCCATCAGCGTGCCCGTGGTGCCGAGGCCGGCCACGAAGTGGGTGATGGAGGGGAGGTCGGTGAGGATCTCCGGGCCGGTCGTCGCGTAGTGCGCGCCCGCGTTGTCCGGGTTGCCGTACTGGTAGAGCATCACCCAGTCCGGGTGCTCGGCCGCCAGCTCCTTGGCGACCCGTACGGCGGTGTTGGAGCCGCCCGCGGCGGGGCTGGAGATGATCTCCGCGCCCCACATGGCGAGCAGGTCACGGCGCTCCTGCGAGGTGTTCTCGGGCATCACGCAGACGATGCGGTAGCCCTTGAGCTTCGCCGCCATGGCCAGCGAGATCCCGGTGTTGCCGCTGGTCGGCTCCAGGATGGTGCAGCCGGGGGTGAGGCGGCCGTCCTTCTCCGCCTGCTCGATCATGTGCAGGGCCGGGCGGTCCTTGACCGAGCCGGTGGGGTTGCGGTCCTCCAGCTTGGCCCAGATGCGGACGTCGGCGGACGGCGACAACCGCGGCAGGCACACCAGAGGGGTGTTGCCCACCGCGGCGAGCGGGGAGTCGTAGCGCATACCGGTCTCAGGCCATGCCGCCGGCGACAGCCGGCAGGATCGTCACGGTGTCGCCGTCGGACAGCTTGGTGTTGATGCCGTCGACGAAACGGACGTCCTCGTCGTTCAGGTAGACGTTGACGAAGCGGCGCAGCTGGCCCTCGTCCACGATGCGGGCCTGGATGCCCGCGTGCCGGGTCTCGAGGTCGGTGAACAGCTCGGCGAGGGTGTCACCGCTGCCCTCCACCGCTTTCTGACCGTCGGTGTACTGGCGGAGGATGGTCGGGATGCGGACCTCGATGGCCATGGCTCAGGGCTCCTGTCGGGAGTAGTCAGTCGGGGGCGCGCGGCAGCGCAGGTACAGCAGGTGGTGCGTGTGGGCAGCGCCGCGGCTCACGGCCGTACGGCGGCAGGGGCAGCGTCAACAGATGGCGCTGGCGAGCCTGCACAGGTCGACGTGCAGCCGCGCCACGAGCAGCATGCCCGGCGTCTTCTCGCTCACGTCGTGGGAAACCATGGGCTCATCGTATCGATTCCCGGTCGGGCACCCAGAGTGTGATCTCGCATGGTGGACGGATTCTGGCCAAATAGCGGGATGCGGGATCAGTAGGCCGCTACGACCTCGACCTCCTCCTCCGTCACCTCGCCGTCCACGATCCGGAACGAGCGGAACTGGAACTCGCCGAGACCGTCGGTGTCGGCCGTGGAGACCAGGACGTAGTGCGCGCCGGGCTCGTTCGCGTAGGAGATGTCGGTGCGCGACGGGTAGGCCTGGGTCGCCGTGTGGGAGTGGTAGATGACCACCGGCTCCTCGTCGCGGTCGTCCATCTCGCGGTAGAGCTTGAACAGGTCGCCCGAGTCGAACTCGTAGAACGTGGGCGACATGGCCGCGTTCAGCATCGGGATGAAACGCTCCGGGCGGTCCGAGCCCGCCGGCCCCGCCACGACGCCGCACGCCTCGTCGGGGTGGTCCTTGCGCGCGTGGGCGACGATCTGGTCGACGAGGGCCTGGGTGATGGTCAGCATGCTCGTCAGGATAAGCAGAAGGGCCGCCCCGTACCGAAGAGTGGTACGGGACGGCCCACATGCCGGACGCCCTGAGCGGCAGTCACCAGGGGGCACCACGAGCGCTCCCTGCGACTGGGCGTCCTCGGCCGTGTATACGGCGGACTCGGCCGGCCTTCTCGAATACGACCGACTCGGCCGGCCTTCTCGATACGGCGGACTCAGCCGACCTTCTCGAACTCCGGCTCCTCGCCGCCGCGCGCGGCGATCTGCGGGTTGCGGCCCTTGATGAACGCCCAGCCGATGCCCAGGGCGACTGCCCAGCCCGCCATCACGTACAGGCAGACGCGGGAGTCGGCGTCGTAGGCGATCAGACCGGTCACGAAGAGCAGGAACACGATGGCGATCCAGCTGCACAACGAGCCGCCCGGCGCCGGGAAGGACGAGGCGGGCAGGCGGCCCGCGACGACCGCGCGGCGGTAGACGACGTGGCTGATCAGGATCATCAGCCAGGTCCAGATGCCGGCCGCGGTGGCGACGGAGGTGACGTAGCCGAACGCCTTCTCCGGGACGACGTAGTTCAGGACCACGCCGACGCACATGAACACCATCGAGATGGTGATACCAAGGGCCGGCGTCTTGGTGGACGACAGCCTCGCGAAGACCTTGGGGGCCTCGCCGCTCTCGGCCAGGTTCCGCAGCATGCGGCCCGTGGAGTACATGCCGGAGTTGGCGGAGGACAGGGCCGCCGTCAGCACGACGAAGTTGACGATGCCGGCGGCGGCCGGGATCCCCATCATCGCGAAGGCCTTCACGAAGGGGCTGACGCCCTCCGCGAACTCGGTCCACTTCACCACGCACAGGATGACGGTGAGAGCGCCGACATAGAACAGCGCGATACGCCAGGGCAGGGTGTTGATCGCCTTGGGGAGGGTCTTCTCCGGGTTCTCCGACTCGCCGGCCGTGACACCGACCAGCTCGACCGCGAGGTAGGCGAACATGACGCCCTGCAGGGTCATCAGGGAGGAGCCGACGCCCTTGGGGAAGAAGCCGTCGAAGGCCCAGAGGTTGGAGACGGCGGCGGTGTCACCGGCGTTGCTGAAGCCGAAGGTGAGCACGCCGAGGCCGATGACGATCATGCCGATGATGGCGGTGACCTTGACCATCGAGAACCAGAACTCCAGCTCACCGAAGAGCTTCACGGAGATCAGGTTGACCCCGAAGAGAACCACCGTGAACACCAGGGCGGTGACCCACCGCGGGATGTCGGAGAACCAGTAGTCGACGTAGATCGCGGCGGCCGTGAGCTCGGCCATGCAGGTCACGACCCACATCAGCCAGTATGTCCAGCCGGTGAAGTAGCCGAAGAACGGGCCGAGGAACTCACGGGAGTACTCGGCGAAGGAACCCGAGACAGGGCGGTAGAGCAGGAGCTCACCGAGCGCCCGCATGATGAAGAAGACGATGGCGCCCGCGAGGGCGTACATCAGGATGAGGCTGGGACCGGCCTTGGCGATGTTCGCGCCGGCACCCAAGAACAGGCCGACGCCGATGGCGCCGCCGATGGCGATCATCTGGACCTGACGGCTGCCGAGCCCGCGCTCGTACCCCTCCTCGGGGGCGCCCGTGGCCTCTGCGTCAGTGACCTTCGAAGAGGTCATGTGTTGTGCGCCTTTCTCCATGCCGACCCGGGCCCTTCGTCGGCCTCGGATCGGGTCTCGATCCCCCCGGATTGCTGGAGCTGTGCCCGGCCGACGATCCGTCGGCCATGTGGCGCACCCGGCCGAACATTCGGGTGGTGCTCGGCGGGCGTCGTGAAGATTTATCACGGCCGTCACAGTGATCGACTAGGAGACATGTGGCGCATCACACAAGAAGAACCGGACAAAAAACACCGCCGTCTCCATAGCGGGTGGCGGCGGTGACGCGATCGTTATCCGGATTTGAGCGTCCTCTGAGCGAACACAGAACGGTCACATATCACTACAAAAAAGTCGCGCGCTACGGCATGAGCGTGGCGATCAGCGTCTCCTGGAGCCCGCCCAGCCACAGATACGCCATCACCATCGGCTTGCGCGGGTCCTCGTCCGGGAGCCGGTAGAGCAGGTCGGTGTCGTCCTCGTCGGTGATCTCCAGGCGGGAGCCGATGGCCAGGCGCAGGTCGTTGAGGGCGCCGAGCCACTGCTGGGACTCCTCGGGGGAGAGCTTGAGCACCGCACCGCCCTCGCCGGCGGAAGCGGCACTGAGCGCGTCCAGGGAGCGGACCACCGCGAGCGCGTTGTCGCGCTTGCCGGCGCGCAGGTCGTTCTCGGTGTAGCGCCGGAACTCCGAGGAGTACGCCCGCTGCTCCTCGGCCGCCTGGGGGCCGGGGGTCGCCTCCGGGTCGCTGTACGCATCCGGGAAGAGGCGCTTGAGGACCGGGTCGGCGGGCGGTTCGCTCGGCCCCTCGGCGAACAGCTCGGCGAGCGGGTCGTCGGGGGCCTCCTCGGCGGGGCCGGGCCCGATGAGTTCCAGCAACTGGACGGCGAGCGACCGGATGATGGAGATCTCGACGTCATCGAGGGCGACGGCCGCGCCGCCGCCGGGGAGCGGTTCGAAGGTTCCTGGCATGGAGGCGATTCGCTACTTCCGGTCCTGCGGGCGTGGGCTGGCGGTCATTTGCGGTCGTGCTGGAGGGTGGCCCACAGACCGTAGCCGTGCATGGCCTGCACATCGCGCTCCATCTCCTCGCGCGTACCGCTGGAGACGACCGCCCGGCCCTTGTGGTGGACGTCGAGCATGAGCTTGGTGGCCTTGTCCTTGGTGTAGCCGAAGTACGACTGGAAGACGTAGGTCACATAGCTCATGAGATTGACCGGGTCGTTGTGGACGATCGTGACCCAGGGGACGTCCGGCTCGGGGACGGCGAAAACCTCCTCCGCCGACTCGGTTCGTTCGATCTCTAGGGGAGCGGGTGACGTCACAGAGCCCATGCTGCCACCCGAGGGGGGTGGTCGCACAAACGGGCTGCGCAGCCGCGCCTGTTGTGGCCTTGGCTGTGATCTCGACCCCACAAATCGTCAGAGTGACGAAATGGGGGTACTATCCCTTGCCATGAACACAGCGGACCTTGGGCTGCCGGTGGACGTTCCCTCGACGGCGCTCTTCACGGATCAGTACGAGTTCACGATGCTGCAGGCCGCCATGAAAGCGGGCACCGCCGAGCGGCGGAGCGTCTTCGAGGTCTTCACCCGGCGGCTGCCCGAGGGGCGGCGCTACGGCGTCGTGGCCGGCACCGGCCGCGTGCTGGACGCCGTCGAGAACTTCCGCTTCGACGCCGACGTCCTCGGCTTCCTGCGCGAGCGGAACATCGTCGACGAGCAGACCCTGCAGTGGCTCGCGGACTACCGCTTCTCCGGCGACATCTGGGGCTACCCCGAGGGCGAGGTCTACTTCCCGGGCTCGCCGATCATGCGGGTCGAGGGCACCTTCGCCGAGTGCGTACTGCTGGAGACGGTGATCCTGTCCATCCTCAACCACGACTCCGCCATCGCCGCGGCCGCCTCGCGCATGTCGTCGGCCGCCGGAGAGCGCCCGATCATCGAGATGGGCGCCCGGCGCACGCACGAGCTGGCCGCGGTGGCCGCGTCCCGCGCCGCGTACCTCGGCGGCTTCACCTCCACCTCCGACCTGGCCGCCGGCTTCCGCTACGGCATCCCCACCGTCGGCACCAGCGCCCACGCCTTCACCCTCCTGCACGACCGCGAGCGGGACGCCTTCCAGGCCCAGGTCGACTCCATGGGCCGCGGCACCACGCTGCTCGTGGACACCTACGACGTCGCCGAGGCGGTCCGCACGGCCGTGGAGGTCGCCGGGCCCGAGCTGGGCGCCGTCCGGATCGACTCGGGCGACCTGCTGCTGGTCGCGCACCGGGTCCGACAGCAACTGGACGAGCTGGGCGCGACGCACACCAAGATCATCGTCACCTCCGACCTGGACGAGTACGCCATCGCCTCGCTGGCAGCGGCACCGGTGGACGCGTACGGCGTCGGCACCCAGCTGGTGACCGGGTCCGGGCATCCGACCTGCTCGATGGTCTACAAGCTGGTCGCCCGCGCCGAGTCCGCCGACCCCGGGGCCCCGCTGGTGCCGGTCGCGAAGAAGTCGAGCGGCGGCAAGACCTCCATCGGCGGCCGCAAGTGGGCCGCGCGGCGCCTCGACGAGTACGGCGCCGTGGAGGCCGAGGTCGTCGGCACGGGGCCGGTGCCGGACGAGCTCGCCGACCGGCAGCTGCTGGTCGAGCTGGTCAAGGGCGGTGACGTGGTGGCCCGTGAGCCGCTGGACGTCGTACGGGACCGGCACACGGCCGCTCGCGCGAATCTGCCGCTGTCCGCCACCCAGCTCTCGCGCGGGGAACCTGTCATCCCGACGGAGTATGTCAACGGGCGCTCGAAGAGCCGGACGGGGTCGTGAAGCGAGTGCGCCCGGCGCGCTCACTCCATGCCCCCTCCCGCAGGGCACCCGAAGTCTCTAGGCTCGGAAGTTCACGGCCGGGCCCGCACGCTTGCACCGTCCCGACCTCAGCGTCCATAACCGAAGGACACCGACCATGCGCCGCGCCTTGATCGTCGTAGATGTGCAGAACGACTTCTGCGAGGGGGGCAGCCTCGCGGTGCCCGGCGGTGCCGACGTGGCCGCCGCCGTCACCGAGCTGATCGGGCAGGCGGCCGGGTCCGGCTACCAGCACGTCGTGGCCACCCGCGACCACCACATCGCGCCCGGCGGCCACTTCTCCACGAACCCCGACTTCGCCCACTCCTGGCCCGCGCACTGCGTCGCCGGCACGGAGGGGGTCGGCTTCCACCCGAACTTCGCCCCGGCCGTCGCCTCCGGCGCGGTCGACGCCGTGTTCGACAAGGGGGCGTACACGGCGGCCTACAGCGGGTTCGAGGGGGCCGACGAGAACGGGGTGAGGCTGGCGGACTGGCTGCGGGCCAGGGAGGTCTCGGAGGTGGACGTGGTGGGGATCGCCACGGACCACTGCGTGCGCGCCACCGCGCTGGACGCCGCGAGGGAGGGCTTCCGTACGCAGGTGCTGCTGGACCTGACCGCCGGGGTGGCCTCGGAGACCACGGAGCGCGCGCTGGAGGAGCTGCGCGAGGCGGGGGTCGAGCTGTCCGGGAAGCCGGTCGTCGCGTAGCGCTCCGCCGCACGCTCCGCGGGGGTGCCGCCTAGCGCTCCGCGGGGGTGCCGCGATGGGCCGTCGGGCGGCTGCCGCGCCGTGGGGGCTGGTCGCGCAGTTCTCCGCGCCCCTTTAGGGCGTTGTCGCTGGGCGTCTCAAGAGGGCTCTGATCGGGTGCCACAGCTCCTGGGCGAGTTCCGGGCCCATGGCGACACCGTTGTCAGGGGCCGTTCGCCATATCAGGCCGTCGGGGTGGTGCAGGACCGCCGTGATCTCGTCCGGGGTCGGCGGGGCGGCGTTGCCGCGCAGGTAGACCGCCCGCATGCCCAGGTTGCGGAGCCTGGTCAGGGCTCGGGCGCGGTTCTGGGCGTGGACGAGGACACGGACGCAGCCCGTGCCCTGGGCGGTGGGTCTGGGCAGGTTCAGCGCCACCACCACGCTGCCGGTCGGCAGCTTGCAGAAACCTCCTGCGGCCATGCGGTCACACCCCCGTGCGAGTCGGTGTCAGGATCGAGGTCAGGGTCAGGGTCAGGGTCGGCGTCGGTGCCGGTGTCAATAACGGAAGCACAGGGTGCACCTAAACACGATCGGCGGCAACCCGCCAGGGGGCTGCCGCCGATAGCGCTCTGACCTGCGAAAATGCTGCTTACTTCACCGCAGCGCCGACCTCGACCGTGATCGTCGAGCCGTCCGAGGCCTCCTTGATGATCTTGATCTTGGTGTTGGTGTCAGTGATCTTGACGCCCGCGGTCGGGGTCGCCGCGTCGTAGTACGTGTTGGTCCGGTCGTTGAAGACCGGCACCCCCGCACGCGACGGAATCCGGGTCGCGACGTCCGCGTTGTGCAGCGTCATGCCGTCCGTGCGGAACCGGCTGAACGGCGCGTCGTAGGACTGGATGCGGTTGCGCATCAGCGTGCCGTCGGCCCACTTCAGCGGAGTCGGGTGGGAGTCCACCGGGAGGATCAGGCCGACACCCTCGTGCTTGCTGGTGTTGTTGTCCGCCTGGGAGGTGTCCCACTTCCAGATCAACAGGCCGTTCTGGTACGCGTAGTGCTCCACCCAGTCCGGACGGGTCTGCGAGAAGCCGTAGTTGTACGGGCCGACCTTCAGGGTCTTGTCGTACGACACGTACTGGCGGTTCTCGGCGATGTAGTACTGCGCGTAGTCGTCCGTGATGGACCCGCCGATGCGCTTGAAGCCCTTCGTCGCCCAAGCGGCGTCCGCGCTCTCGGCGTTGTCGGAGAACAGGGCCGTGCCGTCGGCGGTCACGGTGATCTCGTCGGCCGCGAAGCCCTTCTGGGCCACGCCGCCGTCCGTCTGGTAGCGGAAGCGCAGGTCGATCTTCTTGCCGGCGTAGGTGT
The DNA here is from genome assembly GCF_028736035.1 of Streptomyces sp. T12. Lineage (NCBI taxonomy): Bacteria > Bacillati > Actinomycetota > Actinomycetes > Kitasatosporales > Streptomycetaceae > Streptomyces > Streptomyces sp. T12. The sequence goes on from NZ_CP117866.1 coordinate 3,890,440, forward strand.
CGAGCGGGAACACCAGCTTCTTGTAGGCGTCCACCGTGCCGGTGAGCGCGGGCTTGCCGCTGGCGTCGCGCGGGAGGGCCGCACCGTCCACCGTGCCGTCGACCGCCGTCCAGTTGGCGCCGCCGTCGGTCGAGACCTCGGTGTAGAGGTAGTCGAACTCGGCCTCGATGTCGTACCAGCCGTCAAGGGTCAGGGAGGCGGAGGACTTGCCCGTGAGGTCCACGGAACGGGTCAGCGTGTTGGCGAGGTTGTCGCCGCTGCCGCTCCACCACTGGTTCGCGCCCTGCGCCGGCTTGACGATCTCGGTGGTGACCTTCTTCTTCGGCAGCTCGACCACGAGGGCCTGCTTGTGCCGGGTGTTGTACTCGGCCACGCCCAGCTTGTGCTCGGACTCCGTCGCGGCCTTCGCCTTGTCGTAGTTCAGCCAGCCCAGCTGGAGCTTGTCCCAGGCGGTCATGTCGCCGGGCAGGTCACCGATCTCCTTCTTGCCGGTGCCGAGCCAGGAACCGGAGGACATCAGGGTCCAGAAGCCGGTGGAGTTCTCGCCGCCGGAGGTGTCGTAGTGGTCCGGCAGACCGAGGTCGTGGCCGTACTCATGGGCGAAGACGCCGAGTCCGCCGTTCTCCGGCTGGACGGTGTAGTCGCCGACCCAGATGCCGGTGGAGCCGATCTGCGCGCCGCCCAGCTTGTTGTCCGCGGGGCCGGTGGCACCCGTGTCGGTGCCGAACGCGTACCAGCGGTGGGCCCAGATCGCGTCGGTGCCCTGCGCGCCGCCGCCCGCGGACTCGTCCTCACCGGCGTGCACGACCTGGAAGTGGTCGATGTAGCCGTCGGCCTCGTTGAAGTTGCCGTCGCCGTCGAAGTCGTAGCGGTCCCACTGATCGAACTTCGCCACGTCCGCCTTGATCTCGGCGTCGGTCTTCCCAGCTGCCTTCTGCTGGGCGACCCACGCGTTCAGACCGTCGCTGACGACGTTCCAGACGCTGGAGCAGTTGGTCTGGCCGCAGGCGTTGTTGCCGTAACGGGCCTCGTTGTAGGGGACCTTGACCCAGTCGGCGACCTCGCCCTCGACCGAGTAGCGGCCCGAGGACTGCTTCTCGTAGTACTTCTTCATCGACTCGACGTTCTTGCCGGTGCCGAAGTAGAGGTCCTGGAAGTGCTTCTGGTTGTAGTCCGCCTGCCAGGCGGTCGAGTTGTCCTTGGCGCGGTCGGGCTCGGCTATCTGGTTGTGGGCCGGGCCGGGCGTGCCGCCGAACTCGCTGATCTGGTCGCCGAACTCGACCAGGATCGTGAATATCTTGTCGGTCTTCTCGCGGCCCAGCTCGACGTACTTGCTGTCGCCCTTCTTGCTCTTGAGCTCGACGACCTGCGAGCCCGCGCGCTCCTTCACCTTGGCCTTGCCGGATATGACCTGGTTCAGGGCTTCTTCGCGCTGGGCCTCCTGGGTCTTGCTCAGGGGGCCGTCCAGGTCGTGGTCGGCGTGAGTGTGCTCCGCCGGGTCGTGCCGCTCCACGGATGCCGCCGAGGTGTCTTCGCCGGCCTGCGCCACCGCGTAGGTCGAGCCCGTCGCCGCGGCCGCCGCGAGCGCGACGGCGGTTGCCGTCGCTCTGAACGTCCAGGGTCTGCTGGTCACTTGCTTCCTCCCCCGCGTCCGGGCGCACGGAGGGAAGGTCCTGGTCATGGAGGTTCCGCGCGCACCTGATCAACGCGTGTAGTCAAGTGACGACATTTGACTAGAGGTTAAGCAGAAAAGACAGACCTTGACTTGCACACCTCAATTGCACTATGCGGAGTCGATGTTCATTTAACGAACAACGATCTTTGACCAACGGGCGCGTGCCCCCGTCCACTTGGTGGACGGCATGACTCCGTGCGCCCCCTGTGCACCGGCACTGTTGGTTAGGTCACGCTTACGGTTTGTTCCCCTCGGGCATGCACGCGGTTAGAGTCGGATGGCGGAACGCCCGGACGTCGGCGGAAAGCCAGGCCGAAACCCCCGTGCACCCCCGATTCCGAGGACACGATGATCATGCCTCGTCCGACTGCCGCACAGCTCTCCTACGGCTCGTGCACCGTGATCTTCTCGACGCTCGCCATGCTGCTGCTGTCCCAGACGAGTTCGGGCGTGGGGATCGCGGTCATCGCCGTCTCGGCACTCATGCTCGGGCTGCTGGTCGCCATGACGGTGCCCATGCCCAAGAAGCCCCGCGTGGTGGCGGTGCGCAGGCCCAAGCCCGTAGGCGCGGAACGGGAACAGACCGAAGAACCGGTGCTGACGCGCCCCTGACGCATCTCAGGTGTTCCCTGACCCGCCTCAGGTGTTGGTGCTGACCACCACCGTCTTCGCCGCCTTGTCATGCAGGCCCTGCTTGTAGGGCCGGTCGAAGAAGCTCCAGCCGCCGCAGATCGCGGTCCAGATGCAGGCGCAGCAGAACGCGAACGGGATCCACAGCACCGCCGCCCGGATCAGCGCGGTCTGCACGGACGGCGTGGCCCCGTTGTCGAGGTTGGCCACCCGCATGTTGAGCAGCTTCTTGCCGAGCGTCTGCCCCGTGCTGACGGTCATGAAGGTGTCGTAGCCGATGAAGAGCAGGGCGGCGACCAGCGACTGCACGAAGGACTTGCCGTACTCCACCTCGTCGGCGTCCACGTCGTACTCGGTGACGCCGAAGCCCCAGGTGAGCAGCCAGACCACGATGCCGACCAGGATCATGTCGATGATGCGCGCGAGCGTGCGCTTGCCGCTGTCGGCGAGCGGCGGCATCCCGGCGAGCGGGTCGGTGGGGTAACCGCCGCCGCCGTACGGGTCCCCGCCGTAGGGGCCGCCGCCGGAGGGGGGCGGCGGACCGCCGTACGGCGGCTGTTGGCCGTACGGCGAGCCCGGGCCCTCGGACGACGGGGGCTGCTTCCTGAACGGGTCGTCTTCCGGGGGCTGCTGACCGGAGCCGGGAGGCGGTTCACTGCTCATGGCCCGAGTCGACCGCGAACCCCCCGGCTTCGCATCCGGCGCGGGGCCGTCCGGAGTACGGAATCCTCCGGGCCGTTTGCCGTATGCGGTCAGCCCGCGACGAACGTACGCGCCGCCTTGTCGTGCCAGCACTGGTGCCACGGCCGGTCGAACACGCACCACAGCACGCCGACGACTCCGATGCCGAGCAGGCCGGGGATGCTGTAGACGAGCCAGCGGCGCAGTGCGGGACCGAACGTCGGAGGCTCGTGGGCCTCGATGTCCCGCACCTCCAGACCGAGCACCTTCTTGCCCAGCGTGCGGCCCCACTTGACGGTGGGCACGACCTCGTAGACGAGCCCGAACAGGAGCAGGACGGCCAGGACGATGCCGAGATACGCCGAGGTCGTGCCGTCCAGCAGCCAGACGGTGACCGTCTCGCCGGAGAGCTTGGCGGCGTCGATCTTGTCGTTGACGTGGTCGAGCGCCTGGGTGCCCAGCGGTACGGCGGCCACCGCGGTGACGGCGGCCAGTACGACGGTGTCCAGCAGCCGCGCGGCCAGCCGCTTGCCGAGGCCGGCGGGGCGGGCGGCGGCCTGGCGCATGGCGGCCGCCTGGAAGATGTCCTCGACCGGGGGCTTCCAGGGGGCGACCGGCTGGTCGTCGCCGGACGGTCCCGCGAGCCGGTGGACCTGCTGCGCCCAGGAGGACTGGCCGCCACCGGCACCGGAGCTCATGGGCGTGCCGGACGCCGCGGCCGCGGACTGGGGGCCGGACTGCTGGGGGACGGTCGGTGCGGCCTGCTGCGGGCCGGAGAGGGCCGCGGGGGCGGCGCCGGCCGCCTGGGCGGCAGCCCCGGCCTGAGCGCCCGCCTGAGGCTGTCCCTGGGCCTGCCCCTGGGCCACCGCGGCGCGCTCGGCGGCAGCCTTCCCAGCGCCGAAGCCGGGGCCCTGCGGGGCGCCGGCCGCCGAGGGGTGGTGGGCATCCGGATGTGCGGCGCCCGAGCCGGCGGACGCGCCCGTGCTCCCGGCCTGCGCCCCGGCCGCCCCGCCCTGCTGCGGCGTGCGCGGGGACAGCGCGCGGATGGCCATGGTGCCGTCGACGGGCGCCGAGCCGGCGGGGTTCGGGATGTGGGGAGCGGCCTGCCCCGGGGCGCCGGAGGACGGCGCTCCCCCGGCCTCCGCGACCGGCCGGCGGATCATGAACGTGTCACCGGAGGCGACGCCCGCGTCCGGCTCGGCGGGCGGGGCGGAGGCGTGGCCGTCCGGGTGCCCGGGTCCGGCCGCCGCGCCCGGGTCCCTCGGGTCGGCGCCCTGCTGGGCGCCCCAGGAGACGCGGCGGTCCTGGTCGCCGCCGAAGCCGGACTGGTGGGCGGAGTCGGCGCCCCAGGCCGACGCCGGCTCGGGGCGGCTGCCGTGCTGGGCGTCTGCCTGCGGGGGCTCCTGGGCCGGGTCCTCGTCGAAGAAGTGCGGGCCCGTCTCCTCGACCGAGGCGGCCGGGGCGGCAGGGGCCGACGTGGCCTGGCCCGGGTTCGCGCCGGGCGGCGGGGCGAGCGATTCGCCGTCCGTCGGCGCCGGACGGCTGGTGCCCGGCACCCAGGAGGCACCGTTCCAGTACCGGACATATCCAGGAATGGACGGGTCCGGGTAATACCCTTCGCGGGGCCTGTCGTCGCCTGGGGCCGGGGTTGGGGCGCTCATGTCCGTCGTCCGGTATCTGCTCGAGGGTCGATTGGGGGCCTCCACATCTATCAGACCGGCGCAACAACCACCGCCAGTCCCGTAGGACCCGCTCCTTTCCGGGCAACCTCGTACACGTACTTCACATGTGCGGAACCGCTCCGGGAACAGGCCGGAAAAAAGTTCTGCGAACCCGCGTAATGATCCAGCCCTCTCCTCGCTCTCCACTCGTACGGGCCCGTCCGCAGGACCCGCACGCGTCACGAGAGAGGACACCCACGCCATGCATCACACCGTCGTAGAGCGCGAACTGGAGCTCAAGCTCATCCTGTCGCCCGAGCGCCGCATCCCCGTCCCGGCGCGGCTGAGCTACCACAGCGACGATCCGTACGCCGTCCACGTCACCTTCCACATCAACTCCGAGCACCCCGTGTACTGGACCTTCTCCCGCGATCTGCTGGTCGAGGGGGTGTTCCGGCCGTGTGGGCACGGGGACGTGCGGGTGTGGCCGACGAAGGTCGAGGGCCGCAGCGTCGTGCTCATGGGCCTGAGCTCGCCCGACGGGGACGCCCTGCTGGAGGCGCCGGCGGCGCAGGTGTCGGCCTGGCTGGAGCGGACGTTGCGGGTGGTTCCCCCGGGGGCCGAGGGCGAGCAGCTGGGGATCGACGACGCGCTCGACCAGTTGCTCGCCCAGTGAGCCGTACCGACCGGCGGGACGGATCAGAACAGCTTGCCCGGATTCAGGATGCCCAGCGGGTCGAAGGCCTGCTTGATCGCCTGCTGCATCTCGATCCCCACCGGGCCGATCTCGCGCGCCAGCCACTCCTTCTTCAGGACGCCCACGCCGTGCTCGCCGGTGATCGTGCCGCCGAGTTCCAGGCCGAGGGCCATGATCTCGTCGAAGGACTCGCGGGCGCGCCGGGACTCGTCGGGGTCGGCCGCGTCGAAGCACACGGTCGGGTGGGTGTTGCCGTCCCCGGCGTGCGCGACGACCCCGATGGTGAGCTGGTGCTTGTCGGCGATCCGCTCGACTCCTTCGATGAGGTCGCCGAGCCGGGACCGGGGCACGCACACGTCGTCGATCATCGTCACGCCCCGCACCGCTTCGAGCGCGGTGAGGGACAACCGCCGTGCCTGGAGGAGGAGTTCGGACTCGGCCGCGTCGTCCGCCGGGACCACCTGGGTGGCGCCGGCCGCCTCGCACAGCGCGCCGACGGCGGCGAGGTCGGGGGCGGGGTCCGGGGTGTCGAAGGCGGCGAGGAGGAGGGCCTCCGTCGTCTCCGGCAGTCCCATGTTCGCGATGTTGTTGACCGCTTTGACCGTCGTACGGTCCATCAGTTCGAGCAGTGACGGGACGTGTCCGCCGGCCATGATCCGGCACACGGCGTCGCAGGCGGCGGCAGCGGACGCGAACTCGGCGGCGAGGACCAGCTGCTGCGGCGGCTGCGGCTTGAGCGCCAGGACGGCCCGTACGACGATGCCGAGCGAGCCCTCGGAGCCGACGAAGAGGCGGGTCAGGTCGTATCCCGCGACGCCCTTGGCCGTACGCCGGCCCGTGGACATCAGGCGTCCGTCGGCGAGGACGACGTCCAGGCCGAGGACGTACTCGGCCGTCACCCCGTACTTCACACAGCACAGGCCGCCCGAGGCGGTGCCGATGTTGCCGCCGATCGTGCACATCTCCCAGCTGGAGGGGTCCGGCGGGTAGTAGAGGCCCTGTTCGCCCACCGCGCGGGAGAGGGCGGCGTTGATGACGCCGGGCTCGACGACCGCGATGCGGTCGACCGGGTTGATCTCCAGGATGCGGTCCATCTTGGTCAGGGACAGCACGATGCAGCCGTCGGAGGCGTTGGCCCCGCCCGACAGGCCCGTGCGGGCGCCCTGCGGGACGACGGGGACGCGCAGCTCGGTGGCGGTGCGCATGACGTGCTGGACCTCTTCGACGGTGCGCGGCAGGACGACCACGGCGGGGGCGCCGGCCGGGCAGAAGCTGGCCATGTCGTTGGCGTAGGAGGCCGTGACGTCGGGGTCGGTCAGGACGGCCTCGGCAGGCAGACCCGCGAGCAGCCGCTCGGTGAGGTCACCCCGGGCCTGGTCGGGTGCGGCTTCGGTACGGCTCATGATCACAGCGTGACACCCGGGGCCATCGGTGTGAACCCCACGTACGGCAGGCGGCGGCGGACGGGTGTGGTCGTCGTATTGACGCAAGGTTTCACGCACAGTGAGCGCCATGGAGAACAGCGCCATGGAGAGCGGCACCACCGAGAACAGCGCCACCGAGAACAGCGCCGCGGAGAACAGCGCCACGGACCACGACGCCTCGAAGAACGACGCCTCGAAGAACGAGAACGGCGTCTCGGAGAGCGGACAGCCCACCCCGGACCGCTCGCGCATCCGCCGACGGGTGCTGATCGCCGCGGTGGCCGGGTGTGCCGTGCTGGGCGGGGTGCTGGCGCTGCTGCCGTGGGGGACGACCGGGACGCGGGAGGCCGCACCACCGGCGCCGGGTGCGCAGGCGCTCACCGCGGTCACCACGGGGGTGCCGGCCGCGCTGCCCGATCTGGCGGTGCTGATCGACGAGCGCGAGGCCCATCTGCGGACGCATCCCAAGGACGCTCACTCATGGGCGGTGCTGGGCGCCGCGTATGTGGAGCAGGGGCGGCGGACCGCGGAGGCGGTGAACTACCCGAAGGCCGAGAAGGCGCTGCGTACGTCGCTGAAGGTGCGGGCGAGGAACGCCGAGGCGCTGGACGGCATGGCGGCGCTGGCGAACGCGCGGCGGGACTTCCGGGCGGCGCTGACGTGGGGCGAGGCGGCGCTTCAGCTGGACCGGAAGCGATGGACGACGTATCCGCAGCTGATCGACGCGCACACGGGGCTGGGCGAGTACAAGGCGGCCAAACGGACCCTGGACCGGCTGCTGAAGCTGCGCTCGGGGCCGGCGGTGCAGGCGCGGGCGGCGGCCGTCTACCGGGACCGGGGCCGCCGTGAGGACGCGGCGGCGGCGCTGTCCGACGCGGCGGCGGCCGCCGAGGCACCGGCCGAGCGGGCGGCGTATCTCGAACGGGCCGGTCAACTCGCCTGGGAACGCGGCGACTTGGACGTGGCGCTGCGGCACTTCGAGGAGGCGGTACGCCTCGACCCCGACCAGCGGGCCGCGCTGGCCGGGCAGGGGCGGACGCTGGCGGCGCTGGGCCGCACCACGGAGGCGCTGAACGCCTACCGGGTGGCGCTGGCCAAGCAGCCGTGTCCCGAGTACGCGCTGGAACTGGGCGAGTTGTACGAGTCGCTGGGGCTGGGGCAGGCGGCCCGCGTGCAGTACGACCTGCTGCGGGAGCGGGTGGCGCGGGCCGCGGCGGGCGGGGTGGACGAGGAGCTGGTGCTGGGCCTCTTCGAGGCGGACCACGGCGACGCGCCCTCCGCGGTACGGCGGCTGCGCACCGAGTGGCGGCGCCAGCCCGGCATCGCGGTGGCCGACGCCCTGGGGTGGGCGCTGCACCAGGCCGGGGAGGACAAGGAGGCGCTGAAGTTCGCCAGGATCGCGACCGACAAGGCGCGTGGCGGTGGGGTGCGCAGTGCGCTGTACGTGTATCACCGGGCGATGATCGAGCGGGAACTGGAGCTGGCGGGGCCCGCGCGGCGGCATCTGCAGGAGGCGCTGCGGATCAATCCGCACTTCTCGCCGACGCGGGTGCCCCTGGCCGAGGCGGCGTTGGAGGAGCTGGGCGAGCCGTCGGTGGCGGACGTACCGGAGATGGACGCCAAGCCGCGGCAGGGGTGAGAGCCGCGGCGTCGGGTCCTCGGGCTGGGCGCGGCGTCGGGTCCTCAGGCCGGCCGCGGCTGCGGGTCCTCCGGCTGGGCGCGGCTTCGGGGCCTCAGGCCGACCGCGGCTGCGGGACCTCGGGCTGGGCTCGACTGCCGGACCTCAGACCGGGCGCGGCTACGAGTCCTCAGACCAGGCGCGACTACGGGACCTCCGGCCGCCCCTCCTACGAGTCCCCTGACCAGGCCCGACTGCAGACCCTCCAGCCACCGCGGCTACGGGACCTCAAACCCGGCGCGACTACGGGACCCCCGGCCACCCCGGCTACGAGTCCCCAGACCAGGCCCGACTGCAGACCCTCCAGCCACCGCGGCTACGGGACCTCAAACCCGGCGCGACTACGGGACCCCCGGCCACCCCGGCTACGAGTCCCCAGACCAGACCCGACTGCAGGCCTTCAGACCGCGCGCGACTGCAGGCCTTCAGACCGCGCGCGACTGCAGGCCTTCAGACCGCGCGCGGCTGCGGGGCTTCAGGCCGTGCGCGGCTTGTAGTAGATCGAGAACCTGCGCTCCCCCTCCGGCCCGGACGCGAGCCCCAGGCACAGTCGTGCCCCGGAGCCGTGGCGGACGGCGAGGCCCTCCGGTTCGCGGTGGTCGAGGGAGTGGCCGGCCTCGGTGTGCTGCCGGTCGAGGAGTTCGCCGGTGTGGATGTCGAGGCAGGAGATGTGGGCGTTGCCGCGCTTGGCGGGCGGGTTGGTCTTGGCGTCGTAGGCGGTGCCGGCCAGTTGGTAGAGGTGGTCGCCGTCCAGGGCGTACCCCTGGAAGGGGATCTTGGGGTCGGGGTGCACGCCGGTCTGGGCGAAGTCGGCGACCGGGTCGGAGTAGTCGCGGGCGACGAAGGCGTCCAGGTCCCAGACGCGGTAGCGGGGCTCGTCGTCGACGCGGTGGCGTACGGCGATGCGCCGCGAGGCCATGCAGACCGAGGGCTGGTTGTGGGTGGAGCCCGGTATCGGGTGGCGGGCCTTGACGTCCTCCCGCGTGCGGACGGCTCCGTCGAAGAAGCGGAACCGGGTGACCCCCCGGCCGTAGCCCCCCTTGGCGTCGGCCTCGGTCCAGATCCACACCGTGCCGTCGGGATCGTTCTGCACGCCCATGCTGACGCCGTGCCCGAAGCCCTGGAGGTACATGTGGCCCAAGCGCTTGCCCGCCAGGTCGAGCTTGTTCAGGCACAGGTGACCGGCGGCGCCGCCGCCCCGCCGCAGCTGAAGGACGTACAGGTGCCGATTCACCTCGTCGAAGGCGAACGACTGCAGGATCGTGGGTTCCCGCAGCGTCCCCTTCTTCCACAGCCAGCGCTCGGACGGTGCGGCAAGGTCGAAGCGGTCGGTCACTGTTCTCTCCCCGGTCGTGCGGGCGCCCCCGTGGCGCCCGCACGTCTGGAGAGGCCCAACCGGGCCGATGTGGTTGCGCTTTCTACGAATTCACAGGTTTCGCAGGTCACGCAGGTCGCGCAGGAGCCTCAGAGGTTGCCTCGCTTGGCCTGCTCCCGCTCGATCGCTTCGAACAGCGCCTTGAAGTTGCCCTTGCCGAAGCCCATCGAGCCGTGCCGTTCGATGATCTCGAAGAACACGGTCGGACGGTCCTGGACCGGCTTGGTGAAGATCTGCAGCAGGTAGCCGTCCTCGTCGCGGTCGGCCAGGATCTTCAGCTCGCGCAGGGTCTCGACGGGGACGCGGGTGTCGCCGACCCACTCGCCGAGGGTGTCGTAATACGAGTCGGGGGTGTCGAGGAACTGCACGCCGGCCGCGCGCATGGTGCGCACCGTCTGCACGATGTCGTTGGTGTTCAGCGCGATGTGCTGGACGCCCGCGCCGCCGTAGAACTCCAGGTACTCGTCGATCTGGGACTTCTTCTTGGCGATGGCGGGCTCATTGATCGGGAACTTGACCTTGAGCGTGCCGTCGGCCACGACCTTCGACATCAGCGCGCTGTACTCGGTGGCGATGTCGTCGCCCACGAACTCCTTCATGTTCGTGAAGCCCATGACCTTGTTGTAGAAGCCGACCCATTCGTTCATGCGGCCGAGCTCCACGTTGCCGACGCAGTGGTCGATGGCCTGGAAGGTGCGCTGGGCGGGCGGTTCGACCATCGGCGCGGCGGAGACGTAGCCGGGGAGGTACGGGCCCTCGTAGGCGGTGCGCTCGACGAGGGTGTGGCGGGTCTCGCCGTACGTCGCGATGGCGGCGAGGACGACCGTGCCGTGCTCGTCCTTCAGCTCGTACGGCTCGGCCACCGAGCGGGCGCCGTGTTCGAGGGCGTAGGCGTACGCGGCGCGCGCGTCCGGGACCTCGATGGCGAGGTCGACGACGCCGTCGCCGTGCTCGGCCACGTGCTGGGCGAGGAAGTGGCCCCAGGTGGTCGCGGGCTTGATGACGGAGGTGAGGACGAAACGGGCGGAGCCGTTCTCCAGCACGTAGCTCGCGGTCTCGCGGCTGCCGTTCTCCGGTCCGGAGTAGGCGACCAGCCGCATGCCGAAGGCGGTCGAGTAGTAGTGCGCCGCCTGCTTGGCGTTGCCCACGGCGAAGACGACCGCGTCCATTCCCTTGACCGGGAAGGGGTCGGCCTGCCGGGCGGTGTCGGGAGTGTGGTGTGTGGTCTGCGTCATAGGCGCAGCCTCACTCCGGTGCGGCAAGGTGCGCAATAGTTTGGTTTCTCGCTGGGCAATCTGCTCAGTGCCGGACCTGCTTCGGCGGGCTTTCTGTACAGGATGACCACCCGGAGCGGCGGGGGTCGTCGAGGGAGAGGCGGACGGTCGTGGCGATCGATCATCTGGACGGGCGGATCATCGTGCTGCTGGCGCGGGAGCCGCGGATCGGGGTGCTGGAGATGTCCCGGCGGCTGGGGGTGGCCCGCGGGACGGTGCAGGCGCGGCTCGACCGGCTTCAGTCGAACGGAGTCATCCGCGGATTCGGGCCCGAGGTGGATCCGGCCGCGCTCGGGTATCCGGTCACCGCCTTCGCCACGCTGCAGATCCGGCAGGGACAAGGGGCCGACGTACGGGCGCACTTGGCGACCGTGCCGGAGGTGCTGGAGCTGCACACGACCACCGGGACCGGGGACATGATGTGCCGTCTCGTGGCGCGTTCCAACGCCGATCTCCAGCGTGTGATCGACCGGGTTGTCGGTTTCGATGGGATCGTCCGGGCCTCCACCGCGATCGTGATGGAGAACCCCGTTCCGCTGCGGATCATCCCGCTGGTGGAGCAGGCGGCCCAGGACCGGGAGAGCAGCTAGCCACGACCTGGCGGGGTGAGTCCGAGTGAGCTTCTGGGAGTACCTGGGCAACCGTCACCAGCAGCTGCTCACCGACGCCTACCAGCACGCCAGCGCCGTCTTCCAGTGCATGGTCGTGGCGACCCTGCTCGGGGTGCTGATCGGGGTGGCCACCTACCGCAGCGACCTGGCCGGCAACCTCGCCACGACGACCACCTCGACCATCCTGACCGTTCCGTCGCTCGCCATGATCGGTCTGCTCATCCCGATCGTGGGGCTGGGCGTGGCGCCCACGGTGATCGCCCTGACGCTGTACGGGCTGCTGCCGATCGTGCGCAACGCGATCGTCGGGCTGCGCGGTGTCGATCCGTCGCTGGTGGACGCGGCCCGGGGCATCGGGATGTCCCGGCCGGCCCAGCTGCTGCGGGTGGAGCTGCCGCTGGCCTGGCCGCCGATCCTGACCGGGATCCGGGTCTCGACGCAGATGCTGATGGGCATCGCGGCGATCGCGGCGTACGCCTCCGGCCCCGGCCTCGGCAATGTGATCTTCCGCGGCCTCGCCTCGCTGGGCAGCGCGAACGCCCTCAACCAGGTGCTCGCGGGCACCCTCGGGATCATCGTCCTTGCGCTGCTGTTCGACGCCGCGTATGTCCTGCTCGGGCGGCTGACCATTCCCAGGGGGATCCGTGTCTGAGACGTCCGCCGCCGCTACGACCGGTGCCACGTCGACCGCTACGACGGGTGCCACGGCGACTGCTACGACGACGGCTACGACGGGTGCCACGATCGAGCTGGAGAACCTCAGCAAGCGGTACCCGGGCAATCCCAACCCCGCCGTCGACAACGTCAACATGGAGATCAAGGCGGGCGAGACGGTCATCTTCGTCGGCCCGTCCGGGTGCGGGAAGTCGACGACGCTCAAAATGATCAACCGGCTGATCGAGCCGACCGGCGGCCGGATCCGCATCAACGGCGAGGACGTCACCGACATCGACCCGGTGAAGCTGCGCCGCAAGGTCGGCTACGCGATCCAGTCCGCCGGCCTGTTCCCGCACATGACGGTCGCGCAGAACATCGCGCTCGTACCGAGGATGATCGGCTGGCCGAAGGCGCGGATCGCGTCGCGGGTCGAGGAGTTGCTCGACCTGGTCGGCCTGGACCCCGGGGAGTTCCACGGCCGCTATCCGCGCCAGCTCTCCGGCGGACAGCAGCAACGCGTGGGCGTGGCGCGGGCGTTGGCGGCCGATCCGCCCGTCCTGCTGATGGACGAGCCGTTCGGCGCGGTCGACCCGATCACCCGTGATCATCTCCAGGACGAGTTGATCAGGCTGCAGCACGAGCTGCACAAGACGATCGTCTTCGTCACGCACGACTTCGACGAGGCGATCAAGCTCGGTGACCGTATCGCCGTTCTGCGCGAACGGTCGCACATCGCTCAGTTCGACACCCCCGAGGCGATCCTCACCAACCCGGCGGACGACTTCGTGTCCGGGTTCGTGGGCGCCGGGGCGGCGCTGAAGCGGCTGAACCTCACCCGCGTACGGGATGTGGAGGTCACCGACTATCCGACGGTGACCGTCGACGACCCGCTCCAGGAGATCTTCAACCGGCTCCGGTCCAGCGGCACCAACGAGATCCTGCTCCTCGACAAGCGGGGCCGGCCGTACAAGTGGCTCAGGCGCGGCGACCTGATGCGGGCCAGGGGTTCGCTGGCTCGGGCGGGGACGCTGGTGCACGACACGGTGACCCGGGACGCCACGCTGCGGGACGCCCTGGAGGCGGTCCTCATCGACAACGCGGGGCGGGTCGCGGTGACCGGGCGGCGCGGTGAGTACACGGGCGTCGTCGACATGGAGACGCTGATGAACTCCGTGCACGAGCTGCTGGAGGCCGACCGGCTGGAGGCGCTGGAGGCTCAGCACGAGCTGGAGGAGGCCCGGGCCGAGCGGACACATGCCGAGCAGGAGGGCAACGGAGGGGAGGCGAAGGCGTGACCGCTCCCGAGGCTCCCAGGACCGAGGAGGCCGAGGAGGCCCCCTCCCCCACCGCCGCGAAGCCCCCGGCCCGGAAGGTGAGTTGGCAGAAGCTGACCGTCCTGCCGACCCTGCTGGTGGCGATGCTGCTCGCGACCTGGCTGTGGTTCCAGCAGGCCGACCTGGACCCGGTCTCCGAGAACGCGCTGTCGAACGGCCAGGTCTCCAAGGCCCTGTGGCAGCACATCGAACTCACGGTGATCTCCACCTTCTTCGTGCTGATCATCGCGATCCCGCTGGGGATCCTGCTCACCCGGCGGGCGTTCCGAAAGGCCACCCCCGTGGCCATGGCGCTCGCCAACATGGGCCAGGCGACCCCCGCGATCGGCCTGCTCGCCCTGCTGGTGATCTGGCTGGGCATCGGCCGCAGGGCGGCCCTGATCGGCATGATCGCCTACGCCGTCCTGCCGGTGCTGTCCAACACGATCGCCGGCCTGAAGGCGAACGACCCGACACTGCTGGAAGCGGCGCGCGGCATCGGCATGTCCCCGACGGGGGTCCTGACACGGGTGGAACTACCGCTCGCGGTCCCCCTCATCCTCGCGGGCGTGCGCACGGCCCTGGTCCTGAACGTCGGTACGGCGACCCTGGCGGTCTTCGGCGGAGGCGGCGGCCTGGGCGTGCTGATCACGGCGGGCATCACCAACCAGCGGATGCCGGTGCTGGTACTGGGCTCGATCCTCACGGTCGCGCTGGCCCTGCTGGTGGACTGGCTGGCGTCGCTGGCGGAACTGCTGCTGCGGCCACGGGGGTTGGAGGCATGAGGCGCCGCGCCGGCCTGCTCCTGGCAGCGGGGCTACTGGCGTTGCCCTCGGGCTGCGGCCTGACGAGCGGCTCCCCCATGGCCGACGACGTGCAGGCCGGCACGATCGGGCGGGGCGAGCCACTGAAGGGCGCCGACCTGACGGTGACGTCGAAGTCGTTCACCGAGCAGCTCATCCTCGGCGCGATCATGGGCATCGCCTTCGAGGCGGCCGGCGCGGAGGTGCTCGACCGCACCGGAATCCAGGGCTCCATCGGCAGCCGCGAGGCGGTCAGGAAGGGGGACGCGGACGCCGGGTACGAGTACACGGGCACGGCCTGGATCACGTACCTGGGCCGCAGCGAGCCCATTGACGACCCGCACGAGCAGTGGGAGGCGGTGCGCGAGGCCGACGCGAAGAACGGGGTGAGCTGGCTCGCGCCGTCCGCGCTGAACAACACCTACGCCCTGGCGATGAACCAGGACAACCACAAGAAGTACGGCACGAACACGCTCTCCGACGTGGCCGCACTGTCCAAGTCCGACCCCGACGCCGTGACGCTCTGCGTGGAGGTCGAGTTCGCCAACCGGGCGGACGGGCTGCCGGGCATGCAGCAGGAGTACGGAATGAGCGTGCCGACGAAGAACATCACGCAGATGGACACCGGGATCATCTACACCCAGGCCGCGAAGGGAAGTTGCACCTACGGCGAGGTCTTCACGACGGACGGCCGCATCAAGTCGATGAACCTCGCGGTCATGCAGGACGACAGGAAGTTCTTCCCCAACTACAACGTCGCCCCCATGATCAACTCCGACACCCTGAAGAAGTGGCCGGCGATCGCGGACGTCCTCGACCCGATCACCAAGAAGCTGAACAACGCGGTGGCGCAGGAGCTGAACGCGAAGGTGGATGTGGATGGGGAGGATCCGCATCAGGTGGCGTTGGACTGGATGAAGGAGGAGGGGTTTGTGAAGTAGGGGCGAGGTACAAAGGTAGCGTTGCAAAGATCTCTTTGCAACGCTACCTTTGCATGCATGACCGAGCCCGAACATCCCAAGGTTCACAACCTCGACGCCCGTTCCCTGCGCGGGCTCGCCCACCCCCTGCGCATGCAGCTGCTCGACGCCCTGCGCTTCGGCGGGCCTGCCACCGCCTCCCAACTCGCCGAGAAACTGGGCGAGTCCAGCGGAGCCACCAGCTACCACCTACGCCAGCTCGCGGCGCACGGCTTCGTCGAGGACGACCCCGAGCGAGGCAAGGGACGGGAGCGGTGGTGGAAGGCGGCGGTGAAGGGGCTGCGGTTCGACGACGCCCTCCTGCACGACCCCAGCCCCGATGTACGTGGCGCGGCCGACCTGTACCTCCATGAGGTGGCCACCACCCAAACCCGGGAGCTCTCGACCTGGCTGGGCACCCGCCAGGAATGGTCCGAGGACTGGAACCGGAGCTCGGACATGAGCAGCTGGACGCTACGCCTGACACCCCAGCTCACTCGCGAACTCGCCGAGAAGATGCACGAGTTGATCGAGAGCTACCACGATCTCGCCGACGCTGAGGACGCCCCCGAAGTCGAGACCGTCCGCGTGCAGACCCGCGCCTTCCCCACGAACACCGACTGAGAGGCCGACGCCCGATGCAGCACCCCGAGACCCGTCTCGCCCTGCACCACGCCCGCGCCACGGACCTCCGCGCCCAAGCCGAAACCCACCGCCTCACCGCCCGGGCCAGGCAGCCGTACGAACTCCGCGCCCGCCTCGGCTGGACCTTGGTCGAGATAGGTCTGCGCCTCGCGACCCCCAAGCCACCAGCACTGGCGCACTAGCAGCTCGGAACCGAGCCCTTCCCCGACTCCAGGGCCTCCAGGGCGTCCACCGCCCCCTTCAGCGTGGTCACCGGGATCAGGCGCAGGCCCTTCGGGAGTTCTGACTTCGCGTCGGAGCACTCGTCCTTCGGTACCAGGAAGACCGTGGCCCCGTCCCGCTTGGCCGCCTGGGTCTTCAGGGACACTCCGCCGACCGCGCCGACCTTGCCGGCGGCGTCGATCGTGCCCGTACCGGCGATGGTGCGGCCGCCGGTGAGGTCGGCGCCGGCGCCGGCGCCGTTGAGCTTGTCGATGACGCCCAGGGAGAAGAGGAGACCGGCGCTGGGGCCGCCCACGTCCGCGAGCTTCAGGGTGACCTTGATGTTCTTGTCGTTCAGGTCCAGGTAGTTCAGCGCGGCCTCGGTCGCGGCGTCCTGGGACTCCTGCATCTGCTCGGTGTTGTACTTCTCGATCTCCTGGGTGCTGCGGCCGCTCGGATAGACCGAGTCGCGCGGCATGACCGCCTTGTCCGTGCGGAACCAGGCGTCGATCACTTCGCCGAGCGTCACGTCCGTGTCGGGCGAGGTCGCCTCGATCGTCGTCATGCGCAGCTCACCGGTCGTGTCGCGGGTCGGCGCACCGGAGATGGTGATCACCGGGTCGCCCTTGTTCTCGCCCAGCACGTCCGCCGTCAGGCCGGGCTGCGCCACCGAGAACGGCAGCGGCGCGAAGGCGGCCGTGGCGAGCAGGGCCACGACCGGCAGGGCGCAGACGGCGAGGGCCTGGGGGCGCGTGAGACGAGAGAACACGGGATCAATCTAACGTGGCGGCGAGTTCCGGCCCGGTGCAGGTCGGAGCTGTCAAGGTTGCCCCACTCAGATCACGGGCAGGTCTCGTCAGGTCACGTACAGGTCTCGCCGTTCCCTGGTGAAGCGCCGCAGCGCCCCCGGCAGCGGCTCCACCCCGATGCCCGGCGACCTCGGGACCGGCAGATGGCCGTCGACCAGCACGAACGGCTCCGTGATGTCCTCGGCGAAGTAGCGGCTGGAGGCGGAGGTGTCCCCGGGGAGCGTGCAGCCGGGCAGCGCCGCGAGTGCCAGGTTCGGTGCGCGGCCGATGCCCGTCTCCAGCATGCCGCCGCACCACACCGGCACCCCGTGCGCGTGCGCCACGTCATGCACCCGCCGCGCCTCCAGGTAACCCCCGACGCGCGCGGGCTTCACGTTCACGACCCGGCACGCGTCCATCGCGATCGCGGACGCGGTGTCGCGGGCGTTGTGCAGGGACTCGTCGAGGCAGACGGGGGTCGCGAGGCGCTGCTGGAGGCGGGCATGGGCGTACAGGTTGTTCTCCGCCAGCGGCTCCTCGATCAGCAGCAGCCCGAACTCGTCGAGCCGCCGCAGATGCTCGGCGTCCGCGAGCGTGTACGCCGTGTTGGCGTCGACCTGGAGCGGCAGCTCCGCCCCGAAGCGCTCGCGCACGGCCCGTACGGGCTCCAGGTCCCAGCCGGGCTCGATCTTCAGCTTGATCCGGACGTAGCCCTCGGCGAGATACCGCTCGACGGCGTCCAGGAGCTCGCCGACGGTCTCCTTGATCCCGACCGACACCCCGGCCGGCACCCGCTCCCGCACCGCCCCCAGATACGTCGCCAGCGGCATCCCGTACGACCGCAGCTCCGCGTCGAGGACCGCCGTCTCCAGCGCCGCCTTCGCCAGCTCGTGCCCCTTGATCTTCTCCATCGCCGGAGCGAGGTGGGCCGTACCGAGCACGGGGAGGGCGGCGGCGCGCGGCAGCAGGAAGTCGCGCAGCACGATCTCCGCGCCGGCCACGAACTCCGAGCAGTACAGCGGCTCGG
This sequence comes from Streptomyces sp. T12, assembly GCF_028736035.1. Lineage (NCBI taxonomy): Bacteria > Bacillati > Actinomycetota > Actinomycetes > Kitasatosporales > Streptomycetaceae > Streptomyces > Streptomyces sp. T12. The sequence goes on from NZ_CP117866.1 coordinate 3,908,539, forward strand.
GGTCGGCCGCGAACTCCGACCAGCCCTCGGCCGTGTCCGTGACGACGTGCAGCAGGAAGGTGTCCTTCGTCGTCATCGTGCCGTAGGAGGTACGGAAGGGGGTGACCAGCGGAATCGCCACGTGGAACAGCTCGACGCGTTCGAGTTTCATACGTCGGCGTCCGCACGGTCGCGGGTGAGCGTGTACCAGCCGTCCCGGGACATCCCCGTCGCCCTGAACCCGTCGGCGAACGCCTTGGTGAACACCTCGCGCACGGCCCGCCGCCAGCGCAGCGCCAGCTCGGGGTGGGCGGCCCGCAGCGCCACGATGTCGTCCGGTACACGGCACCAGACGTGGCACTCGTCGAGGTCGCGGCGGGCGAGCGGGGCGCCGTCGGGGGCGGTGTGCGTGGTGGGCGCGGCCTCGCGATCACCGGTGCCCCCTGTGCCCCCAGTGCCCCCAGTGCCACCTGTGCCACCTGTGCCGTACGGCTGTCTGGGCCCGGTCAGGTCCCAGGCCACCGCCAGCCGGTCGGTCTCGTCGCCGTCGTTCACCCCGTCCGCCATGGGGCCGTAGAAGTCGACGAGGTACTCGGTCCCCACGGCGCCCAGCTTGACGAAGTTGAACCGGGCGTTGCGACCGACCAGCGGGTCGAAGGTCCAGCGCATCGTGCGTGCCCCGAGTTCCAGCGCCCAGGCCCGCTGCGCCTGCTTGACCTGCACCCCGAGCCCCTGGTCGGCGGCGGCCAGCAGGGAGTACGTCTCCCGCAGCGCGGGCGGCCCGAACACGGCGACGCTCGCGCCCGCGAGCCGCTGCCCCTCGTACGCGGCGTGCACCGCCCCGCCCGCGTGAGCGAGGCTGTGCAGCGTCTCGGAAAGTAAGGGCGGTGCGCTGCGGGGCGTCTGCCACACGTCACTGAAGTAGTCGGCGACGGCCGCGAACCCGGCGACGTCGTGCACGGTGCGGATGCTGAGTGAGGTCATGTGTCGAGTGTCGGAGGCCGCGCAGGCCCTGCCTAGAGCGCGCGGGCACGCAGCCTCCGAACCGGACACGCCTCAGCGCAACGCCTCCGCCACCTCCCGCGCCGCGTCCATGACCCGCGGCCCGACCCGCTCCGGCACCGCGTCGGCCAGCATCACGACACCCACGCTGCCCTCGACGCCCGTGACCCCGAGCAACGGCGCGGCGGCCCCGCTCGCCCCTGCCTCCAACTCGCCGTGGGTCAGGGTGTATCCGGGTTCCTCCAGCGGCTGTTGCCGGGCGGCGAGTATCGCCCGGCCCGCGGCCCCTCGGTCCAAGGGGTGCCGGAAACCGGCCCGGTAGGCCACGTGATAGTCCGTCCACGTCGGCTCGACCACGGCGACGGCCAGTGCCTCCGTGCCGTCCACCAGTGTCAGATGGGCCGTCGCCCCGATGTCCTCGGCCAGCGAGCGCAGAGCGGGCAGCGCCGCCTCCCGTACCAGCGGATGCACCTGCCGGCCCAGTCGCAGCACGCCGAGCCCGACCCGGGCGCGGCCGCCCAGGTCACGGCGTACGAGGGCGTGCTGTTCAAGCGTGGCGAGCAGCCGGTACACGACGGTCCGGTTCACGCCCAGTTTGTTGGAAAGCTCGGTGACGGTCAGCCCGTGGTCCGTATCGGCCAGCAGCTTGAGGACGCGCAGTCCTCGGTCGAGCGTCTGAGAGGTCTCCGCGGTCACGACGCCCACTCCTTAAGTGGTGAGGTCGGCAGCCCCCTCGCGGCGGGTGCGTCACCGAGTCCCGTCAGTGACGCGCGCAGAGGCCGCCGATCGGCCGGCGGCCCGGCCTTCCGGACCGCGCCGCTTCACGGCTGCGCTCCGCGGCGGCGCTGCCACGGGGCGTGTGCGTAGCGGGACATTAGCGAAGGCGGTTCGCTGAGCGGAAGGCTCCGTCCAGAATCCGGGCAGCGGCCGGTACGGACCACACCGTTTTGCCCGGAAAGGCACGAGGCGTGCAGGGCGCCCTGCCGGGGCGCGAAGCGCCTGAGGGGCGCGGGGCTGTATCAACAGAACCCGGCCAAGGCACAGCGCCCAGCGTCACCGCATCCGGGTGGCCCACTCCTGCACCTTGGCGATCCGCTGCCGCAGCTGCCCCGCCGTGGCCTCGGCGCTCGGCGGCCCGCCGCACACCCGCCGCAGCTCGGTGTGGATCACACCGTGCGGCTTGCCGCTCTGGTGGACGTACGCGCTGACCATCGTGTTGAGCTGCTTACGGAGCTCCATCATCTCCTTGTGCGAGACGACGGGCCGCCGCTCGGCGGGCAGCTCCAACAGGTCGGCCTCGGCGTCCGGCTTCTTGCGGCTGTGCGCGATCTGCCGGGCCTGCCGCTTCTGCAGCAGCAGCTGCACCTGATCCGGCTCCAGCAGCCCCGGAATCCCGAGGTAGTCCTGCTCCTCCTCGCTCCCCGGGTGGGCCTGCATGCCGAACTCGGCGCCGTCGTACAGCACCCGGTCGAAGACGGCCTCGGACTCCAGCGCCTCGAAGGAGAACTGCTCCTGCTCGCCGGTGTCCTCGTCCTGCTCCTTGTTCGCCTCCTCCATCTCCTTCTCGGATTCGGCGTACGGGTCCTCCTCGCCCTCCTTCTTCGGCTTGTCGAGGGCGTGGTCGCGCTCAACCTCCATCTCGTTGGCGAAGGTGAGGAGGTCGGGGACGGTCGGGAGGAAGACGGAGGCGGTCTCACCGCGCCGACGCGACCGTACGAAACGCCCGACGGCCTGCGCGAAGAAGAGCGGGGTGGAGATGGTGGTGGCGTACACCCCCACCGCCAGCCGCGGAACGTCGACGCCCTCCGACACCATCCGCACCGCGACCATCCACCGGTCGTTGTTGCCGCTGAAGTCGTCGATCCGCTTGGACGCGCCGGCGTCGTCGGACAGGACGAGGGTCGCCTTGGTCCCCGTGATCTCACGGATGAGCTTGGCGTACGCGCGCGCGGAGTCCTGGTCGGAGGCGATGACGAGGGCACCGGCGTCCGGAATGGCCTTCCTGACCTCGGTCAGCCGCTGGTCGGCGGCGCGCAGCACGCTGGGCATCCACTCACCGCGCGGATCCAGCGCCGTACGCCAGGCCTGGCTGATGGCGTCCTTCGTCATGGGCTCGCCGAGCCGCGCGGCGATCTCGTCCCCCGCCTTGGTCCGCCAGCGCATGTTGCCGCTGTAGGAGAGGAAGATGACGGGCCGCACGACATGGTCGGCCAGCGCGTTCCCGTAGCCGTAGGTGTAGTCGGCGGCGGACCGCCGGATCCCGTCGTTGCCTTCTTCGTACGTGACGAAGGGGATGGGGTTGGTGTCGGACCGGAACGGCGTACCGGTGAGCGCGAGCCGTCGCGTGGCGGGCTCGAAGGCCTCGAGGCAGGCCTCGCCCCAGGACTTGCTGTCACCCGCGTGATGGATCTCATCAAGGATCACGAGCGTCTTGCGCTGCTCGACCCGATTCCGATGGAGCATGGGCCGCACACCGACACCGGCGTACGTCACCGCGACGCCCTGGTAGTCCTTGCCGAGCGGCCCCGCGCTGTACTCGGGATCGAGTTTGATCCCTATCCGCGCGGCCGCTTCCGCCCACTGCTTCTTCAGGTGCTCGGTCGGCGCGACCACGGTCACCTGCTGCACGACATGGTGGTGCAGCAGCCAGGACGCGAGCGTCAGGGCGAAGGTCGTCTTCCCGGCGCCGGGCGTGGCGACCGCGAGGAAGTCACGCGGCTGCTCCTGGATGTACTTCTCCATCGCCCCCTGCTGCCAGGCACGCAGCTTGCTGGCGGTGCCCCAGGGGGCCCGGCCGGGGAAGGCGGGGGATAGGTGGTGCGAGGAGGAGGCGGCGGTGGTAGTCACGGTCTCCGTAAGGGGGTCGAATCCAAGGGGCCGCGCGCAGCGCGTCGAGTAGGGCGGTGGTGGGTGACGGGCGGGCGGCTCGGCTACGTATGACAACCGGGCCACCCTACCGGCGGCCCGGCGGTGCCGATGTGCGGACCAGGCCGGGTCACGCACGGGTGGGACCGACGTCACAACCGCCGCCGCACCTTCAGGGCTTCGCCCCACGGCCATCCTGCGACGCCGGTCCGGCATCCCAGCCTGTCTGGGGCCCCCTCTGGGGGAGTTTGAGGACGAGGCCCGTTCAGGGCCGAAGCGGGGGTCTGGGGGCCGCAGGCCTCCAGGGACCGGGGCCGAAGGGGCGGAGCCCACTTCAGGATGGGACGGGCAGGGGCGGCGGGGGCGAACCCCTCCGGCGAACCCCTCCGGCGAACCCCTCCCGCGCCCAACTCACCGCTCCCGCAACCGCGTAGTCACCCAGGCCCCCACCAACGCCACCCCCGCCATCGGCAGAAACACCGCCACGAACGCCGCCGGATGCGACCCGGCACCGGACGCCCCCGTCGCCGCATGACTCACCGCGCCACCGCCCAGAGCCGCGAAGGCGGCACCTCCGGCGGCCAGCAGCACGACGTTGGACAGGGCGTCGGAGATCTGGAGCGCGGCGGAGTTGGTGCCGGCCTCCTCGGGTGCGGAGAGATGGAGCAGCAGCACGCTGGCGGAGGAGATGACCAGCCCCATCCCGAAGCAGCCGAAACTCCACGCCACGGCGAGGGTCCAGGCGGGCACGGATTCGATCAGCACACTCGGCGCGGCGGCTATGGAGGCCGCCACCAGCACCATCCCCAACGTCATCAGGCGTTCCCGATACGGCTCCACCCGCGGCCGCGACTGCATCCACGACCCCAGCGCCCACGTCACGCCGCCCGCCGCGAGTGAGAACCCGGCGAGCGTCGGCGACAGCCCCCGCTGGGTGACCAGCATCAGCGGCACGAAGGACTCGGCCGCGACGAACGACCCCGCGGCGACCCCGCGCAACAGCACCACGGACGGCAGCCCGCGCGCCGCCCGGTACGTGCCGCGCGGGAGCAGCCCGAGCACGGCCGGTACGAGCAGCGTGGCGCCGACGACACCGGGGACGAGGGAGAGCCACCGCAGGTCCTGGGCGGCGTACTGCAGCAGCCCCGCACCGAGGGAGATACCGAGCGCGAGCCGGATACGGCGCCGGTCGAAGGAGGCGGCACGGGCGAACGGGTCGACCGGCCCTCCCGCCCGCCGCCGTATCTGCGGCAGCGCGAGGGCGAGCGGAAACACGACGAGCGCCGGAATCCCGACGAACACCCAGCGCCAGCCCAGATGCTCGGTCACCGCCCCGGAAGCCAGCGGCCCCACGATCGACGGCACGACCCAGCTCGCCGAGAACGCCGCCATGATCGCCGGCCGCAACCGTTCGGGGTAGGCCCGTCCGACGACGACGTACAACGCGACGATCACGAGTCCGCCCCCGAGCCCCTGCACGGCCCGCCCGAGAATGAACAGCCACATGGCCCCGGCGGTCCCGGACACCAGCAGCCCGGCCCCGAACGCGGCGATCCCCGTGGTCAGCGCCCCCAACGGCCCCCGCCGGTCCGACCACTGCCCCGCCAGCACCATCCCGAACAGGCTGGTGGTGAAGTACCCCGAGAACGCGAAGGCGTACAACGACACCCCGTCCAGCTCCCGCGCGGCCACCGGCATGGCCGTCCCCACTGCGGTGGCCTCGAAGGCAATGAGCAGCACGACGGAGACGATCCCGACACTGAGGGCCCGATAGGACCGACTGAGCACGGTCTCCTCGGAGTCGGAAACCGAGGGAGCATCGGATGTCTTCGCGACACCGGTATCGCGTGGCTCAAGGGCAGTCATGCCCGCCAGCGTAAGGGCCAAAACCAACTTTGACCCCTGTCGAGAGACGGCCCCACCCTGAGACCTTGGTCGTACGACCGCCGGGATTCATGAACGGCGTATGGCAGTCCCATTGCAGGGCCCACGGTTCCCTTGATCGCCCCTCGGCCCCGCACCTACGGTCGAATCACCGACGAGGGCCGAACGCCCGAAGTCAGAAACGGCCGTGTGCCCGAGTGGTTCAGGGGCTCGCCTGCAAAGCGAGTTACGCGGGTTCGAATCCCGCCACGGCCTCTGGTTGCCTGACCAGGCAAAAGGAAAGGGCCGCACCTCTAGAGGGTGCCGCCCTTTCAGCCGTCCGTCTCAGTTCCCGTCTCAGTTGCCCACTCGGCTAGTGCTGTGACCGCATAGGTTCGCCGGGTCGGCGGTCGTGGCGGTTGCATGTGCGTGACATTCGATCCGACCGCTGGAGGCGCGGTGGCCGAGCCCGTCCGTGTGCGCAGACTGACCGACCACGAGGGGCGGAAGCTGCAGCAGATCGTGCGCCGGGGCAGCACGAGTTCGGTGCGCTACCGGCGGGCGATGATGCTGCTGGCCTCCGCTGGAGGGGGCACCGGCAGCGGATGATCAGGCGGATCCCGGCCGGCCCGCGGAGCGGGTATGTGCGGCGCTGATGTGTCCTCAGACGCCCGCTTCCACCAGGTCGTCGGTATGGAAGGTGCGGCGGTAGGAGGCGGGTGAGACACCGAAGGCGGTGCGCATGTGGGCGCGCAGGGAGTTGGCGGAGCCGAAGCCACAGCGGTGGGCGACCAGGTCGATGGACAGGTCGGTGGTCTCCAGCAACTGCTTGGCCAGTTCCAGGCGTTGCGCGGTGAGCCACTGCACGGGGGTCATGCCGACCTCGTCGCGGAAGCGGCGGGTGAAGGAGCGCAGGCTCATCCGGGCGTGTTCGGCCAGGCGGTTCAGGGAGAGGGGTTCGCCGAGGTGTTCCAGGGCCCAGGCGCGGGTGGCGGTAGTGGTGGCGACGGTGGGTTCGGGCACCGGGCGGTCGATGTACTGGGCCTGGCCGCCGTCCCGCCAGGGCGGGACGACGCACATGCGGGCGGCGCGGTTGGCGGCGGCGGCGCCGTGGTCGCGGCGGATCATGTGCAGGCACAGGTCGACGCCGGCGGCGACGCCCGCGGAGGTCAGGACGTCGCCGTCGTCGACGAAGAGGACCTCCTCGTCGACCTTGACGCGGGGGTAGGCGCGGCGGAACTCGGGGGCGAGGTGCCAGTGGGTGGTGGCGGGCCGGCCGTCGAGGAGGCCCGCGGCGGCCAGGACGTAGGAGCCGGTGCAGATGGACACCAGGCGGGTGCCGGGCCGGATGCCGGCGATGGCCGCGGTGACCTCGGGCGGCAGCGGGCCGCCGCGGCCCAGCTCGGGCATGGCGTGCGTGGGCGGGACGATCACGGTGTCCGCGGCGGCCAGGGCCTCGGGACCGGCCGCGGGCTGCACGGTGAACCCGGCGTCGCTGAGGACCGGGGCGCCGTCGGCGGTGCAGACGGTTACCTCGTACAGCGGGCGTGAGCCGGCGTCCAGGACGCTGCCGAAGACGCGGGAGGGGATGCCGAGTTCGAAGGGCGGGACGCCGGGCAGGGCGAGGACGGCGATGCGGTGCCGCCCGGCCGCGTCGGCGCTCGGGTCGGGGCGAGGGTCGGTGCACGGCCACTGCATCTCGCTCATGGCCAGATCCTGTCACATAGTGGCCAGACGGCCAACACCATGGTGGGGGCGGGTGCCGGATCGTGGACTGCGTCGCGCCGGGAAGGGCCCGGGCGGCCGGTATCCGATCAAGACGGAAAAGAGTGAGGCGGACAGCATGCGTGCGGTGGTCCTGGAGCAGTGGGGCGGACCGGAGGTGCTCGTGGAGCGTGAGGTCGCCCGGCCCGAGCCGGGACTGAACGAGGTCCTGGTGCGGGTCCACGCGGCCGGTGTGAACCCGGTGGACTTCAAGACCCGGGCCAGCGGGGCCCTGATCGAGTGGGGCGAGGTCCCGGCGGTCGGCTGGGACGTCTCCGGCACCGTGGAGGCCGTCGGACCGGGCGTGGGGATGTTCCGCCCCGGGGACGAGGTGTACGGCATGCCGCTGTTCCCGCGGCAGGCCGGCGCCTACGCCGAGTACGTCGTCGCCCCGGCCCGCCACCTCGCGCCCAAGCCGGCGAACCTCACCCACGTGCAGGCGGCGGCGCTGCCGCTGGCCGCGCTGACCGCCTGGCAGGCCCTGGTGGACACCGCCGGGGTGCGCGCCGGTGAGCGGGTGCTGGTGCACGCGGCGGCCGGCGGGGTCGGCCACCTGGCCGTGCAGATCGCCAAGGCCCGCGGCGCGTACGTCATCGGCACGGCCAGCGTCGGCAAGCACGACCTGCTGCGGCAGCTGGGCGCGGACGAGGTGATCGACTACCGCACGGTCCGCTTCGAGGACGCCGTCGGGGACGTGGACGTGGTGCTGGACGGGCTCGGCGGCCAGAACGCCGAGCGGTCCCTGACGGTGCTGCGCCCGGGCGGCCGGCTGATCACCCTGCCCGGCCCCGACGACGTCCCCGCCGACGTCCCCGGCCACGTGCGGGCGGTGTGGATGCTGGTCGAGCCCGACCACCTGGGTCTGCGCGAGATCGCCGCCCTGGCCGAGCGGGGCGCGCTCACGCCCGTGGTCGAGACCGTCGTCCCGCTGGCCGAGGCCGCGAAGGCGCACGAGATCGGCGAGCAGGGCCGCACCACCGGGAAGATCGTCCTGAGCGTCGCCTGACGCCGGCCGCCCCGGCCGGGTCGGCTGCGGGCAGGTGGAGCGGGACTGGAGCCCCGGGGCCGACCGGTCCCGGGGCTCCGGGCGCGGCCGAACGGGACGGGGCGGACCTGCGGGCACGGCCGGACAGGACGGAACTGCGGCTCGGGGCTTCGGATTGCGCCCTGTCCGACGGTGGCGTTCGCGGAGGCGAGGCCGGAATCGACGGCGGCGGCGAACTTCTCGTTCTGCACCATGATCAGCAACTCGGCCTTCGTGGACGCGTACAGGTAGAGCGTCCCGATTGCGACATCGGCTCGGCGGGCGACCTGCTGCGTCGTGACCCTGTCGACGCCGTGTTCGACGAACAGCTCGCGGGCGGCGGTCATGATGCGCTCGCGCTTGTCCTGTTTGGCCCTCTCGCGGCGCCCGATCGGCATGTGACCGCGTCCCATGGGACCTCTCTTGCGAATAATCCTGAGTAGACTCATAATTGAGTGCAATCGGATTACCGGAGTGAGGCGAGGCCCCATGTCACGCCGAATTGGCTGATCTGGCCTCACCTCTGGATAAATAGGATGAAGACAAGGAGTGGCGCCCCATGAGAGCGTTCGTCGTCACCAAGTACAAGGAGCCGCTGCAGGAGGCGGAAGTCCCCGAACCCGCCGTGGGGGAGCACGACGTGCTCGTCCGGGTGGAGGCCGCCGGACTGAACCCGCTGGATGAGAAGATCCGCGCCGGTGAGTTCAAGCAGATCCTGCCCTACAAGCTGCCGCTGATCCTGGGCAACGACGTAGCGGGCACCGTCATCAGCGTCGGGACAGCGGTTCGCGGCTTCAAGCCCGGAGACGAGGTCTACGCCCGGCCCCACCAGGACCGCATCGGCACGTTCGCCGAGCGCATCGCCGTAGCGGAGGGCGACCTGGCACTCAAGCCCGCATCGATCAGCATGGAAGAGGCCGGCTCGCTGCCGCTGGCGGCGCTCACGGCGTGGCAGGCGCTGGTGGAGCGCGGAAAGGTGCGGCCCGGGCAGAAGGTTCTCATCCACGCCGGCGCCGGCGGGGTCGGTTCGATCGCGATCCAGCTCGCCGCGCACCTCGGTGCGAGCGTCGCCACGACCGCCAGCGGTTCCAACGCGGACTTCGTGCGCGCGCTCGGCGCGGACACGGTGATCGATTACCGCACCCAGGACTTCGAACAGCTCCTGACCGGCTACGACCTGGTGCTGGACAGCATCGGTGGGGAGACCCTCGAGAAGTCCCTGCGGGTGCTCAAGCCCGGCGGCAAGGCCATCGGGATCACCGGTCCCCCGGACCCCGCGTTCGCCCGCGAGGCCGGCCTGAACCCGCTGCTGCGCCTGGCGGTCGCAGGCCTGAGCGGCAAGATCCGCAGGCAGGCGAAGAAGCTCGGCGTGACGTACGAGTTCCTGTTCATGCGCGCCAGCGGCGACCAGCTCCGCCAGATCACCACTCTCATCGACCAGGGCGTGGTGCGTCCGGTCGTGGGAAAGGTGGTCGGCTTCGACCAGACCCCGCAGGCGCTGCAGTCCCTGTCCCAGGGCGGCATCCGCGGCAAGGCCGTCATCGGCAGCAGCTGACCCGCCGCAACCGCGACGGGCGACACAGAACGCACGAGGACACCACCCATGTCTGTCGCCTCCCAGTCGGTCGGACGGCGCGAGCGGAACAAGCAGGAGAAACTCGACCGCATCGTCGCTGCCGCCAGTGAACTGTTCGCCGAACACGGCGTCGATGAGGTCACGACCCAGCAGATCGCTGACCAGGCCGACATCGGCACCGGGACCCTGTTCCTTTATGCCAAGACCAAGGGCGAGCTCCTCCTCCTTGTCCAGAACGCCAAGTACGTCGAAGCACTTGAGCAGGGCCAGGCGGACGCCGAGGCCGTCCCAGGCGTGCTGGACGCGGTGCTGGCGATCGTCCGGCCGATCGTGGAGTGCAACCGCATCCAGATCGACAACGGACGCACCTACCTGCGAGAGATGGTCTTCGGCGACCCCGAGGAGCCCCGGCACGGCGCGGCACTCGCCATCGTCGCGCAGACCGAGGAGGCCGTCGCCGCCGTGCTGCGCCGAGACGAGCGGGTCGCAGAGGGCGACGCCGCGACGCTGGCACACATCGTGTCCGCCGTGATGTTCCTCAGCATGGCGGCGAGCGTGAACATCGCCTTGAGCGTCGAGGAGATCGTGCAGGACATCCGCAGGCAGGTCGACGTCCTGCTGCCTCGCTGAAGCGCGGCCCCAGCCTCAGGCCCGGGCGACCATCCGGATAGTCCTCGGCTGCGGCATGGCCCGAATCCCCAAATGGCAGGTCATCCGGCCGTTGCTGCCCATACCGGCATGACTGGATGGGTGGGGCGGGCGGCCGGAGGGCTACCGCCACCGCGTGCTGCTGGGATTTCGGAGATTGCCTGCCTACGTGGCGTCGAGTCCCCGTCGCACAGTCCCTGTCCCCAGGATTCCGGGTCGAGGCCCGTGTGGTGCGGTCAGGGCATGTGGGTCGATTCAGCAGTTCAAGGGCGCCTTCGACGCGATGATGCCGTCCTACCGCGTCGTGCGTGGCGCAGGCGGCCAGGTCGGGGCGCTCGTAGGGCTGCCGGCAGACATGGCAGTCGTAGGTGACCGCCCCACCACTCGAACGCCGCCCGGTCGTCCATGGGCGCATCACGCCAGTCCCGCCTGCCTCGCGCGAACCACAGGAAGTCGAAGTACGTGCGCAGGTCCCGGGCATGGGCGGCCTGTGTGTTCCACGGCGACGACGCCAGCCACACCGAGAAATACCGGTTCAGCGCCACGTCGTACACGCCCGCCGGACTGATCAGGAACGGCTGCCCCTCGGGCACCCCCAGATCGTCCAACCCCTCACCGAGATCGGCGAACAGGGAGCTGAACTCCCGTGCTCGCCAACCGGTGATCGACATGACGCTGGACGATAGTCCGTGGACAGCTCAACAGCGCATAACAGAAGTTATGGACATGGTTTGCCATTGTCCGTTGTCCATGGCCAAGCCAGGACCATGAAGGGCGGCTGGCCCACTCGCACAGATCGCCGCACCCGTCGGTGTCGGTGGACTGATCGCCTCCGTCATTGCCCTGTCCGTCGGCTCATCCCTCTTCAGACGTCCACTAGTCACCGACACCCCCGCCGCACTCGAGCAGCGGGGGGCGCATGTTGGACTGACCTGGCCGTCACCCCGTACTTGTCACACGGCGCCGGGGTCCGCGCTGCGGCCGAAGACCCGTGCTTCACAGGTCTTGGAGCTTGTCGACGCGGACGGGACCGCCGGTGGTGACGGACTGGACGGCGGCGAGGGCGATGGCCAGGGCAGCGCGTGCGTCCTCGCCGGTGGCGGAGGGGGTGCGCTCGGTGCGGACGCTGTCGGTGAAGTCGGCGAGTTCGGCCACATAGGCGTCGTGGAAGAGGTGCTGGTCGTAGGTGACGCACTCGGCGGCGACGCCGTGCGGGCCGTATGCGGTCAGGTGGGTGCGGCGGACGTCGCCCATGGTGAGCATCCCGGCCGAGCCGAGGACCTCGGCGCGTACGTCGTAGCCGTAGACGGCCTGGAAGCTGGCCTCGGCGGTGGCGAGGGCGCCGTTGTCGAAGCGGACGGTGACGACGGCGGTGTCGAGCAGGCCGCGGTCCTTGAAGTCGGGGCGGATCAGGGCGTCCGCCATGGCGAAGACCTCGACGGGTTCGGCACCGGGATTGAGGTGGCGCAGGACGTCGAAGTCATGGATGAGGGTCTCCAGGAAGATCGTCCACGGCGGTATGCGGGCCGGGTCGGCCAGAGCGGGGTCGCGGGTGAGCGAGCGCAACAGCTGCGGTGTGCCGATGGCGCCGGCGGCGATCTTCTCGTGGGCGGCCCTGAAGCCCGCGTCGTAGCGGCGGTTGAAGCCCACCTGGAGGAGCACGCCCGCATCCGCGGCGGCCGCGATGGCGCGGTCGGCCTCGGCGAGGGTGACCGCCATCGGCTTCTCGCAGTAGACCGCCTTGCCCGCCTTGGCGGCCGCCTCGACCAGGTCGGCGTGGGTACGGGCCGGGGTGGCGATCACCACCGCGTCGATGTGCGGGTCGGCGAGCAGTTCACCGATGTCCGTGTAGGCGGTGGCGCAGCCGAGCCGGTCGCCCAGGCTCCGCGCGGCGCCCGGGGTGGGGTCGGCAATGGCGACGAGCCGGACGCCCGGGAGGCGGTGGGCGAGGGTCTCGGCGTGGAACGAACCCATCCGTCCGGCGCCGAGGAGGCCGACGGCGAGAGGCTGCTGGGTGGTCATGCGGGTGCTCCGTACGTCGTCGTCAGGGTAGGTACAGGCAGTGGAAACAGTCAGACGGTGAAGGCGGAGCGGAAGCGCTCCAAAGCGAGCTCGCTGTCGCCGGAGGCCCAGGCCTCCATCGCGACCGTGCCCTCGTAGCCGAGGCCCACCAGGGCGCGGGCGACGGCGGGGTAGTTGATCTCGCCGGTTCCGGGTTCGCGACGGCCGGGGACGTCGGCCACCTGGATCTCGCCGATCAGGTCCAGGGCGTGGGCCCTGCGGACCAGTTCGATCAGATTCCCCTCGCCGATCTGGGCGTGGTAGAGGTCCAGGTTCATCCGCAGCCCGGGCCGGTCCACGGCCGCGACCAGGGCCAGGGTGTCGGCGGCCGTCGCGAACGGCACCCCGGGGTGGTCGACGGCGGTGTTGAGGTTCTCCAGGGTGAAGACGACCCCGGCGCTCTCGCCCAGCTCGGCGAGGCGGGTGAGCGTGCGGTGGGCGGCGATCCACATCTCACCGGTGACCTCACCGGTCACCGGCACCACCGGCAGGCCCTGGCCATCCAGTCCGGTGCCGTGCAGGTTCAGGCGAGGGCAGCCCAGTTGCTCGGCCGCCTTGAGTGACTCCTCGGCGGTGCTCAGGAGTTCGGCCGCACCCTCCTCGTCGGTCAGACTGCCGCGGATGTAACCGGTCATGGAGGAGAAGTCGGCCGGGGTCCGGGCCAGAGCGGCAAGGTCGTGCCGGGTCCAGTCCCAGATCTCGACCTGGAAACCGGCGTCGTGGATGCGCCGTGCCCGCTCGTCGATCGGCAGTTCCAGGAAGACCATCTCGGCGCAGGCCGCCAGTGTGTACATCGCCACGTACCTCTCTCCGCGACTTCGGGCTAGAACGTTCAAGGAACTAGAACGTTCTAGAACTCCGTGGAGCAGCAGTACGCCAGCTGTCGCCCTCCCCTGTCAAGGCTCCGGTGGCGTGTGAAAGCTAGAACGTTCTATAGTCGACTAGGAGACGACCCCGACCAGGGAGGACAGGTTGCCGGCGACCCCAGCGGTCCCCAACGGAAAGCGACCGACGCTCGCCGACGTGGCGTCGCGGGCAGGGGTGTCCACAGCGCTGGTCTCCATCGTGATGCGCGGCGCGAAAGGGGCCGGCCAGGCCACCCGCGAGCGCGTCCTTCAGGCCGCGCGGGAGATCGGTTACCGACCCGACGCCCGGGCCCGGCTGCTCCGCAGCCACCGCTCCCATCTGCTCGGGGTGCAGTTCGGCCTCCAGCATCCGTTCCACTCCGACCTGGTGGAGGGCATCTACGCGGCGGCCGAACCGGCCGGGTACCAGATCGCGCTGAGTGCCGTGGCCGCCGGGCGCGGCGAGCAGCGCGCCGTCGAGACACTGCTCGACGACCGCTGCGAGGCGCTGATCCTGCTCGGCCCGCAGGCCCCCGCCGCGCGGCTGGCGGAACTCGCCGGGCAACTGCCGGTCGTCTCCGTGGCCCGCCGGCTGCGGCCGTCCGTCCCGGGCCTGGAGGTCGTACGGACCGCCGACGACGAGGGAGCCGGCCAGGCGGTGGACCACCTCGTCGCTCTGGGCCACCGCGACATCGCCCACATCGACGGCGGCCGGGCACCGGGCGCAGCCGACCGGCGCCGCGGCTACCGCACCGCCATGAACCGCCACGGCCTGGGCGAACTCATCCGCATTCTCCCCGGCGGTCTCACTGAGGAGGAAGGCGCCGAGGCCGCCCGAACCCTGTCGGCCACCCGCCCGCGCCCCACCGCCGTACTGGCCTTCAACGACCGCTGCGCGACCGGCGTACTCGACCTCTTCCTCCGCTCCGGCGTCGCGGTCCCCGGCGACATCTCCGTCGTCGGGTTCGACGACAGCCATCTGGCCCGCCTGGCCCACATCGACCTCACCACCGTCGGACAGGACATCGCACGCCTCGCCGGGCTCGCCGTCGGCCGGGCCGTCGCACGCCTGGAGGGTGCGGAGATCCCCGCCGGGGAACAAGTCATCACCCCCCGTCTTGTCGTCCGGGGAACGTCCGCCCCGCCCCCCCTGAAGGCAGATCCCGGGCGTGCGCGGCCTGTGTGTTCCACGGCGACGACGCCGACCACACCGAGAAATACCGGTTCAGCGCCACGTCGTACACGCCCGCCGGACTGATCAGGAACGGCTGCCCCTCGGGCACCCCCAGATCATCCAACCCCTCAGCGAGATCGGCGAACAGGGAGCTGAACTCCCGTGCTCGCCAACCGGTGATCGACATGACGCTGGACGATAGTCCGTGGACAGCTCAACAGCGCATAACAGAAGTGGGACGGTTACCGCGCCCTGGCCGGCCGGTGGGCCGACGGCCGTGTCGCCCTACGGAGCCGCAACGTCAGCGATCTAGTGCTGTGACCGCGTAGGTTCGCCGGATTGGATCAGGCTGCGGTTGTGAGGGGGCGTCCGCCCCATCGGGTGCCTTTCTCGCTGCGGATGCGGGCGCGTTCCTTGCGTTCGGCGGCCAGGACGTCGCAGTGGCGGGCATTGGCGTTGCGCCAGCGGAGGTAGGAGTGCAGGGCCCTGGTCTGGACGGTGTGGTTGGGGTGGTGGGAGTTGGCGATGGTGAACTGCCGCAGTGGTCCGAAGCGCGCCTCGATCGGGTTCGCCCAGGAGGCGTAGGCCGGGGTGAAGCACAGCTCGACCTTGTGCTTCTTTGCCCAGCGGCGGATGTCGGCGCCCTTGTGGGCGGACAGGTTGTCCAGGATCACGTAGATCGGTGCGCCGTCGGGCCGGGCGGCGCGGATCGATTTCAGCGCGGCCAGCGTGTTCCCGGCACCCTTCTTGCGGCGGTTCACGCCCCACAGACGGTCGTCGCCCACCGAGTAGCAGCCATGGAAGTACCGGACGCCGTGGGTGCGATGGTAGGTGGCCGGCAGCCGGTCGGGCCGGGTCTGTTCGGCCCAGCAGCTGCCGCCGATGGGCCGGATCCCGAGTGGGCCGAACTCATCGAAGGCGAATACCCGGTCCGGGAAGCGGTCCAGGACGTGCTCGATACGGTCCAGCTTCGTCTCCCGTTCGGGGTCCGGGGACTCCTTCCAGGTCTTGGTGCGCTGGAAGGTGACGCCGCGGCGGGCGAGCAGGCACCGTAACGCCTCACGGCCGATGCGAATCACCCGGCCGTGGACTTTGCGCAGGTAGGCGTACGAGCTTGCGCAGTGACCAGCGAGTAAAAGGCTGGCCGAGCTTGACCGGGCGGGTGGTGGCCGTCTGGACGACGAAGTCCTCTTCGTCAGACTTGAGTTGGCGGGGACGGCCTCCCGCCCACCGAGGGTCCAGGCAGGCCAGGCCCTTCTCGTTGAACGCGTGGATCACATCCCGGACGGTGTCCTCGTCGGCCTGCACCAGCTGTGCGATCACCGGCACCCGTTTTCGCCCCTCCCCTCCTCCCCCACCCCTCCCCTCCATCTCCTCAAACAGCAGCACAACCCTGGACGCCCCCCAGCTGTCCAGGACATGACTGGACGGCAAAGCTCCGGTCGCCGTGCTTCCTGTCCCGACGAGGAGACCCACCCGTGCGCCAGCGCATCCGCCCCTCGCACATCCGCCCCTCGGCGGCCTTCGTGGCCGCTGCCGCGATCGCCGCGGCCGTTCCCGCGGTCGTCGCTCCCGCGGCACATGCCGAGGAGGCCGAGCCCTCTCTGGTGATCTCGCGCCTGCCGAGTACGTCTCCCAAGCCCGGTGAGGTGTCCGACGAGTCCGTCGTCATCACCAACAAGGGCACCGCGGCCGCGGACGGCGTCACCTTCCGGATCCGGCTGACCCGGGGCCTCGACTTCCCCGAGTCCGTCCAGGGCTGCACCTACTCGACCATCGAGGACCAGGTCAGGCAGGCGCTCTGCGAGCTCGACACGGTCATCGAACCCGGTGCCTCCGTCGAAACCCCCGTGCGGTTCAAGGCGCTGCCCAAGGCGCTGATGGAGGCCGTCGAGTACGGCACGTCGCCCACCGGTGAGGCCCCGGGCGAGGGGTTCACCGACAGCTACCAGCGCGTGACCCTCAGGGCGAACAGCACGGCCGACCTCGTCGCGATCGGTGATGAGACCGAGGCGCTCGCCGGGGACAAGCAGTCGTTCACCGTGAAACTCCGCAACGACGGCCCCGGCTGGATCCAGAACCAGGAGAGCGACGACCTGACCGCACTCATGGTGCAGATCCCGCCGGGCACCGTAGCCGTCGAAGTGCCCAAGGAGTGCAAGCCGTTCGGGATCGACGGCCCGACCGGGCCCTCGGCTCCGGGCAAGCCCCGGTACGTCTGCCGGCCCGACGGCGCCACCATCGAGGTCGGCGAGACGTACGCCTACACCTTCCTGGTGAAGATCGACGCGAGCGCCAAGGACACCAAGGGTGAGGTGAAGGCGACCTCCATCTACGACATCCACCCGTGGTTCGACAAGAACCCCGCCAACGACAAGGCCTACGTCAGCATCGACCTCCCCAGCGACAATGAACCCGGCCCCGCCACCTCCGGCGGCTCCTCCACCGGCGGTTCGACGGACGGCGGCTCCACCACGGGCGGCAACGACCCCGACGGCCAGTCCACCGGCGGCACGGGCAGCACCGGCGGCACGGGCTCCACGTCGGCCGGCACCTCCACGGGCACCTCGACGGGCGGCTCGACCAGCGGATCCGTCGACGGCAACCTGGCGAGCACCGGCTCCGACGGCACCCCGCTCATCGCCGGTGCCGCGGCCGCCGCGGCAGCCCTCGGCGGTGCCCTGGTCCTGGCCGTACGCCGCCGCCGCTCCGCCGCCAAGTCCTCCTGACGGCACCTGTCCCTGACGACACCTGTCCCTGAGGCCGCCGGCCAGAGGCGCCCGGCCTCAGGGACGCGGCACGGTCCCCGCGACGTGGGCCTGGAGAAGGCGCGGCGAGTTCTCGAACCCCTGACGGGCGTACGCGGGGATCGCGCGAGGTGAGGAGTGGACGGTGACCCGCTCCAGCCCGAGGTCCTTCGCCTTGGCCAGGGTCTCGGTGATCAGTCGGCCGCCGAGCCCCGCGTCGCGCGCCTCCGGGACCACGTACACGCACTGCAGATCACCGGATGCCCGGTGCAGCGCGTGCGGTGTCGGTACGCGGTGGACCACCGCCAGCCACGCCATGCCGATGATCCCGCGGTCACCGCTGAGGTCCCCGTCGACGAGGACCATGCAGCGGTGCGAGGAGGCGTTCTGCTCGGCCCAGGTGACGAAGTGACGTACGAAGGTGTCGTGGTCGACGGCTGCCGGCGCCGCGCCGTCGTTCTCGAGGATCCACTGCCACCGCAGTCCTGCGACGGCCGCTAACTCACCCGGTCCGACCGGGCGGACGATGACGTTCTCCATACGGGCATTGTCGATCTCCCGCACCTCGGCCCGCCCGTCACCTCACCGCACCCCGCCCACCGACTCCAGCACCCCACTCGCCTCGTCCTGGAACACCTCCGTCCAGTAATGCCGGCCATCCCCGCCCGCGGCCCTGGTGCCGGTCGGGTCGACCGTCGACAGGACCTGGAGCATCGTCATGGCCAGTTGGTCGTAGGTGTCGGTCGTCAGCTCGTGGCCCGACTGCTCGTCGATCGCCTGCTCGCGGTGCAGCAGCCAGAGGGTGAAGGCGAGGGTCGAGACGTCCGTGTTCAGGGGGAACAGCCTCGCCTCGGGCTCGCTCCAGTTCAGGATCGCGCCCGTCTCGCCGTCGACGACCAGGCTGTTGTCCTCGACGAGATGACCGAGGCGTATCAAGTGGTCGGCCCGGGCGGGCAGTTCGGCGACCCGCTCCTCGTCGGCGTAGTACTCGGCCAGCGTCTGCAGCGGCGCATCCGTCTCCAGCGAGAACAGGAAACCGTCCTCCGGCAGGCCCACCTCGCGCAGGAAGCGGCGGGTCGGGTCGTGCGTGAGCGTGACGGGGAAGTCGACCTCCTCGAAGCGCACCACCTTGCCCTTGCCGAATTCCTGGTCCAGCAGGCGCGGCGGCAGGTCCAGGGCCAGCCCCGACTCTCCGGCCCGGCCCGCGACGAGTGCCAGGGGGCGGATCAGGGCCGCCATCTTCCAGTACGGCGCCGGCTCGCCGTCCGTGCCGTCCTCGAACACCGCCAGCAGGTGCTGCGAGGCCTGCGCCACCGCCTTCGGGCCGTAACGGCCGACGTAGGAGGCGAACTGGCCGCGCAGGCCCGCCAGTTCGTCCGTCGCCTCAGCGAATCGGACCAGCGTCCGCAGGGACGGTGCCAGCGGGCGGCGGTCCATCAGGTCGGGCCGGTCGTGCAGGAAGTACGTCGTCGAGATCTCGCCCGTCGCGCCGTCCAGCAGGACCGACTCCGTCTCCAGGCCGCCGGGGCCCAGCAGTCCGCCTATCACCAGCTGGTCCCGCAGCTCCGCCGCCAGCCGGTCGTGCGGATCGCCCGTCGAGTCGGCCACCGTCCGCAAGCCCTGCCGGCCCTCCCGGCACAGCTCGGCGAAGCTCAGCACGCCGCTGTCGCAGGGCAGCCCGGGCCCCGTCAGCCAGCGCCGCGTCGACGCGTGCGTGATGTACGGAGCCAGCTCGGCGTCGGTCAGGACGATCGCCGTGTCGTTGACGCAGGTTGTACTGGCGCCGGTCGTACTGGCGCAGGCCGTACTGGTGTAGGTCGTGATCGTCGTGCTCATGGCTCCCCCGCATGCGCTTGCTCACCGCCCCGGGCAGGACACGGCCGACCGCCCGACCCGCCGGATCCGGCCGCCGTCCCCACTGCCCAGAACACTACGCGCCACCACTGACAACGCCCCCGGACCAGCGCGACCACCGACAGCGCTTCACATCAACAAGACGCTCAGTCCACCCTCGCGCGTTCCCGCCCCGCCAAAATCGCCTCCACGGTCTCCCCCGCGGTCAGCTCCGACGAGTCCACCCACAGCCCGATCCGCGGCGTATCCGCCCGCAGCTCCCCGTCCAACTGCTCAACCGTCCAGGCCCCGTAGCCCGTCTTCGCCCGCCCGGCCTCGCGCGCCGCCACGGCCACGGCGCTCGGCGCCAGGACGACCACGTACAGCGGACGCGTGCGCACGAGCCGTACGTACGCCGCCAAGTCGGCACCCAGCACCACGTCCTGGACGACCGCCGTGAACCCGGCCGCCGCATACGCATCCGCTGTCGCCGCCGACAGTCGGTATCGCAGCCGGAGTTGAGCCTCGCCCTCGCCGCCTTGGGCTTCCCCGGCTCCGGGCTCGTACTCCACGCGCCCCGAGACGATCATCCGCCGGAACACGTCACCACGAACGTGCGCGGCCCGCGGCAGCCTCTCCGCCAGCGCCTGCGCGACCGTCGACTTCCCGGCCGCCATCACGCCGGTGACGAGGACAACCCCCTCCATCAGGACAGCCCCTCCATCAGGGCAGCCGGGGCGCGCTCACTGGCCGGTCACCACCGCCGCCTGCGGCCGGATCGGCAGACGGTTCACCGGGCGGCCCGTCGCGGCCCGTACGGCCGACGCGATGGCCGCCGGCGAGGTCACCACCGGCACCGCGCTCACCGCCTTCGCGCCGAAGGGCGCGACCACGTCGCGTTCCTCGACCAGCTTCACGATCCGGATGTCCGGTGCGTCCAGGGCCGTCGGCAGCGCGTAGCCCGTCAGGTCGGGGTGGCGGATCAGGCCGCGGGCCGAGCGCAGGTTCTCCGTGAGCGCTATGCCCACGCCCTGCGTCACGCCCGCCTCGATGCGCGCCTCCAGCTGGGCCGGGTTCAGCACCTGGCCGACGTCCTGGGCGAGCGCCAGCTCGACGACCCGTACCGAGCCCAGTTCGATGTCGACGTCCACCACCGCGCGGATCGCGCAGAAGGCCATGCCGACGAAGGCGTCGCCCTGGCCGGATTCGTTCAGCGGCTCGGTCGGGTGCGGGCGGCACTGGGCCGTCGCCCACAGTTCCTTGCCGTCCATCGCCTCGGTGACGGTGGTCGACAGGACGCCGTCGTACGACGTGATCTTGCCGTCGGTGATCTGGAGCAGCTCGGTGGACATGCCGAACTTGTGCGCCAGGGGCTGGAGCAGCTGCGTACGGACCATCTTCGCCGCGCGCTCGACCGCGCCGCCCGACACCCAGGTGTGGCGGCCGCGGCAGCCCGCGCCCGCCGGGGGCTGGTCGGTGTCGACGGGCGCCACGTGCACCTCGTCGATGCCGAGCGTCTCCTGGACGATCTGCCGGGCCAGCGTCGTGAAGCCCTGGCCCGTCTCGACCGCCGCGCACAGCACGGTGGCGACGCCGTCGTGGACCTTCACCGTCGCCGTGGAGACCTCGTCCGCGCCCTCGGCGCCGAGCATGTGCACCATGCCCAGGCCGTAGCCGACGCCCCGTCGCACGGCGCCCGGTTCGCCCGCGCCCTCGGGGCCGCCGGGCAGCAGCCACTCGTCCTCGGGCGTGTCCTTGGGAAGGGCGGGCAGCGGGTAGTCCCGTACGGCCTGGAGCAGCTCCGCGACCGGGGCCGGGCAGGTCACCGTCTGGCCCGTCGGGAGTACGTCGCCCGTCGCCATCACGTTGCGCAGGCGCAGCTCCGCCGGGTCCACGCCGAGCTTCTTGGCCAGCTTGTCCATCTGCGCCTCGTACGCGGCGCACACCTGCATGGCGCCCTCACCGCGGACATGGCCGGAGGGCGGGTTGTTGGTGCGTACGGCCCAGCCCTCGATGAAGGCGTTCGGGACGACGTACGGGCCGCAGGCGAAGGCGACCGCGGCGGCGAGGGCCTCGGAGGAGGTGTCGGTGTACGCGCCCGCGTCCAGCAGGATCTGCGCCTCGACCTTCACCAGCCTGCCCTCGGCGTCGGCGTGGTGGCGGTAGCGGAGGAGGGTCGGGTGCCGGTGGGTGTGGCCCAGGAAGGACTCTTCGCGCGTGGCCGTCAGCTTCACCGGGCAGCCGGTCTTCAGCGCCAGCAGCCCCAGCGGGAGCTGGAAGCCCTGGTCCTCGCGGTCGGCGGTGGCGCCGGGGACGCCGGTGACGACGACCTTCACGCGCTCGGGCTCCAGGCCGTAGCAGGCGGCGGCCCGGTCGCGGTCGGTGTGCGGGTCGGTGGAGGCCAGGTAGAGCTCCACGCCGCCGTCGGGGCGCGGAACCGCGAGGCCCGCCTCGGCGCCGATGGGGGCCGGGTCCTGGCGGCCGATGCGGTACAGGCCCTCCACGACGATGTCGCCCGCCGCGTCCGGGTCGCCGTGACGCAGCGGGATGTGGCGGATCAGGTTGCCGTCGGGGTGCAGCGGCTCGGCCTCGAAGGCCTGCTCGGGGTCGGTCACCGGGTCGAGTACTTCGTACTCGACGATGACGGCCGCGGCGGCCAGGCGGGCGGTGTCCGGGTGGTCGGCGGCGACGGCGGCGATGGGCTCGCCGTGGTGGCGTACGACCTCGGAGGCGAAGACCGGACGATCGGCCTTGCCGCGGCCGAACAGCGGGCTGCCCGGCACGTCCTCGTGC
This sequence comes from Streptomyces sp. T12, assembly GCF_028736035.1. NCBI lineage: Bacteria > Bacillati > Actinomycetota > Actinomycetes > Kitasatosporales > Streptomycetaceae > Streptomyces > Streptomyces sp. T12. The sequence goes on from NZ_CP117866.1 coordinate 3,930,713, forward strand.
GTGACGACGGCCCGTACGCCGGGCATCTCACGCGCGTGGGAGGTGTCGATGGACGTGATGCGCGCGTGCGGGTGCGGCGAGCGCAGGACGGCCGCCCACAGCAGGCCCTCGGCCCAGAGGTCGGCCGCGTACGGGAAGGTGCCCTCGGTCTTGGCGCGGGCGTCGGCGGCCGGCAGGGAGGCGCCGAGGCCGTGCGGGATCGGCTCGGGGGCAGGTGCTGCCTCCGCGGCTGTGGTCGCGGTGGCGGCTTCGTTGCTCACGCCTGGCCTCCGTCCTGTCCGTACGCCTGGTCATGCGGTCCCATGGCACCGGGCGCCTCGAAGAACGACGGGTTGACCCCGCCGGCCCCGGGGCCCGCCTGGTGAGGGATACGCGGCTCGTCGCCGTCCTGTTCGTCGTCGTCGGCCGCCGCGTGCGCCTCGCGTTCGGCGACGACCTCCTTGACGGCGTCCACCACGCCCCGGTAGCCGGAGCAGCGGCACAGGTTGCCACACAGGGCCTGGCGGGTCTCCAGCTCGGTCGGGGCCGGGTTGCCCTCCAGCAGGTCGTGCACGGTCATCGCCATGCCCGGCACGCAGAAGCCGCACTGCACGGCGCCGCACCGCGCGAGCGCCCGCTGCACGTCCGACGGCTGCCCGTCCTGGGCGAGGCCCTCGACCGTACGGACCTCGGCGCCGGCGGCGGTCACGGCGGGCACCAGGCAGGACGCGACGAGCCGCCCGTCGACCTGGACGTTGCACGCCCCGCACTCGCCCTGCGAACAGCCGTCCTTGGCGCCCGCGAGCCCGAGCCGCTCGCGCAGCACGTAGAGCAGCGACTCGCCGATCCAGGCGTCCGAGACGGGCCGGTCGGCGCCGTTGACCCGCAGGACGTAGGAGGCGAGGGGGTGTTCCTCGCCGGGGAGCGCGGGTACGTCGTCGGAGGCGGCGGCCTGCGCGGAGTCCTCGGCGGCCTCCGGGTCGGGGTCGCCGCCCTCGGCCGCCCCGGCCGCCCCGGACTCGGCGGGCGCGGCGGGCGCGGCGGGCGCGGCGGAAGCCTCTGCGGGGCCCTCGGCGGCCTCTGGGGCGCCTTGGGCGTCAGTGGCGGCCTCACCGGACTCAGGAGCGCTCCGTGAAGCCTCTGAGGCGGTCTCGGCCGGCGGCTCGGACGCGAGCGCGGACGGCTCCCCGGAAGCGTGCGCGGCGGAACCGGGCTCCACGCGTGCGTGCGGGTCCGGGCCGGGCCGCTCGCCGGGCTGGTCGGTGGCGTGTACGGCGTGGCGGTCGTCGGCGTGCGCCCCGGGCCGTCCCGGCTGCCGGGGCTCGTGCCCGGCTCCCGTCAGCTCCCCGGTCGCCGGGTCGGCTCCCACCGCCTCGTCGGTCGCCGCCGCGGCCTCGGCCTGCTGCCCCCACGGCTGCCCGGTCGCCTGGGTCGCCCAGGGTGCGGGCGCGCCGCCCGGCAGTGTGGCCGGAGGGGTTCCGCCCCACTGCTCGACGAGCGACGACGTGGTGAACTCACCCGATTCGTCCGGAAGATCCCCGCCGGCGACGGGAATCGACCACTGCCCGGTGACGTCCTGACCAGGTGCGGGAACGGCCTCCTGACCTGCCGCGGCCTCCGAGAAGTTCCACTGCTGGGTGGCCCCGGGGTTGTACGCGAACTGGCCGGTGCCCCCGTCCTGCGGGACGGCGTTCGGGTCGGGCCACTGGGCGCCCTCGACGGGCGCGCCCGCGACCGGCCAGGCACCAGGGGCCGCGGGGTCGATGTCCCCGGTCGGTCCCTGCGCGACCGTTATCCGCGGCGGCACATAGCCGTGGCCGGGCGCGGCGAGCGGGCTGTCGGAGGAGGCCAGGAGGGCGTCGATGCCCCCTTCGGGCAGCTTGACGAAGGCGGTGGCGCCGTCGTCGTAGTCGCCCTGGGGCAGCGGGTCCCACCGGCTCCCGCTCTGGGGCGTGCCCTCTCCGTGCTGGTCGTCGGTCATGACAGTGCCCTCCCCAGTGCTCGTCGGGCCAGCGCGGCGACGGTGCGCCGCAGGTGCAGTACGGCGGGCGGATGCTGGGTCACGGAGCCGTCCTCGGCCGGGGCCGGGTCGGGGATGCAGGCCGCGGAGACGTACTCGCCGAAGGCGTGCAGCGCCTCCGGGACGATCGCGCGGTTGTTGTCCCAGTCGATCAGCTGGGCGACCCAGTGCTCGGCCTCCAGCGGCCTGAGCGCCATCGGCGCTATGGCACCCACGGCGCACCTGACTCCGCGCCGGGCGGGGTCGAGGACGACCGCGACGGACGCCATCGCGCGCCCCGGGCCGGTGCGGCCGGTGGCCTTGAGGAAGACCTGCGGGGCGTGCAGCAGCGGCACGCGCACGTAGCCGATGAGTTCGCCGGCGCGCAGCATCTCCATGCCCGCCAGCAGGTGCGACACCGGGATCTCCCGGCGGGCTCCGCCCGGGCCCGCGATGATCAGGGTCGCTTCGAGGGCGGCGAGGACCGGCAGCGCGTCACCGGTCGGGGACGCCGAGGCGATGTTGCCGCCGAGCGTGCCCGCGTTGCGGATCTGCGGCGGACCGGCGGCGCGCGCGGCGGCCGCGAGCGCCGGGATCAGGGCGGCGAAGTCGGGGCGGCCCATACGCGCGTGCGTGAGTCCGGCACCCAGCAGAGCGTGGCCGTCCTGGTACTGCCAGCCACGGATCTCGCTGATCCGGCCGAGGCCGACCAGTGCGGCGGGCCTGAGCTGTCCGGAGTTGACGGCGGCCATGAGGTCGGTGCCGCCCGCGACGGGCACGGCGGCGGGCGTGGCGGCGAGTGCTGCCACGGCCTCGTCCAGCGTCGTGGGCAGCGTGACGGCCTGCGCCGCCTGCGGTGTGTGCGTGGTCAAACCGGCTGCCCCTTCCCGCTGCCCCACCTGGTCCCACCTGTGCTGCCGTACGGTACGTGCTGACAGGGCGGACGTGGCAACTCTGGCACATCTTCGCAGGACCCGAAGACAGGGGTCCGCTAGGAGGCATTCGCCCACCTCATCAGGGAGATGGTCCGTTTTCGTACGGCATCACCGGTGCATGCCGATTGACACTCTTCGGTGACACCTTGCCGGTTTTTTCCATTACCTGTTCGGGGGCGGGCCGTCGATCGGACGGCCGAGCACACCGGGGCGCCGCTGCCACGGCCGCGGTCCCGTCGGCGGGCGGTACGCGACTCCCAGGGCGTCGAGCCGTCCGTAGTGGGCGGCCATCCGCCGCTCGAAGCCGGCGAAGTCCCGCTCCGCCGAGTCCGGCAGGCGGCTCCAGGCCACCTCGCTGAAGGCGACGAGGCGCGGGAACGCCTGGTAGTCCACGCGCGCCTGGTCCTCCATCACCTCGGTCCACACGTTGGCCTGCGTCCCGAGCACGTGCGGGACCTCGTCCGGCGTCAACTCCGCGGGAACGGGCTCGAACCGATAGACGTCCTCCAGGGTGCGCACGTATCCGATCGGCACCGGCTCGTCGGCGCCCGCGTCCTGACGGTGGTCCAGATACACCTGCTGCTCGGGGCACATGACGACGTCGTGGCCCGCGCGAGCCGCCGCGATGCCGCCCGCGTACCCGCGCCACGAGGACACCGCCGCGCCGGGGGCGAGACCGCCCTCCAGGATCTCGTCCCAGCCGATCAGCCGGCGCCCGCGCGCGGCGAGCCAGCTGTCGAAGTGGCCGATGAACCACGCCTGGAGCTCGTCCTCGTCCTTCAGCCCGAGTTCCCTGATGCGCTCCTGTGCCGTAGCCGACTGCCGCCACTGGTCCTTGAGGCATTCGTCGCCCCCGACATGAATGAACTCCGAAGGGAACAGCTCCAGGACTTCCTCGAACACCCCCTCGTAGAAGCGCAGGGTGTTGTCAGTGGGGGCGAGTACGTTCGGATTGATCCCCCAGGTGTCCCAGACCGAGAGTGCGGAGCCCCCCTCAATGGATGCAGTGATGACGTCGGTGTTGCCGAGTTCCGGGTACGCGGCGATCGCGGCCTGCGAGTGTCCGGGTACGTCGATTTCCGGGACGACGGTGATATGCCGCTCGGCGGCGTACGCGACGATCTCGCGGATGTCGTCCTGCGTGTAGTAGCCACCGTGCGGCTTCTCCTCCCACAGCGGGGAGGCCCGATGGCCGAATTTGGTGCGCGCCCGCCAGGAGCCGACCTCGGTGAGCCGGGGGTACTTCTCGATCTCGACGCGCCAGCCCTGGTCGTCCGTCAGGTGGAAGTGGAAGACGTTGAGTTTGTGGGCGGCCATCAGGTCCAGGTAGCGCAGGACGCCGTCCTTGGGCATGAAGTGCCGGGCGACGTCGAGCATGAGGCCGCGCCAGCGGAATCGGGGGGAGTCCCGGATCTCCGTCAGGGGCAGCCGCCACGTACGGCCGGGTAGGGGTGCGCGCCGGAAGGCGTCGGGGCCGAGAAGCTGGCGCAGCGTCTGGGCGCCCCAGAAGACACCGGCGGGCGAGCCGCCCTGGATGTGGACGCCGTGGGGGGCGATGACGAGGCGGTAGGCCTCGGCGTCGAGGCCGGGCCGGACGGACAGATGGAGGACGTCGTACTCGTCCCCCTTCTTGGGCGGCAGCGCGAGCCCGGTCGCCGCGCCGAGCGTCGCGCGCAGCCATCGCGCGGTGTCCTCGGTGCCCGGCGCGGCCTCGATCCCGAAGCCGTCGCCGAGTTCGAGGAAGCCCGTGGCCCGCTCCATCCGGTGAGGTGCCGGAATGAGATCCATGAGTGATCAGCCTTTCAGTCCTTGACCGCGCCGCCCAGCCCGGACACCAGCCGTCGCTGCACGAGCACGAAGAAGATCAGCACCGGAATCGTCATCACCGTGGACGCCGCCATCACCCCGCCCCAGTCCGGCTCGTCCGGCTTGTAGAAGACGAGCAGGGCCATCGGCAGGGTCGACTGCGAAGTGTCGCTGATGATGAAGGACTTGGCGAACAGGAAGTCGTTCCAGGCCGAGATGAAGGAAAACACGCTCGTGGCCACGAGCCCCGGGAAGACCAGCGGAAAAAGGATCTGCCACAGGAATCTCGACCGGCTCGCCCCGTCGATGTAGGCGGCCTCCTCCAAGGCCTCGGGAACCGCCTTCACAAACCCCCGCAGCATCCAGATCGCGAACGGCAGCGAGAAGGCGATGTGCGGCAGGATCAGCGAGCTGAGCGTGTTCAGTTGGCCGAAGTCCCGCATGAGGAAGAACAGCGGGATCGTCAGGGCCTCCACCGGCACCATCTGGGCCACCAGAAACATGATCAGCAAGGTGGTCCGGAAGCGGAAGCGGAATCGTGTCACCGCGGTCGCGGCGAGAAACGCGATCAACGCCGAGACGATCACGACCGTGCAGGCGACGACAAGGCTGTTGAGGAAGTAACGGCCGAATTCGTTCTGCTCGAAGACCCGCCGGAAGGAATCCAGGGAGGGCGCCAGTGTCCAGGGCCGGGGCTCGCTGGACTCGATCTCCCCGGCCGGCTTGAAGGCGCTGAGCACCATCCAGTACAGCGGAAACGCCACCACCACGGCGATCAGCAGCGCGGACGCCTCCGCCAGCAGCCGCCAGGGGCGCCGTACGAACGTCACGGAACTCACGAACCTCACAGCTCCTCCCCCTGCCTGCGCAGCAACCGCAGATACACCAGCGTCACCGCCAGCAGGATCAGCAGCATCACCACACCGATCGCCGAGCCCAGGCTGTACTGCGAGGACGCGAAGGCCTTTTGGTAGGCGTACACGTTCAGCACGAGGTTCTGGCCCGCGATGCCGCCGCCGTTCGTCATGACGTAGATCTGCGTGAAGACCTTGAAGTCCCAGATGACGGACTGGATGGTGACGACCACCAGGATCGGCCGCAGCATCGGCGCCAGCACCGACCGCCAGATCCGCCACTGCGAGGCACCGTCCAGCGCGGCGGCCTCCAGTACCTCCGCCGGTACGGCACGGATGCCGGCGTACACCGTCACCATCACGAACGGGAAGGAGCACCAGACCACTTCGAGCAGGACCAGGAAGAAGGCACTGAAGCGCCCGTACGTCCACGAGTGGTCGCCGAGCCCCAGCATCCGGTTCACCGGCCCGAAGTCCGGGTCGAACAGGAACAGCCACACCGTCGAGCCGGTGATGGCGGGCGTCGCCCACGCCCCCATCGCGGCCAGCATCAGCGCGAGGCGCGGCACGGCACGCACGCGCGTGAGCAACACGGCGAGCGCACAGCCGACGGCGAGGGTCGACACGACGCAGGCCGCCGCGAAGACGACCGTCGCCAGCAGCACCTGCCAGAACTGCTCGTCGCCGAAGAGCTCCGCATAGTTCCCGAAGCCCTGGAAGGTGGTGGGTTCCCCACCGCTGACCTGCGCCTGGGTGTACTGGAAGAACGAGATCAGCCCGAGCTGGTAGACGGGGTAGACGAGCAGGCCGGCGAGGACGACGAGAGCGGGGGCGAGGTAGAGCCAAGGTGTGCTCCAACGCCCCATGGGGCGCGGGGAACTGGTCATCCGGCGGAGCCAAACGCCTCGTCCATCTTCTTGGCGGCGTCCTCGGAAGCCGCCGCCACGTCCTTCTTGCCGCTGATGACCTCCTGGAACATCGTCGGCAGCACCAGCGAGGAGTCGATCTGTGCCCACGCAGGCGAGGCCGGGACGAACTTGGTGCCCGCCGACAGGGTCTGCGCGAACGGCTTGACGTACGGCTCCTCCGCCGCGACCTGCTGCCTCACGTCGGAGAAGGTCGGCAGGAAGCCCATCGCCTCGAACATGGATGCCTGGGTCTTCTTGGACGTCAGCTGCTCCATCAGCTCGACCGCCAGCGTGCGGTGCGAGGTGCTCTTCAGTACGCCGATGTTGTTGCCCCCCGCGAACGCCGGGGCGATGGAGCCCGCCTCGACCCCCGGCAGCGGCACCACCGCGTACTTGCCCTTCACCTTCCCGGCCTCCACGGCGGTGTGGCTGAAGTCGCCGCCGATCGCCATGCCCGCCTTGCCGGCCGCGAACGCGGTGACGGTGTCGTTGCCACCCATGCCCGCGCACTTGGCGGCGGGACAGTTGTCGTCGGTGAAGAGCGAGGTGTAGGCCTTGATGCCCTTCTGCGCGGCGGCGCTGTCGATCGCCGAGGCGTACGAGCCACCCTTGCCCGCCGCGATCTCACCGCCGTTGGCCCACACGAACGGCATCGCGCCGTACGTGTACGCACCGCCGACCACGAGCCCGTACAGCTCGGGCTTCGCGGCGCGGATCTTGCGTGCCGTCATCGCCAACTCGGCCATCGTCTTCGGGACTTCGAGGCCGAGTTCCTCGAAGACGTCCGTGCGGTAGTACAGGGCGCGGACTCCGACGTAGAAGGGTGCGCCGTAGATCTTGCCGTCCACGGTGACGGACTGCCTGGCCGTGGGGTCGGTGTCCTTGGCCTCGCTCCAGTCGCCGAACTCCTCGGTGACGTCGAGGAGTCCGCCGTCCTTCACATAGCCGGCGGTGTCGGTGTTGCCGTACTCCATCACGTCGGGAGCGGAGTCCGGGTCATTGAAGGCGGCCTTGACGCGTTGGGCGCGGGTCTCGATCGGGATGTACTCGACGTCGACCTCGGTGCCCTTGTGGGCCTTCTCGAAGGCGGTGACGACGGAGTCGACCGCCTTCTCCTTCGGTTTGTTGCCGACTTCCTGGAAGAGCCAGACCCGCAGGGTGCCGGTCTTCTCGTCCTTGCCGGAGGAGGAGTTGGTGGAGGTCTGGGGTGCGCAGGCGGCGGCGACCAGGGTGACGGCCGCGAGCGCGGTGAGTCGGACGGACAGCTTCATGGAGTGCTCCTCCGATGAGGTGTTGCAACATGCGCAATGACGGTTTCGCTGTGCACAACACTCGGAGGCTAGGGACTTCATGAACACGCCCACAAGAGGTCTCAACCACTCTGTGACCGGCAGGCGCACTCCCTGCAACGCGCGGGCAGCACAAAGGCCCCCAGGGCGCGCAAAACGCACCTTGGGGGCCTTACGTCTGCCGGACTGGAGGACGGCTTACTTGTCGCCCTTGCCCTTGCCCTTGTCGTCGCCGCCGGCGCCCATGGACTCGTAGATCTCCTTGCACATGGGACACACCGGGTACTTCTTCGGGTCGCGGCCGGGCACCCAGACCTTGCCGCAGAGCGCCACGACGGGGGTGCCGTCGAGGGCGCTCGCCATGATCTTGTCCTTCTGGACGTAGTGGGCGAAGCGCTCGTGGTCGCCGTCGCCGTGGGACACCTGTGGCGTCGGCTCTACGAGGGTTCCCGTACCAGTCCCGCGCTCGGGCTCGAGAGTGCTCATGACGCCAAGGGTACTGAAGCTCACAGGCATCAGTTGAGCGAAGGGTCGTCCGGGTACGTGGCCACCATCGCGAGCTCGTTGCGCTGACGGCGCAGGACCTCGCGCCAGAGTCTTTCCGGCGAGGGCGAGGAGACGTCTCCCGGCTCGGACTCGACGACGTACCAGGCGCCCTCGACCAGCTCGTCCTCCAGCTGGCCGGGGCCCCAGCCCGCGTACCCGGCGAAGATTCTCAGGCTGCCGACGGCCGAGGCGAGCAGTTCCGGCGGCGCCTCCAGATCCACGAGCCCGATCGCGCCGTGCACCCGGCGCCAGCCGAGCGGGGCGCTCTCGCCGTACGCGTCGCCGGGGATGACGGCGACGCCGAGCGCCGAGTCGAGGGACACCGGCCCGCCCTGGAAGACGACGCCTGGTTCGCCGGCGAGGTCCGCCCAGCCCTCCAGGATGTCACCCACGTCCACGGGGGTCGGACGGTTGAGGACGACACCGAGGGAGCCCTCCTCGTCGTGGTCGAGAAGGAGCACCACCGCGCGGTCGAAGTTCGGGTCCGCCAGGGCGGGCGTTGCCACGAGCAGCCGTCCTGTGAGCGAGGACACCTCGGTCATGCCAGACATGATCCCGCATCTTCCCTTCATGTGGGGAGGCAATGCCGGTTCGGGAGTGAATGCAGCTCAGGGCGGAAAGGAGCGCCACGGGCGCACGGCCGCCATGGTGACCGTTTGTGCCCGGCGGGGAACGGTTCGTGTTGTGACACAGCTATGACGATCCTGAGCCGTCCTTGGGCTTACTGAAGGGGGGGCGACGGCGATTACCCTTTCCCTCCTGGCCCCTGCCCAACTCATCGGAACGCGAGATACATGACCGTCAACGACGATGTCCTGCTTGTCCACGGCGGAACCCCGCTGGAGGGCGAGATCCGTGTCCGCGGTGCGAAGAACCTCGTACCGAAGGCGATGGTCGCCGCTCTGCTGGGCGGTGAGCCGAGTCGACTGCGCAACGTGCCGGACATCCGTGACGTGCGCGTCGTACGCGGTCTGCTGCAGCTGCACGGGGTGACGGTCCGCCCGGGTGAGGAACCCGGCGAGCTGGTGATGGACCCCTCGCACGTGGAGAGCGCGAACGTCGCTGACATCGATGCCCACGCGGGTTCCAGCCGTATCCCGATCCTCTTCTGCGGCCCGCTGCTGCACCGCCTCGGGCACGCGTTCATCCCCGGCCTCGGCGGCTGCGACATCGGCGGCCGGCCCATCGACTTCCACTTCGAGGTGCTGCGGCAGTTCGGCGCGCGGATCGAGAAGCGGGAGGACGGGCAGTACCTGGAGGCTCCGCAGCGGCTGCGCGGCACGAAGATCCGGCTGCCGTACCCGTCCGTCGGCGCGACCGAGCAGGTGCTGCTGACGGCCGTCCTCGCGGAAGGCGTCACCGAGCTCTCGAACGCGGCCGTGGAGCCGGAGATCGAGGACCTCATCTGCGTGCTGCAGAAGATGGGCGCCATCATCGCGATGGACACCGACCGCACGATCCGCATCACCGGTGTGGACAAGCTCGGCGGCTACAACCACAAGGCCCTGCCGGACCGCCTGGAGGCCGCCTCGTGGGCGTCCGCGGCGCTGGCCACCGAGGGCAACATCTACGTCCGTGGCGCCCAGCAGCGCTCGATGATGACGTTCCTGAACACCTACCGGAAGGTGGGCGGTGCCTTCCAGATCGACGACGAGGGCATCCGTTTCTGGCACCCCGGCGGCCAGTTGAAGTCCATCGCCCTCGAAACGGACGTGCACCCCGGCTTCCAGACGGACTGGCAGCAGCCGCTGGTCGTGGCCCTCACGCAGGCGACGGGCCTGTCCATCATCCACGAGACGGTCTACGAGTCCCGCCTCGGCTTCACCTCCGCCCTGAACCAGATGGGCGCTCACATCCAGCTCTACCGCGAGTGCCTGGGCGGCTCCGACTGCCGCTTCGGCCAGCGCAACTTCCTGCACTCCGCGGTCGTCTCGGGCCCCGCCAAGCTCCAGGGCGCCGACCTGGTCATCCCCGACCTCCGCGGCGGCTTCTCGTACCTGATCGCGGCCCTGGCGGCCCAGGGCACGTCCCGGGTCCACGGCATCGACCTCATCAACCGCGGCTACGAGAACTTCATGGAGAAGTTGGTCGAGCTGGGCGCGAAGGTCGAGTTGCCGGGCAAGGCGCTCGGCTGACCGCCGCTCTCGGCTCCGGCCCAGCCCAACACCGCTCTCGGCTGGGGGTCCGGGGGTCACCCCCCGGATAGGCACAGCATGGAGAAGTTGGTCGAGCTGGGCGCGAAGGTCGAGTTGCCGGGCAAGGCGCTCGGCTGACCGCCGCTCTCGGCTCCGGCCCAGCCCAACACCGCTCTCGGCTGGGGGTCCGGGGGTCACCCCCCGGATAGGCACAGCATGGAGAAGTTGGTCGAGCTCGGCGCGAAGGTCGAGTTGCCGGGCAAGGCGCTCGGCTGACCGCCGCTCTCGGCTCCGGCCCAGCCCAACACCGCTCTCGGCTGGGGGTCCGGGGGTCACCCCCCGGATAGGCACAGCATGGAGAAGTTGGTCGAGCTCGGCGCGAAGGTCGAGTTGCCGGGCAAGGCGCTCGGCCAGTCGGCCACGGCTCGGTCGTAGATACGACGATGGGGCGGCCCTCCGGTGAAGGAGGGCCGCCCCATTGCGTTACTGGGCCCTAGAAGGGCCTCGTACGCCGTCCTGTGCGTACGACAGGCAGGGTCACTTGCCCTTGGCGGCTTCCTTGAGCTTGGAGCCCGCGGAGACCTTGACGCTGTAGCCGGCCGGGATCTGGATCGGGTCGCCGGTCTGCGGGTTGCGCGCGGTGCGAGCGGCACGGTGGGTGCGCTCGAAGGTCAGGAAGCCAGGGATGGTGACCTTCTCGTCGCCCTTGGCGACAACCTCGCCGACGGTCTCGGCGAACGCGGCCAGCACGGCGTCGGCGTCCTTGCGGGTCACCTCGGCGCGGTCGGCCAGCGCGGCCACCAGCTCACTGCGGTTCATGTTGTTACTCCCGTGTTCTTCTTGCTGTTGAGGCGTGCCCCGCGGCGGAGCCGCATATTGGGCACAGCTAAGCCGATGCTGCCAGGGTCCTCGGACAGTCCCCGGACCCGGGTCCGTCGTCAGACCCTCGCGCGCCCAGTGACGCATCCTGCCCCTACCTGCGGCGGGAAAGCCAATCCGGCACCCGGAGGAGTCGTGAGAACACCCTTGGGAGTCACACGAAGAGAGGGCCTGAGCGTTCGCGTCACGATAAACGGCGGCTGGAGGCCCTTGGTTCCACGACGCGCCGTTACAAGGGCTTGCCGTGGCGATCCTCACAGCCGCCACACACTTTCGGGCCGCAGCGGGGTCCGGGGGCAGCAGCCCCCGGCGACGCCCGCCCCGAGGCCGATCGTGACGCGGGTGATTAGACGCGGGTGACTACTCGACCGACGCCACGGCGCTGGCGGACTTCGCCGCTTCCCGCACCGCGCCGGCCACCGCACCCGCGACCTTGTCGTTGAAGACGCTCGGGATGATGTAGTTCGGGTTCAGCTCGTCCTCGGTCACCACATCCGCCAGCGCCTTCGCGGCCGCGAGCATCATCTCGGTGTTGACCGTGCGGGACTGCGCATCCAGCAGACCGCGGAAGACGCCCGGGAAGACCAGCACGTTGTTGATCTGGTTCGGGAAGTCGGAGCGGCCCGTGGCCACAACTGCGGCCGTCTGACGGGCGATTGCCGGGTCCACCTCGGGGTCCGGGTTCGCGAGCGCGAACACGATCGCGTCGTCGGCCATGGCGGCCACGTCGTCGCCGTCCAGGACGTTCGGGGCCGAGACGCCGATGAAGACGTCCGCGCCGCGCACGGCCTCCTTCAGGGTGCCGGTCAGGCCCTCGGGGTTGGTGTTGTCGGCGATCCAGCGCAGCGGCGAGTCGGCGGGGGCGTCCCGCAGGTCCTCGCGGCCGGCGTGCACGACGCCGTGGATGTCGGCGACGACGGCGTTCTTCACGCCCGCGGCGATCAGCAGCTTGAGGATGGCCGTACCGGCCGCGCCGGCGCCGGACATAACGACGCGGATGTTCTCGATCGCCTTGCCCGCAACGCGAAGTGCGTTGGTCAGGGCGGCCAGGACGACGATCGCCGTGCCGTGCTGGTCGTCGTGGAAGACGGGGATGTCGAGGGCCTCGCGCAGCCGCGCCTCGATCTCGAAGCAGCGCGGGGCGGAGATGTCCTCGAGGTTGATGCCGGCGAACCCGGGGGCGATCGCCTTGACGATCTCGACGATCGCGTCGGTGTCCTGGGTGTCCAGGCAGATCGGCCAGGCGTCGATGTCGGCGAAGCGCTTGAAGAGGGCCGCCTTGCCCTCCATGACCGGCATGGCTGCCATCGGACCGATGTTGCCGAGGCCGAGCACCGCGGAGCCGTCCGTCACAACCGCAACGGTGTTGCGCTTGATGGTCAGGCGGCGGGCGTCCTCGGGGTTCTCGGCGATCGCCATGCAGACGCGGGCCACGCCCGGCGTGTAGATCATCGAGAGGTCGTCACGGTTGCGGATGGGGTGCTTGGACGCCATCTCGATCTTGCCGCCGAGGTGCATCAGGAACGTACGGTCGGAGACCTTGCCGAGCGTGACGCCCTCGATGCCGCGGAGCTGCTCGACGATCTCGTCGGCGTGCGCCGTGGAGGTCGCGGCGATGGTGACGTCGATGCGGAGCTTCTCGTGGCCGGAGGCGGTCACGTCGAGGCCGGTCACCGAGCCTCCGTGGGACTCGACGGCTCCGGTGAGCTGGGAGACCGCGGTTCCGCTCGCGGGCACCTCCAGCCGGACCGTCATCGAGTAGGAGACGCTGGGCGCCGTTGCCATGGCCGACTTCCTCTGCTTTCACCGTGTGACGCTGGATGCCGTCCGATCGTCGCACCTACCGCTGAGTAGGAGTTAGCCGGGCTTGAATTGCGAACGTATTGTTCGCCACGTCTTCGCATGAAAAGAGACCCACGTCACATCGTGACGTGGGTCTCTTCAACGTTCATGACACCGACCCGCCATGCTCGCCTCGCGGCAAGTGGTCGCTCGTAGCGACGAAGGTTGGGCCCGGGGGCTTGGATCGAGCCGGTGCCACACCCAGGCTAACAAACAGATCCCGTAAGGCCATTCCCGCACCGGCAGTTCATCCCGATCAATCTCTGAGCAGGTCCGGCACCCCGGTCGCGTCCGGCTCGTCCCGCTCCCCCGACACCACGGTGAGCTGCTGGGTCGCCCGGGTCAGGGCGACGTACAGCACCCGCAGGCCGGCCGGGGACTCGTCCGCGATCTCCGCCGGGGAGACGACGACCGTCGCGTCGTACTCCAGCCCCTTCGCCTCCAGGCTGCCGAGCGCCACGACCCGGTCGCCGAGCCCGGCGAGCCACTTGGCGGCCTCCTCGCGCCGCTGCATGGCGACGACGACGCCGACCGTGCCGTCGACGCGGTCGAGCAGCCGGGCGGCCTCCTCGCGGACGGTGTGCGCGAGTGAGTCCCCTACGACCGTGCTCTGTCCCTTGTTCGTTGTCACAAAACGTGGCTCGACGCCGGTGGAGCGGACGGCCGACGGCGAGGTCGAGCCCGGCATGGCCAGGGCCAGCACCTTCGCCGCCAGCTCGGCGATCTCTGCCGGGTTGCGGTAGTTCACGGTGAGCTGGAAGCCCCGGCGCGGGCGGGAGCCCAACGCCTCGTCGCGGGCCTGGGCCGCCTCGTCGACGTCGGACCAGGAGGACTGGGCCGGGTCGCCGACGATCGTCCAGGTGGCGTGCCGGCCGCGGCGGCCGAGCATGCGCCACTGCATCGGCGTGACGTCCTGCGCCTCGTCGACGATGACGTGGGCGTACTCGGTGCGCTCGGCCGCCAGCCGCTCGGCGCGCTCGCGCTGCGACTCCTCGCGGACCGGCATCAGCTCCTCCAGGCCGGTGAGCTGGTCGAGCGGGTCCAGCTCGCGCTTCTTCCTGGGGCGGGCCGGGGTGCCGACGATCGCCTGGAGCTCGTCGAGCATGGCGATGTCGTGCACCGAGTGGCCGTCCCGCTTGAGCGAGCGGGCCACCTTGCGCACCTCGCCGGGGTTGAGGATCCGGCGAGCGAAGCGGCCGAGCCGCCGCTCGTCGGCCATCGCCTCCAGCACGGCCTTCGGGGTCAGCTCCGGCCACCATCCGTCGAGGAAGGCGATGAAGCTGTCCTCCGAGGTGACGTCCTCGTCGAAGGAGGAGCGCAGCTCGGCGGCGAGCTCCGGATCGGAGTGGCGGGTGGCGCCGCCCGACTGCGCCCACAGGGCGTCGAGCAGCAGCTTGCGGGCGCGCGGGCGCAGCAGGTTCACGGGTGCCGTACCGCCGAGGACGTTGTGGCGGATCCGTCCCAGCTCGGCCGCTTCCAGTTCGAGCCGGCGGCCGAAGGCGACGACCCTGAGCCGGGTCGGCGAATCGTTCAGCTCCAGGGCCCCACGGGCGGCCTTCCGCAGCACCTTGAGCATGCGGTACGAGCCCTTGGCGCGGGCCGTGGACGGGGAGTCGTACAGCGTGGCCTCGGCGCCGTCGACGAGCGAGCCGATCGCACGGATGGCGACCTGGCCCTCCTCGCCCAGCGACGGGAGCACGCCCTCGGTGTACGCCACCAGCAGCGGGGTCGGCGAGACGATCAGGATGCCGCCCGCGTACCGGCGCCGGTCCTGGTAGAGCAGGTAGGCGGCGCGGTGCAGGGCCACGGCGGTCTTGCCGGTGCCGGGGCCGCCCTCGACGTACGTCACCGAGGCTGCGGGGGCGCGGATCACCAGGTCCTGCTCGGCCTGGATGGACGCCACGATGTCCCGCATGGTGTGGCTGCGGGCCTGGCCGAGCGCGGCCATGAGGGCGCCGTCGCCGATGACGGGCAGTTCGTGACCGTCGAGGAAGGCCTTGAGCTCGGGGCGCATGAGGTCGTCCTCGACGCTCAGCACCCGGCGCCCCTTGGAGCGGATGACCCGGCGCCGTACGACCCGCCCCGGATCCACCGGAGTGGAGCGGTAGAAGGGCGCCGCGGCCGGGGCCCGCCAGTCGATGACCAGCGGGGCGTAGTCCTGGTCGAGCACGCCGATGCGGCCGATGTGCAGGGTCTCGGCGATGTCGGCGGTGTTGTCGTCCCGCACGGCCCCCTCGGCGGGCTCGACGGCGGTGTAGGCGCCGTCGGGCCCCTTCTTGCCGTCCTTCCCGCGCAGCAGGTCGATACGGCCGAAGAGGAAGTCCTCGAACTCGTTGTTGAGCCGATTGAGGTGGACCCCCGCCCGGAAGACCTGTGCGTCCCGTTCGGCGAGCGCGCCGGGTGTACCGACCTGGCCACGCTTGGCCGCGTCGTTCATGAGGAACTCTGCCTCGTGGATCTTCTCCTCGAGCCGCTGGTACACCCGGTCCAGGTGTTCCTGTTCGACGCCGATCTCTCGGTCTCTCAGGGAGTCTTCGAGCGCGGTTTCCTGCTGAGCCTGAGCGGCCACCGGGCCCCCTTCTGACGTGCTGGGCAGCCGTCAACCGTACGCGAAGGGGACCCGTAAAAGCTACGGCGACTACACGTCGACGTCGGCCAGCTTCTTTCCGTCGAAAGTCATGATCTCGATGTGGTCGACGTCGTCGGGGGCCATGGAGACGCCGCCGCTGACGTAGAGAGGGTTCCTGGCCTGCTCGGTCTTGGCGTCCGGGATGCCGTAGCCCCACTTCGGGACGGACCAGGAGGCCGCCGTCTCGCGCTCGCCGTCCTTGCTGACGAAGATCATGGAGCACTTGAGCGGACCCTTGACGCCACCGAGCTCAAGGGCCGTCTCGGTGCCCCACGCCTTCTCCTGCATGGCGACGGTCGCGGTGACCTTGCTCGACGGGTCGGTGCCCGTGACCTTGTCCTCGATGCTCTTGAACAGATCCTTGGCGGGGTTCGCCGCGAGGGTCTGGCTGGTGCCGCCGCTCTCGGAGTCGCCGCCGCTCGCCGCCACCGCGGCGAACGGACCGCCGACGATCAGCGCGGCCGCCGCGGCCACCATGTAGAAGCTGCGCCGGCGCTTCTGGGCGCGTCGCTCGGCGACCTCGTCGACGAGCTTGTTCACCAGACGCGGGCTGGGCTTCGCCGACAGGGAGTCGCCGATCGCGGGCGTACCGGCACCGGGCAGGTCCGCGAGCGCGGCCAGCATCGGCTCCATTCCGGCGAGCTCGTCCAGCTGCTGGGCGCACCATTCGCAGGTCGCGAGGTGGGCTTCGAAAGCGGTTGCCTCGGCGTCGTCGAGAATCCCGAGGGCGTAGGCACCGACGGTCTCGTGCTCGCTCGGAACCGGATGTCCCTGCATGGGTCCAGACATACCCGAACCGCCCATCCCGAATCCCTGGTTTCCCCCGTAAACACTCATCACGCCGTCACCCCCCGCTCCTCCAGAGCCAGCTTCATCGACCGCAGGGCATAGAAGACCCGTGAGCGAACGGTGCCACTGGGTATGCCCAGCGTCTCGGCCGCCTCATTGACGGTACGCCCCTTGAAGTACGTCTCCACGAGGACCTCCCGGTGGGCGGGGGTCAGGTCGTCGAGTGCGTCCGACAGCGTCATCAGCCACAGCGCCTTGTCGATCTCGTCCTCCGCGGGGATGACCTCCAGCGGCGACGGATCGACCTCCTGCGGCCGGGCCTGCCGGCTGCGGTGGCCGTCGATGACGATGCGCCGGGCGACCGTCACCAGCCAGGGGCGTACCGATCCGGTCGCTCGATTGAGCTGTCCGGCGTTCTTCCAGGCACGGATGAGCGTCTCCTGCACGACGTCCTCTGCTCGTTGCCGATCACCGGCGACCAGTCGAAGGACATACGCAAGGAGGGGTCCGGCATGCTCTCTGTACAGCGCACGCATCAGCTCCTCATCAGGTTCCGAGGGCTGGGACATGCGATGTCGGGCCCTCGATCCACGTTCATTGGCCACGACGGAATCCTTGCGCACGCCCACCTCCGATGTCCGGGGGTTCCCCCAGTCGGTCGCTCGACTACCCGTACGGAAGGCGCCCGTTGCGTGTTCAAAGCGAGGCGACAGATTTCTTCGGAGTGACGTGACGAGCGGGACATGACAGCACATTCCCACCGTGCGATCTTTACATTTCCACCACATTGGCAAGATCGAGTCGACGCTTCCCTACGGGTCCGTAGGTAAACGACATGTAATCGAAATCACTTCGATGGCCGCTCCATAGAAGCGACATAACGGACCGTCAGGCGCGGGCGAGGGCCGCGCGACGACGGTGCCGGGCGACCCTTTCCCGATTCCCGCAGACCTCACTGGAGCACCAGCGCCTCCTGCGCCCCCGGGACGAATCGAGATAAACGATCGGGCAGTTGTCGCCCTCGCACTCCCTCAGCCCGGCCCGCGCGACCGGATCGGTGAGCAGTTCCACGGCGTCCCGCGCGAGGGCGCCGAGCAGCGCGGCGCACTCGGGCGGATGATCCAACTCCCTCACGAGGGTGCCGTCTTCACCCCGTACGGCACGGGGGGCCGGAGGCGCGGTGCGGGCGGTGTCGTTCACGCGGCCGAGCGCGATGTCGTACGACGGCCAGGGCGCGGGGGCGAGTCCTCCCCCACTCTCGGCTGCGCTCGAGCGGGGGGACCCCCATCGCACCAACTGTCCGATACGTCCACGCAGTTCGCGGAACTCGACGAGCCAGGAGCCGTCGGCGTGGGACAGCGGGGTGCCCGGCGGGACGAGCCCGGCGCCGATGATCCAGGCGCGCAACACCTCGACGGAGTCGAACCGTTCCTCGGGGTGCGTGGTCGCGAGGAGATCCAGACAGGTCCGCCCGGCGTCGAACCGCAGTTCGTACGCGTCCGTGACCGTACCCAGTGCCATGTGCCTGTCACCGCCTAGGGGTCACCCCGGTCATCAGGGGTCGGTGAGGTGCTGTGAGAGGGCTGGGAGAAGAGCTTGGAGAAGAGCTGGAGAAGCATTCCCTCTAACAGTGCCTGCCCGGTGGCGGAGCCGGAACCCCTCGTACCGGCGGTTGGCGTCACTCAGCCCGTCTGGGCGGCGGGGGCGGCCGCATCGATCAGCGGTTCCGCCGCGGGCGGATTCCGCCGCGGACGGCTCACACGTCCGCGTACTTCGTGTCCGCCGCCGGATCCAGCGCCAGCCGGTACCCCCGCTTCACCACCGTCTGGATCAGCTTCGGCGCCCCCAGGGCCGTACGAAGCCGCGCCATCGCCGTCTCCACGGCATGCTCGTCCCGCCCCGCTCCCGGCAGCGCGCGCAGCAGCTCCGCGCGGGGTACCACCCAGCCCGGTCGGCGGGACAGGGCGCGCAGCAGGGACATGCCCGCGGGCGGCACGGGGCGCAGTGCGCCGTCGACCAGGACCGCGTGCCCGCGGATCTCCACCCGGTGCCCGGCGATCGGCAGCGACCGGGCCCGGCCGGGCAGCTCCTGGCACAGCAGCTGGACCAGCGGACCGAGCCGGAACCGCTCGGGCTGGACCGTGTCGACGCCGAGTGCCTGCAGGGGCAGCGCGGTGACCGGGCCGACGCAGGCCGGGAGGACGTCGTGGTAGAGGGCGGCGAGCACTTCGGGAAGCAGCCCGCGCTCCTCGGCCCGCGACAGCAGGGACGCCGCGGCCGGGGCGCTGGTGAAGGTGAGGGCGTCCAGGCCGCGGGAGACCGTCGCGTCCAGCAGGCGGTCGACCGGGCCGATGTCCTCCGGCGGGAGCCACCGGTAGACGGGGACCCCGAGCACCTCCGCTCCCGCGGCCCGCAGCGCCTCCACGAACCCGGGCAGCGGCTCACCGTGCAACTGGATGGCGACCCGTCGCCCGTCGACGCCCTCCTCCAGCAGCCGGTCCAGTACCTCGGCCATGGACTCGCTGGACGGCGACCAGTCCTCCGTCAGCCCGGCGGCCCGTACCGCGCCCTTGACCTTCGGTCCGCGCGCGAGGATCTCCACCCCGCGCAGCCGTTCCAGCAGATCCTCGCCCAGCCCCCATCCGTCGGCGGCCTCGATCCAGCCCCGGAAGCCGATCGCGGTCGTGGCGACCACGATGTCCGGCGTCCGCTGGATGATCTCCTTGGTGGCGGCGAGCAGCTCGCTGTCGTCGGCCAGTGGCACGATGCGCAGGGCAGGGGCGTGCAGCACGGCGGCGCCGCGCCGCTGGAGCAAGGCCCCGAGCTCGTCGGCGCGGCGCGCGGCGGTCACGCCCACGGTGAACCCCGCGAGGGGCCCATGGTCGGATTGCTGCTGTTCGTCGTACATAACTCTCGTCCCGCACTCGAGTTGTGGTGCCTGCGCCAGGTGGTTCCACCGGGGTTGGCCGGGAGCGGCTCCTGATCGCACCCTTGGTGGGTACACCTGCATGCCGATCGAGCCTGTCAACGGTGCGTGACAGGCTCGGTTCGGCTTCATGTCAGCGGTGTTACGTCACACCTCCGCGTAGCTGAGCTGCGGCTTTGCCTCCGAGGTCGCTGTGGCGTTCGTCTCCGAGGCGGCCGGGCGGCGAAGGTATACGGCCCAGGTGACCGCGAAGCAGGCGCCGTAGAAGGCGAGGAAGGCGATGAAGGCGCCGGTGCCGGAGCCCACGGTGAGGAAGGACTGGCGGAAGGCGAGGTTGATGCCGAGGCCGCCGAGCGCGCCCACCGCGCCGATGAGGCCCATGGAGGCACCGGAGAGGCGGCGGCCGTAGGACGCGGCCTCCTCACCGGTGAGCCCCTTGGCGGCGGCCTTCGCCTGGAAGATGCCGGGGATCATCTTGTACGTCGAGCCGTTGCCGAGGCCGGTCAGCACGAAGAGGGCGATGAACGCGGTGGTGAACAGCGGCAGCGACTTCTGCATCGAGGCCACGATGATGACCGAGGTCGCGGCGGCCATGCCGACGAAGTTCCACAGCGTGATCTTCGCGCCGCCGTAGCGGTCGGCGAGCCAGCCGCCGACGGGCCGGATCAGGGAGCCCAGCAGCGGGCCGATAAAGGTGATCGAGGCCGCCTGCAGCGGCGTACGGCCGAACTGGGTCTGCAGGACGAGGCCGAAGGCGAAGCTGTAGCCGATGAAGGAACCGAAGGTGCCGATGTAGAGGAAGGACATGATCCAGGTGTGCGCGTCCTTCACGGCCTCCTTGGCGGCGCCGGTGTCGTTCTTCACGGACGAGATGTTGTCCATGAAGAGGACGGCGCAGACGGCGGAGACGATGATGAAGGGAATGTAGATCCCGAGCAGCAGGCGCGGGCCGCCGTTCGCTCCGATGACAGCGAGGCCGATGAGCTGCACGACGGGCACGCCGATGTTGCCGCCGCCGGCGTTGAGGCCGAGGGCCCAGCCCTTCTTCCGCAGGGGGAAGAAGGAGTTGATGTTGGTCATGGAGGAGGCGAAGTTGCCGCCGCCGACGCCCGCGAGCACCGCACAGATCATGAAGGTGGAGTACGAGGTGCTCGGCTCCATCACGAGGTACGCGGCGATGGTGGGGATGAGCAGTGCGCTCGCCGCGATGATGGTCCAGTTCCGGCCGCCGAAGCGGGCGACAGCGAAGGTGTACGGCACGCGCACGATCGAGCCGACCAGGGTCGCCATGGCGACGAGGAAGAACTTGTCCGCGGGAGTGAGCCCGTACTCCGGCCCCATGAAGAGCACCATCACGGACCACAGGGTCCAGATCGAGAACCCGATGTGCTCGGAGAGGACGGAGAAGAGCAGGTTCCGCCGGGCGATCTTCTCCCCCTTCTCGTTCCAGAAGGTCTCGTTCTCGGGGTCCCAGTGGTCGATCCAGCGGCCTCCCCTGCTCTCGGCGGGGGCTGTGCTAGGGGCTGTCATGACGCCTCCACGGTCTTCGGGGCTCGGTCGCGCTTTGAGTGGCTGGTCCCGAAGGTAGGGAGGGCGCGTTTCCGGCCTGTGGCACCGAGTGACCGGAAAGGAACTTTGCTCTCACCCGGCGGGGAGGGCGGATGAGAGGTTGTGTTGGTCGTCCCTATATAAGGGCGAGATATGGGGGCGGGATGGGGGACGGGGTGCACGGCCACACCGGGGTGTGGATATAGAGGATATAGGGGGCGAAGAGCACCCCTCTCTGTCAGCGCTGCGGGGGCTGCCAGTGGGGGTTCTGCTGGGGGTGGGGCGGCTGAGGCGATTGGGGCGGCTGGGGGCTCTGCTGCTGGGGGTAGGGCTGGGGCTGGCCGTACGGGGGCTGCGCTTGCGGCTGGCCGTACGGCGGCTGGGGCTGCGGCTGCGGCTGCGGCTGCGGCTGCGTGGCGTACGGGGCCTGGGGCTGGGGAGCGCCGTAGGGACCCGGGGCGGGCTGGTTGCCGTAGGGGCCGGGGGCCGGGGCGGCGGGCTGCGCGGGGTAGGCGCCCGGCGCGGGAGGCTGTGCAGGGTAGGCACCCGGCGCGGCAGGCTGAGCAGGGTACGCACCCGGCGCCGCGGGCTGGCCGTACGGCCCGGGGACCGGGGCTTGGTTGCCGTAGGGACCGGCCGCGAACGGGTTGCCGTGCCCCGGCAGCTGCCCGCCGGGCGGCAGATAGCGCACCCGCTCGGTCTCGTCGGTGATCGGCGCGAACCCGGCAGCCTGCAGCCGGGCCGCGAACTTGGCGTTGCGCTTGCGGTTGACGACGAAGACCACGCCGAGGATCGCCATGAAGAACGCCCACGTGAGCAGGGCGGCGATCCAGGCAGAGGCATCCGCGCCGAGCCGCACCCCCAGGAGCCCGGCGCCGATGGTGACGCCCACGGCCGCGTAGCCCGCCCGCTTCTCGGCGTTCTTACCGGTGAGGTCGAAGTTGATGCGGGCCTTCAGGAGCTCGAAGGCGTCCGGCACGAGTGGCGGTACGGAGACCCCGTCGCCGGCGTTCGGGTACTGCGCCCAGTTCTGCAGGGCGCGGGCGCGGGCCTGGGGGCTGGGGTCGGGCGCGATCATCATGACGAGCGCGCCGTTGCGTCCGGTGCTCTGACGTACGTCCAGGTACTCGTACCCGAACTGCTGGGCGATGAAGGCGAGCCTGGCGAGCTTCTTCACGGAGGCCATGGGACTGGTGAGCTCGACGGGCCCCCCGCTCGCCATCAGCTGCAGCATCTTCTGCACTTGCCGCTTGCTCATCGCCGTCCGCTCCCCACCGGCCACCTGGACCACTCGGCCCCTTGGGCACCCCGTTCACTTGCGCAACATCGTCAGTGTTCCACGGGGGTCTGACATTCAGAACCTGGGTGGGCGTGCTTCACGGGATCTTGGTGGAACCTTGCCGTGGGGATGATGTGTCGGTCTGGGGGTCATGCGGCCACCTCCCGCACCCGCTCCCGCCTCCCACCCACCTCGAACCACAGGAGTTTCCCCGCACTCCGGTCGAGACCATCACCAAGGGGCCAGCCACCCCAGCAGTCGGCGTACTCCTGGACGAGGAGCAGCCCGCGTCCGCTGACGGCGTCTGCCGGAGCAGGCCGAACAAGGTTGCCGGGCGGCTTGTCGAAGGGAGCTGGGATGTGAGAACTCGTGTCCCAGACGCCCACGCGCAACCGCCCGTCGTTCAGGGCGGTCAGGCGAAGCGACGCGGGGCCTCTGGTGTGCCGGTAGGCATTGGTGACCAACTCGGACGTCAACAGCTCAACGACGTCCAGGATTTCGACCCTGCCGTGGCCGTTGAGGGCGGCTCGTGCGGTCATACGTGCGACGCGTGCAGCGCGGGGGTCATGCGGGAGGCGGAGGGCGTACGCCCAGGTGTCGGGCGGGGCTACGGTGGCCATGACGGGCTCCTGAAGGAAGAGGAAGGGGACCTTTGGATCACTTGTTCAACCGCCGTGTCCTGCAGTGGCATTGCCTGGGTTGGTGCGCTTCCGACTTACGGACGGGGCCAGTTGAGCAACTCACGTCCGACAACGTAGCGACAGGAATGTAAGTTCTTCCATCGAATCCAGGAAGATCTACCAACAGCCACCCATGTGAGTGACGCCGCAAGCCTCTGCCCAGGAAGAAACGACTCACGATGCCACCCGCCCCCACCGCTACCCTGCGCCAGCAACGGCTCGGCGCCGAACTGCGAAAACTCCGCGAACGCGCGGGACTCACCTCGACCGCGGCCGCCGCACTCCTTGGCGGCCCGCAGGCACGCATCAGCAACATCGAAGCCGGGCGATACGCCGTGAGTGCCGACCGCGTACGCACGCTGGCACGCAACTACAGCTGCGCCGACGAGACGTACGTCGACGCCCTCGCCACGATGACGGGCGGCCGCAAGCGCGGATGGTGGGAGGAATACCGCGACATACTCTCGCCCGGTCTCCTCGACCTGGCCGAACTCGAACACCACGCCACCGCATTGCGCGTAGCCGTCACAGTTCACATGCCGGGCCTGCTGCAGACGCCGGAGCATGCCCGAGCGACCATGCGTGAGGCCGTGCCGCCCTTGCGCCCCCACGAGATCGAGCACCGCGTGTCGTACCGCGTGAAGCGCCAGGCCGTGCTGTTCGAGGACACCCTCACCCCCCACGCAGCCACCATTCACGAGGCGGCTCTGCGCATGGGTTTCGGTGGACCAGACGTCACCCGCGCGCAGCTCGACCACCTCCTAGAGATGAGCGAGCAAGCCAACATCACAATTCGGGTGCTCCCCTTCGGACAGACCGGCTTCCCCGCTTCGGGGCAGCCCATCACCTACGCGGTCGGCCAGGTCCCCCAACTGGACACAGTCGTCCTGGACACGGACCACGGCTGCGAATTCCTCGATGCGGAAGCCCAGTTGAACCGCTACCGCTCGGTGCTGGACCGCATGGAATCGCGTGCTCTCCCCGAACCGAAATCTCGAGACCTCATCCAGGGAATCGCCCGAGAGATGTGAGGAACACACCATGCCCGAACTGTCCTGGCAGAAGTCCACATACAGCGCTGAGGCCGCGAACTGCGTCTACGCCGCTGCCACTCCCACCGGAGCAGTCCTCCTACGCGAAAGCGATGAGCCGGAGACGATCCTGACCACCGGCTCCCGACAACTCGGCGCACTGATATCCGCCCTCAAAGCCGATCCGTTTGCCCACACCCCAGAGACACGGAGGCACGCCTGAGCAACAACTCACGCTCAGGCGCGGCAACGGACTGCTCGACAGACATGGGCAGCCCCCCCCTGGCCTTGTCCGACGCGAGCTCCAGCCTGGGGAGGTGGGTAAAGCACACGGAGCCGACCACCCCTCCGCCGGCCTTCGCCGGGCCGACTCCCATCGATGCCTCGCCGTCGGCCCGACGCTCGCCGTGCCGCCGCGTGGGCGCATCCAGGTTTCCTCCGCGCTTCTGGTGGGCGCTGCGCCATCTGCGCGCGACCTGGTCGCTGCCCGGCCCGCGGTGGTGGAGCCGAGAGCGGGCCGGGTCGGCGGCCGTGCTGCGCAGCGACCCGCGCCAGTGGGTCGCCATGACCGGGCTGGCCTCCGCCGCATCCGCTTCCACGACCTCCGCCACTCGACCGCCACCCCCCTCCTGGAACAGGGCGTCGACCTCGTCGTGATCAAGGAACTACTCGGCCACGCCCACACCGGCGTAACCGCCGGCGTCTACGCCCACGTCCGACTCCGCCTGCAACGCCAAGCCATCGACTGCCTCAACAACGCCCTGAACGGCACCGAGGAGCCGCCTGACGACCCACCTGCCGCAGCGCTCGTCCGCTGACATTGCCGTCAGCGTTGCCGTCAAATGCCCAGGAGCCCCCGCCGAGTACCGACTCGGCAGGGGCTCCCTGTGTGCGTCCGAACGAACTCAGAAATCCCCGGCTACGCCCTCTCTGACGCGCCGGGGACGTCGGCGCCTACGACAGGTTGTGCCAGGCATGGCTACAAGTTCCTCGGCACTCCATTTCCCTTCGCCGCTGGTCAGCCACAGCGAATGTGGACAAGAGGACACGGAAAGACTTCGCGTACTCACCGGGGGGCAGATTTATGATCTTCCCCATTTGTTCGAGAATCGGTTCTCGAACAATCAACACTGCCGGGGTCATGGTCGGCTTGACGCCTGATCGCAGCAGCCCATCACGCGCGTCGTTCACTGTCGCATGGGCCTGCATGGCGTAACGAACAACCTCGTGCAGTACTGCCCCCTGCTCAACCTGATCTAGCGAAGAGAACCAGGCCTCTGCGTCCTCCAGACTACGGAGTTCTTGGGCAACCTCGTTGATGATCCGCTCTGATGCTCGCAAGTGCTCACCTGCTCCCGGGCTCGAATACAACGTATGGCCTGCTTGGGTCCAGCTCCGCATAGTCTGGGCGGTTCGGATTGTAGTTCTGCCAGAAGTCCCTACCGCGCCCACTCCCTTCACCGTCACCCGTACCCCTCGGCAGTGAATTCTTGACGCTGTGACGAGTTCTGGACGGACCGGACAGGATGTAATCCCAGTCCGATGTCGGGTTGGGCGTTCCGTTCGCACGGCTCCCGACCACAATGATTGGCTGCCCAGCTTTATCAGCGGCATTCTGAATTCGCTTGGCATCATTCGGGCTGATACCGGCTTCCGATGCCGTTCTAAGGCCAGGGCCACACCACCCA
Organism: Streptomyces sp. T12; assembly: GCF_028736035.1. Lineage (NCBI taxonomy): Bacteria > Bacillati > Actinomycetota > Actinomycetes > Kitasatosporales > Streptomycetaceae > Streptomyces > Streptomyces sp. T12. The sequence continues at coordinate 3,956,455 of NZ_CP117866.1, forward strand.
CCGGAATTGTGCACCAAGACCGGAGTCTCGCCCGCCAGCACATAGTACGTGTGCAGGCCAGGCCGCTCCTACCTGCAAATTTGCTGGTCAGCGGGCAATTTGACAGTCGCCGGATGTTCGTGCTCGTGCGCTGGAGTCTGCTGGTGTTGCCGTCACTGCTGCCGTCAGTGGTCAACACCGCCTGGGGAATTCCAGGAATTCCGCAGGCGTGTCAAGCGGCTTTGTCGTGCGGGGTGAGGCTGATGGTCAGGTCGGCGCCGAGAGCCTGAGCCAGGCGGCGCAGGAGGGGAAGCGTGGGCACGGTCCCGCCGCCTTCGAAGCGGGAGATCTGCGGCTGCTTCATCCCGCACCGCTCGGCCAGCTCGGCCTGGGACAGCCCGAGCTCGATGCGCCGGTCGTGGACGAGTTGCCCGAGCTCACGGGCGAGCTCGGAAGGCGGGTCCTGCATGGTTCCTCCCCGCCTCAGGCCGCTGGGGCGACGATGGTGACGGTGGGCTCGTCTCCGCCGGCGAGGTGCACGTCCACCGTGAGGTCCAGTGCGCGGGCCAGGCGCATGATGACCGCGATGGGCGGCAGCTCGGTGGCCGTCTCGATGCCCTCGATGTCATCGACGTCGACGTGCATGCGCTCGGCGAGTTCGGCCTCGCTCAGGCCCAGCTGCTTACGCCGGTCGTAGACGGCCTTGCCCAACGTCATGGCGAGGCCGGCCTCTTCGTAGACCCGGTCGTACTCGGGGTCAGCGTCCAGGTGTTCGCCCAGCAGCTGGCGGTGGCGACGGGTCCTCCATTCGCTGTGGTTCATCGGTTCTCCTTGAGGTTGCGGCTGTAGAGGTCGTGCTCGGCGGCGGCTTCATGCTCTGCCTCGCACAATCGCTGTGCGGCGTGTGCGCGGTCCACTTCGGCCTGCTCGCGCATCTTGGTCTTGCGGAACACGGTGAGCAGCACGACACGTCGGCCGGGCGCCAGCCAGTAGGTGATCCGCTGATGGGCATCGCCCAGGCGGAAGCGCAGCTCGCGGAGCTTGCCGCCCAGGTGGCGGGAGTGCGGTTCGTCGAGGGTGGTGGGCTGCTCGGCGAGCAGGTCGGCGACGCGTTCGGCCTGCTTGTAGTGATGGGCGGGAAGGTTCTCCAGCCACAGCCGCACCTCCGGCTCGATCTCGATCGAGTACCGCCCACTGTCCATATCGCCGATGATATATGGCACGGGGTGCGAGAGCGCGAATACGTAGTTCAGGTCGCGTGCCGTCGCCGCGACCGCAGCCTTTCCAGCGTCGCACACCCCCATACTCCCCCCTTCGTCCTGATGCCACAGCGCCGCCCGCAAACCAGCGGCAACCTGCCGAGGCGGCGCAGGGTCGGCTTCTTTCGGCGGGATCGGGCCTGAGCGGGAGAGGCAGCGTACGGCCGGGCTGGTGCATCGCCCACTCTGGCGGCGCGGGGCCGGGACGGGAAGAGTCGGCCACCGGCGGAGGCAACGCCGACCACCGGGCTCGGCGAGTCCGGGCGGCGGGCGTGAGGGTCGGCCCCCTGGTCGGCCCTGTGCCTGCGATCCGGCCGTAGGACGGTCGTGGGCGACAACTTGCTGTGCGACACGCAAGGGCTCCAGCGCCCACAACTTGCGCCCGGCGGCACCAAGTCAGCTCCCGCTCGCGCCCGCGTCTGGCCGTCTGCCTGCGCCTCGCGCGGGCGTCGGCTGCTCGCCCGACGGCGGGTCGGTCGGCGATGGTGGCCAGCTCTGGCGGGCGGGCGCCGCCTTGAACCTCGTAGTGAATATCTGGACGCACGCCCCCGGGCCGCCCCGGGCTGCCTGGCACGGCGGGTTAGCGGCCCCGCTTGCCGCTGCCCGTCTCCAGTGCCTCGACGCGGCCACGAAGGTCTGCGATCTGCTGAACGGCGTCGGCCAGCGCCAGTTCCAGCGCCTCGACGCGGACCGTTGTCCCACCGATGGACATGGTCGTGTCCGGGCTGTCGAGGTCATCAGCGTCGTCGGCGGCGTGGTCTCGGTGGGCGACGAAGGCTCCCTTACCGGGGCGGGAGACCGCCCACCCCTCCTGCTTCAGCAGGGCCATGGCCTTCTGCACGGTCAGGCTCGCCGCCCCGAACTCCCGCATCAGCACGGCCTGCGTCGGCAACGCGTCACCCGGCCGCAGCCCACCAGCGCGGATCTGCTCCCGCAGGGACTCAGCGATCACCTCGAACGTCAGCTGCACCCCGCCGCCCGCCGGCCTGCGCCCGCGCCGCCCCACCACCACGCCGGTCACCCCGCTTTCCACCCCGTCTACCAGCAAAATCCGGCCCGCCCAAACCGGGAAACCGGCCCCACACTACCCGCGCCCCACCACCCACCAGAAAGGAATCAGGAGAGATGCACTTGAATGCGCCTGTGAGGCGATGTTAACGTCACGCACCCGCCGGTGATCACCACCGAGCCCACGCCGACCAGCCCATTGGTCCGGCCCCCGCGCCCAACTTCGAGGCGCCCCCGTTCCCTTGTGAGCCGATCACTTCGGCCTGCCCACGCCGCCCCGCGCCATACCCCTTCCGCGCTCTCGCCGAAAGGCCTCTTTCCGCATGTCCGCACAGCTTCGACTCCCTTGCCTCACGACCATTCCAGCCACCTCGTTCCCGTCGGTGGCGTTCACGACGCCGACCTGCCCGGCAGACGCCACCGCCACAGCCTCGACGGCTGCAGGGCGGTCGGCGCTGGAGCGCCGCGCCAGGCTCACCGCCAAGCTGGCGAAGCTCGCCGCCACCGGCCAACTCGCGCCCCTCGCACGACAGATCAGCACGCTCGGCGGCTGCGCGCACCCGATCCGCCTCACCGGACACCGCACCCGTCTGAACAGTGCGACCGGCGAGATCCTTGACCACTTCGACTCCGGCCGGCTCCCGGCGGGCGAACTGCTGGTCCGCTGCGGCAACCGCCGCGCCACCCGCTGCCCCGCCTGCTCCACCGTCTACCGCTACGACACCTACCAACTCATCGCCGCCGGACTGCGCGGCGGCAAGACCGTCCCCACCAGCGTCGCCGCGCACCCGCGCGTGTTCGCCACCCTCACCGCCCCCGGCTTCGGGCCCGTCCACAACCAGCCCGACACCGGCCGCTGCCACTGCCGTCAGGTCCACCCCGACGACGACCCGCTCCTCGGCACCCCGCTCGACCCCGACCGCTACGACTACACCAGCGCGGTGCTGTGGAACGCGCACGCCCCGGCCCTGTGGGCACGCTTCACCACCCACCTACGTCGGGAGATCGCCAAGGCCGCTGACCTCACTCAGCGCGCGCTGCGGCACCACGCCACGCTCTCGTACGCGAAGGTCGCCGAGTACCAGAAGCGCGGTCAGGTCCACTTCCACGCCGTCATCCGACTCGACGGACCCACCGGCCCCGGCAGCACCCCGCCCGCCTGGGCCACCACCCAACTCCTCGACCACGCCGTCCGCGCCGCCGCCGCACGTACCCGCGTCCACCACGAGGGCAAACCGCCGAAGCAACCGCAGCCCGCCGGTGACGTCCACGCGTTCCAGCCCCAAGGCTCAGATGGGGCGGGGCGATTGGTGTTCCGGTTCGGGCGGCAGATCGACGTCCGGGCCATCCGCAGTAAGGACTTCACCGGCGGCGGCCCGGTCACCGACCGGCATGTCGCCGCCTACATCGCCAAGTACGCCACCAAGGGCGCCGAGACCACCACCGGCACCCTCGACCGCCGACTCCGCCTCCTCGCCGAGCTACACAAGTACGACATCACCGACCACGCCCGCCGCATGATCCACACAGCCTGGCACCTCGCCACCAACCGCCGGCACGCCCACCTACGCCTGCGCCAATGGGCCCACATGCTCGGCTTCCGAGGCCACTTCTCCACCCGCACCCGCCACTACTCCACCACCCTCGCCCACCTCCGAGCCGAACGCACCGCCTGGCAAACCCGCCAACCCGACACCCAGACCCCAGCCCCAGCGTCGGCTCAGACGCAGGCCGGCCAGACGGACGGCAGTCCGATCGGCGACCGCGCCGGACACTCCACCGACCTGCCCGCCGGTCACCGTTCCGGTCAGCGCGCGGACTCGGACACGACCCTGGTCATCTCCCACTGGCAGTACGCCGGAACCGGCCTCCTGCCCGAACTCGAACACCTCGCCGACCTCCTGGCCGCAACACGACAGACCCGACCCGAGCAACCGACCCGAACCCGACGCTCGAAGCGCTCCGGTGACCGCGCCGGTCACTCCGCCGGTCACTTGGTCGGTCACTCCACTGGTCGGCTAACCGGTGCTGTCCAGCCGGGGGCAGTCGCGTGACCGCCAGCACGGAACTCCTCACCGTCCCCCAGGTCATGGAACGCCTCCAACTCGGCCGCTCCGCCGTCTACGACCTGCTCCGCACCCACCAGCTCGCCTCGATCACCCTCGGCCGCGCCCGCCGCATCCCCACCCACGCCCTCACCGACTTCATCCGCGCCCGCCTCGAACAGGACACCGCCTGATGACCATGCCCCGCCCTACTCCGTCCCGCCGCTCCCGTACCCGTGCGAACGGCGACGGGACCGTCTACCAGCGCAAGGACGGACGCTGGGAAGCCGCCGGATACGTCCTCGCCCCCGGCAACACCCGCAAGCGCGTACGCGTCTACGGAACCACCCGCAAGGACGCGATGACCAAGCTCACCGAGAAGATCGCCGCCAGCAACCGCGGCCTCCCCGTCGCAACGGCTGACAGCACCGTGAGCGCCTACCTCACGTACTGGCTGAACGGCGTCGCTGTCCACCACCTGCGGGAGAACACCACCACGCGCTATGCCGCCGCCATCCGCCTCCACCTCAACCCCGGTCTCGGCAGCAAGAAGCTCGCCCGGCTCACCACCCGCGACGTCCGGACCTTCCTCGACGGGCTCCGCACCGCCTGCCAGTGCTGCGCCCAGGAACGGGACACGGACCGGCGACGCTGCTGCGCCATCGGCCAGTGCTGTAAGAAGCAGCTGTCGCCGCTGACCGTGACGTACGTCCACGCAGTCCTCAAGTCCGCCCTGGAACACGCCGTCCGCGAGGACGAGCTGCCGCGCAACGTCGCCAGGAACGTCAAGACGACCACGCCCCGCCCCCGACGCTTCCAGCCCCTCACCGCGACCGAAGCCCGACAGTTCCTCCAGTCGGCCGCCGATGATCGTCTGCACGCGCTGTACGAACTCGCCCTGCGCACCGGGCTCCGCAAGGGCGAACTCCTCGGCCTCCACTGGGAAGACCTCGACCCCGACGGCGGCACCGCCACCATCCACCGCTCCCTCCAGCGCACCCGCAGCCAGGGCCTGACCATCCTGCATACCAAGACCCTCGCCTCCGAACGCCGCATTGCCCTACCCACCGAATGCCTCAACTCCCTCAAGATCCACCAGGAACAGCAGCGGGCAGAGCGTCTGGCAGCCGGATCGGGCTGGACGGACAACGGGCTTGTCTTCACCACCCCGAACGGCAAGGCGCTCGACCCCGGCAACCTCACCCGCCGCTTCCGCAGCCTCCTCCACAGCGCCGGACTCCGGACCATCCGCTTCCACGACCTCAGGCACTCCACCGCCACCCTCCTCCTGGAGCAGGGCATCGACCTCGTCGTGATCAAGGAGCTGCTCGGCCACGCCCACATCGGCGTGACGGCCGGCGTCTACGCCCACGTCCGACTCCGCCTCCAGCGCCAAGCCATCGACAGCCTCAACGGCGCGCTCGGTGGGATCAACGACCGCCCCGACGACCCGCCCGTCACAGCATCCGTCCGCTGACGTTGCCGTCAGCGTTGCCGTCAAGGCATCGCGAGGCCCCCTCTCCAAGAGCTACAGGAAGAGGGGGCCTCGTCATTTCACTTCGACACCGGACAAGAATGGAGTCGACCTTCAGGAAAACCAGGGGATAGCGCTACTCAACTGCCGAAAACCATCCGCTGTGCGGCTCAGACAAACGTCCAAGCGAAACCAGTTTTCTGCACGCGGCAACGATTTCGTCCAGGCTTTCCGAGGATTCCTCGCCGAGACTTACCGAAAGCCTCCTGATCCTCCAGGCATCAAAGACTTCCGTCCCTTCCTCTAGGAAGTCCACGTCAACCTCGGCTCCACTGGCCTCAACGAAAAGGCATCCAGAACCATGGACGTTGTATTCAACACTTTCCTGGATGCGCCCGGCCTTCTCCAGGGATCGCGACCGATACAGGTGGAGGATGCTAGCCAGCCCCTGACCACCCGGGTGACAGCGCTGAACAGCGCTGCGCACCCGGGAGAGGGCCTGCAAGTACGCCTCGACTTCCCTCAAAGGCTGGCCTGTCATCGATACCCCGGTCTCTTGTACTTGTTCACTAGGCGGTCCGGCCCTACCTCAGCCCAAGCAGTTGTGATGTCATCGGCACCCCCGGGATATCTGGCACGAATGTCAGCATCCGAAAGCACCCGATACGGCACGTCAATCCCTGCACGCTTCGCCGCAGCAACACGGTGGTGGCCGTCCAGGACGTACAGGTCATCCCCGATCTTCGCCACGGATATCGGATCACCCTGCCAGCCATTCTCCTTCATTGAAGCAGTCAGCGAATCGACGTTCCTCTTGGACGCGTTTCCTGACAGAGCCTCCGTACGCCTGAAGCTGTGCGCATCCGCACTTCCACAAATTCCATTCGAATTGTGAACGAGGACTGGCGTCTGCCCCGCCAGCACATAGTACGTATGCAGATCGTCAACCGTGAGGTTATACGTGCGGGCATGCTTGGTGAAGGAACGGTTGGCGGTGACGATGACGGTGTCGCCTTCGTCGGTGAGTAGGGTCATGCCCGGCCTGAGGTTCCGCGCTTCGACCCACTCTCGCTCCGACGGAGACCAGAACGGGTGCTCGTACGTGGCCGTCAGCTTCTCGATGCCGTCCGCTGTTGCGATGGACAGCTCGTTGAAGTGCTTGTCGTCCTCAGTGACGATGAGGCGTGTGACTTTTCTGGGGCCGGACTCACCTGTGCGGGGATCCGTAGCCTTGACCTCGTCACCGACTCTGATGTCCTCGATGTCCTTGGTATTACCGACGGCCATGAGGACATCGGTGCCGGCCAGGAAGCATTGGGTGCAGCCTCCTGCCCCCTTGCCTGGTTTGCCGCCCACCGCCAATCGCCCTGCGCCCGCCCCGTCCCATGGGCCGGCAATTGCGCTGACCGCTCCCGCAAATCCCATCGACATGTTCCGGAAGTTGGTCATCACGGCTCGTGGACACGACTTCATAGCCCAACAGACCTGCACCCCCCAATGGCCGAGTTGCTGCTGCGCTGCTTCCGGATTTGTCCCATCTGTCAAATAGCCTGGAAGAACACCGTTAGTGGAGCTGACGGTGTGCACATATGCGTAGAAGCGGTCAACGAACTCGTCGCGCCCCTTCCACTTCTTCGAGATGCTGACGCCCGGAAATATCTCTGTGGGGTCGTAGTTGTAGCTGGTGGCCGGTCCGTTGCACGACGTGCACGGCTTCTCCCCGCTGCGCTGTCCCGTGTAGCCCGCGCGTTCCCCATCCCCCGCGACGGGATAGCCGTCTCCGCAGATGTCTCGCCTGCACAAACCCGAGGGGTCGCTGAAACTGACAGGGCTGTTGTTGGAGTAGGCGTACCCGTTCATCTGCAACGGATCTGCAATGTCGATAATCGGGTCCACGGACAGGAAGCGGCCCGAGTTCTGGTCGTACTCGCGGGCACCGATGTGGGTCAGGCCGGTGGCCGCGTCGTCGATGCCCACGCCCAGGTAGCCGCGCTTGTTGGGCCAGTTGGTCGGCTTGGTGCCACGGGCCTCGCCGTACGGCTTGAAGGCGCGGCGGGTTACGGGCTGGCCGTTCGACACTTCCACAGTTGTGTTCGCCGTGCCGAGGTGGTCCGCGAGCAGCACGTTCAGCTTGTGGCCCGTCGTCGCGCCGTTGCTCGTGGTCCGGGTGACCGTGGGTGCGCCGGGTTGGGCGTAGGAGCGGGAAGCCCTGGTGATCGCGCCCGTGGAGTTCGTCGTCACCTCCGTCTCGCCCAGGTAGAGCGTCGAGCCCGACGGTGAGTTCTCCACGATGCGGTTGCCGGCGGCGTCGTAGACGTACGTCGTCTTCTTGCCGTCGTCGGTGATCGTGTCGAGCTTGTTTTCCGGCGTCCAGGTCAGGGTCTGCGAAGTGGCGGGCAGGTCACGGGTCTCGGTGTTGCCCGCCGCGTCGTAGCTGTAACTGCTGCCCTTGCCCGACGGGTTGGAGCTGATCCACTTCATCGTGTGCGGCTGCGCGGTGGTGCCGTAGCCATACGTGTAGGTGACGTTCTTGGTCGCGTCCGCCGGGTCGTGTTCCGTCTGCGTGGCGCGGTTGCCCAGCCAGTCGAAGGTGAACGACTGGTGGTACGCCGTCGCGCCCGTGGCCACGGTCGTCGCGTCGGGAGCCCCGGCCGCCAGGGTCGACGACAAGGAAGCGTCCGGACTCGACTCGTCGCTCGCCGTGTCCGGGGCGTGGGCCACCGGGCCGGAGGAGGTCCGGTAGTCGGTGCGATGGCCCCACGTCGTGCCGTTCGACGCCTTGCATCCGGTGGCGTTGCCGGCCGGGGTGATGTTCGAGGTCCAGGCGTTCACCAGCTCGCCCATCACGTCGTACGTGAAGCACTGGGTGTCCCACGTGGCGCCCGAAGCCTCCGACAGCTTGCGGGCGTTCGACGTGATGGTGCCGGACGCGTCGTACGAGTAGTAGCTGTCCGTGATGCGGTGCGGTCCGGAGGTCTCGCGGTCCGTGACCGTGCGCTGGAGGCTACCGGTGTGCGGGTCGACGAAGTTGGTGGTCCAAACCCGATAGGGCTGGGAGCTGGACACCGTCCGCAGGACCTCGCCGTACGGCGAGTACGTCGCATCGGACGTGTACCAGGCGAGGCCGGAGGTCGACTCGGCCAGGCCGTCGCCGTTGTAGCGGGTGGCGACCTTCTCCTTCGCCAGTCCGCCCACGGCAGGCAAGGTGACCGACAGCGGCTTGCCGGTCTGGGTGTAGGTGTACGCGTACGCGTACGTGCCCCCCAGGCCCGTTGTCAGCGTGTTCGGCGGGATCACCGTCTCACTGCCTGTGGGCCGGTAGTCGGTGTCGTAGCCAGTGACCCGGTTGATGTAGTCGCCGCCCGACGTGTGCCGGGTCGAGGCAACCGGCTGGCCCAGCGCGCCCGGCAGGGAGTCGTACGTGAAGGACTTGACCGGGGCGGCGGTTGCCGAGCCCTCACGGACGAACGTGACCCGGTCGAGCTCGTCGTATTCCGTGTACGTCGTCCGCGACTTGGCGTCCGTCACCTTGACCGGGCGGTCGGCGTCGTCGTACCAGGTCTCCGTCCTGCCGGTGTCCGGGTCGGTGGTCGACGTCACGCGGCCCCGGGCGTCGTACGTACAGGTCCAGGTGTTGCCTGCCGGGTCGATGACCTTCGTGCGGTAGCCGCGGGCGTCGTACTCGTACGTCGTCTTGCGGCCGCTGTTCTCGGCGGTGGCGGGTTCCCAGTTCGTGGTGGCCGCGTTGTCCTTGTAGTGGCGGATCGCGGTGACCCGGCCGAGGGCGTCGGTGTACGTGCGCGTCTGCGGGGCGGTCGAACCCACCGGGTCCGTGAAGGCGCTGGTGTCCGTGTGAAAGGTGTACGCCGCGTACCGGTAGGCATCGCCGTGGTACGTCAGCTGGATCGACGGCCGCTCCAGACCGTCGTAGTCGTACGTGGCCCAGTTCGGGATCAGCGCTTTCGATCTCGGCGCGAACAACGCGGCCGCCGGCTCGTCCTTCGCGAGGTAGCCACTCGTCTGCTCACGGACCAGGCCATGGTCGTCGTACTTCGTGTCGGTGATGATCCGGCCGGGGCCGTGCGCCTCGGACTGGGTCTGGACCTGGCGCATCAGGCCGTCGTAGATCGTCACCTGACGGCTGTACGTACCGTCGTCCTTCAGCGTCTTCGTGGTGACAGCGGCGGGCCTGGTCTCGGCGGAGGTGGCCACCGCCGCCTGATACGCGATCTCCACGTCCGGGGACTTGCCGCCCGAGGAACGCGAAGGCGACCAGCCCTTCACCAGGCGGCCGAGGGCGTCGTACTCGTAGCGCGTGACCCGGCCGTTGGCATCGGTGGCCGTCAGCGCCAGGCTGCGGCCCGGGTCGAAGGTCGTTGTGACGGCATGACCCTTGGCGTTGATCGTCTTCACCGAGGTGACCGGCCCGCCCGCATCCGCAGGCGTGTACTGCGTCTCTGTGGTGCCGACCTCCGGCTTCGTGATGGTGCGGATGCGGCCCAGTGGGTCGTACGTGGTCTTGGTGACGACCGAGTACGAGGTTCCCGCGCCGTTGACCCCGGCAGCGGAGGTGACCAGCCCCTTCGTCGGCGTCTCGCCGTACCCCAGACCGTCGTAGGTGTTCCGCACCGCCTTGATGAGCTTGGTCGCCGGGTCCGCCGTGTCGTGGGCCGCACAGGACGTGCCCGTGCTGCGCTGCTCCTTCGGCAGACCGATCAGCCACGCGGACGTGTTGTGCACATACGACGTCTTGGTGCAGGTCTGGTCGGAGAGGGTCTCACCGGTGCTGCCGTTCGGCTTGACCACGGCGGTCTCCACCTGGATCGGCAGGCCGTATGTGTCGTCTGCCGTCGTCAGCGTCCGGATCGCCCGCCAACTGCTGCCGACCGGCTGGATCTCCTCCGTGCGCTCGATCCCGCTGCGATGTGCGAGCAGCGGATCCATGTCCGTGCCGTTCTCGGCCTCCCGCGAGCGGGAGGCGGTCTGCTTCGACCAGGGGTAGTTGAGCGTGCGCTTGTGGATCCGCTTGTCGGCGTCCCGGTAGGTGATGGTCTCCGCCGTCATGCCCGCGTACTGCGGTGCGTCGTCGGCGAGCAGCGTGTGCGTCTGCGTGGAGTCCTTGACCGTCCCGCCCACGCCCTGGAAGTACCGGGTCTCGGAGTACGACTGGGCCTGCGGGAAGTTCAGCTGGTTGCTGGTTCTGCTGCCCTTGGTGACGGCCACCTGGCGGTAGCCGCGCCAGACGCTGTACGTGCGCAGGGACGGGCGGGTGAACTCGTCATCGCTCTTGGCCCAGGCGGAGTCCATGTACTGGTACGTCGTGTGGACGGGCTTGCCGTGAGAGGTGACCTTGTCGGTCTCGGTCACCGAGTGGACGACGTACTTGTTGAACCAGGACTTCGCGGGTGTCTTCTCGTCACCGTCGGGCGACCAGCGGACGGGGTAACAGGTGCCGTTCCGCTCGCCCTTGTCCTCGGACGGCTCGGTGGCGCAGCCGCCCTTGTACTCGACCTCGATGTCACCGCCGTGCTCCGTGGCGACCGTGCCGATACGGGGGCGCGTGAAGGCGGGGCGCTGGTCGTTCGGGCCGCTCGGCACCAGGTTCGGCAGCTGGCGGTCCTTCAGGCGGTCGTGCAGGGGCGAGGTGGAGCCGACCGAGTACTCGGCGAAGCTGACGCCGTCCTTGTGCTGGAGGGTGCCGGTGGTGTCGCCGGGGGCGAAACCGCGACGGGTGATCGAGTTGAGCCATAGGCCGGGGGCCGTGTCGTACCAGTCCTCAGGGAAGGACTGGTGGAGCTGGTAGGTGTCCACCTTGCCGAGGCCGGTCTGGCCGGCGCGGGCGGCCTTCGTCGTCACCGTGTCCAGGCGCATCTGCGTCCAGAAGGACGGGAACGACGGGCACAGCTTCGACGTGGACTTGCAGTTGAGGTTGCCGGGGGTGTCCCACCAGGGGCGGTACGCGCCCGGGTCGTCCGTCTTGGCGAAGTTGGCGGGGTCGCAGGCCGTCTCCGACTTCAGGCAGCGCTGCTTGACGCCGAACTCGGCGATGGCGGACGGCTTGGTCAGGTCCGAGCGCATGCCGTACTCGATGGACCTCGGGTAGGCGTAACGGTCGTACTGCTCTGGGGACGTGAACTTCTTCTTTACGGCGTAGTAGTTCGTCTCCTGCTTCCAGTTGACGACCATCGCGTTGCCGTGCACGTCGACGACCTTGTCCAGGCCCCAGCGCCAGGCCTGCTTCTTGCCGGCGCCACAGCGAGAGTCGGCGAAGGAGGTGGCGTGGCAGGGTTCTCCGGGGTGGTTGCCGAAGACGGGGACGGCTGAGACGGAGTCCGTGTCGGCGTGGCCGCCGCCCACCTGGTTGAGGCCGAAGTAGTACTTGGTGCCGTCCCGGGTCGTGACGATCCAGTACTCGCCGTTGTTGTCGCCGTTGGCGCCGCCGGTGCGGCGCTCGACGCGAGTGCCGTCGTCGCTCTGGGGGCGGTAGATCTCGGTGTCGGTCTCGGGGTTGCTGCCCGTCGGCGCGTCTCGCACCAGCTCTACGCTCCGGCCGCCCAGCGACATCACCGCGTTGTACGACACCCAGCACAGGTCGGACGTCTTGTCCTTCTTGGCCGTGTTGTTGGGTGTGCCGGACTTCAGCGCCTTGCGGTCGTCCTGGCAGGTGCGGTAACGGCGCTCGATGTGGCCGGGGTCGTAGTCCCAGCCCTCTCCTATCCAGGAGGACTGGGGAGAGGACACCGCGACACGGCCGTCCACCGTCTGGGAGTTGTAGTTGAGGGAGATGGTGGGGGCCGGGCCCGCCGGAGCCGCGGGCACCATCAGCGGGTACGACCACGTGAACGCGCCAGAGGAACCGCCCGCCTGCCACTTGCCGTTGGAGACCAGGGGCGTGGCCTTGAAGGTGCCGCCCGCGCCGCCGCCCGAGTCGACCGCGCCGATGACCGCGGCGTCTCCGGTCGCGGCGGCCGGGGTGGCCGATGTGCGGTAGGCGGCCTGGGCGATGGACGGGCCGTCGGAGTCGGTGGTCGTCGCCGAGGCCGGGGTCACGGTGCCGTCGGCTGCCGTGTCGACCGTCGCCGTGATCGACTGAGTCTTGGTGTCGTTGGTCGTCTCCAGTTCCTCGTACACCTGGCACGCCTCGACGTCCGGCGTGGTCAGGTAGCACTCGGGGAACTGGACGAAGCGTAGGCGGGAGGCCCAGTCGGCGCCGTACAGGTTCTTGAACTTGGCGTAGCCGAGCCTGACCGAGATGGGGACCGAGCCGGTGTCGGGGGCCTGAACCTTGACGAGGGCGCCGTCCACACCCTGGGAGACGGGCGCCGCTCGGTCGAAGACCTGGACGGACCAGGTGCCGGTGGGGGCCGGCTGCTCCGGGGCCTGGCCGAGACTGACGGGGAGATCGTCGACAGGGGTCACGGCGACCTGCCGGGCGGTCGTGCCCGTGCGGGCCGAGGCCTGGGTGGTGGCCGACGCCGTCGAGCCGAAGCTGATCGTCCCGGAGTCGGCGGTCGGCGCGGTGGCCGTGCCCGCAGGAGCCGCATCCTGGTCCTGCGGGACCTCGACCTTCAGGGTCTCCAGGTCCCGCTCGAAGGTCTCGCCGGCGACCGGCTCGTCCTGGTCGAGCGCCTCCAGGTCCAGGGTCTCGCGACCCTTCTCCTCGACTGCCGGGTCGGGCGGCAGCGCCAACGACTGCGCGGGCAGGAGGCCCACGAGCAGGACGGCGCCGAGGGCAGGTATGACGGCCCTGTGCAGACGACGCAGACAACGGCGACGGACATGCGAAGAGCGACCGAACACGGCGAAGTCCCCCCGGACCACTGAGCGGGACCGGGATCGGACCACGCGTGATGCTGTATCAGATGATGCACATTCTGTGATGGCTCCGTGGAGTTCTGCTAGATCAGCTGTGGGGATGCGATGACCATCACGGTGCGTAACGCTCCATAGCAGTACGTGAGGCCCAGGCAGCGCTTTCCCGAGCTAACGGAAGCGCCCGCCTCTCCACGATCATTCACCCATTTCGCCAGTTCCACAGGCAAATAGCCCGGAGACTTCGGGACTTGAGTGGTGGTTCGCGGTGATTTGCTCCCGCGGTCAACGCTGCTCCGACCCGTTGTGGACGTGCGCGCACAACCACCTTTACGGCTCGCGTGGTCGATCGACTCAGCTCCGTCGCCCGCATGCGAAGGGTGACGACAGCCCGCTCATGGGTCATCATCGGCTCGCCCGGCCGCGCCCTGTCGCGCGCCGGTTCCAAGGGGGGAAGGGGAGCTCGACCGATGACGCGCAAGACGCGCAACTGGCGCCGTGTGCCCGGACGTCGGACCACCGCCGCCGTACTGACCGCGGCGCTCGTCGCTACCGGTATCACCTTCATCGGCCTCGGCCTGAACGACCCGGGTTCGCGCGACGGGTCAGACCGGGAGGCGAAGGCGAAGCCCGTGACCGAGGCGGCCGCAATCGCGCGGGCGGCGAAGACCGGCAAGTCCGTCGAGGTCACCGCGCTGCGCACCGCGCACTCCACCACGTGGGTGCGGCCCGACGGTCTGATGGCCAAGAACCTGTACTCGTCACCGATCCGGGCCAAGGTGGGCGGCGAATGGAGGGACATCGACTACGACCTCCAGCGAACGAAGGCCGGTTGGGAGCCCCGGGCCACGAACACGCGGATGGTGTTCTCGGCCGGCTCCGGGTCAAGTGACACGAAACAGCGGGCCTCGCGCTCCACCGTGCGCCGGGTCGCCCTGGTCCAAGGGCTGAAGAGCGCCGCCGCTGACGAGACCGCGAGCCCTCTGGTCACCCTGACCGTCGACGGCCACGAGATCCAGCTCACCTGGCCGGGCACGGTACCGGCCCCGATCATCGACGGCTCACGCGCCCTGTACCCCGAGATCTTCCCGGGCGCCGACCTGGTGCTGACGGCCGACGACGACGGGTTCGCCCAGTTGCTGGTCCTCAAGAACCGGCAGGCCGCGGCCGATCCGCGGGCCCGGCAGATCTCGTACGGCATCACCTCCGCAACGCTGAACTTCCGGCTGGACCCGGTCACCGGCGTCCTCACCGCCGAGGATGCCTTCGCCAACGAGGTCGCGATGTCGCCGACCCCGCTGCTGTGGGACAGCAGCGGCCGGCCGGCCGTCACCGACGGATCGGTCGGCGCCACCGCCCAGCCGACCACGTCGGAGAGCCCCGCACCGACCGAGTCGGCCACCGACGGACCGAGCGAGAGCCCGAGCCCCACCGACGAGCTCATCGAGACCGACGAGCAGGCGGACACCGCCCCCGAGACTCTGCCGGCGGCCACCGACGGCCCGGAGCCCTCGGTGTCCGAGTCCCCCCTGCCGTCCGCCCCGGCTGAGCCGACGCCCGCACCCTCGCAGAGCGGCTCGGCGGCCACGCTCAGCCTCCCCGGGCTCGACGGGCCCTCGCCCGACTCGCGCGGCGAGCTGGTCGAGCCCAGCCTGAGCGGGGCGAACTGGGTACTCACCCCCGACCTGGCCTTCTTCGACGACCCGACCACCACGTACCCGGTCTTCATCGACCCGTCGGTGAAGAAGCACACGCAGAACTGGACCACCGCCTACAGCCGCCACCCCAACGCCACCTTCTACAACGGCAAGGGCTTCAACAAGGGCGGTACGCACGAGGCCCGCGTCGGCTTCGAGTCGGACACCTGGGGCACCTCGCGCTCGTACTTCAACATCGCCTACGACAAGGACCTCAAGGGCACGAAGATCACCAGTGCGAAGCTGCGCATGCTGGAGACCTACTCCTGGTCGTGCAGCGCCCGTTCGATGAGTGTGCACCTCACCGGCCCGGTCAACGGGAAGACCAACTGGAAGAACGCCCCGAAGCTCCACGACGGCAACAGGTTCGCGACCAAGAGCTTCGCGCACGGATACAAGTCCGGCTGCCGGGACGCGTACGAGACGTTCGACGTGAAGAAGGCGGCTCAGAAGCAGGCGGACCAGGGCAAGGACACCATCACCTTCGGGCTGCGGGCACGGGACGAGCACGCGCAGTACGCATGGAAGAAGTTCCAGGCCAACGGGGACAACGCGCCCGTACTGGAGCTCGTCTACAACCGCAGACCCACAGTCGACTCCAAGTCGCTCGATCTCGGCCCGGACGCCAAGTGCACCACCACCAAGCCGTACGTCCGTATGGGCTCGGGTGACCTGACGTTCACTGCGCGGGCGTCCGACAAGGACAGCAACCTCGACCACCTCGATTTCGACCTGTGGCCGCACGAAAAGTGGCAGACGACAGGCGATCTGCTGGGCTCCACCGGCAAGGTCTCCGTCGGCGGTGACAAGGACACCGCGTTGCGCACGACGACGGGCTTCTCCACCAGCAAACTCGCCAACGGGACCACCTACTCGTGGCGGGTACGCGCCCTCGACGACGCCGGTGCCGGCTCGGGCTACGCACCGGCCAAGACGCCGTGCCGCTTCGTCCTCGACACCACCGCGCCCAGGCCGCCCAAGGTCAGCTCCACGGACTTCCCCAACGCCGACGGCAGCGAGAACGGCTTCGGCAACGACGCCGAGGACGCCAACTGGTCCGCCAAGAAGTTCGGCACACCCGGCTCCTTCACCTTCCGCGCCCTGAACACCGACGTCGTGCGCTATGAGTACGGCTTCAACTCGCCCACCTACTCCAGCAGCCTCCCCCGCACCGCCAACACGGCCACCAGCGTCAGTGCGACGATCTCCAACGCCAAACCGCCGACGGCCGGGCCCAACGTGCTCTACGTCAGGGCGGTGGACAGCGCGGGCAACCCCTCGGAGCCGACGAAGTACTTCTTCTACGTCACGCCCCGCGACCAGGCTGACTCCCCCGGCGATTTCACCGGCGACAAGCTGCCCGACATGATGGTCGTCACCGAGGCCGGCAACCTGGCCATGTATCCCTCGCAGGCCACCACCGACCTCAACAAGGGCACCGGCGACCTGAACTACTCGATGCCCGGCGCCTACCGGGACAACCCCGACAAGGACCCCAACGGCGACGACCTGCCGCCCTATGTTCCCGCGCCCAACGGCCACTTCAAGGGCGCCCTGATCACCCACAACGGCGACATCTACGGCGGCGACGGCCTCCAGGACCTGGTCGTCCGCGTCGGAGGGAAGCTGTGGGTGTACCCCGGTGACGGCTATGGCGCGGTCAACATCGACAAGCGCCGCGAGATCCTCCTCCCCGACGGCGCCCCCAGCCCCGCCGCCCTGACCCAGTTCGTGTCGGCGGGCGACGCCACGGGGGACGGCCAGACCGACTTCTTCGCCACCATCGGCGACGAGTTGTGGGTCTTCACCGGCTACCACGGAGCGACCATCGACCAGGCGACCCGGCTGTCGGCCTCGGGCTGGACCAGCCGGGACATCGTCACCGCGCTGGACATCAGCGGCGACGGCGTCACCGACCTCCTCTATCGATCCGACACGTCGGGCAAGCTCCTGCTCCGCAAGGGCATCGCTGCCTCCGGAGGCGGGGTCAGCCTCGCCTCCCTGGGCAGCGCCGGAAGTTCGGCCGGGGGTGAGGACAGCGAGTACGGCGCCTCGGGCTGGGCGGTCAGTAACTTTCCGCTGCTGATGGGCACCCCCGACGCCAACAGCGACGCCGTCCCCGACATTTGGGGCGTGCGGTCAGACGGATCCGTACGGCTCTACGCGGGCGGCCGAACCGCCGTCGTGCCAGGGTCCGGCACGGAGATCATCACGCCGGCGAGTTACTGGAAGACACGCATCGCCATCGGGTGACGCCAGTCTTCTCTGTCAAGTTCAGCATGTTGACGTGAAACGGCCGACCCGTCAGCTCAACCGATGAGCGGGCTGCGGCGTTCGACGGAACCCGGTGCCTCGCCGAACGATCGGTCTGTACGACGCTGGCCGGCGGAAACCGCAACGACGTCACGCAGTCGTCACGGGCCGAGAGCGGACGCATGACAACAACATTCATCACTGTGAGGGCACCACGAAAGGGGGCTCTCCGATGAGCGATGGCATGGTCTCCAGCGGTTGGGACGTCCTGGACGCCTCCCACGAAGCACTGCGCACGGCGGTCCGCGCCGTCCCCGCCGACGGCTGGCACCTGCCGACGCCCTGCGCGGGCTGGACCGTTGCCCAGGTCTTCCAGCACGCCGTCGGCGACCAGATCGGCTACGCCGCCGCGCTGACCGGCGAACCCGGCCCCGACTTCAACCCGTTCGACCCGTCGGGCGAGATGGCGGGGGTGGACCCGGCGGTGTTCCTGGAGGACGCCCTGGCACGCGCGGCGAGGGCGTGGGCGGGGGTCGACCGGGACGCCGCCGAGGTGCCCACGCCGGTGCCGCCGCACAAGATGTCCCCGTGGTCCGGCTCGGCGGCGTGCGGGCTGGAGGCAGCGGTCCACGCCTGGGACATCGCCATGGCGACGGGCCGGCCGTCGCCGCTCACACCCGAGCTGGCCCGCCCCCTCCTCAAGGTCGCCAGGGAGATCGTCGAGCCGCTGCGCCCCCGCGGCGCGTACGTCGCCGCCCTGGTCCCCGAGCAGGGCGACGACGACGTGGCGGTCCTCCTGCGTTACCTCGGCCGCGACCCCCGCTGGAGCGCCTCGTAGGAGCTGTCCGGTCGATCACGTTGCCGCGACGGTGACTGCGGCGGAGGGACCTGATGAGTGCAGCAGAGGTGCCTGCACTCGCCAGAGCGCGAGACCACCGCAGGCGCCTTGCCGGTATCGGGCCGGCCACCGCCGATCAACCGCGTCGCTCGCGTCGGCGCACGTCCATGATGAGAGCCGTGAGCGGTCGTTCTCACTGACGGACCTGACCTCTGCTTGCTGGACGAGATCCGGCCGGCCCGATCGTTACGGCGTAGAGAACAGACCGGGCCCCGGAGGCGAGGAGCCCTCGGCCCGGACGCCGTTGGTGACCCGCAGGAACTCCAGCTTTTCCGCATCGGCGGAACCCGCGGCCACCGTGTAGACGACGAGGCGGATGTCGCAGCCTGGGACGGTGAGCACGTCGCAGTCGCAGATCACCTCACCCACCTGGGGGTGTACCACGGTCTTGCGGGCCGAGACGTGCGGGCCGACCGTGCCCTCGTCCCACAGACGGGCGAACTCCGCGCTGGTCGAACGCAGTTCCTCGACGAGGTCGGTCAGGCCGCGGTCGCGGGGGTAGTCGATGAGAGCTGTGCGCAGGTCGGCGACGAGGGCAAGTTTCAGGGCGTCGTCGTCCTGGAGCACGGGCCAGGACGCGAGCCGGCTGGGCCCTGTGGCGAAGACCGCTCGTGCCAGGTTGCGCTCGTCGTGTGTCCGTGCGCTGGGGTCGCCGATCAGTACTGACCATGCGGGGGTCCAGGACAGCAAGGTCCAGTCGGCGCTGAACACGCCCACGGGGAACTCCCCGAGGCGGGCCAGCATCCGTTGGACCCCGGCCGGAACATGCGTGGAGACCGTTCCCTCCTGGGGAGGCAGGAGGCCCGCCAGCCGGTAGGCGTGATCGCGCTCCATGGGCTGCAGTTGCAGTGCCCTGGTCAGGCTCGCGACGACCTGTGCCGATGGGCTTTTGGCGCGTCCCTGTTCCAGGCGGACCACGTAGTCGACCGACAGCCCGGCGAGTTCTGCCAGTTCCTCGCGTCGCAGCCCCACCGCGCGTCGTCCGGGCCGTGAGGTCAGTCCGACGTCGGCGGGAGACAGGCGGTCGCGCCAGCGGTGCAGTGCCGTGCCCAGGGTCTCGTCCACTCGGCCATTGTGTCTGCCGGGCCGTCGTCGTGCCTGGTACTGGCTGTCCTACCGTCGCGGAGAGCACTGGTTGTCCTCTCGTCACGGGCCGAGAGTGGACGCATGACTACAACATTCATCACCGGAGCCAACAAGTCCCTCGGGTATGAGACCGCCCGCCGCTTGATCGAGGCCGGCCACACCGTCCTCATCGGTGCGCGTGATCCGGAGCGCGGCCGGGCGGCCGCCGACGCACTCGGTGCCCGTTTCGTCCAGATCGATGTGACGGATGACGCGTCGGTGGCTGCGGCCGCCGCCGATATCGAGGCCCGCGAGGGCGGCATCGACGTCCTGATCAACAACGCAGGCGTCTTCGGGACGCACAGCCCCGCCGACCAGATCACGGCCGCTGACGCCAGTGAGGTGTTCGACGTCAATGTCGTCGGGATCGTCCGGGTGACGCACGTGTTCCTGCCTTTGCTGCGCAAGTCCGCGCACCCGGTCATCGTCAATGTGTCCAGCGGTATGGGATCGTTCGCGGCCACCCACGACGCAGAGCGCGTCGAGTCGAGGAACCTCGCGCCGCTCTACACGGCGTCGAAGGCTGCCGTGACCATGCTGACCACGCAGTACGCGAAGTCCTGGCCGGACGTGAAGGTGAACGCGGCCGACCCGGGCTACACCGCGACCGACTTCAACGGGCACAGCGGCCCGCAGACAGTGACCGAGGGGACCGACGCGATCGTCGAACTCGCCGCCATCGGGGCGGACGGACCCACGGGAACCTTCCGCGACCGTCACGGTGAGATGGCCTGGTGATCCACCCCTGAATTCGGGCGTGCCCGGCACGGACGAGGGTTCCAGAGTGGCGAACTCGTGCCGAGATACTTCATCTCGGCGGGCATGGCCCCCAGGGTCGTCAGCCTGCCCGCCGGGCCCCTCCTCCCCTGGGATCGTCGACTTCTTCGAGGAGGGCGTCGCCGCGGGCGAGGGAGTTTTGGAACTCATCGGCACCGATGCCGCCGCGTTCTGCGACGACCTGATCAAGGACTCTCCCGCCTACGCGGATGCCCACCACGAGTCCATGAGCGGGAAACCCGGCGCGGCCAGGAAGTGACAGCCGCCGGACCGGTTCGCGACACTGCCGGTTCCACCACGGCGGGGTTCATGGCGTCGTCTGCGTCGGCAGCACGCGCACAATCGCATGTGCACGCCGGTCGGCGAGCTGCCGGTGCAGGTGGCTGTTCTCCACCGTGGCCTGGTGCAGCGCACCCACCAGTGCCTCGACATCAGCTTTGAGCTGGGTGATCTCCTTTGCGTCGGCTGCCCTGAGCTCCTTGAGCCGCCGGACCTGCTGGCGCAGCCTGACCATCGTCGCTCTCGCGCTCGAGGCCCAAGTCCCCGCAACGCGCTCACCCAGCGGCACACCGACCTGAAGGCGGAGTTCGGTCCATCGCAGAACCGGGCGAGCTCGTCCCACTCGTGGGTCCCCCGTTGTTGAGGACGATGCGGTACAGCCCCAGCAGCAGCCTCACGTCATCAAGTTCGTCGAGCGTCACCGGCAGCCGCTCCGGTGGATTCGGCACCCGCCCTTCCTCCCGCCCAGAAGGGTTCAGTGCCGTCGGCCGTCAGGACGTGGGCGCGTCCAGGTTCGGCTTGCGCTCCACGTCCAGGACGTTCACGCCCTCGTCATCCGGAGCGCCGAACGCCTCGGCGATCACGCCGGTACCCGTGCCGGTGACCTCAAGAGCCAGGTGGCTGCCCAGTGCCCGCAGGTCCAGCCGCGCGCGGGGCGCGCCCGCGTGATCCGGCATCCGGTGGATCCGTGTCGCCGGGTAGCCCAGGCCGATCAGCGTCCTGCGCATCGCCGTATGGCTGGTGACGTCGGTGCCTGTGAACTTCTCGCTGATGCGCTTGATGTGCTCATCTCCGCTGCACTTCTCCACGCCCGACAGCGGTACTTCCTTCACCTCAGCGGGAGCCGGGGCGTCCGGGGCAGGCGTGGACTGGCCGTCCTCCACCGGAACCGGGATCTCCCCCTCGCCGTTCGGGGTGCCCGGCGGAGTCTCCCCCGGCCCGTAGGCCGGCGGGGCGGTTATGCCCTCGGCGCCCGGCAGGTCTTCCGGCCGGGGAGCGCTGCCGTCTCCTTCGTCGCTCGGGGCATCGGGGGTGCACTGCTGCGCGATGCGGTTCATCAGCTTGAGAAAGCGCACCTCGGATGCGCCGCCCGAAGGGCTGGCGGTGGAGACCGTGTTGCCCGCCGGGGACGAGTCGCTGCCCCCGCCCTGCGTGCCGCAGGCAGTGAGCACTAGGCAGCCGAGCGCGGCCAGCACGATGGGCTTGGGGAGGGATAGGGATCTCATGCGCGACATCATGCCGCGCGATTTTCGCGGTGTGTATGAGTACTCGTACTCATCTCCAACGCGACGTCAACACCCCCTGGAACTGGGGGTTTTGACTCCGCTTTACATCTCTTGCGCACATGCGTTCGCCCCGCTTAAGGTCCACGATCAATCGCGATCTCCACGATCGTGAAGAGAATGAGGGGGACCATCTTGCGAAGATTCGCCGCACTCCCTGTGGTGACCGCAGCATCCATAGCCATGCTGCTGCCGCAGCAGTCCGCTACGGCAGCCGAACCGCCCACCCCGCCACTCGACGCAGGCCAGATCCAGCCCATCGGCCCCGGCCTCTACACGTCATCCAACGACACCTACGAGATCGTCGAGAACGACGTCCCAGCCGGACTGATGGGCCGCTCCCACGCCGTCACCGGCCAGGCCTCCGGCGCCGCCCAAGCCCAGGACGCTCCCGCCGACCGTTCCGACCTCGGAGTGTTCGGACCGAGCTGGGAAGCCGAATTCCTCGGCGGCCAGCTCAACCGCAAGCTCGCGCCAAGCTCCGGGCGGATCACCGTCACCGACCTGGCCAGCAGCGAAACCATCCGCTACGACCTGACCGACTCCATCGCAGGCCCCGACGGCGGCAGCATCAACACCTACACGGCCACCGACGGCTCGACCCTCGTCGAGAACATCACCTGGGACGACCTGGCGGGTGACCTGAAGACCACCGTCACCGAAACCGTCAACGTCGACCTCAGCCAGGCAGGCGAAGGCGACACCGGCTTCGAGGACGCCTCCGGCAACCCCATCCCGGCCGCCGACACCAAGCCCACCTACACCTGGAAGCAGGTCGGCGGCAGCGGCGACACCTGGCGGGTCACCGCCGTCGGCAGCAAGGCGTTCAATTCCTCCACCGTCTCCTACGACGCCCAGGGCCGTGTCTCGACCGTGAGCAACCCCGCCGGGGGCGAAAACCCGGCGCAGTCGCTCAAGGTGACCTACTCCTCCGCCACCACCGCCTCCGGCTCGACACTTGGCGACGTGGCCGGTCAGGTGAAGGAGATCACCCTCACCTCCGGCAGCACCGTCCAGACGCTGGCCCGCTACTCCTACGACGGCTCCGGCCTGCTGCGCAAGGTCGCCAACCCCGCCGAGGGCAGCGACCTCAACGCCTACACCTACGACGCGTCCGACCGCGTCGCCACCGCCACCTCCGACGCCGGAGCCAAGTGGCAACTGGCCTACTCGGGTGACTCCGCCACCCCGGCCGCGACGGAGACCACCGGCACCGTCCCCGACGGCGGCAGCACCTTCGCAGGCGCCCCCAGCATCCAGCAGGGAGAGGGCGTCACCCCCGCTGCCGAGGACTTCACCGGCTCGGAGATCAACGAACCGCAGGCCAACCCGAGTTACTGCTACCACGCCGTCCACTGGATGTGGTACGTGTACAGCGGCTGCGCCACCAAGGTCGCCCACTACGGCTGGCACAACCCGTACTGGAAGCAGACCCCCACCGGATACTGGGTCGTCGGCATCAACCACGACCACTGCACCTCCGCCGCGGACAAGCCGGCCGGCTGGGACTTCCGTGCCGCCTGCGACGCGCACGACTACGGCTACGGCACCATCGGCAACGCCTACAAGGGCTACAAGTGGTACCTGGACAAGGGCAAGGGCCTCCAGGCCGACTCCGTCTTCTACACCACCCTGTACTCCTACACGTGCCCGGCCTACGCGCGTAAAACCGCCTGCCGCACCACGGCCTACAGCTACTACATGGCCGTGTACCTCTTCGGCAAGCCGAAGAATGGCGCCAACGCCACCTGATCCACCGGCTGCACCGCCCCGTTGACTGCGAAGGGGGGCGGGCAGCGAGAACCCCTCGTTGCCCGCCCTCCTTTTCGTGTGCCCAACACCCTTCCCCGATGGAGCAGTTCGTGAAGAGACCCGTATGGGCCTTGGTAGCCGCCACGGCGGCAGCCATGGTGTTCTCCGCCCTCCCCACCCACCTCAACCCGCTCACGGGAACCAGCCCCGTCTCCGCCGCCGAAGGCGACCCCGTCCCCCCCGCCCTGTTCGACAAGACCTCCGACGGCTCGACCATCCGCGTCAACGTCGTCACCGACCAGCGCGCCGACCTCTCCGGAGTGGCCGAAGCAGGCGAGTCCCTCGTCTCCTACGACACCCTCCCCCTGATCACCCTGCGCGTGGACAGCGCGGGCCTGACGGAACTCCAGTCCAAGCCCGGCGTCGTCGCCGTCAGCGAAGACATCGCCGTCCCGCCCACCCTGAACGAATCCACCGTCAAGATCGGCAGCGACAAGGCCGTCGCCGCCGGCAAGACCGGCAGCGGCGTCACTGTCGCGGTCCTCGACACCGGCATCGCCGCGCAGCACCCCTTCCTCACCGGCCGCGTCAAGGCCCAGGCGTGCTTCTCCGTCAACGACGCCACCTACGGCTCCACCAGCCTGTGTCCCAACGGCACCGCCCAGCAGGAAGGCACAGGAGTCGCCGACGCCGACACCGGCCCCTGCGCCACCCTCGGCACGGCCTGCTCCCACGGAACCCACGTCGCCGGAATCGCCGCCGGTGACGGCACCGGAATCTCGGGAGCACCTACGCGCGGTGTCGCTCCTGGTGCCGATCTCGTCTCCATCCAGGTGTTCTCCAAGTTCGACTCCGACAACTACTGCGGAGCCGGGAACAGCCCGTGCGTGCTCAGCTTCACCAGCTCCCAGATCAAGGGGCTGGAAAAGGTCCTGGCGCTGAAGAAGGCCGGAACCAACATCGTCGCCGCCAATATGAGCCTGGGCGCCGGACGCTGGACCGCAGCCTGCGCCAGCGACCCCCGCAAGGCCATCATCGACAGCCTGCGCACCGAGAACGTCGCCACCGTCGTCGCCGCCGGCAACAACGGCTACACCGACGCCGTCAACGCCCCCGGCTGCGTGGAATCCGCCGTCACCGTCGGCTCCACCACCGACGACGACCAGCTCTCCACGTTCACCAACCGTGGCCCGCTGCTGGACCTGTTCGCCCCCGGCACCTCCATCGTCTCCTCCGTGCCCGGCGGCACCTACGCTTCCAAGAACGGCACCTCCATGGCCGCCCCGCACGTGGCGGGCGCCCTCGCCGTCCTCAAGCAGACCCACCCGGACAAGAGCATCACGGATCTCGAGTCGCTGCTGAAGTCGACCGGGACGCCCATCACTGCCGATGGGGGCGTCACCATCCCCCGCATCGACGTCGGCAAGGCGGTCGGCGCGGCCGAGCCGGAGCCCGAGCCCGAGCCGGGCACCAAGCCGCTGCCCTCCCGGATCATCAATGACACGGACCAGGTCATTCCCGACCCCGGCACCGTGGAGTCGCCGATCAAGGTCAGTGGATTCACCGGCAACGCCCCCGGCGCGCTCCAGGTCACGGTGAACCTCACGCACGAATGGCTCGGCGAGGTGAAAATCGACCTGGTCGACCCGGACGGCAAGTCGTACGCCGTGAAGACGACGAACGGCACGGACCCCGGCGGCACGCTCAGCAAGACCTACACGGTCGACGCAAGTACGTCCCCGGCCAACGGCACCTGGAAGCTCCAGGTCCAGGACAAGTCCGCGGGCGCCGACGGCACCCTCGACAAGTGGTCGCTGACGTTCCCCTCGCACGAGAACCAGACCGACTTCACCATCCCCGACCCCGGCACCGTGGAGTCGCCGATCACCGTCAGCGGGCTCACCGGCTCCGCCCCGCAGGCGCTGCAGGCGTACGTGGACGCCACCCACGAATGGCTCGGTGACCTGGAAATCAGCCTGGTCGCCCCGGACAACAAGACGTACGCGCTCAAGTCGACGTCCTCGACGGAGACCGGCGGCACCATCCGCCAGCTCTACACCGTCGACGCCAGTGCCTCCCCGGCCAACGGCACCTGGAAGCTCCGCGTCAAGGACGCCTCCGCGGGCGCCGACGGCACCCTCAACGGCTGGGCGCTGACGTTCCCCGCCTCGTACGAGAACCAGACCGGCCATGCCGTCCCCGACCCCGGCACCGTGGAGTCGCCGATCACCGTCAGCGGGCTCACCGGCTCCGCTCCACAGGACCTGCAGGTGTACGTGGACGCCACCCACGAATGGCTCGGTGACCTGGAAATCAGCCTGGTCGCTCCGAACGGCACGACGTACGCGCTCAAGTCGACGTCCGAGACGGAGACCGGCGGCACCCTCCAGCAGGTCTACACCGTGGACGCCAGCGCCTCCCCGGCCAACGGCACCTGGAAGCTCCGCGTCGAGGACGCCTCCTCCGGCGCCACCGGCACCCTCAACGGCTGGACGCTCACGCTCTGAGCCACCTCTCCACGCGCGGCCCCCGGCATACCCCGCCGGGGGCCGCCCCGCGCCCGCCGAAGGCGCTCGTGCGTGCCCCTGGTCGGATCAGGTGCGGTAGGCGTAGTACAGGGCGTTCGGGTACGACGCGATAATGCTCGACACCGACCGGCTGTAGGTGTTGG
This sequence comes from Streptomyces sp. T12, assembly GCF_028736035.1. Classification (NCBI taxonomy): domain Bacteria; kingdom Bacillati; phylum Actinomycetota; class Actinomycetes; order Kitasatosporales; family Streptomycetaceae; genus Streptomyces; species Streptomyces sp. T12. The sequence goes on from NZ_CP117866.1 coordinate 3,982,767, forward strand.
TGGAGTGGTACGTCAGATACGGAACGCCCCGGCTGCGGGACGTGACGATCATGGTGTGGTCCTTCGAGCCGTCCTTGTCGAAGTCCATCTGGAGCACATCGCCGACGTCCATCTGGTAGACGTTGGCGAGGCTGGTCGTCCGCTTCGAGTTCTGCGCGAACCAGGACCACTCGTTGACGCCGACGAACGAGTACGACTGGATGTCGGCGTTGCCGAACCACTTGGTGTAGTCGTACACATAGCCGGGGACGTGCTTCCAGCCGCCCGCCTTCAGGGCCTGGCTGACGAAGTTGGTGCAGTCGCCGCCCGCGCCCTGCCCGTTGAAGTCCGGGTAGGCCGGGTTGTAGCCGGACCAGTACTGCTTCGCGTAGGCGGCCATCGCCGGGTAGTCCAGGCCGCTGGCGGTGAAGTTCTTCGGGTTGACCGGGCCGGGGTACGAGGTCGAAGCCTTGGGCGCCGAGGGCGTGGTGGTGCCGGCCTTCGCGGCCATGGGTGCGACGGCCGGCCTGGCCGTCTGGTTCACCGCGAGGTACCCCTCGTCGGTCGCGCGGATTCCGGTCAGCTGCCAGTCGCCCCGCCGGTCGGCGCTGAACGTCAGCTCGTGGTGGGCCTGGAACCCGGTGGTCCTCGGTTGGCCGCCGCGGGCGCCCGCGTAGGTGAGGGTCGTGGTCTCGGTGACCGCGACCTTGGCCTTGCGGCCCTTCACGCGCGTGCCGTCCACAGTGACGGTCGTGCTGCCCTTGGTGTACTTCTCGCCCAGCTCGGCGAGCCTGTCCCCGCGCTGATCCAGCGTGGACAGCGCGGCGTCCTCGCTGCGGGCCAGGCCAAAGGACAGCCGGACGTCCCCGGAGAGGCCGTCGGTCAGCGGCTCCTCCCGGTCACCCTGCGTGCCGTCGACCAAAGCGTTCGTACGGTCGGTGAAGACCGCGTCCGCCAGCCGCTGGAAGGTGGCCTTGGTCCTGGCATCCACCGTGGGGTCGTCGGCGACCGCGGCGCCCGCGCTCCAGTTGGGAAGCATCGCTGCTCCGGCGATGACCGAGGCGGCGGCTGCCCCGAGTATGGTGGCGCGACGCCGCGTACGGCTCAATTTCCTTGACTTCACTGTCAGTTCCCCTCTTGCCCCGGCGGAGGGATGCCGGGCAGCGCATCTTTGCATGACTTGTGTGGCTCTTGTGAAGAGGGGTGCGCCCGGGAGTCAAGGGAGTTACGGGACCGTCACTGAACGACGGTCGACCAGTCCGGCGACTGGGCCGGGTCCAGGGTGCGCAGCCGCTCCAGGGTCTCCGGCTTCTGCGCGTCGAGCCAGTCCGCGAGTTCGCGGAAGGACACACAGCGCACGTCCTTCTTCGTGCACACGTTCTTGACCACCTCGTCGACGGCCCGCATGTAGGTGCCGCCGTTCCACTGCTCGAAGTGGTTGCCGATGAACAGCGGTGCCCGGCTGCCGTAGTACACGCGGTTGAATCCGTTCATGTACGACTGGACGGTCTCCTCCTGCCACTGGGGGTACTTGGCCGGGTCGCCCTCGGTCTCGCCGTCGGACTGGTTGTAGAGGAAGTTGAAGTCCATGGACAGACCCTGGTAGTCGCCGCCCTCGTACGGGAGCATCTGCAGCGGGAAGTCCCAGATGCCGGCCTTCTTGGCGGGCCAGATCTGGAAGTCGCCGGCTGAGCTCGCGTCATAGCGCCAGCCGTAGCTCTTGACGGCCTTGAGCAGATTCTTCTGCCCTTCCAGGCAGGGCGCGCGACCGCCCGTGATCTCGCGCTCGGCGTCGAAGGGCAGGGGAGCGATGTCCTTGTAACCGGTGTTGGTCTTCCAGTTCTGCAGGAACGAGTAGAACTGGTCGATCTCGCTCTTCCATTCGTCGACGCTCCAGTAGCCGCCGCCGAGGGCGCCGCAGAAGTGGCCGTTGAAGTGCGAGCCGATCTCGTGCCCGTCCTGCCACGCCTTGCCGAGCTGCTCCAGCGTGGTGCGGATGTGCTCGTCGGTGGGGTAGCTGATGGCCGCGGCTCCAGGGTCGTGCTGCGGGGGGGCGTAGAGCTTCGCCTCGCCCTTGGGCAGCAAGTAGATGCCGGTGAGGAAGAACGTCATGTGGGCGTCGTACTCCTTGGCCAACTCCCGGTAGTGCTCGAAGAGCTGGTCGTCGCCCGCCAGGGCGCCGTCCCAGGAGAAGACCACGAACTGAGGTGGTTTCTCACCGGGTTTGAGCCGCTTCGGCTTCAACGTGCCCTTCTGCGGCCCGGTGTACGACGTCGAGCCGTCGCCGAGCACCTTGGTCTTCCCGTCCCACTTGGGCTCTTTGGGCGGTCTGGAGGGTGCGTCCTCGGCGTCGGAGCCGCCCCGGTCGTCGGCGGACGCGATCGGCGTGGTGCTGTCCGAGCCGGTCAGGCTCTGGTAGGCCACGGGTATCACCAGGGCAAAGAGGAGGGCCGCCACCATCAGTGCTCCCAGGCGCACGGAAACCAGGGGCTCCCCTGCTCGGTGACGGGATGCGCGGGCTCTGCGGCGGTGGCCGGTGGCCGGCTTCGGCTTCATGTGCGGCTCATTCTGCGAAGGGGGTGGCGATGCTGCGGGGCTGCGGGGCTGGAGCGCTCGGGGTCAGCCGAGCGGGCTCATGGCGCCGGCCCAGATGCCATAGGGGACGTCGGGCGCGGGCGTGCCGGCGATCCCCTTCAGCGGCAGTGGTTCGAGGCTCTTGGCGAGGTCGATGCGGTAGACGACGACCGCCGTGGAGACGGACTTTGACGTGCCGACGTACCAGGCGGCGGTGTCCTTCTGCGTTGTCCCGGTCTTCCCGGCCACCTTCGCGGTGGCGGGGGCGCCGTCGGGGTGGGCGGCGTGGAAGGCGTCCGTGAGCGCGGAGTCGACCTCCTGCGCCACGTCGGCGCCGACCGCCCGGCGCGAGCTGGGCAGGTCCAGGCGGACCTTGGTGCCGTTGTGGGTGATCCGGCGCACCGAGTACGGCTCGGTGTGCTTGCCGGCCGCGGCGAACGTGGAGTAGCCGCTGGCCATGCGGATGGCGCTGGGTGTGGAGCTGCCCATCGACAGCGCGGGCACCTGGGCCCCGATGCTGGAGGGCAGCAGCCCCGAGGCCTCGGCGGTGGCGCGCACCTTGTCCAGGCCGGTGTCCATACCAAGCTGCATGAACGGCGTGTTCACCGACAGCTCCATCGCCCGGTGCAGGGAGATCTGCCCGTAGGACCTGTCCCCGTCGTTACTGGCGGCCACCTTGCGGCCGCTGCGGTCCCAGTACGGCCCCTCCGGCGTGGTCACCGGCACGTCGTCGTCGCCGTTGTAAAGGGACTCCCCGGTGACCGGGGTCGCCTCTGCGTCGCGGGTCTTGCGGACGCCGTGCTCCAGACCGGCCGCGTAGACGAACGGCGTAAAGGCTGTACCGGCCGGGACGGTGGTGGCGTTGGACTCGTTGTAGCCCTGCTTACGGTGGTCGGGGCCACCGTAGACGGCGACGATCCGGCCGTCGGCGGCCACGGAGGCCGCGCCGTAGTGCGCGGTCTCGGCGGTCTTCGGGTGGTCCTTCAGGGCCTTCTTGCGCGCCTTGGTGACGGCGCCGGTGAGCTGGTCCTCCCTCTTCTTGTCGAAGGTCGTGTAGATCTGGTAGCCGCCGAGGTCGAAATCCTTGTCGGAGATCTTCGCGGCCTTCTTGGCGTTCTGGGAAGCGAGTTCGACCAGGTAATCGGTCTGCTCACCGGTGTCGTACAACGGGTTGCGCTTCAGCGGCTCGGGAAACTTCTTGTACGTGGCCCGCTCGGCCTTGGAGAGCTTGCCGATGTCGACCATCCGGTCGAGGGTCCAGGACCAGCGCTCCACGGCCCGGGCGCGGTTGGCGCTGCTCAGGGTCGGGTCGTACAGGCCGGCGCCCTTGAGCAGGGCGGCCAGGAACGCGGCCTCGCTGGCGTTGAGTTCGCTGACGTCCTTGCCGTAGTAGGCCTGGGCGGCGCGCTGGATTCCGTAGGTGCCGCGGCCGAACCAGCTCGTGTTGAGGTAGTTCTCGAGGATCTCGTCCTTGCTCATCCGGTCGTCGAGCTTGAGAGCGATCATCGCCTCGGTGAACTTGCGGCCGACCGTCTGGTCCTGGTTCAGGTAGACGTTCTTGACGTACTGCTGGGTGATGGTCGAGCCGCCCTGGGTGTCACCGTTGCCGAGCGTGCGGAACAGGGCACGGGTTATGCCCTGGAAGGAGATGCCGGGGTCGCTGTAGAAGCTCTCGTTCTCCGCGGCGAGGACCGCCCACCGGACGTCCGCGGGGATGTCCTTGAGCGGCATCGCCTGCCGCTGCACCCAGCCGGTACGGGCCATGGGGGTCCCGTCGGCCCAGAGGTACACGTTGTCCTGCTGGGTGGCGTACGAGTTGAGGTTGTCCGGGATGTCGGTGGCCGCGTAGGCGATGACGAGGAAGAGGCCGCTGAGGCCCACGCCGGTGAACGAGGCGCCGAGCCACTGCCGCCAGGAGGGCAGCCATCGGCGCAGGCCGGTGCGTCCTGGCCGGGGGTACTGCGGCCGCATACGGCGGGCGTAGGGCGCGAGGCGGGCGGCCTGCGTGGCGAGGACGCTCAGCAGGGGCGCCAGGTGGAGAACGGCGACCAGGCGGGAAAAGAGGGATGGTCGAGGGGCTTTGCGAGGGTTCCGATTTCTGCGGCGATTCAGTTGATCGGCTGTGTTGTCGTCACGTATTCGATGCGATGAGTCCACCCCGGAAGGGTGGGATATTTCGGATTCCGTTGATTCCTGTTCGGTGCCGGATATGCGTTGCTGCGGCACCCGCAGTTGAACGGTCTCGTCCGCCTTGAATGAGCCGGGCACTTTCAACTGCATGGTGACGTCCCGCTCCTGAGGCTCCTCCCCATGCCCCATCAGCGTCACAGCGCCCCCCTTTCCCCTTGAGTCACCTATAAATTACCAGCGGTCTTCACATTCCCTCCACACGTGAAAGCCGTGTGACAGAACACAGGCGGCCATACGGGACATCACCCATTGCCACCCTCTCCGCCCCCGCATGCGTCCCTCTGCTCGAAGCGCTTCGACGTCGCGTCAATCGCGTACGCCCATGGCGGCCGAATCGATGGCCGGAATCCATCCCCCGGAGGGCCTCAGCAGCCACCCCTCCTCGGCGGCGAGCTGGGCCGCCGCCCGTCGAAGGGCGTCACATGCGGGGTGCACCAGGCCCTTTCGCCACACCAGTGACACCGGCGACAGGGGCACGGGGTCGACCAGGGGGCGCAGCACCGTCCGAGGCATGGCTGGAAAGTCGATGACGGCGAGCACGGGGTTGCGCATCTTGGCCATGATCCGCTGGAACTCCTCGTCACCGACGGCGAGCGGCGCCGGCGGGGCGACCTCGATGCCCCGCCCGTCGAACAGCCGGCGCGCGAGGTCGGTCCACTCCGGCGTACGGGGGTTCCCGGCACCGGCGTACACGGTCTCCCCGGCCAGCACGGCCAGCGGCACCTCCGGCAGCTCTGCCAGCGGGTGGTCGTCGGGCAGCAGGACCGCCATCGGCTCGTAGCGGACCGGCTGGTGGTCGAGGCCTGCCCGCAGCGCCGGATCCAGGCCCGCGAACCGCCCGAAGGACGCGTCCAGCCGCCCTGCGACCAGCTCGCCGGCCGCGCCCGTCAGGCCGCTCTCGTAGCGGGCCATCAGCTCGTGTTCGGGGGCGAGTTCGCGGGCCCGGTGCAGGATCCTGCGGCCGGTGACCAGGCCCGGCGCGTTCAGGTCCACCAGCAGGGGGCGGGCGTGGCCGAAGGCGGCGAGCAGCTCGTCCTGGGCCTGGAGGGCGCGGCGGGCGTGCGGCACCAACCGCTCGCCGTCGGCCGTCAGCGTGACCTGCCGGGTCGTCCGCACGAACAGCTGGGCACCCAACTCCCGCTCCAGCCGCCGTACGTCCCGGCTGAGCGCCTGCTGGGCGACGTACAGGCGGGCCGCGGCGCGCGTGAAGTGCAGTTCCTCGGCCACGGTGAGGAAGGCGCGCAGGAGGCGGGGGTCGAGGTGGGCGGGCATCCGGTGAACTTACAACACAGGTGCGTGAATCGGTACCGAAGAGGTGTTGGACCCCTTGATCCGTGACGGCGACGGTTGAGCCATGCCGCAACCCGCTCCTCGGAAAGCCCGCCGGACAGCCCCGCTCCTCACTGTCACCGGCGACATGCTCATGGCCGTCGACCTCACGCCCCGTGGACGCAACCGCCCGCCGGGGCCGTACCGCCGCCTCTTCCGGCGCCCCGGCACCCGCGCCTTCACCCTCGGGAACCTCATCGCCCGCCTGCCCATGGGCATGTTCAGCGTGAGCGCGGTCGTGATGATCGCCGGCGCCCGGGGGTCGTACGCCCTCGCCGGCGCCGTCACCGCGACCGGCCTCGGGGCGACCGCGCTGGTCGCCCCCTGGACCGCGCGACTGGTCGACCGGTACGGCCAGGCCCGCGTCGCCGTACCCGCCACGCTCTTCGCAGCGCTGGGCAGCCTCGCTCTGCTGCTGTGCGTGCGCTACGACGCCCCGGCCTGGACCCTCTTCGCCGCGTACGCCGCCACCGCGACCACCCCCAACACCGGCGGCATGTCCCGCGCCCGCTGGGCCCATCTGCTCAAGGACGACGCCGAGTCCCTGCACACGGCGAACTCCTTCGAACAGGCCGCCGACGAGCTGTGCTTCATGCTGGGCCCGGTCCTCGCGGCCTTTCTGTGCGGGACGTTCTTCCCGGAGGCGGGGACGCTGATCGCAGTGGTGTTCCTGGTGACGGGCGTGCTGGCCTTCGCGGCCCAGCGGTCGACGGAGCCACCGCCTCGGAGCCGTACGGCCGACCCAGCCGGCACGACGGCCGCGTCACCCCTGCGCGCCCCGGGCATGCCCGCACTGCTGGCCGTCTGCCTCGCCATGGGCGCGGTGTTCGGCTCGACGGAGGTCGTCACCCTCGCGTTCGCGGACGCGCAGGGCCACCGCACGGCGGCGGGCGCGATGCTCGCACTCCAGGCGGCGGGCTCCTGCGCGGCGGGCCTGTGGTACGGCCGGCTCAGGCTCTCGGGCCCCGCCGAGTACCGCTACCCGTGGTGCATAGCGGCGATGACGACCCTGCTGACGCTGCCTCTGCTCGCCGCGTCCCTCACCGGTTCGCTCGTACTGCTGTCCGTCGCCCTGCTGATCTCCGGCATGGCCACGGCCCCGACCATGATCACCAACATGGCCCTGGTCCAGCAGCGCACCCCGGACGGCCGCCTCAACGAGGGCATGACCCTCACGGTGACGGCATTGCTCGGCGGCATCGCGTGCGGCAGCGCGCTCGGCGGCTGGCTGGCGGAGCATGCGTCCCCGGCAGCGGGCTACGGGCTACCGATCACGGCAGCGACGGTGGCACTTCTGGTCGCCCTCGCAGCAGTGCCCTAAGGGGCGTGGGGAACTGCGCGACCAACCACGACGGCGCCGCACACAACGAACAACCCATCGCGGCACTCCCCGACCGCTCAGCCCCGCGCAGCGACCCGCGCCCGCGCCGGCCCCTTCGCCATCAACGTGATCCCCGCCCCGAGCGGCACCTCCCCCGCCTCCGCGTCCGCGAACTCGAACTCCCGCAGCAGCACCGCCAGCCCGAGCACCGACTCCAGCATCGACAGGTGCTGCCCGATACAGGCACGCGGCCCGCCGCCGAACGGGAACCAGGCATAGCGCGGACGCCCCGCCTCCGCCTCCGGCGTGAAGCGGGAGGGGTCGAAGCGCTCCGGGTCCGGCCAGTAGTCGGGGTGGCGCTGGGTGACCCAGGGGCTGACCAGGATGTCGGCGCCGGCCGGTATCCGTACGCCCTCCACCTCCGCGTCGGCGACCGAGCGGCGGCCGATGACGGGTGCGGAGGGATACAGCCGCATGGCCTCCTTCAGCACCATCGTCAGATACGGCAGCGCTTCCATGTCCTCGGCGGTGGGCGCCCGCCCCCCGGGCCCGCCGAGCACCCGGTCCACCTCCTCCCGCACACGCCGCTGCTCCTCGGGGTGCCGGGCGAGAAGGTGCAGGCCGAAGGCGAGTGCGGTGGCGGTCGTCTCATGGCCGGCCAGCAGGAAGATCAGCACCTGCTCACGGAGTTCGTCGGCATCCAGGCTGCCGTCCTCGGCGTTCTCGGCGTGGACGAGGAGGGTGACCAGGTCGTCCCGGTCCTCCCGGTCCCGGCGGCTGTCGATGATCCCGTCGCACAGCGCGCGCAGCTCCGCCTGGAGGCGTCCGGCGCGGCGGTTGGCGGGGGTGGGCCAGGTGCGCGGCGCCTTGAGCGGGGAGAAGCCGCGCTTGAGGGAGTACTCCTGGAGCGGGGGCAGGGTGCGCTCGACCACCCCGAACGCCTGCTTCACGTCGGTCCCGAACAGAATGCGGCCGACGACATGCAGCGCGAACCGGTGCATTTCACCGACCAGTTCCACGGTGCCGTCCGGCGCCTGACGCCACACCGCGGCCAACGAGGCCGCCTCCTCGGCCACCTGGGAGGCATAGCCGTTCACCCGGCGCCGGGTGAACAGCGGCTGCACCAGCCTGCGCTGGCGGAGATAGGCGTCGTCCTGGCTGGTCAGCAGCCCGTTGCCGACCGACTGGCGCAACTCCTCGTAGAAGACGTTGTCCTTGCGGAAGTTGGCGGCCTGCGCCGCCAGCACCTGCTGTGCGCCCTCGGCCGAGAACACGGCGTAGATGTCCGACCGCAGCCCCGGTGGCCCGGCCCGGAAGCGCACCACGTCGCCGTGGTCCCGGCGCGCTCGTAGGTACGCGGCGAGGGGATCGTTCAGGAGGTCGCTCATCGAGCCGAGCAAGGGACTTCCCGTCACGATCGGCGCCTGGGCGGCCGTCGTCGTCATCGTCATGGTCCCCCCATTCCCGCATAAGCCATTGACGCACCCTCAGCCTGTACATACCTTCGACTGTCGAAGCGCTTCGATAGCACTAGTCGAACCGTTTCGACGAACGGAGCGGGGCATCACCGTAGGCGCAGTCGAGTAAGGACCCCCACATGAAGTTCACGGACGGCTACTGGCTCCTGCGCGAGGGAGTCACCGCGGATCACCCCACCGAAGTCCTCGACGTCACCGAGTCGGACGGCGCGCTGGAGATCCACGCGCCGACCCGGCCCATCCGCACACGCGGCGACCTGATGACGGGACCCGTCATGACGATCAACGCCCACACCCCGATGCCCGACGTCATCGGCATCACCCTCACCCACTTCAGCGGCGAGCAGCCCCGCGGCCCCGAGTTCGAGCTCGCCGACTCGGAGGAGACCACCCCGCAGATCTCCTACGACGACGAGCACGCGACCCTCACCTCCGGTGCCCTGTCGGTCCGGGTCGCCCGCACCGGCCCCTGGCAGGTCGAGTTCCTGGCCGGCGGCCGCACCCTCACCTCCAGTGGCGCCAAGAACATGGGCATCATGCGGGACGCAACCGGGGCGCACTACCTGCGCGAGCAGCTGCGCCTCGGCGTCGGCACGTCCGTCTACGGCCTCGGCGAGCGCTTCGGCCCGCTGGTCAAGAACGGGCAGGTCGTCGACATCTGGCAGGCGGACGGCGGCACGTGCAGCGAGCAGGCGTACAAGAACGTCCCGTTCTTCCTCACCGACGCGGGCTACGGCGTCTTCGTCGACCACCCGGGCAAGGTCTCCTTCGAGGTGGCCTCGGAGGTCGTGTCCCGGGTGCAGTTCAGCGCGGAGACGCAGGAGCTGACGTACTACGTCATCCACGGTCCGACCCCGAAGGACATCCTCCGCAAGTACACGGCACTGACGGGCCGCCCCGCTCTCCCGCCCGCCTGGTCCTTCGGCCTGTGGCTGTCGACGTCCTTCACGACGTCGTACGACGAGGAGACGGTGACGTCGTTCGTGGACGGCATGCGCGAGCGTGAACTGCCGCTCTCCGTCTTCCACTTCGACTGCTTCTGGATGCGCGAGTTCAACTGGTGCGACTTCCAGTGGGACCCGCGGGTCTTCCCGGACCCGGAGGGGATGCTGGCCCGGCTGAAGGCGAAGGACCTGCGGGTCTGCGTCTGGATCAACCCGTACATCGCTCAGCGCTCGCCCCTGTTCGCGGAGGGCAAGGCGCTGGGGCACCTGCTGAAGCGGCCGGACGGGAGCGTCTGGCAGTGGGACCTGTGGCAGCCGGGCATGGCACTGGTCGACTTCACCTCCCCCGCCGCCCGCGACTGGTACGCCACCAAGCTGGAGGCGCTGCTCGCACAGGGCGTCGACTGCTTCAAGACCGACTTCGGCGAGCGCGTCCCGGTCGACGTGGCCTGGTCCGACGGCTCCGACCCGGAGCGGATGCACAACTACTACACGTACCTCTACAACCGCACCGTCTTCGACGTGCTGCGCAAGCACCGGGGCGAGGAGGAGGCGGTGGTCTTCGCGCGGTCGGCGACGGCGGGCAGCCAGCAGTTCCCCGTGCACTGGGGCGGCGACTGCGAGGCGACGTACGAGTCGATGGCGGAGTCGCTGCGCGGAGGTCTCTCGCTCGGCCTGTCCGGCTTCGGGTACTGGAGCCACGACATCGGCGGCTTCGAGGGCACGCCGTCGCCCGCGCTGTTCAAGCGGTGGCTGGCGTTCGGCCTGCTGTCCTCGCACAGCCGCCTGCACGGATCGTCCTCGTACCGCGTCCCGTGGCTCTTCGACGAGGAGTCCGTGGACGTGGCCCGGCACTTCATCAACCTGAAGCTGCGGCTCATGCCCTACCTGTACGAGGCCGCCCGCACCGCCCACACCGAGGGCGTGCCGATGATGCGGGCGATGGTGCTGGAGTTCCCGGACGATCCCGGGTGCGCGCATCTGGAACGGCAGTACATGCTCGGGTCCGACCTGCTGGTGGCCCCCGTCTTCAGCGACGAGGGGGACGTCTCGTACTACGTCCCCGAGGGCACCTGGACCCACCTCCTGAGCGGACGGACGGTGACCGGCCCGCGCTGGGTGCGCGAGCAGCACGGCTTCCAGAGCGTGCCGCTGCTGGTGCGGCCGGGCGCGGTGATCCCGGTGGGCGCGGTGGACGACCGGCCCGACTACGACCATGCCGACGGGGTGACTCTGCGGGCGTTCGGGCTGGAGCGGGGCGCGCAGGTGGCGGTGCGGGTCGGGGAGGTGGCCTTCACGGTCGTACGGGAAGGGGACACGCTGCGGGCGTCGTGCAGCGACCCGGCCGCGCCCTGGGGGCTGGCGGCGGGCGAGCGCGAGGTGCGGGCGCAGGCGGGGAACGGGTTCCTCTCCCTGGAGCTGGGCTGATGGTGAAGATCACGGATGTGGCGCGGCATGCCGGGGTCTCCCCCAGCACGGTCTCGTATGTCGTCAGCGGCAAGCGCCCGATCTCCGAGGAGACCCGGCGCCGTGTCGAGGAGTCCATCCGCGAACTGGGCTACCGCCCGCACGCCGGCGCCCGCGCACTGGCCGGCAGAAGATCGAACGTGCTGGCGCTGATGGTGCCGCTGCGGGCCGGGATCAATGTGCCGGTGGTGATGCAGTTCGCGGTGTCGGTGGTGACCACGGCTCGCCAGTACGACCATGACGTGCTGCTGCTGACCCAGGAGGAGGGCGAGGAGGGACTGCGGCGGGTCGTGGACACGGCGTTGGTGGACGCGCTGATCGTCATGGACGTGCAGCTGAACGATCCGAGGCTGCCTCTGCTGCGGGGCCTGGACCGGCCGTCCGTGATGATCGGGTTCCCGGCCGCGTCCGAGGGGCTGACCTGCATCGACCTCGACTTCATGGCGGCGGGTGAAGCCTGCGTGGAGCATCTGGCGCGGCTGGGGCACCGGGTGGTGGCGCTGGTGGGGTCGCCGCCGGAGGTGTATGTGCGGGGGACGGCGTTCGCTCATCGGGTGGTGCAGGGGTTCACGTCCGCCGCGGATCGGGGGCGGCTCGCCTCCGCCGTACATCCGTGCGAGGCGTCGCCCGCGGCGGCACGTGCGGTCGCCGAGCAACTGCTGCGGGAGCAGCCGGCGTTGACGGGGGTCGTCGTCCACAACGAGGCGATCCTGGAGCCGCTGATCGATGCCTTCGAGCAGCTCGGGCTGCGGGTGCCGGGCGATCTGTCGGTCACCGCGATCTGCCCGGATGAGCTGGCCGAGTCGCTGCGGGTGCCGGTGACGTCGATCGCGCTGCCTGCCGCGGAGGTGGGGGCGCGGGCGGTGGAGCTGCTGGTGAAGAAGCTGGACGGGAAGGGCGTATCGGAGGCGACGTTGCTGGCGCCGAGGATGACGGAGAGGGGGAGTACGGGGCGGCGGGCGGTTGCGTGAACGGTGGCTGATCGTGCTGCCGGGTGGGGGGCTCGTGTGCTGTACTTGGATGCAGAGGGCGCCGTCTGGGCCGGGAATGCTTTACTCAGGCGGAGGCCCGAGCTCAGCAGGAGCCTGTCGGATATCCCCACGCCTTATGGGGATATCCGACAGGCTCCTGCTGAGCCACCAGAGCAGCCACCTCCTCGCGTGCTTTGCCGCGCGCTCCGGCAAGAGCCGGATCAGCCGCATGACGAGAGTCGGTTTCTGCTCCTCGTGACAGCCCATATGGGGGCGTCCTCCCTTCGACGTGAGGCGGCCTTACAGGCTCCCGGGACCGCTCTCGTCGGGCCGGGCCCCGAAGAGGAGGGGCCCGGAGTGAAGGGAGGACGCACCCATCGGGTGCGTCACGGGGCCAGACTGTCGGTCACTGATCCCTTGCGGTGCGTAATCAGCAAGTCTCCGGCTTACGCCAACTGCACTCGACGCCGGTGTTCGTCCCGGCTGCTCTGCGGATCGAGGCCGAACCGGCCGCCTCGGCAGTCGACTTGGCCAACGTCACCACGATCGCGTCCTCCAACGGCTTCACGGACGAGGCCAGATAGTTGTTGAGGACGATGCCGTAGACGAGTTCCCGTCCCCCGGCATCCGTGACGTACCCGGACAGTCCCGACGCTCCCGTCAACGACCCGGTCTTCGCACGGGCGTTGAGCGCCGCAGCCGTACCGCACATCCGCGACCGCAATGTGCCCCCGACGAACCGGTCCGGGGCGCAGGCGACCGGCAGCGACCGGTACCAGTCGGCGTACCAGGGCTCGGCGCGCACGGCGAGGAGGAGCTCGACGAGCTGTCCGGCCGGGAAGTTGTTCATCCGCGAGAGCCCGGAGCCGTCGACCTGCCGCACCTTGCCGGAGTCGACGCCGATGCCCTTGAGGTAGCCGCTGACGGCAGCCAGCCCGGCGCTCCAACTCCCCTGCTTCGACGCCTCGTAGCCCATGGCCTTGGTGAGGATCTCGGCGTGCATGTTGTTGGAGAGCTTCATGAACGGGACGAGCAGGTCCTTGAGGGGCATGGAGTCGTGCGAGGCCAACTCCCTTGCGGTCGCCGGGGTCTGGCGGCCCAGGCGGGTCGGGCCGGTGACCTTGACGCCGTGCTCCGCGAGCGCGTCCCGGAAGACGGCGGCGGCGTATCCGGTGGGCTCCCAGACGGTGGCCCACTCCTTCGTGCCTGCCCCGCCGACGGGTGTCGTCCCGCTGACGACGATGGTGTTCGTGCCGTGCTCCCGCTCCACGGTGAGGTCGTTCGCCCCGCCGGCGGCGACGGTCGTGGCCCGCACGTCGAGGTCGACGTAGTCGGTGTCGGGCGTGACCGTGACGACCGGTTCGTCACCGGCCTCCTCCCCCGGCGCGACCGTGACGATCACGGTCCCGGTGTCGTAGTCGGTGTCCGGGGCCACGCTGAGGGCGCTGATCTGGGCCGAGTAGTAGGAGGACTCGTCGTCGGCGGCCCAGGAACGGCCGAGACGCTGGTCGTCGAACCGGGTGTCGTCGGCGACCAGCCGCCCGGCGACGCGGGTGACGCCGGACGCGGCGACGTCGGCGGCGAGCCGGTCGTAGTCCTTGTCGAGCAGAGTCGGATCGCCGGTGCCGCGCAGGTAGAGGTCGCCGTACAGCACGGAGCCCTGCCGTCGGCCGGTCGACAGCACGTCCGTCGTGAACCGGTACTCGGGGCCGAGGATCTCCATCGCGGCGGCCGACGTGGGGAGCTTGGTGTTGGAGGCGGGCATCAGGCGGGTGGAGGGCAGGTGCTGGTAGAGGAGCTCACCGGTGCGGGCATCCGCGACCACGACGCTCGCCACGCCGCCCTCCATCCGCGCATCGCCCAGGACGGTGTCGATGGCCTCCGGCAGGCCACTTCGGTCGGCATCCGCACCGGCCTGCGCGCCGGGGCCGAGGACGGCGGCGACGAGCGCCACGGCGACGGGCCAAATCCATAATCTTCTACGGGAGTTGATGCCTCTCCCGGAATCGCTCACGGGTCTGCTCATGTTTCAGCAGCATCCCGGACAACCGCCCACGGCGACAGAGCACGTCGGCTCAGCCCAGCCCCCAGGCCCGCCCCATCCGGTACGCGGCACACAGGTTCACGTCGAGGACATACGCCCCGGCGCTCCCGCACTGCTCACTCCCGCTCCCCGGATCGACGGGCTGCCCGTGCCCCATCCCGGTGATGCTGTACGTCTCCACGACGGCACGTCCGCCCGCGTCCCGGAAGACCTGATGCGGATAGCCGGCGACGGTGTCACTCACGTCGGCCGCCTGATCGGCCCCCTGCACCTCGGTCCACTGCCGCATCAGGTCGGTCATGTTGACGGGCTTCACGGTGTAGTCGGCCGTGCCCTGGAAGGCGATCAGCGTGGGCCAGGGACCGGTGTACCCCGGCCGGGCGGCACGGACCCGGTCGCCCCACTGCCGCGGGGTCTGCGTGGCACCGACGTACATGCACACGTACGGTGACCCGGCGGCCTGCGCGCACCCGTACGGCAGCCCGGCGACGATTCCGCCCGCCGCGAACCTCTCCGGATACGCCGCCATCATCACGGCGCTCATCCCGCCCCCGGCGGACAGCCCGGTGACATACACGCGCGACGCGTCACCGGAGACGTCCGCGAGCTGCCAGTCCACCATCTGCGCGACGGACGCGGCCTCGCCCTGGCCGCGGGCGATGTCGCCGCTCTGGAACCAGTTGAAGCAGGACGAGGCGTTGTTGGCGGTCTGCTGCTGCGGCAGGACGACGGAGAAGCCCCAGCGGTCGGCGAGCTGGAGCCATCCGCTGCCGGTGCCGTAGCCGGAGGCGTTCTGTGTGCAGCCGTGCAGCGCGACGACCACGGGCCGGCCTGCGGGCAGCCCGTCGGGAACGTACCGGAACATGCGCAGGGCACCGGGGTTCGACCCGAACCCGGTGACTTCCTGGAGGGCGGCCGCCTCGGCCCGGCCGGGCGTGAGGATGGCGGCGATCAGGGCGACGAGAAGGGTCGCCAGGACGGGGATACGACGGCTTGCGGCTCTGGTCTGGGTCATGGGGAGGGACCGTAGAAGCGTGAACGACCCGTCGATATGGGGTGGGACAACACAACGGGCGCGTCCGTCATAGGGGCTTATTGAGTGTGCTGCTGGGTGGGGGCGGTGGCGGCGGGGTCCCGGTACGTCTCGTCCTTCTTCCACGGTCCGACGCCGAGCTGCCCCGTCGTCCCGAGGTCGAGTTCCGGCACCACCATCACGGGGCGGGCCCCGGGCTTCGCCCGCACGCGGACATACGGCGCGTTCACCGGGTCGCCGGCGCCGGTGGTGTTGCGCCATGCCAGCCCGGCCTCGGCGGCCTCCCCCGGACGCAGGACGACGGGTTGCGGGCTGCCACTCCCACCGGTACCGGTGCTGATCCGGTCGGTCCCGTGGAGGATCCGTACGCTGTCCACGATGGCGTGGTCCTCGTCGAGGATTTCGAGCTCCGGGTAGCCGTTGAGCCGGTAGGTCCGGGTGCCGCAGTTGACGAGATGCAGGCCGACGACGCGCAGCCCCATGGCGGCGTCCCCCTCGTCCGCGTAGAGGCGCACCCCGGACGCGGGGCACGGCCCCGAGGCGGACGACGCCTCGGCGACGGGAACGCTGCGCACCTTCTCCACCTTGACGTTCGACACATCGGACGCGTCCCCGAGCGACGCCCCCAGGCCGGCGCTGCCCTTCACGGTCCGCCCCGGCCCGACCGGCGCGACGGTCCGCTCCACGTGGTCGACGATGGTTCCGGACGACGAGAAGAACCCGAGGGTGACGGTGTAAGCGGCCTTCTGCGTCCCGCTGTTGGTGACCTCGAAGTCGGCGGAGAAATCGGCCTCGCAGCCGCTCCCGTTCCCCCAGGCGTACAGCCCGGTGACCGCCACGTCGCCCTCGGCCGTCCCGTCGGGCGAGGGCAGGGGAAGCGGCGTCGGCGTACCGGAGCGGCCACTGCCGTCGGGCGGCCCGGCGGTCGGCGGCGCACTGCCGTACGGCGAGAAGTCCGACGGACACGACGCCTCGACGCCGACCCGGCCGTCACCGCCCGGCGAGGCGCTCTCGGAACCACACGCGGCGAGCAGCAGGACACCGGCGAGGACGGCGGGAACGGCACGGCGGGCGGTAGGCATCGGCCCACCCCACCAAGATCCGGTCGCACTGGCTGTGGTGGAACCCACACCTCCGGTCACAGCAGTGTCACAGATCACTCTGGATGAACTGATCGACCAGGGATACGTGGAACTCGCCATAGCCGAACCGCTCCCCGAGCGCCTGGTAGCGGGCGTACTGCTCCTCGGTGAGGGGCATCCACAGCGCGAGCAGGACCCGCAGGAACAGACGGAAGCCGAGGTCGGGATCGACCTGGGCGACGACCTGCTCCAGCGCCCGCGCCGCGGCCGCACCCGGTATGCCCTGCCCGTGGGGCTGGATGGTCCTGGACGCCAACTCGGCTTCCAGGTCCTGCAGTTCGCGCAGCACCTCGTCCGCGAGGTCCGCCCGCACCTGCGCCGGGCCGGGGCGGTAGGCCGGCGAGATCTCCCGCAGCCGCTCCCGGCAGACCTCGGCGATCTGCTCCAGCCACCGCCGTACGTCGATGCCGAGACGGTCGGGCCGCAAGCCGCAGTCGCACGCGGCCAGCCACAACGTGGTGAGCGTGTCGTCGGACAGCGGTGAGGCGAGCAGCCGCGTCACGTCCTCCAGCAGAACGGCGGCGGCGCTGCCCGGCGACTGCCGGACGTCGTCGGCGGCGACCGCATCGCGCAGGCGCTCATCCGCCGTGCCGTCGTACCAGTGCGCGAACCGCCCGGCGAGCTCCGAGAGCCCGAAGTCCCAGTCGGCATCGCGCCGGGCCGGGTCGACGGGTGGCCAGTCGACCTCCAGGTCGTCGTGGACGACCGCGAAGCAGTACTCGAAAGGCTCGCTGAGCTCGATGAACCGGCCGTAACGCGCCTTGTCGACCCGCACGGAGTGCGCCTTCAGGATCCGCAGCAGCAACCGGAATCCGAGGTCCGCACCCGCCTCGACGACGGCCCGCCGCAGGACCGGGACGACGTCCGGCAGCGGCACGGCCCGCGCCACATCCGCCTCGACACCCCCGATCTCGGCGAGTACGGCGTCCCGCATCTCCTCCTCCACCAGCACGGGCCGACGGGGTTCGGCGGACATGGTGCTCCGGTACTTCACAAAGGTCTTCGGTCGCTTCGGCGGCCGCGCCGGATACGCCTGCGACCAGCCGTGCAGCCAGGAACGCACGGTCGCGCCCCGGGCGACCGGATCGAACCGCTCCCGGTCGGCGGCCAGCCACAGCGTGCGGATCATGTCATCCGGCAGGGACGACTCCAGCAGGCGCCGGGCATCCTCCCCGACCTGCTCGTCCCCCTCCATCCCGCCCTCGGGCAAGGGCAGGGGTGGGGGTGGGGCGGCCCCGGATCTCCCGGCGAGGCCGCTGAGCCCGAAGTCCTCGTCGTACATCACGTAGTACGGCTCGTCCGGCTGCGTAGTCATCCCCGTCTTCGCTCCCCCGTCTTTCGCGATACCGGCATGACAAAGGCCCCGCTGCCCGGAGGCGGCGAGGCCTTTGCCCACATGGGTTGGGAGGTTCGGAAACCTCCCGATCGTGGAGATGGCGGGAATCGAACCCGCGTCCAACGGTGCAGAATCAGGGCTTCTCCGTGTGCAGTTCGCTGTGATTTTCTCGGCCCCGGCGATCACGCGAACAAGTCGCCGACGGGCCCAGTCACTGTTAGATTTCCCTCTTCACCCCGTGACCGGGATCAAGGTTTAGTTCCCTAGCTGATGCCAGGATCCGGGTCGGGAACAGCCCCGGGCTGACACTTCGCAAGTCGCTACTTAGGCAGCGAGGGCGAAGGAATCGCGCTTGGTGTTGGCGATTATTTTTTGCGACATATGGTTTACGAGATCATTGCCGCTTCCTCGACACGCTTCCCCTGCTTGAACAGCCGCTGTCGAAACCGATCATCCCCATGTGCTTTTTTCAATCCCCACCGGAAAGATCCGGCGAGGCGCGCGCACCCTCTGTGAGGTGCAGTGCCATCGTACGTGACCAACGCACGACGATGCCAGCGTATTCCCGGCAGCCGCCTACTGGGCCCGCTGCCGCCGCTTCGCCGCCGCGATCGCCCGGTCCGACTCCCGCCGGTCCTGCTTCTCCCGCAGGGTCTGGCGCTTGTCGTACTCCTTCTTGCCTCGCGCGAGAGCGATCTCGGCCTTCGCGCGGCCGTCCTTGAAGTACAGGGCGAGGGGCACGATCGTGTGACCCGTCTCCTGGGACTTGGCCTCCAGCTTGTCGATCTCCTCGCGGTGCAGGAGGAGCTTGCGCTTGCGGCGCGCGGAGTGGTTGGTCCAGCTGCCCTGGTGATACTCGGGGATGTGGGCGTTGTGCAGCCACGCCTCACCCCGGTCGATCTGGACGAAGCCGTCGGTCAGCGACGTCCGTCCCTCACGCAGCGACTTGACCTCGGTGCCCATGAGCACCAGGCCGGCCTCATAGGTGTCGATGATCGCGTAGTCGTGCCGGGCCTTCTTGTTCTGGGCGACGATCTTGCGCTTGCCGCCCTTCTCGCCGTCCCTGGCCTTCGCGGCCGTCCCGCCCTGCTTGGGCTGGGACTCCTTCGGTACGTACATTCCCTTGCTCATAGTGCCGTCCATTTTCGCACTACGAAGGGGGTGCGCGGAAAGCCGATTTACGAATCGCCGAGTCCGCTGAGGACCGTCTCGGCCCGCTCCACGACCTGCTGGTCGGCGTCCAGGTCAGGGGTGATCCCCCTGCCGTCGACGGCTCGTCCCGAGGGGGTGCGGTAGTGCCCGACGGTCAGCTCGGCCACGGAGCCGCCGGGGAGGCGGCTCGGCATCTGGACCGAGCCCTTGCCGAAGGTGCGGCTGCCCACCACGACCGCGCGGCCACGGTCCTGCAGGGCGCCGGTGAGCAGCTCGGCCGCGCTCATCGTGCCGCCGTCGACGAGCGCGACCAGGGGTCTGCCGGTGTCGCCGCCGGGTTCGGCGTGCAGGGCGCGCTGGTCGCCGTCGACGTCGTAGGTGGCGACCAGGCCGCCGTCGAGGAAGGCGGAGGCGGCGGTGACGGCCTCGGTGACCAGGCCGCCGGAGTTGCCGCGCAGGTCGAGGATGACGCCGACGCCGGCCGGGGCCTGGCGCAGGGCGGCGCGGACGGCGTCGCCGGAGCCCTTGGTGAAGGAGGCGATCCTGACGACGGTGATGCCGTCGGCGAGTTTTCGAACAGTGACCGAGTCGGTGGACAGAGTGGCCCGGCGCAGAGTGAGGTCCCACGCGCGCGTGCCGCGCTCCAGCCCGAGCTTCACCGCCGTACCGGCGGGCGCGTCGGTCGCGTCACCGCGCAGTAAAGAGACGACCTCGGTGACCGGGCGCCCGGCGACCTTCTCGCCGTCCACGCTGCGCAGCCGGTCGCCCGCGCGGATCCCGGCGACCGCCGCGGGCGACCCCGTCCGCACCTTGGTCACCTCGATACGGCCGTCCCGCTCGCGCCGCGCCCACAGCCCGACGCCGGTGTACTCGCCGTCGAGGGCCTCCTCGAACTCCTCGTACTCGCCCTGGGAGTAGACGGCACCCCAGCGGTCCCCGCTGCGGCTGACCGCGCGCTCGGCGGCCTCCATGGGGGACTCGCCCGCGGCCATGGCCTCGGCGGCGGCCTCGGCGACATCGACGTGCCGGCCCGCCGGCGCGGCCGAACCTGCCGCGTCGGCCGAGGATTTCCGGTCAGGGCCGGGCAGGGAGCCGGTCGCGGCGCCCGCGACGAGCACGCTCGTGAAGAGCAATGTCAGGGCGGCCCCGCGGCGCATGCGACGGGGCTGACAGAACAGGTCACGACCTGACATGCCGGTGAGTCTAGGACAACGTGAGGGGCCGCACGGTGCGTTGCCCGCACGGCCCCCGCGGCGTTGGTCACACCTTCAGATACTTGCGCAGCGCGAAGAACGCCGCCATCGCGGGCATCAGCAGGCTCGTCGCGAGGATGAGCGGCAGCTTCGTCAACACCGCGTCCCAGCCGATGAAGTTGATCAGTGTCAGTTTCTCCGACAGGGCCAGGCCGTGGTCGATGATGAAGTACCGCGCCATCACCAGGAAGGCACAGGCGACCGTCCCTCCGATGAGCCCGGCGACCGCGGCCTCCATGATGAACGGCGCCTGGATGTAGAAGCCGGAGGCGCCGACCAGACGCATGATCCCGGTTTCGCGCCGACGGCTGAACGCGGACACCCGCACGGTGTTGACGATCAGCATCAGCGCGACGACCAGCATGAGCGCCATGATCGCCCGCGCGGCCCAGTTCATGCCGTTCAGCAGCCCGAAGAGGTTGTCCAGGATCCCCTTCTGGTCCTGCACCGACTGCACGCCGTCGCGCCCGTCGAAGGCGGTCGCGATGACCTGGTACTTCTCCGGGTCCTTCAGCTTGATCCGGTACGACTCCTGCATCTGGTCCGGCGTGAGCGAGGCGGCCAGCGGGGAGTCGCCGAACTGCTCCTTGTAGTGCTTGTACGCCTGGTCCTGCGACTCGTACGTCACCTTCTCGACGACCGTCATCTTGTCCAGGTCGGCGAGGATCTCCTTCTTCTGGTCGTCGGTGACCGCGCCCTTGGCGCAGTTGGGGTCGGACTCGGCGTCGCTCTTGTTGCAGAGGAAGACCGAGACGTTGACCTTGTCGTACCAGTAGCCCTTCATGGTGCTGACCTGGTCGCTCATCAGGAGCGACCCGCCGAACAGGGCGAGCGACAGGGCGACGGAGACGACGACGGCGAAGGTCATCGTCAGATTGCGGCGGAGACCGACACCGATCTCGGAGAGTACGAACTGGGCGCGCATGGCGTCTTCTTCAGGCCTTTCCGTGGACGGTCGCGGTCAGTGCTGGTAGCCGTAGACGCCGCGTGCCTGGTCGCGGACGAGGCGGCCCTTCTCCAGCTCGATGACGCGCTTGCGCATCTGGTCCACGATGTTCTGGTCGTGCGTCGCCATCACCACAGTGGTGCCCGTCCGGTTGATCCGGTCGAGCAGCTTCATGATGCCGACGGAGGTCTGCGGGTCGAGGTTGCCGGTGGGCTCGTCGGCGATGAGCAGCTTGGGCCGGTTGACGAAGGCCCGGGCGATCGCCACACGCTGCTGCTCACCACCGGAGAGCTCACCGGGCATCCGGTCCTCCTTGCCGCCCAGCCCGACGAGGTCGAGCACCTGCGGCACGGACTTGCGGATCTCGCCGCGGGACTTGCCGATGACCTCCTGCGCGAAGGCCACGTTCTCGGCGACCGTCTTGTTCGGCAGCAGCCGGAAGTCCTGGAACACGGTCCCCAGCTGGCGGCGCATCTGCGGCACCTTCCAGTTGGACAGGCGCGCGAGGTCCTTGCCCAGGACGTGCACCTGCCCGTGAGTGCACCGCTCCTCGCGGAGGATCAGCCGCAGGAAGGTGGACTTTCCGGAGCCGGAGGACCCGACGAGGAACACGAACTCGCCCTTCTCCACTTCCAGGGACACATCCCTGAGTGCGGGGCGGGTCTGCTTGGGGTAGACCTTGGAGACGTTGTCGAGTCGGATCACGGGTGCACCATGGGTCGCCGGGGGTAGATGAGCGTGACCATACGCGAACCGGGTGCGCCAGCGCAGTCGCCGAGAGGGGTTGCGTGGGGCTTGTGCGTTTTTGTGCCGGGTGAGGTGACGCCCTGAGGGCCACCCCTCCGCAAGCGCCCGAGCCCTTTCCGACGGAAGCTGGCATTGTGGAGGGGGGAACATTCCCGGGGCCGAACCCGTTGAACCCCCGGAGGGAACTCGCAAGGAGGGTGGCGCATGACGTACGACCGGCTGGTGTGCGCGAACTGTGCCGCACCCGTGAGTGAGGGCCGCTGCCCCGTGTGCCGGGCGAACCGCGAGCGGCTGCAGCAGGAGAACCCGTTCGCGGGCCTGAACCCGATGACGCTGATCGCCCTGCTGGCGATACTGATCGCGGCGGTGGCACTGCTGGCGCACCAGACCGCGTAGGGCGGCGCACACACCGTACGCAGACATGGCGAGGGGCCCGGAGCGAAGCGCGCTCCGGGCCCCTCGGCCGTACGGCGTTGATTACGCAGCGTAAACGATGGGCTGCCGTCAGGCAGCCGCACCGCCGCGGCCACCCACGAGGCGCGGGAGGATACGGAAGCCGATGCCGCCGGCGATC
Organism: Streptomyces sp. T12; assembly: GCF_028736035.1. NCBI lineage: Bacteria > Bacillati > Actinomycetota > Actinomycetes > Kitasatosporales > Streptomycetaceae > Streptomyces > Streptomyces sp. T12. The sequence goes on from NZ_CP117866.1 coordinate 4,005,247, forward strand.
ATCGTGGCGGCGCCGACCAGCAGGAAGGTGGTCTGAGCGGCACCGGTCTCGGCGAGCTCGTCACCGCCGCCCTGGGCGGAGGTGCTGGTGCCCGTGCCGGTACCGGTGGTCTCCGTGCCGGTGTCGGTGAGCGAGGAGGAGCCCTCCTCCTGCGGGGAGGTGCCGCCGTCGGGGTCGGTGTTGTTGTTACCGCCGCCGTTGTTGCCGTTCCCGTTGCCGTTGCCGTTGCCGTTGCCGTTCCCGTTCCCGTTCCCGTTACCCGGGTCGGTCGGGTCGGTGGTCGGGTCGTCGGTGGGGTCCGTCGGCTCGGTCGGCTCGAGCGTCGGGTCCGTCGGGACGGTGGGCTCCTCGGTGGGGATGCCCGGGTCCGTCGGGATGTCGGTGGGGATGTCGGTCGGCGGGTCGGTGGGAACCGGCGGCTCGGTCGGGTCCTCGATCCCAAGGCAGATGCCGAGCACGCAGTCGTCCGCCTCAGCGGCAGATGCGGCACCCGCAAGGGTCAGCGAGGCGCCGGCCGCGATCACGGCACCGGCCGCGACGCGCGCGAGGCGGATCCGCGTCTTCTTCGTCATGTGGTTGCTACCCCCAGTAGCTGAATCGTTCGGTGAGGCGGCGCTCGGGGGCCGTGATCGACGGAGGTGACTGAACTTGAGTCCCCCGGTTCACATGCGCCCCAGAGATACGCATGCCACGCTTTACCCTTCCCATTTTTCAAAGACACGTCAAGGTTGTTTACGACCGCCATGTCCAAAACGGGGGACTATGCAAGGAGTTGGAGCCTGTGAGTGTGATGTAAAACCCAGACATGCAGGCACAGAAAAGGCAACTGCCGCCGAAGGGGCGGCAGTTGCTTTGTCGACAAAGTTACTTCTCTTGCTGCTTGCGCCAGCGAATTCCGGCCTCGAGGAAACCGTCGATCTCGCCGTCGAGCACGGCCTGCGGGTTGCCGACCTCGAACTCGGTGCGCAGGTCCTTGACCATCTGGTACGGGTGCAGGACGTACGAGCGCATCTGGTTGCCCCAGGAGCTGCCGCCGTCCTTGAGGGCGTCCATCTTCGCCCGCTCCTCCTGGCGCTGCCGTTCGAGCAGCTTCGCCTGCAGAACGTTCATGGCCGTCGCCTTGTTCTGGATCTGCGAGCGCTCGTTCTGGCAGGAGACCACGATGCCGGTGGGCAGGTGCGTGATGCGGACCGCGGAGTCGGTGGTGTTCACGCCCTGGCCGCCGGGGCCCGAGGAACGGTAGACATCGATGCGCAGATCGGACTCGTCGATGTCGATGTGGTCGGTCTGCTCGACGACCGGGAGGACCTCGACGCCCGCGAAGGACGTCTGGCGGCGCCCCTGGTTGTCGAAGGGCGAGATCCGGACGAGCCGGTGCGTGCCCTGTTCGACGGAGAGGGTGCCGTAGGCGTACGGCACCTGCACGGCGAAGGTGGTCGACTTGATGCCGGCCTCTTCCGCGTACGACGTCTCGTAGATCTCGGTCTTGTAGCCGTGGCGCTCCGCCCAGCGCAGGTACATGCGCTGCAGCTGCTCGGCGAAGTCGGCGGCGTCGACGCCGCCGGCCTCGGCGCGGATGTTGACGAGCGCCTCACGGGCGTCGTACTCCCCACTGAGCAGCGTCCGCACTTCCATCTCGTCCAGCGCCTTCTTGACGGCGGCGAACTCGGCCTCGGCCTCGGCGCGGGTGTCCGGGTCGTCCTCTTCCTCGGCCATCTCGAACAGCACGGCGAGATCGTCGATCCGCGAGCGCAGGGCCTCGGCCTTCCTCACCTCCGCCTGGAGGTGGGACAGCTTGCTGGTGATCTTCTGCGCCTCGTCCGGGTTGTCCCACAGGGACGGCGCTGCCGCCTGCTCCTCGAGCACGGCGACGTCTGCCCTCAGCTTGTCGAGGTCCAGAACGGCCTCGATCGACTCCATGGTCGAGGAGAGGGACTTGAGCTCTTCGGATACATCGACGACTGCCACGCCTCCAGCGTAACGGCTCCGCCAAGCGCCGAGGCCCCGGTGCCCTTGGCCGGGACGCACCCGGCGTCACCACTGACCTGCCAGGGGGCTCCGCCCACCCCCGGGGGCGAGGAAACTACGGGGTCGCCGGGGCCGAGTTGTTGGTGTCCTGGGGCGTCACCGCGGCGTCGTCCTCCGACGTCACCAGCCATGTGCCCACCCCGGCCGCCGCCACCAGCGCCACCGCCGCCGCGCCCAACACCACCCGCCGCCGCCGAGTCACCGCCCGATGCCGGGCCGAGCCCGGACGCGGCGCACCCGTCGCCCTCGGCACCCGAGCCGTCCCGCGCGCCCCGCCCGCCAGCTCGTCGGGCGCCGGCACCCTCATCGACGTATGCGTGTCCCGGTTGGAGTCGGCCGGCTTCGCCCCCGGCACCAGCGGCACCGCCCCCCGCCGCCGCACCCGCTCCCCCACCGGCGCCGCCGCCTCAGCAGCCGGAGCCTCTTCTTCCGCCGGCTCCACATCCGGCTCGTCCACGTCCAGCGGCGGCATCCCGGCCACCAGCGGCAGCAGCTCGCGCAGCCGCGCCCCCAGCTCCGACGCCCGCAACCGCGAGGCCGGCGCCTTCGCGAGGCACTGCACGATCAGCTGCCACAGCTCGTCGGGGATCCCGGGCAGCGGGGCCACCGACTCCGTGACGTGGCGGCGCAGCACCGCGCCCGGGTGGCCTCCGCCGAACGGCGTGAAGCCCGCCAGCAGCTCGTACAGCACCGTGGCGAGGGCGTAGATGTCGACCGCCGCCCGGGGCGGCAGGCCCTCCACGATCTCCGGCGCCAGGTAGTCCGGCGTCCCGATGATCTTCGTGGCGCGGGTACGGCGCGGCGAGTCGATGAGTTTCGCCACACCGAAGTCCGTCAGCAGCGCCGGATGAGAGCCGCCCGGCCCCAGCGGCCCCTGCATGTCGAGCAGCACGTTCTCCGGCTTCACGTCCCGGTGCACGACGCCGGCCGCATGCGCCGCCGCCAGCCCGTCCGCGATGTCCGCCACGATCGCCACCGCCGCCTCGGGCGAGAGCCGCCGGTCACGGTCGAGCCGGGTGCGCAGGTCGGTGCCGCGGACGAGGTCCATGACCAGCGCGAGGTCGTTGCCGTCGACCACCAGGTCGCGTACGGAGACCACGTGCGGGTGCTCGAGGCCGAGCAGCGCCGTGCGCTCCTGCACGAAGCGTCCGACGAGTTCCTGGTCGGACGCGAGATCCTCGCGCAGCAGCTTGATGGCGACGGGCCCCTCGGGCCCCTCACCCAGCCACACCGTGCCGGCGCTGCCCCGCCCCAGGATCTGGTTGGCGGTGTACCGGCTGCCGATCTTCCGTGCCAAGACTGCTCCTACCGACGCGTGTTGTCGCGCTGCGTCATTCCGGGGGCCGACCCCCGGACCCCAGCCGACAAAACCGGGACCCCCGGTCGACAAAACTACGCGCCCAGCGAGCCAACCTTCACCACGGAGGCGGAAATCACCCGCGAGATGTCGACAAATCCCCAAACCAGCCGGGACCAGCCGGGGCTACGCGCCGCCTGCGGTCAGTTGGTGCCCGAGCCTCCGCCGGAGCCGCCCAGGTCCCCGATCCACCCGCTCACGGTGCTGAACCAGTCGCTGAGCTGGGCCCAGTAGCTCTTGCCCGTGCCGATCCACTCCTGCAGCGGGCTGAGCTCCCAGATGAGCCAGCCGGCGACGAAGAGGATGACGATCGTGAACAGGCATCCCTTGAGGCAGCCGAGCCCGGGGATCCGCATCGGGTTGGCGCTGCGCTGGCGCGGCTGACGCGGCTCGCGCTGGGGCCGCTGGGGCTCCGGCGCGGGCGGCGGGGCGTACCGCTGCGGCTGCTGCTGCGGCTGGCGCGGTGGGGCGTACGGCTGCGGCTGGTGCTGCTGGGGATGGCCGTACCCCTGCTGCCGGCCCTGCGGAGGCCGCTGCTGCGGCTGCTGCTGCGGGCGGGCGACCTGCCGCTGGGGGCGGCGGCGCAGCGGGTCCTGGTTGGGGTCGAGGTACTGGACCTGCGTCTGTTCGTTGCGGTCCCGGGCGGCGCGCAGCTGGTTCTGCCAGGGGTGCGGCTCCTCGGGGCCGGGCCCGCCGGGCTGCTGGCCGGGCTGTCCCGGCGGCATCGGCGGCATGACGGCGGTCGGGTCGGCGGCGCCGCGACCACCCGTGTTCGGCAGTACGGCCGTGGGGTCGGCGGCGCCGGCCGGGCCGGGGGCGCCGGTGTGCGGCAGGACGCTGGTCGCTCCGTTCGGGTCGTACGCCCCGGGGGCCGCGCCGTGCGGCAGCACCTGCGTGGGGTCGGCCGAGCCCGGCACGGTGGCCGGGGCGGGGTCGGGGGCGAGCAGTGCGGCGACGCCCTCGGCCGCGGCGATCTGCGCGGAGTTCGCGTGCACGCCGATGCCCTCGGCTACGACGCGCAGGCCGCGGGCGAGGTTCTCGGCGCTGGGCCGTTCGTCGGGGTTCTTGCGCAGGCAGCGCTCTATGACCGTCCAGAGCGGGTCGGGGACCGTGGACGGGCGGCGCGGTTCGGCGCTCAGGTGCTGGTGCAGGACCTCCAGGGCGGAGCCGCCGCCGAACGGCGGGCGGCCGGTGACCAGCTCGTAGAGGAGGATTCCGGCGCCGTAGATGTCGACGGCGGAGGTCTGCGGGCGGCCCTCGGCGGACTCGGGGGCGACGTACGCGGGCGTGCCGACGAACTCATGGGTGCGGGTCAGGCCCGGGGAGTCGGCGAGGCGGGCGATGCCGAAGTCGGTCAGCAGCGGGTGCATCTGGCCGCCGTTCTGCTGGAGCAGGACGTTGGCGGGCTTCAGGTCGCGGTGGACGACGCCGTCGGCGTGGCTGGCGGCCAGCGCGTCCGCGATCTGCGCGGTGAGCAGGGCGGCGGCGACCGGGGTGAAGGGGCCGTTCTCGCGCAGGTAGCGGTGCAGGTCGGGGCCCTCGACGAGGTCCATGACCAGGGCCAGCAGCTCGCCCTCGACCACCAGGTCACGCACCCGGACGATGTTCGGGTGGGTCAGGCGCAGCAGGACGGAGCGCTCCCGCAGGAACCGCATGACGATGTCCGCGTCGCTGGCGAGCTCCTCCTTGAGGACCTTGATCGCGACGGTCTCGCCGGGCTGCCCCTGCACGGCCGCCTCGGCGCCTGCGGTCTCCCGCTGGCGGGCTCGCCAGACGGTCCCCGTGGCGCCGCGACCGAGCGGCTCCTCGAGGAAGTACTTGCTGCCTACCGGCCGCACGTCGCGCTCCCTGCTGCTTGCCTACGTTCCGATCCACTGTAGTGCCGTCCCCCGGGGCACCGGCCTGTCGTCATTCTGTGCGTCTTACGTACGGCTTCCCGTGCATGTTCGAAGGAAAGACGCTCGGCTTTGTCTCGTGGTTGCCGCAAGCGGAAGTGAGCGATCTCAAGTGATCACCGGCAGTGCACTTGTCAGGCACTTTTGCGGGCAGAGCCGACCAATCAAGATCACTTGCCTTCGGGCGGGGGGCGCGTTGTCAGTGGCAGGTGCGAGGATGCGGGCAGTACGTGGAGTACTGGCCGATGTGCTCGGGTGGGGTGGGGAGTTGCCACGCCCTCGCAGAAGGGACCGCTGACGCCGATGCAGATCCGGCTGACCGTCGTAGACCCGCTGGCCCCGCCTGCCCCGGTGCGAGGCCGCGCCGCGAGCTGCGACGTGCTGGTCACGGCGCCCGCGGGTACCGCCCTGGCCGCGGTGGCGTCGGCGCTCGCCTCGGCGGTGTCCGGGGGCGACGGCCCGGTCGTGCTGTACGCGGGCGCGGAGCGGCTCGACGACCGGCGCAGCACACTCGGCGAACCCCCGCTGATAGACGGTGCGGTGCTGTCCCTGGGCGCCCCGGCGGCACCCGAGCCCCATCCCGAGCTGGACGACGCCCCGACCCAGCTCCATGTCGTGGCCGGCCCTGACGCCGGCGGGGTCCACCTGCTGCACGGCGGCGAGATCCGCATCGGCCGCTCCGCCGACGCGGACGTCCCGCTCGACGACCCGGACGTCTCCCGGCTGCACTGCGCGGTCACGGTCGCCGCCGACGGCCACGTCTCGGTCACCGACCTCGACTCCACGAACGGCACCACGCTGGACGGCACCCGTGTGACCGCCCGCCCGGTGCGGTTCGCGCCGGGGGCGCTGCTGCGGATCGGCGAGTCGGCCCTGCGGCTGGCTCCGGCCGGGGGGCCGGGGGCGCGGGTGGCGACGGAGCCGGACGGGGAGGGGCATGTACGGGTCCCTGCCGGGGGCGACCCGGGACGGGACGCGGAGGCGCAGGTCGACGGGCGGGCCGCGTCGGGCGTCGGGGCGGGCAGCTCTTCGCGGGCCGGCGCGGCGGTGTCTCACGCGCGTGTGGCGGACGGTGGCGACGCGACCGGGGCCGCCAGAGGCCGGTCGGCCGCTCAGGAGCACGGTCCGGGCGAGCCGCCCGTCGTGCCGGTGCAGGGCGGGGCACCACGGATCGAAAGCGACGGCGGGTCCGAGCGGGCGGTTCCGGGACCGCGCGGCGGCGACACCCACGGCGCGGGCTTCGAGGTGGGCGCGCTCGGCGGGGACGCCGGGGGTCACGGCGGTGCGGCGGGCGCCGGGGGGCACGGCGGCGTCGGCGCCGACCACGCTTCGGGCGACGGCGACCGCGAAGGCATCCCGGCGAACGGCGGCAGCAGCCGTAAAGGCACCCCGCTCAGGGGCACCGACGTCCCGCAGGGCGTGCGCAGGCGCGGCGGGCTCACGGCGTGGGCGCGGCGGCTGGCCGGCGGGCGCGGGGAGCAGGGGGCGACGGCCCGGCGTGGGACGTACGACGACGACGAGCTGCCCGAGGCGACCGAGCCCCCCTCGGCGGCGAACGGCCCCCGGCTGCCGGAGGCCTGGCCGGACCCCGCGTCCCTGCTGCTGACGGCCCTGGGTCCCGGGCCCCGCCTGTGGGAGCGCGCGCCGGGTCACCCGGAGGCGCTCACGGTGCGGCTCGGCACCGCCGACCGGGCGGCGCCCGACGGTTCGGGACTGCTGCCCGCGGTGCCGGTGACCGCCGATCTGCGTGAGGTCGGGGCGCTGGGGCTGGCCGGTCCGCGCGAGCGGCTCGCCGGGCTGGCCCGCGCGGTGCTCGCCCAGCTCGCCGCGCTGCACTCGCCCGACGCCCTGGAGCTGGTGCTGATCAGTGCCGACCGCTCCCGTCCGCCGGCGGAGCGCACCGCCGAATGGGCCTGGCTTGGCTGGCTGCCCCATGTCCGCCCCGGGCACGCCCAGGACTGCCGCCTCCTGCTGGCCTACGACCGCGAGCAGGCCACGGCCCGCACGGAGGAGCTGCTGCGGCGCCTGGAGGACCTGTCGCCGCAGACCCGCGGCGCGGGCGCCGGGGGGAGCTCCGCCGAGGGCAGGACCACCGGCACCGCCTCCGCCGTCCCGGACGGATGTGCCGTCCGGCGGCCCTCCTGGGCGCGGGACGACGACCCGGCCGACGGGGCGGACGGATTCGCGGGGCCGTACACCGTGGTCGTCGTGGACGGCGATCCCGGGGGCGCCGACGTGCGCGAGGCGGTGGCGCGGCTGGCACTGGAGGGGCCGCGGGCCGGGATCCACGTCGTGTGCCTCGCCGAGACGGCTTCGGCGTCGCCCGCGTCGCCGGTGACGGAGACCTACGAGGCGGCGTGCACGGTGTCGCCGGTGTTCCGGGAGTGCGGTGCGGTCGCGCTGCTGAGCGGTGATGTGGCGACGGCGCTGCGGCTGATGCGGGTTGCTCGGGCCGGGGCCGCCGGAAGCGCAGTGGAGACCAGCCCGCGCACGACGGACGCATCCCGGCCAGGCGCCGCCCATCAGGGCACTGACGGCTGCGCCACCACCACCCCCGCTCCCGCTCCCAGTCACGGCCCCATCGGCCACGGCACCGTAGCCGCCGTGGACGCCGTTTCCCTCGCCTGGGCGGAGCGGTTCGCGCGGGCTCTGGCGCCGTTGCGTCCGGAGGGGGGCGGCGGGGAGCGGCACGCGCGGGTGTCCGTGCCGTTGCCTCAGGCGGCGCGGCTGCTGGACGAGTTGGGGCTGGCCCGGGCCACCCCCGCGTCGCTGATGGCGCGTTGGGCCGACGCGGCCGATGACGCGGAGGCCCTCGGCGGGCGGGTGTGCGCCGTGCTCGGGGCCGGGCCGCGCGGGCCGGTCAGCGCGGACCTCGGCGCCGACGGGCCGCACCTGCTGATCGAGGGACCGCCCGGCAGCGGGCGTACGGAGCTGCTGCGGGCCGTCGTCGCGTCGCTCGCGGCGGCCGAGCGGCCGGACCGGCTGGGCGTCGTACTGATCGACGGCCGGGACAGCGTCGGCGCGGGCGGCGGGCACGGCGACGGCCTGCGGGTCTGTACGGACGTACCCCATGTGACCACCCACCTCACCGCCAACGACCCCGTCCGCATGCGGGAGTTCGCCCAGTCGCTGAGCGCCGAGCTGAAGCGGCGCGCGGAGTTGCTCGGGCGGTCCGACTTCGCCGAGTGGCACACGGGGCGTGAGCTGTCGGGCCGGATGGTCGCGCAGCGCGCGGCGGGGGGCGGCTCCGGGGCCGGCGTCGGTACCGGGGCCGGTGACCTCACAGGGGATCTGGACTCGCCGCCCAGCTCCACGATCCGGCTGCGGCCGGGGGCGGCTCGTCGGCAGGCCGAGGCCGAGGCCGTGCCGCCGCTGCCCCGGCTCGTCGTGGTCGTCGACGACCTGGACGCGCTGATCTCGCCCGCGCTGGGGTCGACGGGCAGGCCCGCGGCGGGCTCGGTGATACGCGCGCTGGAGGCCGTGGCGCGGGAGGGCGAGCGGCTCGGGGTGCACCTGGTGGCCGCGGCGGGGATCGGGGGCCGTACGGCGGAGTCGGAGCCGGTGCGGCTGGCGACCTTGCGGGTGACGCTGGACGCGGTGGCGGCGGGGCCCGACGAACCGGCGCCGGGGCGGGGGCGGTTGGCCTGGGCGGACGGGCGCGTGGTGCCGTTCCAGGGCGGGCGGGTGACGGGGCGTATCCCGCGGACGGCGACGCTGCGGCCCACGGTCGTGCCGCTGGAGTGGCACCGCATGGGCGACCCGCCGGCCCGGCGCCCGGTCCGGGAGCTGGGCAACGGCCCGACGGATCTGGCGTTGCTGGCCAGTGCGTTGGAGAGGGCGGCGCGAGAGGTTTCGGCAACCGAGGTGCCGTCACTCCTTTGACGCCGGTCGGCGATTTCAGCCCGTCCGGCGATTGAGGACGAGGCCGTTCAGGCCGATAGCGGGGGTCTGGGAGCGGCAGCCCTCAGGGACGCCGACCTCGACGGAGCCGAGCCTGGTCACGACGGGGTCACGATCCCCGGCTTGACAGCGGACGCGGTCTTGCCGCCCCCAAACCCAGGGCGTAGACCAGATCGCACGGGACAGCGCTCGAACGTTCGACGAGGCACGAAGAACGGGGCAGTGATGCGCAGCACGAGCAGCAGGAACCGGACAAGCAGGGTCGCCAGGGCCGCGGCAGCCGTACTCGCGGGCACCCTCGCGCTCTCGCTCACCGCATGCGGAGGCGGCGACGACAACGACAGCGGCAACGAACAGAGCGGCAGTGACCAGGAGACCGGAAGCACCGTCACCCTTCCCAAGCTGAACGGCGAATCCCTCGAAGTCGCCGCCGTCTGGACCGGTGCCGAGCAGGAGAACTTCAAGAAGGTCCTCGCGGAGTTCGAGAAGCGCACGGGCGCCAAGGTGACCTTCGTGCCCGCCCAGGACCCGATCATCAACTTCCTCGGCTCGAAGGTCGCGGGCGGCCAGCCGCCGGACATCGCGATGCTTCCGCAGCCCGGCGCCATAAAGCAGGCCGTCGACAAGAAGTGGGCCAAGCCCCTCGGCGCCGACGCGGTCAAGGAGTTGCAGGCGAACTACTCGCAGGGCTGGCAGGACATCGGCAAGGTCGACAACAAGCAGTACGGCGTCTACTACAAGGCCGCCAACAAGTCCCTGATCTGGTACAACGCCAAGGTCTTCGAGAACGCGGGGGCCACCGAGCCCAAGACGTGGGACGAACTGCTCAGCACTGCCCAGACCGTCTACGACTCCGGCGTCACGCCGTTCTCGGTCGGCGGCGCCGAGGGCTGGACCCTGACCGACTGGTTCGAGAACATCTACCTCTCCCAGGCCGGTCCCGAGAAGTACGACCAGTTGGCGAAGCACGAGATCAAGTGGACCGACGCGTCCGTGAAGAACGCGCTCACCACGCTCGCCCAGGTCTGGGGCAAGAAGGACTACGTGGCGGGCGGCGCCGACGGCGCGCTGCAGACCGACTTCCCGGCATCGGTCACCCAGACCTTCACCGGCGGCGACCAGCCGAAGGCTGCCATGGTCTACGAGGGCGACTTCGCGCAGGTCAACATCACACAGGCGAAGGCGAAGGTCGGCACGGACGCGAAGGTGTTCCCGTTCCCGGCCGTGGGTGACACCGCACCCGTGGTCTCCGGCGGCGACGCGGCCGTGATCCTGCAGGACTCCAAGGCCGCGCAGGCCCTGGCCACCTTCCTGGCCTCCCCGGACGCGGCGACCATCCAGGCGAAGCTGGGCGGTTACCTCTCGCCGAACAAGAACGTGGACAACTCGGCGTATCCGAACGCCGTGCAGCAGAAGATCGCCAAGGCCCTGATCGATTCGGGCGACGACTTCCGCTTCGACATGTCCGACCAGGCCCCGCAGGCCTTCGGCGGCACGCCCGGCAAGGGCGAGTGGAAGGCCCTGCAGGACTTCCTGAAGAACCCGTCGGACATCGCGGGCACACAGCGCAAGCTGGAAGCCGACGCGGCCGCGGCGTACGGAAACTGACGCCATGGCGTCGGCGGAAGCGGCAGGGGGCTCTCCGCCCGCTGCCGCACCCAAGTCGCGCAAGAGCGTGACCGGCACCCGCAGGACGGTGGCGGTGCTGTTCCTGCTGCCCGCTCTGGTGCTGCTCGGCGCGCTCGTGGTGTACCCGATCGGGTACTCGGTCATCCGCAGCTTCTACGACCAGTCCGGCGACGGCTTCGCCGGGTTCGACAACTACGAGGCCCTCTTCACCGATGACGGCATACGCACGGCCCTGAAGAACAACGTCATCTGGGTGGTGTTCGCCCCGACGGTGGCCACCGCGCTCGGTCTGATCTTCGCGGTGCTGACCGAACGGGTGCGCTGGGGCACGGCGTTCAAGCTGGTCGTCTTCATGCCGATGGCGATCTCGATGCTGGCGGCGGGCATCATCTTCCGGCTCGTCTACGACCAGGACCCGGACAAGGGCGTCGCGAACGCGGTGTGGGTGGGTGTCCACGACACCTTCGCGCAGGCGTCCGCGTTCCCGAAGGCGCACCCGGGGCGGGAGTCTCCGCTCGAAGCGGCGCCGGGCGGCGGCTTCATCACCAAGGCCGGCGTCAGTGCCGGCACCCCGGTCACCCTGCCCCTCGTGGGCGTCGCCCCCGACCAGATGCCGGACGACGCCAAGAAGGCCGTACAGGCGCAGCCGGAGTCGGGCAAGGTCACCGGCACCACCTGGCAGGACTTCACGCGCGGCAAGGGCGTCGGCACGCTCGGCGGGGTCGACGCGGCCGAGCTGGGCTATGCCGGGATGGAGATCGAGGCCGTCAAGGACGGCAAGGTCGTGGCTTCCACGAAGGCCGCCGACGACGGCACGTTCACGCTGCCGGCCGCCGCCGACGGGGCCCAGCTGCGGCTCCCGGCGGACAACTTCAGGGAGCCGTACAACGGCGTGGACTGGCTCGGCCCGTCCCTGGTCACGCCGTCCATCATCGGGTCGTACATCTGGATGTGGGCCGGTTTCGCGATGGTGCTGATCGCGGCCGGGCTCGCGGGCATCCCCCGGGATCTGCTGGAGGCGGCCCGGGTGGACGGCGCCAACGAGTGGCAGGTGTTCCGCAGGGTCACGGTGCCGCTGTTGGCACCCGTCCTCGCGGTGGTCACCGTCACCCTGATGATCAACGTGCTGAAGGTCTTCGACCTGGTCTTCATCATCGCCCCGGGCTCCTCCCAGGACGACGCGAACGTCCTCGCGCTGGAGCTGTACCGCAAGGGCTTCTCCGAGGACCAGCCGGGCATCGCCAGCGCCATCGCGGTGTTCCTGCTGCTGCTCGTGATCCCGGTGATGTGGTTCAACGTCCGTAGGCTGCGGCGGGAGGTGCGGCGATGAGTACCGACGTCGGCGGGCTCAGGAAGGGGGCGCCCGAGCCCCTCACCTCCGTCAAGGCCGAGCAGTCCCTCGGCGGCCGGCTGGCCTCGTTCGTCAGTGGCGGGCTGGTGCGGGTGTTCCTGATCGTCGTGGGCCTGTTCTGGCTGGTCCCGACGATCGGGCTGCTGCTGTCCTCCCTGCGGCCGCCGGAGGAGATGACCGCGAGCGGCTGGTGGGAGGTCTTCAGCAAGCCCTCCCAACTCACCTTCGACAGCTACGACAAGCTCCTGAGCAACAGCGACATCACCGACTCGATCCTCAACACCGTGCTGATCACGGTCCCGGCGACGGTCCTCGTCGTCGTCATCGGCTCGCTCGCGGGGTACGCGTTCGCGTGGATGGAGTTCCCGGGCCGCGACTGGTGGTTCCTGGGCGTGGTCGGCCTGTTGGTCGTGCCGGTGCAGGTGGCGCTGATCCCGATCGCCGAACTGTTCGGCAACATCGGCATCTTCGGGTCTTTGACCGGCGTGATCCTCTTCCACGTCGGCTTCGGTCTGCCGTTCGCGGTGTTCCTGCTGCGGAACTTCTTCGCGGAGATCCCGAGGGAACTGCTGGAGGCGGCCCGCCTGGACGGCGCCGGTGAACTGCGCCTGTTCTTCCGCGTCGTGATGCCGCTCGGCGGTCCGGCGATCGCCGCGCTCGGCATCTTCCAGTTCCTGTGGGTGTGGAACGACATGCTGGTCGCCCTGATCTTCACGGACTCCGGGAGTCAGCCGATCACGGTCGCCCTGCAGACGCAGGTGCGCCAGTTCGGCAACAACATCGACGTCCTGGCACCAGGCGCGTTCATCTCCATGGTGATCCCGCTGGTCGTGTTCTTCGCGTTCCAGCGGCAGTTCGTGTCCGGTGTGATGGCGGGCGCGGTCAAGTAGGCGCAAGCGCATCCTGCTTGAGGGGGCGGGCCGTCGTCGGTCCGCCCCCTCCCGTTCGCTCATGGTCCCTCGTATGCCTTAGGTCCCGTAACCAAGTCACTCCATTGGCCGTTCCCGGGCAAGGCGCTACGGCGACAGCGCCCACCGTCCCGGCCGACCCAGTGGATGTCCCTTGCCCAGGTTCAGTGTCATTGTCCCCGCGTACAAGGTTCAGGCGTACCTGCACGAGTGCCTGGAATCGGTGCTCTCGCAGTCGTACCCGGATCTCGAACTGATCGCCGTCGACGACTGCTCACCGGACGCGTCCGGCGCGATCATCGACGAGTTCGCGGCCCGCGACGCGCGCGTGCGCCCCGTGCACCTCGCCGAGAACCGGGGGCTGGGGCCCGCCCGCAACGCCGGTATGGCCCAGGCCACCGGCGACTACCTGATCTTCCTCGACAGCGACGACAGCCTCACCCCCGATGCCCTGCACGCGATCGCCGACCGGCTGAAGGAGACCGGCGACCCGGACGTCCTGGTCTACGACTACGCGCGCACCTACTGGACCGGCGAGACGATCCGCAACCAGGCCGCGGCCCGGCTCACCGAACAGGGCCCGGCGCCCTTCCGGCTGGCGGACCGCCCGGGGCTGCTGCGGCTGCTGATGGTGGCCTGGAACAAGGCGTACCGGCGGGAGTTCGTCGAGCAGGAGGGCTTCGCCTTCCCGTCCGGCTATTACGAGGACACGCCCTGGACGTACCCGGTCCTGATGACGGCGGAGTCGATCGCGACCCTGGACCGGGTGTGCGTGCACTACCGGCAGCGGCGCCGGGGCGGCATCCTCGGCACGGTCAGCCCGCGGCACTTCGACATCTTCGAGCAGTACGACCGTGTCTTCGCCTACGTCGACCAGCACCCCGAACTCGCCTGCTGGCGCCCGCTGTTGTTCCGTCGGATGGTCGACCACCTGGTCGTGGTGTTCGCCCGCCGCGACCGCCTGCCGCGCCGCAGCCGCGCCCAGTTCCTGCGCACGGCCCGCACCTACTACCGCCGCTACCGCTCCCCGGGCGCCCCCGTCCCCCCGCGCTCCCGGGTCCACCACACCCTGGTCCGCCTGGGCCTGCACCGCACCTACCGCGCCCTGCAACTGACGGCCGCCCTGGTCCGCCGCACCGCCAAGCTCACCAACCGTCTGCTGAAGGGCGTGCGTTCCACCGCCCTGCGCCTGCACTACCGCATCCAGCGGCGCCTCCCGCTGCGCGCCGACCGCGCCGTCTTCGCCGCCCACGGCGTGCGCGGCCACGGCTGCCACCCGGGCGCCCTGGAGCAGGCCTTCCGCGCGCACGCCCCGGGCATCCGCACGGCCTGGATCGCCGAGGCCGAGCAGCACGACTCCGTCCCCACCGGCACCCGCCGGCTGCGCCCCGACACCGCCGCCTACTGGACGGCCCTCGCCCGCTCCAAGTACCTGGTCCACAACGCCGACTTCGACCGCCGCCTGGTCAAGCGCCGCGGCCAGGTCCTCGTCCAGACCCGGCAGGGCACCCCGCTCAAGCACATGGGCCTGGACCTGCGCGAACGCCCGGCAGCCGCGGGGGACACGGACTTCGACGAACTCCTCGACAACGTCGACAAGTGGGACTACGTCCTGTCCGCCAACCGCCACTCCACCCTGATCTGGGAGCGCGTCTACCCGGGCGGCTACACGACCCTCGAATACGGCAGCCCGCGGGCCGACGTCTTCCAGCAGGCGACTTCGGCGGACGTGGCCCGGATCCGGGAGTCGCTCGGCATCCCCGAGGGCGCGGTCGCGATCCTCTACGCCCCCACCCACCGCGACTACCGGCGCACCCAGCGCACCACCCTCGACCTGCACCACGTCCTGTGCCGACTGGGCCCCCGCTTCGTCGTCCTGGCCCGCGCGCACCCCCGGCACGGCGGCCCCCTCGCCCCCACCGCGGGACAGGTCATCGACGTCACCGACCACCCGAGCGTCGAGTCGCTGTGCCTGGCCTCTGACGCCCTGGTCACCGACTACTCGTCGATCATGTTCGACTACGCCGACCTGGACCGGCCGATCGTGATCCACGCCGACGACCGGGAGGCGTACGAGGCGGCCCGCGGCACCTACTTCGACCTGCGCTCCTTCCCGCCGGGCGCGGTGTCGCGCAGCGAGGACGAGCTGATCGACATCTTCACCACCGGCCACTGGCGCGGCTCGCGCTCCGCCCAGCTGCGGTCGGCGTTCCGCGAGCGTTTCTGCCCGTACGGCGACGGACGCGCCGCCGAGCGGGTCGTCCGCCATGTCGTGCTGGGCGAGACCGGCCGGCCCTCCGTCGTGCCGCTCGACAAGCGCCACCCCGTTCCGTCGCCGGCCGCGTCGCTCGCGCAGTCCCCGCGCGCCACCGTGCCGCAACCCGCGGGCACCCGGACCGTCACCGAGAGCCGCTGAACGCCGTTCTCACGGAAGAGGAGTTCACATGCCCTCCAGCCCGTCGCGGCCCACGCCGAGCCGGCCGCACACCTGGCGCCCGGCCGGGCGGCCCGGCCGTCGGCGCACCGAGTGAGGCCGACCCCGGCCTCCTGAAGAACCCGGCCGCCAGCACATCGACAGAAAGAGCAGTATGCCCCGCTTCAGCATCATCGTTCCGTCCCATGGGGTCGCGGGCCGGCTGTCCCAGGCGCTGGACTCGGTCCTCGCCCAGCCTTTCGGCGACTTCGAGCTGATCCCGGTCTGCGACGCCCCCGACTCCCCGGCGGCGCACGTCGCCGCCGGGTACGCCGAGCGGGACTGCCGGGTGGCGCCCGTGAACTCGCCGCCGGCGGCCGGGCTGGCCGGGGCGCGCAACGCCGGGCTGCGGGCGGCGATCGGTGACTGGGTGCTGTTCCTGGACGGCGACGACGTGCTGGTGCCGGGCGCTCTGGCGGCGCTGGACGCCCGGCTGGGCGAGACCGGTGACGTGGATGTCCTGCACTTCGAGCACGAGCGGACCCCGTGGTGGGTGGGTGAGCCGACCAATCCGGCCGCGCTCGTGCAGGCGCGGACGCCGGGCGGGGTCTTCTCGCCCGAGGAGGCCGCCGAGCTGACGGGGGTCCAGCTCCCGGCGTGGAGTGCGGCTTACCGGCGGACCTTCCTCGCCGAGCACCACCTCGCCTTTCCCGACGGCCACTTCACCGACGTCGGCTTCGGCGGGCTGGTCGTGCTGGGCGCCGCGCGCATGGCGGTGCTGCGCCAGGTCGTCGTACGGCATCTGCTGCGGCGGCAGGGCAATCGGCTGGGCCTGCCGGGGGAGCACCACGTCGAGCTGCTGGACCAGGCCGAGCTGGTGCTGACGCGGGCGGCCCAGCAGGGGCTGTCCGAGGAGCGGCGCGCGGCGCTGTTCGAGCAGCTCTTCGCCGCCGTACTGAAGACGGCCGCCCATCCGGGACGGCTGCCGCGCGGGCGCCGGGCCTTCTTCCGGCGGGCGAGCAGGCTCTACCGGCGGCACCGTCCCGCCGGGTTCCGGACGCCGGGCGGCAGTCTCGGCGTGCAGCACCGGCTGCTGGCGAGCGGGGCGTATACGGCGTTCCGGGCGCTGCGCCGGGCCAACCAGGCGGCGGCGCGGGCGGCTTCATGCGTGCCGCGTCCGCGCGGGCTGCGCACGCGACTGCGGTACCAGCTCCAGCTGCGGCGGCCGCTGGATCAGAACCTCGCCGTGTACTGCGCGTACTGGGGGCGCGGTTATGTCTGCAATCCGGCCGCGATCCACGCCAAGGCGCGCGAGCTCGCCCCGCACATCCGTGCGGTGTTCGTGGTCGAGGCGGACCAGGCGCACACCGTGCCCAAGGACGTGGAGTACGCCGTCATCGGCAGCCGTAAGTACTGGGACGTGCTGGCCCGCGCCAAGTACCTGATCAACAACGCCAACTTCGCGGACGCCGTCGTCAAGCGCAAGGGCAGCGTGCATCTGTCAACCCAGCACGGCACCCCGCTGAAGAAGATGGGCGCCGACCAGGCGACGTACCCCGTGGTGGCGGCCGCGACCGGCAGCTTCGCCAAACTGCTGGCCCGCGTGGACCGCTGGGACTACAACCTCACCTCCAACCGGCACTCCACGGAGATGTGGGAGAGCGCGTTCCCCGCCGCGCACGAGACCCTCGAGTACGGCTATCCGCGCAACGACGCCTACTACACGTCGACCGCCGGCGACGTCGCCCGCATCCGCCGCGAACTCGGCGTCCCCGAGGGCAAGAAGGCGCTGCTCTACGCGCCCACGCACCGCGACCACGCCACCGGCTTCGAGTCGAGCCTCGACCTTCAGGCGCTGTGCGAGGAGATCGGCGACGAGTACGTCGTGCTGCTGCGCGCCCACTACTTCTACGACCAGGGAGGCGCGCGCGGCACCGGCCGGATCATCGACGTCACCGGGCACCGCTCGTCCGAGGACGTCTGCCTGGCCGCCGACGCGCTGATCACCGACTACTCCTCGATCATGTTCGACTACGCCAATCTGGACCGGCCGATCGTCGTGTACGCGGACGACTGGGACGTCTACCGGGAGCTGCGGGGCGTCTACTTCGACCTGATGGAGGCTCCGCCGGGCCGGGTGGCGCGTACGCCGGGGGAGCTGGCGGCCGTCTTCCGCGACGGCTCGTGGGCGGACGGGGAGGCCAGGGCCCTGCGGGCCGCGTTCCGGGAGCGGTTCTGCCAGTTCGACGACGGGCAGGCGGCCGAGCGGGTCGTACGCCGGGTGCTGCTGGGCGAGCCGCCCGAGGCGATCCCGCCGGTGATCCCGCTCGCCGAGCGCATCCCCGCCCCCGCCGCGACGACCCTCGTGAGGAACTGACGTGCCCCGCTTCAGCATCATCGTCCCCGTCTTCAAGGTGCAGGGCTTCCTGCGGGAGTGCCTGGACTCGGTGCTCGGGCAGTCGTTCACCGACTTCGAGGTGATCGCCGTCGACGACCGCTCCCCCGACGGCTGCCCCGCCATCCTGGACGCCTACGCCGAGCGCGACGCACGCGTGCGCGTGCTGCACCTGCCGGAGAACGTCGGCCTCGGCCGGGCCCGCAACGCCGGTCTGGAGCAGGCGAGCGGCGACTACGTCCTCTTCCTCGACAGCGACGACCACTACACGCCGGGCCTGCTGGCCGCCGTCGCCGCGCGTCTGGAGGCGACCGACGACCCGGACATCCTGGTCTTCGACCACGTGCGCACCCACTGGTGGGGCCGCGGCGGCCGGAGCACGGCGGCGGACCTGCTGGCCGCGGCCGGCACGGACACCTTCAGCGTCCGTGAGAGCCCGCAGTATCTGCATCTGTTCCTGGTCGCCTGGAACAAGGCGTACCGGCGGGACTTCTTCCTCAAGCACGAGCTGCGCTACGCGCCGGGCCTGTACGAGGACGCGCCCGTCACCTACCGCTCGATGGTGCTGGCCGACCGCATCGCCTGCCTGGAACGGATCGGGGTCGAGTACCGGCAGCGCCGGCAGGGTGCGATCACCAAGACGCCGGGGCGGCGGCACTTCGACATCTTTCCGCAGTACGAGGGCCTGTTCGCGTTCCTCGAAGAGCGCCCGGACCTGGCGTGGGCGCGTCCGCTGCTGTTCGAGCGGGCCCTGGACCACATGCTGTTCGTGCTGGCGAGGGAGGACCGGGTCAGGCCCGCGGACCGGCCGGACTTCTACCGTGAGATCCGCTCCTTCCACGCCCGCCACCTTCCGGAAGGCTTCACCCCGCCCGACGGCTGGCGCGGCAAGGAGATGCGGCTGCTGGCGACGGCGCCCTACGCGTCGTACGCCGTGGCTCGCGGTCTGCGCGAGGTGCGCAGGGTGGCGGGGGCCGGCAAGCGGCGCGTGACGGGGGCGGCCTCGCAGCGGGCCCAACGGGCCTGGTACGCGGCCCAGTCGAAGCTTCCGCTCGATCCGCACCTGGCCGTCTACTCGGCGTTCTCGCATCGCGGGGTGCTGGGCGATCCGGCGGCGATCCACGCCAAGGCCCGCGAGATCGCCCCGCACATCAGGGGTGTGTGGGTCGTCCAGGAGGACGCGGTCGACTCGCTGCCTCCCGGCACCGACTTCGTGACGCCGGGCTCGCGGCGCTACCACGAGGTCATGGCGCGGGCCGCGTACTGGGTGAACAACGTCAACTGGCCCGGCAGCCTGACCAAGCGTCCCGGCAGCGTCCACGTCCAGACCCATCAGGGCACCCCGCTCAAGTACATGGCGGCCGACCTGCTGACCAAGCCCGGCGCCCGGCACGGCTTCGACGTGCCGAAGATGCTGTGGCGGGCCGACCGCTGGGACTACAGCCTGGTGGCCAACCGGCACTCGGAGCTGGTGTGGGAGCGGGCGTATCCGTGTCACTTCACGTCGCTGCGGACGGGGAGTCCGCGCAATGACGTGCTGGTCGGCGCCGGCCCGGACGCCGGCGAGGCCGCCCGTGCGCGGCTCGGCGTCCCCGCCGGTGACACGGTCGTGTTGTACGCGCCGACCCGTCGCGAGTACCGCAGGGGCGGCCATGTCGACCGGATCGATCTCGCCCGGTTCGCCGCGGACCTCGGCGCGGGCCACACGCTCGTCGTACGCCTGCATCCGTCGCTGGCGCAGGGCACGGCACGCGGGATGGGCCTGGCCGATCTGCACCGGCGGGGCGTGCTGATCGACGCGACGGACGTGCCGCATGTCGAGGACGTGCTGCTCGCCGCCAATGTGCTGGTCACCGACTACTCGGCCCTGATGTTCGACTACGCCAACCTGGACCGGCCGATCGTGATCCACGCCGACGACTGGGGGGCGTACGCGGCGAGCAGGGGCGCCTACTTCGACATCACCTCCGACGCGCCGGGTCATGTGTCCCGCTCCTACCGGGAGTTGGCGTGGCTGTTCGCGTCCGGGACGTGGCAGGACGGGGAGTCGGCGCGGTTGCGGGCGGGGTTCCGGGAGCGGTTCTGCGAGTTCGACGACGGGTTGGCCGCGGAGCGGGTCGTACGGACGTTGATGCTGGGTGAGTCGATGCCGGAGCGTCCGAGCGGGGTGCGGCGGGTGCCGGCCCCGGCGGACGCGAGGGCTCACTCGATGAGGTGATGTGAGGTAAAGCCGTTGACCCGACCGGCCCGATCGGGAACATACGGCAAATGCCTCAAACCCACACAACCTCCACGACCAGCACTGCGGCCGCTGTAGGTGTCCTCGTCCGGAGGACCGTGCGCGGCGCGAGTGCCCTGCGCGGCGGCCGCAGTTGGCGTCCGACGCCGTACCAGGTCTTCGGCTTCGCGTTCTTCCTGGTGATGTCGCTGGCGTACTGGGCCGTGCCGCTGTGCTGCGACGCGGGCCAGCACGCGGCGGTCGTCGAACGTCTCAAGGCGGACCTGCTCCACCCTCGCCATCCGATGGCGGACCTGCCGGGCGCGGGCAGCCCCTACTACTCGCCGTACGCGTTCGCGCAGGGCGCGTTCGCCCGGCTGACCGGGCTGGGCGGCTGGGAGGTGGTACGGCTGGCCGGCCCGCTGAACCTGCTCGTACTGCTGACCGGCATCGGCCACTTCGCGCGGGTACTGACGCCCAGGCCGTGGGCGCCGGTGCTCGCGCTGGGGGCGATGACGCTGCTGTGGGGGACCGAGCGGGCCTGGTGGAGCGGCTATCTGAGCCTGATGTCGATGACGGGGAACCTCGGCTATCCGTCGGCCTTCGCCATCGGGCTCACGTTCTGGGCGTGGGCGCTCACGGGGGCGCGTGCACGCGGGGAGGGGCTCGTCCGGTACGTCGGACCGAGCGGGCTGTCGGGGCTCGCCGGGTACGCGGGGATCGGCACGCTGTACGGGCTGATCCTGCTGATCCATCCGATCACCGCGGCGGCGGCGGTGCTGGGGGCGGTGGCGTTCGTCGGCGGGTGGCAGCGGGGGTGGCGGGGCGCCGCGGCCGTGCAGTGGGCGGTGGCCGTGCGGTGGGGGGTGACGGCGGGTGCGGCGTTGCTGGTCGCCGGGTGCTGGCCGTACTTCGACGTGTTCGCGCTGGCCGGGGACGACAGCGTGGACTGGATGCACCGGCGGCTGTACGAGCATCTCGGCGGGCAGTTCTGGCTGGCGCTGCTGGGGCTGCCGGCGCTGTGGCGGCGGGGTTCCTGGCGGGATCCGCTGGTACTGCTGTTCGCCCTCGACTGCCTGTTCGTGGCGTACGGCTGGGTCAGCGGCCGCTACACCTACGGCAGGATCCTCGGGCTCACCCTGGTGCCGCTGCAGTTCGCGCTCGCGGTGGAGCTGGCGGCGCCCCGGCCGTGGGGCAGGGCGCGGCAGGTGCTGGGCGGGGCGGCGGCCGTCGGGGCCTGCGTCGGGTTCCTCACCGTGCAGGGCGGGGCGGTGGTGCCGCGGGCACTGGATCCGATCGGCCTCGAGCAGCCGTCGCACTGGCCGTCGTACGCCTGGGCGGCACGGCACGTCGGCAAGGGCGAGGTGGTGATCTCCGACGGGCACTTCGCCCCTCGCTCCATCCCCGGCTACGGCCCGAACCTCGCCGCGCCGATCTGGCCCGACCCCGCCCTGGACGAGCGGGAACGGGAGCGTCGGCTCGCCGATGTCCGCGCCTACCTCTCCGGCACGTCGACCCGCGCCGAGCGCACGGCCATCGCCCGGCGGTACCACGCGCGCTGGCTGCTGCTGACGCGATGGAAGACGGTGCCGGAGGAGGCGGTGGTGGTGGCGTGGAGCCGGGGGACCGGGGAGGTGTTGGCGCGGATCGGGTGACGCTTCGTACGGAGTGCGCGCCGGGACTTACTCGATGACGAGGTCGACCTCGATGTTGCCGCGGGTGGCGTTGGAGTACGGGCAGACCTGGTGGGCCTGCTCGACCAGCTTGCGGCCGGTCGCCTCGTCCAGGGTGTCGGGCAGCTCCACGCGCAGGCTCACCTTCAGACCGAAGCCCTCGCCCTGCTTGCCTATGCCGACCTCGGCGGTGACGGCGGCGTCGGAGACGTCGACCTTGGCCTGGCGGCCGACGAGGCCGAGGGCGCTGCCGAAGCAGGCGGCGTAACCGGCGGCGAACAGCTGCTCCGGGTTGGTGCCCTGGCCGTTGCCGCCCAGCTCCACCGGCATGCCCAGCGCGAGGTCGATCTTGCCGTCGTTGGAGACGGCGCGACCCTCGCGGCCGTGGGTGGCGGTGGCGACAGCGGTGTAGAGCGCGTCCATGGAAAACCATCCCTCTCAGGTCATGTGTGATCCGGCGGCTCTGTTGCGGCCGCCGCACGACCACAAGTAGAGCACACAATTCAATTGCCCACAACTAAATGACGGGCACGAGCTACCCTGGAGACATGACGAGCACGCCCACAGCCGACTGGCTCCGCCTCGACCAGCAGATCTGCTTCTCCCTGAACGCCGCGTCGCGCGCCTTCGGCGGCGTCTACCGCTTGGTGCTGAAGGACCTGGGGCTCACCTATCCGCAGTACCTGGTGATGCTGGTGCTGTGGGAGCACGGCGACCTGCCCGTGAAGAAGCTCGGCGAACACCTGCGCCTCGACTCCGGCACCCTGTCGCCGCTGCTCAAGCGGCTGGAGGCGGCCGGACTGGTACGCCGGGAGCGCAGCGCCCGCGACGAGCGCTCGGTGGAGGTGCGGCTGACGGAGGAGGGGGCCGCGCTGCGCGAGCGGGCCCTGCAGGTACCGCGCCGGATCGCCACCGCGACGGGCTTCGACATGGACGAGATCCGCGAGCTGCGGGCACGGCTGGATCAGCTCACGGAGGCGCTGGATGCGGCGGCGGTGGAGGAGGCCGCGGCTCCGGGGCGGGGCTCGTAGGGGCCCGCTGGACCGCGGGGATCCCCCGCGGGACAACGGCCGAACCCCTCGCCCACGATGATCTGGTTTGCACTTCCTGCCAACACTTACTGGCTACTCACGGCGTATCACCTCTGATGGTGCATTCATCCGGCATACGATCCGTCGTCATGAACTACCTCCGCCTCCCCCAGCTCCGCACCCCCGATCTCTGAAACGCCTTTGCCGGTGAGTGAACCGGGCCCCCTCTCCGGCCGTCTTCCGGAACGGGCCCCAAGTCCCCCTCAACGGGTGATCACCCAGCACTCCTGCGATTCCGGACCGTGGCCCCCATGCACCCTCACGCCCCCCGCACCCCTCGCGGCCCACAGGTCGGCATCGTCGTCATCGGCTACAACGACGCCGCGCATGTGACGACGGCCGTCCGCTCGGCGTTGGCGCAGGGTCCCGTGGTCCGTGAGGTCGTCGCCGTCGACGACTGCTCGACGGACGGGAGCGCGGAACTGCTCGCCCGTCTCGCCGCGACCGAACCGCGTGTGAAGGTGGTCCGGCGCCGGGTCAACAGCGGCGGCTGCGGCAGCCCGCGCAACACCGGGCTCGACCGGGTGACCTCGCCGTACGTGATGTTCCTGGACAGCGACGACGTACTCCCGCCGGGTGCGGTGGACGCGCTGCTCGCGGCGGCGACGGGGGCGGACGCGGAGGTGGCGGGCGGTCTGTGTGTGCGGCGGGAGCTGCCCGGCCGGCGCGAGGTGCCCTGGCAGGCGCCCCTCTACGCCGCGCACGCCGTGTTCGAGCGCCCCGCGCAGCGCCGACGTCTGGTCCACGACACGCTCTGCGTCAACAAGCTCTACCGCACCGACTTCCTGCGCGACCACGGCATCCGCTTCCCCGAAGGCCGCTTCCCCTACGAGGACTTCGTCTTCACCGCGCGCGTGCTCGCCGCCGGGCCGCGCCTCGCGCTCATCCCGGACCGCGTGTACATCTGGCACGTACGCCGCAGCGCCGACCGGCTGTCGATCTCCCTGGACCGCGCCGGGATCACCAACTGGCAGGCGCGTACGGAGGCGAGCCGGCTGGCGTACGACATCCTGCTGGGCGCCGGGCAGAAGGAGCTCGCCCGGGAGGCGCGCGCCAAGTTCCTCGACCACGATCTGCGGATGTACGCACGCGAGTTGGGGTTGCACGACACGCCCTACCAGCGCGCGTGGTGGGCACACACGCGGGCGCACCTCGCCGAGTACGACGCGTCCGACTGGGCCCACAACCCCGCCGCACCCGGCCGCCTCATCGGCCGCGTCGTCCTGGCCTCCCCCGAGCCCCGCGACCTGCCCCGCCTCAGGGACCTGGCCTCCCGCCCGGCCCGCCTCCTGCCTCCGTATGCCCACACCCCCGACGGCACCCCTGTCTGGTCGACCACCTTGCCCGAGGTCCAGCTGGAGCCACTGCTGACCCGCCCCGTCCGCCTCCTCCCCCTCGCCGTCGACGCGGAACTGCGCCCACGCGCGCGTACCGCCCTCCTCCGGCTACGCCTGCACGAGCTGTACGGCCGGGTGGCGCAGGCGGGGCCGGAGGCGCTGGAGGTGGAGTGGCGGTGCCGGGCGACGGGGCGCGCGACGGTTCCGCGTACGTCGGTGGCGCTCACACCCTCGGCCGACGGCGTCTGGTCGGCCGAGACGACGGTCGACTGGGCGGCGTTCGGGAACCCGGGCAGGTGGGGGGCGGGCACGTGGGACCTGCGGCTGCGCGTGCGCTTCCAAGGCGGCGCGTACCGCGAGGTCACGGCGCACGCCCTCACGAGCGCCGGTCTACTGCGCCGTCGCGCCGTAGTCGGCGCGGGCCACGCCGTAGTACTCGTACAGCCATACGCCACACACTCCGGAGCACTGGCACTACGCGTGGCCCCGGGTTTACGGGGAGTCATGTCGGTGGTCCGCGGCAGACTCCGCCGCCTGCTTCACTGACACTGACACCGACGTCACTGATCACGGATGACCACAGGCCCACTGACGAGGGGACGGCCGCACATGACCTGGCTGATCACCGGCGGCGCCGGTTACATCGGGGCGCACGTCGTACGGGCGATGACCGAGGCGGGCGAGCAAGCCGTGGTGTACGACGACCTGTCCACCGGCATCGCCGACCGCGTACCCGACGGCGTCCCGCTGGTCGTGGGCTCGACCCTGGACGGCGAGCGCGTCGCCCGCGCCCTGGCCGACCACGGCGTGACCGGTGTGGTCCACCTCGCGGCGAAGAAGCAGGTCGGCGAGTCGGTCGACCTCCCCCTGCACTACTACCGGGAGAACGTCGAGGGCCTGCGCGTCCTGCTGGAGGCCGTGACGGCGGCGGACGTACCGTCCTTCGTCTTCTCCTCCTCGGCGGCGGTGTACGGCATGCCGGACGTCGACCTCGTGACGGAGGAGACGCCGTGCGTGCCGATGTCGCCGTACGGCGAGACCAAGCTGGCGGGCGAGTGGCTGGTCCGCGCGACGGGCCGCGCCACGGGCCTGTCGACGGCATCGCTCCGCTACTTCAACGTGGCCGGCGCGGCCGCCCCGGAGCTCGCCGACACCGGCGTCTTCAACCTCATCCCCATGGTCTTCGAGAAGCTCACGGAGAACGCGCCCCCGCGCATCTTCGGCGACGACTACCCGACCCCCGACGGCACCTGCATCCGCGACTACATCCACGTCGTCGACCTGGCCGAGGCCCACGTGGCCACGGCCCGCGCCCTGCAGTCCTCCCCCGGTCACTCCCTCACCCTCAACATCGGCCGGGGGGAGGGCGTCTCGGTCCGCGAGATGATCGACATGATCAACGCCATCACCGGTTACGACCGCCCCCCGACCACCACCCCCCGCCGCCCCGGCGACCCGTCCCGCGTCGTCGCCTCCGCCGACCGCATCGCGACCGAGTTGGGTTGGAAGGCCAAGCACGACGTCCAGGACATGATCGCTTCGGCTTGGGAGGGGTGGGTGCGGGTGCATCCGGGGGCGGCGCGGGGGTGAGGCTCGGCTTCGCGGGGTTCGTCGGCCTCGTCGAGCCGTTACTGGCCCTCACCTGCTCCGTCGCCGGGATCCCAGCGAGATCGAGTACGAGGAGTTCCCGTGCGGCCTACTCGGCCTCGCGCAGGATCCCGTTGATCTCCGCCATGACCGCTCGAAACTCCGTCTCGCCGATGGTGCTGTCCTGGGAGATCCGCTCGGCCTCATGCAGACGGGCCGCCCGCCTCGGGTCCCGCTCAATCGCCACAAAGACCCCCCAGCGTTTCAGGAAAAGCTGCAGCGGAGCCGTGCTCCCGGTCTGGCCGGCCTGGTCGAACGCCCGCCCGGCTTCCAGGTCGAACTGCGGGAGGTTCACGAGACTCAGCTGCTTGACGGCCTCGCGCAACGCATCCCTGGCCAAAGGGGGCATCGGGATGACCGGCCCGTCCTGACGCACCGGCTGAGCGGTCATCGTCCCCACCCGGACGGACCCGTCCCGAGTTCGAACCAGACGCCCTTCCCACCCTCGCCGCTTCTGTGCCCCGTGCGCCACCCTCCACGCGCGGCTCCCCACCTCCCATCGGTGAGCGAGTCGAGGATCCACAGCCCGCGCCCACTCTCGGCGTCGTACCCCTCCTTCATCACAGGCAGGGTCACATCCGCGTCGAAGACCGTCGCGCGCACGCCGGCCGGGTTGGTGACGACGAGGAGCCCGGCACCGGTTGCGGCCGCATGAACGCAGGAGTTGGTGACCAACTCCGAGACGCAGAGCGCCGCATCGTCGACGATGCCGCCGAGTCGCTGCGCATGCAGCACGGAGGTGACGAAGTCACGGACGACGCGGGGGAGGTGGCGTGGGGTGGGATGCGGAGGCTGTATTCGGGCATGGGGGGTCAGCTCCAAGTCGCCGAGGGCAGAGGTGAGTTGAGGCGGGCGGAGGCCGTTGGAAACGGAGAGTGCCTCCTACATCACCGAAGGTAGGGGGCAACCCATATCCTGAGCAACCTATATCCGGAAAATGCCAACCTCCGTGTGTCCCGTGCCATGCTTGCCCGGCACGGACGTACGCAGGAAAGACCAGGGGGACGACACAGATGCCGCTCAGGAGCAACCCCACCTATCGCCAGGAGCGTTTGGGGTCCGAGCTGCGCAAGATGCGCGAACAGGCGGGCATCACCGCACGAGCCGCGGCCGCGCTGCTCAGCTCAAGTCCCATGCGCCAAAGCCATGTCGAGACGGGTCGCGGCGGCATCAGCGAGGACCGCATCCGGCGGCTGGCCAGGCATTGCGCCTGTGACGACTCCGCGTACATCGATGCACTGGTGGGCATGGCACTGGAGCGGGGCAAGGGCTGGTGGGAGGAGTACCGCGGCATCATCGTCCCCGTCGGCCTCGACCTGGCGGATCTGGAGAACCATGCCGTGCGCATCCAGACCTTTCAAATGGCGCACATTCCCGGCCTGCTGCAAACCGAGGATCACGTGCGAGCCGCATTCCGCTACGGATCGCCAGAGCTGACGCCCCAGGATCTGGAAGCGTATGTGGCGTTTCGTCTGCGCCGCCAGCACATCATCACGGACTCACCCGCGACACCGTACGAAGTGATCATCCACGAGGCGGCCCTGCGCCTTCTCGTCGGCGGCCGCAAAACAGCCCATGCGCAGTTGCAGCTCATCCTTGAGCGCTCAGAGTTGGACCATGTGACCGTGCGCGTCCTGCCGTTCACAGCCGAGGACTTTGCTGGAGCCGGGCACTCGATGGACTACCTGCATGGCCCCGCTCCCCAACTGGACACCGTGCAGACCGACAGCGGTCATGGCAGCGTCTTCTTCGACGCCGAGCCACTGCTCAAGCGCTACCGCAAGCGGTACGACAGGGTGGCAGGCTCAGCGTTGAATCCGGCCAAATCCCGGGATTTCATCGCCCGCATGCTTCAGGAACTCTGAAAGGCGTCACCATGACCACTTTCCTCACCTGGCAGAAGTCATCCTTCTCCGGCGGCAGCACAGGCGACAGCTGCGTCGAACTCGCCCTCCCCACCGCATCCCCCACCTCCATACACCTCCGCGAGAGCGACACCCCCACCACCGTCCTCACCACCACCCCCACCGCCCTGCACGCCCTCCTGACCACCCTCAAGAACGGCAACGGCCTGCCCGGATGAGCAGATGAGCACCCCCTCCCGAACCCACCGCGCCCTCGGAGCCGTCATCGGCTCCGCCGTCGGCGACGCCCTGGGCGCACCCTTCGAGTTCGGCCCCGAGGGCGCCTTCTCGGCCCGCTTCCCGAAGCCGGGGCAGGGCGGGGAGATGTGCGGGGGCGGCGGCTGGGAGCCGGGCGAGGCGACCGACGACACGCAGATGGCCGTACTCGTCGGCGAGTCACTGCTGGAGTGCGGCGGGCTCGAACTCCCGGACGTCTTCCGGCGCTTCCAGCGCTGGGCGGCGGCCCAGCCTAAGGACATCGGCCTGCAGACGGAAGCCGTACTGAGCAGCGGCGACGCCTGGGACATGGCCGCGGCGCTGCACTTCCAGGTGAGCCAACGGGCGGCGGGGAACGGCGCGTTGATGCGTGCCGCCACTTCGGCTGTCCACTTCGCCGGCCAAGGCCGCGAGGCCACCATGGAGGCGGCCCGCCAGCTCGCCGCCCTCACCCACGGAGACCGGGCGGCCTGGGAAGGCACCGCCGTCTTCCACGAGTTGGTCCGGGTAGCCCTTACCGGAGCCGACCCGCTGACCGCCGTCCCGGACACCCTCACGGCCGTCCACCCCGCCCACCGCGAGCGCTACGCCACCGTCCTCGCCCCCGACTGGCACCCCGACGACGCCACCGAATTCAACGGCGCCGTCTGGCCCTGTCTCGGCTCCGCCGTCTGGGCCCTGCGCACCACCTCCTCCTACGAGGACGCCGTACGCGCCGCCATCGACCTCGGCGGCGACACGGACACGGTCGCTGCCGTGACCGGCGGGCTGGCCGGGGCGGTGTACGGCATCGACGCGGTACCGGAGCGGTGGACGGCGGCGCTGCATGTGCCGTTGCCGGGGTTTGGTGAGCGGGTCCTGCGGGTGGAGGAGTTAGCCGTGCTCGCCCGGTGGCTGAGGGGTTGAGCCGCCAGGAGACCGTCTATCGATTTTGCACGACCGCATCCACCAGGCGACGCACCGTTGGACATTCCCCACTCAGCACACCCCCAGCATTCCCAGGGCGCAGAAACATCCCACCTGGGGAGCCGGGGGCGTGCTGGCACGTGGGAACCAGGCGCATTACGCCCTGAAGCCCACCCGCGTTCACAGCGGGCTGATGCTGCCATGTACGGCCGACAGGGTTCTTTCTGCCACAGACCTCGCTCACTTGGTCAGCGATTCCGGGAGAGAATTTATCCAAATATTTACCCAGGTCGGGGTTAGCCCTTACGGCTTCACCGAGTGCCGCATTGGCTCTATTGAAACGCACGCTGCGACTTCTTCCGAAGTCTGATCTTAGTGCGAATTCCCGAATCACGGCTGTCCAGGCCGCGGCATGCCTGGGTCCAGTCCGAGCCTGTCTTTAACAATCGCCCAATTGATATCAACGAGGCGGTCCCCGATGTTTTCATCGGACTGCGCCACGGCAGTAATTTCATGGAGCCTATTCCGAACAAAGGCAACCTCTGATTCGAAAGACTCAGCCTGCTCGGCCAGCGCCACCTCCAAGGGGATATCGTCCATATAGTAGCGCCAAATCTGCGGGGGGAGTTTAGGCTCACCAGCAGGAGGAGTCAGGGTAATCCCCCACCTTCCCCTTTCCCGGATCAAGTGCACTTCACATCCCTCACCTACAAAACGGAGCAGGATATTCTCAAACCCGCCGACCTGGCGTTCTTCCGTGACAGAAAACCCGCGCTCCATAAGCCACTCAGCTAGGCCACTAACCAGATTCTGCTCGCTCACAGCATTCACCTTCCAGGGATCAGGGCATCCCCTGCCGCATTGAATGTATACCCGTTTTTCAGCAAGTGGTTAATCTCGTCATGATAAATGGAATCTCGCTTGGAATTTTCTATCGGAGTGGCTAGCCGGAAGGTGGCACCCTCCGCTATTCCCCTGTCGAGGAATTTTACGCTCTCCGCCCATTGCCGCTCCGGCGTGAGCGTATTCCAGTAGCTCAGAGGAACCTCAAACCACTGCCCTCCTTCCAGTTCGGCCACTCTTTGGTAGTCAGGATTGTTTCCGATGACCCTCAATCGCGGGCAGGGCGAAAGGCCGAGTGGATCGATCAGGGAGTGCGGATTATCGACATAGGTGGTGGGGTTGGGTGCGGGGAGGAGGCCGAGGGGGTCAAGGGTGAGGTAACGGGCGGTCTGGGGATCGTAGTGGCGGAAGTAGTTGTAGTGGAGGCCGGTTTCGGGGTCGTGGTACTGGCCGGGGAAGCGGAGGGAGGTGTGGGCGGTGGCGGTGTGGTTCCAGGTGGTGATGCCCCAAAGGGTGGTGCGGGTGCGCCAGGCGATGGTGCCTTGTTCGTCGACGAGTTCGGTGGGGGTGCCGATCAGGTCGGTGACGATGGCGTAGAAGCGGGAGTCGATCTCCTGCTGGGGTGCCATGCCGAGGTCGGGGCTTGTCTTGCGTTCGGTCTGAGTCAGCGGGTGCAGACCGTGGTGGTCCCAGGTGAGGGTGATGACGGGCTGGTTGGTGCCGGGGGTGCGGGTGGTCTGTTCGGAGAGGGTGGTGCCGTCCCAGGTGAAGTCGGTCTGTTCCGCGACGGTTTCGCCATCGGCGGTGAGGCGTTGTTTGGCGATGCGGCGGCCGAGGGGGTCGTAGCGATAGCGCCAGGCGGTGCCGTCGGGGGTGACGACGGATGTGAGGCGGTCTTTAGCGTCCCAGATGTAGCGCCAGGTGTCTGGTTTGTGGGACAGGCGGGTTTTCTGGCGCAGGGTGATGCGGCCGGCTTCGTCGTGTTCGTATCGGACGTTGCCCGCGCGGGTGATGCGGGTTCCGGTGTAGGAGCGATCACCGGTTGCTTCCTGGCCCGGCATGGGGTCCGGCCAGGTGGCTTGGGTCTGGTTGCCTGCGGTGTCGTAGGCGTAGGACTCCGTCCAGTTCGCAGCGTGAACGGCGGTGACCCGGCCCACTGTGTCGAGGTCGAAGCGGCGGGTGCCGCCCAGGTGGTCGTCGATGGCGGTCAGGTTGCCGTCGGCGCGGTAGGTGTAGACGCGACGGGTGAGGCGTTGGTGGGCGGAGCCGGTGAGTTCCTGCTTCGTCAGGCGGCCCAGGGGGTCGAAGGTGCTGGTGAGGGTGAGGGTGTCGCCGATGTGGCGGGTCAGTTCACGGCCTGCCACGTCGTGGGTGAAGGTGAGGGTGCGGCCAGCGGTGGTCAGTTCGGTGCGGTTGCCAGCCGCATCGTAGGTCCACGTGCTGGTCGCGCCTGTGGGCGTGGTGCGGCTGATGCGGCGGCCCAGCTCGTCGTAGGTGTAGGTGAGCGTGCGGCCATTGACCGTCTCGGATATCACGCGGCCCGTGTCGTCCCGCTGCAACGCCAGAACCGCATCCGGGCTGGTTGCCTGGGCCAGGCCGCCCGTCGCGTCGTACGTGTAGGTGGTGACCGCTCCGGCCGCGTCCTTGCGCACCACGCGGCCCAGCACGTCCCTGTCGAAGCCGATGGTCTGGCCCGAGGCCGTGGTGCTGGCGGTCAGTTGGCCCGCCGCGTCGTGCGCGTACGTCAGTGTGCGGTTGTCGAAGTCCGTCTCCGCGATCAGGCGACCCGCCGGATCGTACTCGTAACTCCAGGTCAGCCCTTGGGGGTTCGTGACCTGGGTGAGGCGTAACTCCGTGTCGTGGGTGAAGGCGTAGCGGACACCGTCCGGGCCCGTGCGGGCGGCCAGCATGTCGAAGTGCGTGTACTCGTAATGGGAGACCGCGCCCATGGCGTCGGTGTGGCTGGTGCAGTTGCCCTCTCCGTCGTACGTCCACGACTCGGTGCTGCCGTCCGGCGCGGTCCGGCGAGCTGGCTTGCCCTCGACCGTCCACTCCAGGCGCGTGACAGCGCCGAGCGGGTCCGTGATCGTCGTCGGGCGACCGAAGGCGTCGCGCTCGTAGCGTGTCACCGCGCCCAGGGGGTCCGTGACCTCCATGGGCAGGCCCGCGGTGTTGCAGTGGACGGTGGTCGTCGCGCCCGTCGCGTCCGTTACCGCCCTCAAGTGGCCAAGGTCGTCGTACGTGAAGCAGGTCGTGGCCCCGGAGGACTCGGTCACCGCCGAACGGTTGCCGAACTCGTCGAACTGCTGGCTGACGTGCGCGCCGTCGGCTCCGGATATGGAGAGGGGCAGGCCTTGGTCGTCGTAGCCGATGCTGGTGTAGCGGCCGTCGGGGCGAACGGCCATCACCATGCGGCCGGCCTCGTCGTACGCGTAGCTCCGTGTCCGGCCCAGTGGGTCGGTTTCGGTCAACGGGCGGTCGTAGCGGTCGTAGGTAGTGCGGGTGACCGCGCCGTCCGGGCCGGTCTCGGCCACCACCTGCAGGTCGCTGTTGACCTCGTAGCGCGTGCTGTGGCCCAGGGAGTCGGTCGCGATGATGATCCGGTGGCCGGTCTCCGCGTCGACGTCGCCGTAGGTGAACGTGTTGCGCAGATGGCCTGCTTCACCTGACTGGGAGATGCAGCGCGCCTGATCGTCGTAGACATAGCTGTACGACGAGTTGTTCGTATCGGTCCAGGCCGTGATCCGGCCGGCGGAGTCGTTGGTGAACCGGGTCGGTATGCCGGAGGAGTTCGTCACTGCCGCCAGGTGGCCGTGCTCGTCGTAGCCGAAGCGGACCAATTCCTGGTCGCTGCCGTCCGGAGCGGCATCGGCCAGGCTCAAAGCAGTGATCCGGTTTCCGGCCGTCTCGATGGTGAGGTGGTAGCCGGCCGAGTGCACGATCGCTGTGGGGGCGCCCTCGTCGTCGTACTCGAAGGTGAGCCACTGGCCCGAGCGGTCGGTGATCTGCTCCAGCAGGGCGATGCCATTGCCGTCAACGCCCGGGGCAGCGAAGAACCAGACGCGGCCGGACTCGGGGTCGGTGATGGCGTAGTCGCCGTAGGCGTCGATGGTCAGGGGATACCGGCCGCCCTCCAGGGGCAGGGTCGGCACGCCCGGAACGGGGTGTGGGTAGGCGAGCAGCGCGCCGTTCTCGCGGATGAAGATGACGCCTTCCGCGTCGATCTCCAGGCGCTGGTCGGCCGTGGAGGTCCAGCTCGGGCCGAACCAGCGACCGGCCCCGTACGACGACTCGAACTGCCGGGAGAAAGTCAGGGGCAGCTTGGCGGGCAGCGTCACGTCGGTCTGCGGCAGCGCCATCCGGCCGGTGGCCATGTCGATGGGGTCGCCGAACCACTTGCACTTCTTTTCCCTGGCGAAATCCTTGATCGCCTGGCCGACGCTCCTGCGTGCCCCTCCCGTCGCCGCGCCCTTCGCGGCACCTCGGGCCATGCCGGTCGCGCCCTTGCCGCCGATCAGGTTGGAGGCGAGGTAGCCCATGGAGTCGGCAGGGTCGCTGCTCCAGCCGCTGCCGATGATGGCCTTGGGCAGGCGTTCGGGATGGGCGGCGGTGCCCACCAGGCCGGCCAGCAGCATGTTGGAGTTCTTCAGCCACTCACCGGGGTGGGTGAGGTTGTAGGGATCCCACGGGTTGACGGTGCGGACCATTTTCACCAGGTCCGCGCCGCCCTTGAGGAAACCGCCCACGACGTGGGCCTGGTTCAGCTGCGTGCTCACGACGGCGTCCACGGCGTCGGCCTTCAACCGGTCGGTGAACTCCGGCTTCGGTGGGGCCATATCCAGGGCGGCCGCCACCCGGCGCTGCGCGTCGCGGGCGGCATCGGTGCGCTGGCGGCGTGCCTCGGCCAGGATCTCCTCGGCCTCCTGCCGGCGTGCCACCCCAGGATCGGTGAAAGCGCCTGGTTCGGTCGGTTTCCGTCCCGGGTTGCGCCCCGCCGACGCGGCCGCGTTGTACTGCTCGGCGGCCTGGTTGTACGCCGTCACCTGCGCGTTGTGCGCGTCCACCGCCTGCCGGCTGATCTCCTGTGCATTGCGGTAGGCGTCGATCGCCAACTGCGCCTGCCCCTGCGCCCAGCGCACCGTGTCCGCGTACGCCTCCAGCGCCTTGGCCGCCGCCTCGCAGGCGTCGGCCGCCGTCAGCCACTGCTTGGGATGCATGTCGAACTTCTCGCGGAAGGCGTCCGCTGCCTGGCCCTGCCAGCCGTCGCCGTCCAACGAGCGCATCCCCTGGCCGACGTTCTCGAACGCCCGGGAGAAGTCGCGCAGGTGCCGGGCACGTGCCTCCAGCGCCGCCGGGCTGCCGTGGACCAGCTCCTTGGGGTCCTCGCTCTCCCCCAGCTGACGCTCGGCGACATCGCCGCCCAGCCGGTTGTTCACCCCCTCCCCGAAGTCGCGCACCCCCTCTGCCGCGCCGTCCGCGCCGACCGCCGACAGGCCGTCCGCCGCCTTGTCCGCACCCCAGTTGACGGCCTCCCCGACGCCCTTCTGCACGCCGTCGGCGACACTGTCCAGGCCGTCCCCCAGGTCGTTGACCAAGTCCCCCAGGCCCATCAGCGCTCAACCTCCCCAAACGAGGCCTGCGATGGGCCATCCGGCTGCCACTCCGTCTTCGGATCGAACATGGCGTCCGGGGTCACCGTCGAACTCTCCACATCCTTCTCGGCCTGGTCCCAGGCCTTCTGGGCCGCCTCGTCGCCCTCCCGGATGGACTCCGCGCTCCAATCCGCGTCCATGACATGGGAGACGGGGTTGTCCTTCAACGTGTCCGACCACGAACGCTGCTCGACCTCCTCCTTGGACAGGTAGGGGTTGCCAGCCGTCGCCGTCCACACCGTCTTCAGGGTGTTCGAGGCGTACTGCTCCTGCTCGTGGTACAGCCCCGCTGACAGGTTCAGCCGCTCCGCGAACTGGTTGGCGTCCCGCAGCAGCGAACGCACTCCCCAGCCCCACCGCTCGCAGAAGTCGGCGAAGACCTGGCGCAGGCCGGCATCCCCCACCTCCAGACCCGCCAACTCCAACTCGTCGAAGCCGAGCCCCTGAGCCGCTTCGACGTCGAAGCCCAACTCCTTCGCTCATCAATCGCCAGATTGATGCCCCGGGTGACCCGCTCCAGCGCCTCCGGATCAACCCGGTAACCACCGCCACTCACGCGTCGGCCCCCTGCACGCCCGTGCCGTCCACATCCACCGGCACGGCCACCGCCTCCGGCACGATTCCCACCACGGGCGGCAGGACCATCCCCGTGGCACTGCCCGCATCCACCGCAATCCCAACCGGCCTACCCGCACGCGGAATTACCCGGTCCAGCAGCCATGCGCCATACACCGGGACGCGCTCCTGGATCGCATCGCCCCGAGCCTCGGCGAAACGTGTCAGCGCCGCATCGTCCGTGAACGCGAAGAGCCAACGGATGCCGCCCGCCTCAGCCGATACCAGCGAGCCGTCCACCACCGGCACCAGCACCTCACTGCGCCTGAACTCCCCTACCACCGCCCGCAGATCGCCGTCCTCGGTCTCCGCCAGATCCGTCAGCCGCAGTCGCAACGCGTCGGCGCTCACATCAGCCCCCGTCCTGGATTTCACCGCTTACTGCGTGCACAGCTTCAGGTTCAAATCCGATCGAATTTGATCATCACAGATGCGAATCAGCACCGTAACTCACGGGTCTGACAACGTTCCAAGCAGTTCAGGCGAGTCCGTGTTCACTTGGCTTGAACCCGCCTCCGAGGAAGTCGAGTCGACCGAGACCCCGCGGAGTGCAGCCCTCGTTTCCCCGCTGTCCGGCGCGCAGGCCGCGTCCCAGCGAGACCGGCTGACGGACCCGGTCACGCTGCTGTGCGAGCGAGGCGCGGCTGGCAGGGTGACGGCAGACCTGACCGCCGACGTGCGCGTTCCTTCCGGGCGGCCGGCGCGCTCAGCCCCCGCCCGTCGGCCTGATCCGGTCGCCACAGACGGGGAGATCGAGGCGCCGCCCCCGAGACTCCTGGCGCTGCGAGTCGCGCCGGATGGTGCTCGCCCCGGCAATCGCTACATATCGGCTACGAGTTGGCCGCTGTCGGCGACGCTCTGGGCACGCCCTTCGAATTCGGGCCGGAAGGCGCCTTCTCCGCCCGCTTCCCGAAGCCGGGCCACGGCGGCGAGATGTGCGGGGACGGCGGCTGGGACCCTGCGAGGCGACCGACGAGACGCAGATGGCCGTACTCGTCGGCGAGTCGCTGCTGGAGTGCGGCGGGCTGGCCGGGGCGGTGTACGGCATCGACGCGGTGCCGGAGCGGTGGACGGCGGAGCTGCACGTACCGTTGCCGGGGTTTGGTGAACGGGTGCTGCGGGTGGGCGAGTTGACCGGATTCGCGCTGGGCCTGAGCGACTACTGACGTCGGGTTCCAGGGCGCTGGTGCGGACTTGGCGAATGGTGTCGGCTCGTGCATCCGGACCGCGACGGCAGTCCGCTACCGATCTGCGGGAATGCGGCGACGGGTCGGCTGTCGGTCAGGGCCCGTCAGGGCCGGTCGGGTCCGCGGCTGGGCAGCGTCTGGCTGTAGACGACGCTCGTGGTCGTGCTGCCGAAGCCGGCCAGCTCGTCCATGAGGGTCTCCAGGTGCTCCATCGAGGTCGCGGCCACCTTCAGGGTGTAGCAGTCGTCGCCGGTAGTGCGCAGGCACTCCAGGATCTCCCGCCGCTCGTCGAGCAGTCGGCGCAATGGCTGGTGACGGTTGCCCGGGTACTTCAGCCGGACGACGGCGAGCACGGGGTAGCCGACCTTGGTCAGGTCGACCACGGCGTGGTAGCCGGTGATGACGCCCAACGACTCCAGGCTCCGGACCCGTTCCGTGGTGGCCGACGAGCTGAGATTCACGCGCCGCCCCAACTCGCTGAGGGAGATGCGAGCATCCTGTTGCAGCTGCCCGATGATCGCCCAGTCAACGTCGTCAAGATTCACGGCCATACCGCGACTCTACCGGCAGAACCACGGAAGAACATTGCCTTTGCCCGGAAGATTCGGTTCCCCATGCCGTAGTCACCGGCATAGCCTCGACTCATGCAACTTGGCGTCAACGTACCGAACTTCGGGCCCGGAACCGATCCCGGCGTCCTGCGCGAATGGGCGCGGATCACGGAGGGGCTCGGCTTCGACCTCCTCATGGTGTCGGACCACGTGACCGTCACCCCGGACGTGGCCGAGCGGTACCCGGAGCCGTTCTACGAGCCGTTCACCACGCTGTCCTGGCTGGCCGGCCTCACCACGAGGCTGCGGCTGGGCACGACCGTCCTCGTCCTGCCCTACCGGCATCCACTGCTGGTGGCTCGGATGGCCACCAACCTCAACCAGCTCAGCGGCGGCCGGTTCGTCCTCGGCGTGGGCGTCGGCTGGGCACGTCAGGAGTTCGACGCGCTCGGCGTGCCGTTCACCGCGCGCGGCCGACTCACCGACGAGTACCTGGG
This sequence comes from Streptomyces sp. T12, assembly GCF_028736035.1. Lineage (NCBI taxonomy): Bacteria > Bacillati > Actinomycetota > Actinomycetes > Kitasatosporales > Streptomycetaceae > Streptomyces > Streptomyces sp. T12. Next base: position 4,042,460 of record NZ_CP117866.1, read on the forward strand.
TGGCCTGCGGGATGCCTGGCGCACGGAGACCGGGGACGGTGCCGCCCCGATACCTGTGTGGGTCGGCGGGCACAGCGAGGCGGCGATCCGGCGCACGGTCAGGTTCGGCGACGCCTGGCACCCGCTGCGGCTCCCCCTCCCCCTGATGCGCTCGGTCCTGGCGAACCACTCGCTGCCGGCGTTCGCGCCCCGCATCGCCCTGCGGATGACCGGCACACCGGTCGACGACCCCGAACGGCCCGCCGGTGTCGGCACCATCGAGCAGATCCTCGACGATCTCGACCAGCTCCGCCTGCTCGGCGCGGACACCGTCGTACTCGACCCCTACCACGGAGACCCGGAGGAGACCCTCCGGCCCCACACGGCCTGGCAGGCGCTCACCGCCGTGGCCACACACTGGAGGACCCCACAGTGATCACCACTGCCGACGAGACCCTCCTGCGCCGCGCCATCGGCATCGCGGCCCACGCGGTCACCCTGGGCGACGCGCCGTACGGTTCCCTGCTGGCCGGCCCGGACGGCGCGATCCTCGCCGAAGCCCACAACACGGTACGGCGCGACAACGACATCAGCGCCCACCCGGAACTGAAGCTCGCCCGCTGGGCAGCCCGCGAACTCGACCCGGACACAGCCGCCCGCACCACCATGTACACCAGCTGCCAGCCGTGCGGCATGTGCGGCGGCGGCATCGTCCGCTCCGGCATCGGCCGGGTCGTCTACGCGCTCTCCACCGAGCAACTCGTCGAACTCAACCCGGGGTCGGGCGACTGGCCGACGGTGCCACAGGACGGCCCAGCCCTGCTCGACGAGGCACGCGGGCCCATCGACGCCTACTACCGGCCTAGCTGATGACATCGGCTCCCGCGCGACACGTGCGAGGCTCGCGACACGCGCGAGGCTCGCCAGGCTGCCGCGCCGGACGGGGCCGTGGGTGACGACTACGCGTTGTTCAGGTACGTCAACACGGCCAGCACCCGCCGATGCCCACTGTCACTCTGCGGCAGCCCCAGCTTCAGGAAGACGTTGCCGATGTGCTTGTGGACCGCGCGTTCCGTCACGACCAGGGTCTTGGCGATGGTCGCGTTGTCGTGGCCCTCGGCCATCAGCGCCAGCACCTCGCGTTCGCGCGGGGTGAGCGAGTCGAGGGGGGAGTCGCGGCGGCGGGTCAGCAGTTCGGTGACGACCTCGGGGTCGAGGGCGGTGCCGCCGGCCGCGACCCGTTCCAGCGCGTCGAGGAACTCGTCCACCCGACCGACCCGGTCCTTCAGCAGGTAGCCGAGGCCGCTCGCGCCACCGGCGAGCAGCTCGGCGGCGTACGACTCCTCGACGTACTGGGAGAGCACCAGGACCGGCAGCCCGGGGATCTCCTTGCGAGCGGCGAGGGCGGCGCGCAGGCCCTCGTCGCGGAAATCGGGCGGCATCCGTACGTCGAGCACGGCGGCGTCGGGGCGGTGCTCCAGCAGCGCGGGCAGGATCTCGGGGCCGGTACCTGCGACGGCCGCGACCTCGTGCCCGGCCGACGTCAGCAGGAGGACCAGGCCCTCGCGCAGCAGGGCGTTGTCCTCGGCGATCACGACTCTCACGGCAGTTCCGCCTCTGCTCCGGTCACCGCGTCGTAGGCGGCAACGCCAGATGGATCACCGTTGGCAGCCGGTGCACGCAGCCTACTCACAGGGCCTTGAGGGCATGTGCGGTGGCCCGGGCCAGGGCATCCAGGTACCCCTTGGGCAGCTTGGGGCTGCGGATCACCACCGAGCGCCAGTACAGGGGGCCCGAGATCAGGTCGAGTGCCAGGTCCTCGTCGATGCCCGGACGTACCTCGCCGCGCTTCTCCGCGGCCATCACGATCCCGCTGGCGACGCTCGCCTGCCCGTCCCGCAGCGCCTTCTGCAGGGCCTCGGCGATCTCGGGACTGCGGGCCGCCTCGGCCTGGAGATCCGGGAGGATCTGCGAGGCCAAGGGGTGGCGCAGGGCGCGTGCGGTCACGCCGTACAGCAGCCGCAGATCACCCTCCAGGGAGCCGGCGTCCGGCACGGGCAGTCCCATGACGGCGACCGCCGACACCACGTCCAGCACCAGGTGCAGCTTGGAGCGCCAGCGCCGGTACACCGCGGTCTTGCCGACGCCCGCGCGGCGCGCGATGCCCTCTATCGACATCCGCGCGTAGCCGACGGCCGCCAACTCCTCGAAGACGGCCGCCCGGATGGCCTCCGTCACGTCCTCCCGGAGTACGGCTGCGCCGGCGGGGGTGCGGCGGCGCGGACGCGGCTGGGGCTGGTCGGCGTTCGTCGTCATGCGGGCAAGCATAGAGCGTTGCGACGATACGGTGCCGTCCCTACGTCAACCGGAGTCGACTCCGACGTCACGACGAAACAGTCCCGTTCCCACGCACGCCCGCCTGCCCGCCCTGCCCGCCCGCCGCCACCAACGTCACGACGAGACAGCCCCGTCCCCACGTCCCAGGCCCGCACGCCCCCACGCCCCCACGCCCGCCGACTGTCACCAACGTCACGACGAAACGGTTGCGTCCCGACGCCTCCTCGATCTACGCTCACGTTGCGACGATACGGTCCCGTCCCGACGTAAGAAAACGTGAAGCGTCACGTAAGAGAACGTCGCAGCACCCCACCCCCCCCAACGAAAGCAGCGGATGTGAGCCAGGTCCTCGACACACCGCCCCCGACGACACCCGCCCCGGCCGAGGCCGACCTCGCGGCCCTCGCCGCCCGGCACGGACTCTCGGTCAGCGGTGCCCGCCCCTCCCTGCCCGAGTACATCCGCCAGCTGTGGGCGCGCCGGCACTTCATCACCGCGTTCGCCACCGCCAAGCTCACCGCCCAGTACAGCCAGGCGAAGCTCGGTCAGGTCTGGCAGGTACTGACGCCGTTGCTGAACGCGGCGGTGTACTACTTCATCTTCGGCGAACTGATGGGCACCAAGGGCGGCGTACCGGACTACATCCCGTTCCTGGTGACAGGGGTGTTCATCTGGACGTTCACGCAGAGCTCGATCATGGCGGGCACGCGCGCGATCTCCGGCAACCTCGGCCTCGTACGCGCCCTGCACTTCCCACGGGCCGCGCTGCCGATCTCCTTCGCGTTGCAGCAGCTCCAGCAGTTGCTGTTCTCGATGGCGGCCCTGGTCGTGATCCTGCTCTGCCTCGGCATTCCGGTCACCGCGTCCTGGGTGCTGGCGCTCCCGGCGCTGGTGCTGCAGTTCACCTTCAACGCGGGCGTCGCGATGGTCATGGCCCGGATGGGTGCGAAGACGCCGGACATCGCGCAGCTGATGCCGTTCGTGCTGCGTACCTGGATGTACGCGTCGGGCGTGATGTTCAGCATCAGCCACATGATGAGCAAGCACACGGACTGGCCGTCCTGGGTGACTTCGGCCCTCCTGGCCAACCCCGCCGCCGTCTACATCGACCTGATGCGCTTCGCGCTGATCGACAGCTTCCACGCGAGCCAGCTCCCGCCGCACGTGTGGGCGATCGCGACGGGCTGGGCGCTGCTCGCCGGCGTCGGCGGCTTCATCTACTTCTGGAAGGCTGAGGAGACGTACGGCCGTGGCTGAGAACCTCGACAACACCGCGCCCGCAACCGGGCAGGTCCCCACCGTCATCGCCGACGCCGTCGACATCGTCTACCGGGTCAACGGCACCAGCTCGGGCCGCGGCTCCGCCACCGCCGCCCTCAACCGCATCGTGCGCCGCAAGCAGACCGAGAAGGCGGCCGGCGTGCGCAAGGTGCACGCGGTCAAGAAGGTCTCCTTCGTCGCGTACAAGGGCGAGGCCATCGGCCTCATCGGCACCAACGGCTCGGGCAAGTCGACCCTGCTCAAGGCGGTCGCGGGCCTGCTCCCGGTCGAGAACGGCCGGATCTACACCGACGGCCAGCCCTCCCTCCTCGGCGTGAACGCGGCCCTGATGAACGACCTCACCGGCGAGCGCAACGTCCACCTCGGCGGCCTCGCGATGGGCATGTCCCGCGAGCAGGTCAGGGAGCGCTACCAGGAGATCGTCGACTTCTCCGGCATCAACGAGAAGGGCGACTTCATCACCCTCCCCATGCGCACGTACTCCTCCGGCATGGCGGCCCGCCTGCGTTTCTCCATCGCCGCGGCCAAGGACCACGACGTGCTGCTGATCGACGAGGCGCTGGCGACGGGTGACCGTTCCTTCCAGAAGCGTTCCGAGGCCCGGATCCGCGAGCTGCGCAAGCATGCGGGCACGGTGTTCCTGGTCAGCCACAACAACAAGTCGATCCGCGACACCTGTGACCGCGTCCTGTGGCTGGAGCGCGGCGAGCTGCGCATGGACGGGCCGACGGACGAGGTGCTGAAGGAGTACGAGGCCTTCACGGGTGACAAGCCGGCCAAGCCGAAGCCGAAAGCTCCTGTTCCGGCGTGAGGCGTCCCACGTGAGGCGTCCCACGTGAGACTCCCCCGTGCGGCCTCCCCCCTGCGGTCTCCCCCGTGAGGCGCAACTCCGGACGACCCTTTCATCCTATTGGTGCCACTATGACGGACACAGGGTCCCCGGAGTCCGGGGAGTCCCCGGAGTCCCCGGAGTGATGGCGAAGGTGAAGGAGTCCCCGCGATGCCCGAGCTCAGCGTCATAGTCCACGGGCCCAACACCCAGGACCGCCTGACCGGACTCCTCGCCTCCCTGGCCGAGCATCCCCACCCCGAGGTCGAAGTGATCGTGGCCGCGGTCGGCGCCTGGGCGCAGGAGACGGCACGGGCGTACGCCTCCGAGATGCTGGTGCTCCCCCTGCCGGACGGGACGGGGGACGCCGCGGCCCGGTCGGCGGGGGCGGCCCGGGCCTCCGGCCGCTGGCTGCACTTCGTGCACGCCAAGGACGGCGTGCCCGCCGGCGCCCCGCGCACGATCGCCGAGCGCGCCGCGGAACTTCCGGACGAGGTGGACGTCCTCCTCTTCGACCACGTCCGCTCCACCTGGGAGACCTCCGGGCTCCCCTCCGAGGACGGCCCCCGCCTGGCCCGCGCGGGCCGCGCCGCCCACCCCCTCGACGGCATCGCCCGCACCGCGCTCCGCATCACGCCCCTGCTGGGCAACCGCGCGCTGCGCACCCCCTTCTGGCAGGCGCACGAACAGCAACTCACCACCCCCGACGAGCCGTACGCCGCCTACGCCGCCCTCCTCCTCGCCGACCACATCGCCGCCCTGAACCAAGTGGCGCACGAGCACCGCGAGCTGCGCCCCGAGAGCCTCCCCCCGGTCACCCCCGACGAGCGCTACGCCCTGATCGACCGCTACGAAACGCTCCTCGCCCTCGCCCGGAACCGCCCCGCCTCCCGCCCCACCACCGGCCCCGCCCCCGACGCCGTCCTGTACGACGTCATGGTCCAGGACTGCCTGCGCACCTTCGCCCGCACCGCCATGCCGGACGCGGTGGCCAGGGAGTTCTTCCGCCGAGCCGGTGAAGCGGCCGTCCGGCACCGCCCGCCCGGGCACCGTCCCCCCTCCGGCCCCGAGGCCATCCGCCGCGCCCTGCTCGAAGAGAACGCGTACGCCAGGTACCGCGCCTTCCAGAGCGCCAACCGCGCCCGCCGTGCCGCGAAGGCGGCCGTACGAACCCGCGGGCGCCAGGTGGCCGCCGCCCTCGGCGACCACCACTACCGCACGTCCCTGTCCCGCCCGGTCAACCCCAATCTGGCCGTGTTCGCGGCGTACTGGAACCGCGGCGTGGCCTGCAACCCGGCGGCGATCGCCGTCAAGCTCACCGAACTCGCCCCGCAGATCCACCCGGTGTGGGTGGTGACGCCGGAGAACGCCCCGCTCCTGCCGCCCCACACGGACCACGTCCTCCCCGGCACCCGCCGCTACCGGGAGGTGCTGGCCACAGCGAAGTACCTGGTCAACAACGTCAACTACCCCAACGCGGTGGTGAAACGCCCGGACGCGGTCCACCTCCAGACCCACCACGGCACCCCGCTCAAGCGCATGGGCGTGGACCAGATGGAGTTCCCGGCCGCCGCCAAGGGGCTCGACTTCCAGGCGCTGCTCGCCCGTATCGACAAGTGGGACTACAGCGTCTCCGCGAACAGCCACTCCACCCGGATGTGGGAGCGCGCGTACCCCTCCCGCTTCGTCTCGCTCGACTACGGCTATCCGCGCAACGACGTCTTCTACACGGCCACCGCCGCCGACATCCGCGCCGTCCGCGACCGCCTGGGCATCCCCCCGAACCATCGCGCGATCCTCTACGCCCCCACCCACCGCGACTACGAGGCCGGCTGGACGCCCCGCCTCGACCTCGCCACCCTCGCCGACCAGCTCGGCGAGGACACGGTCCTGCTGATCCGCGGCCACTACTTCTACGACGGCAGGCCGTCCCCGCTGACCGCCCTGCGCCGCACGGGCCGGATCATCGACGTCGGCGCCTACGACCCGGTCGAGGACCTGTGCCTGGCCGCCGACGCGCTGGTCACGGACTACTCGTCCATCATGTTCGACTACGCCAACCTCGACCGCCCGATCGTCGTCTACGCCGACGACTGGGAGACCTACCGCTCCACCCGCGGCGTCTACTTCGACCTGCCGGCCGAACCACCGGGCCAAGTGGCCCGCACCCAGCACGAACTGGCGGAGATCCTCACCACCGAGGCATGGCACGACGAGGGCGCGACAAAGGCCCGGGCGGCCTTCCGGCGCCGCTTCTGCGAGTACGACGACGGACGCGCCGCCGAACGCGTCGTACGCCGTGTGTTCCTGGGCGAGAGCGAGGACGCCCTGCCGCCGGTGATCCCGTTGGAGGAACGCACGCCGGCACCGAGCCCTCGGGAGGCGGTATGAAACCGGACGCCACACCCCAAGGCCCCACCGTCCCCGACGCCACCGTCCCCGACGTCACGGTGACGGTCATCGTCTACAACGACGCGGCCCGCCTGCCCCGGGCCGTGGAGTCGGTACGCCGTCAGACCCACGCCGACATCGAGATCGTCATCAGCGACGACCACTCGACGGATGAGACACCGGACGTGGCAAGGGAGTTGGCGTCCCGTGATCCCCGTATCCGCCACCTCCGCCTGCCGCAGAACAGCGGCGGCTGCAGCGCCCCGCGCAACCGTGCCCTGGAGATCGCCCGGGCGCCATACGTGATGTTCCTGGACAGTGACGACGAACTCCCCGACGACGCGGTGGAGTTGCTGCTCGCCGCCCACCGCGAGCGGGAGATCGACTTCGCGATGGGCGCGGTGGTGCGGGTCCGGGAGGACGGCGGACGCCGCACGAAGTGGATGCCGCACCTGGTCGCCGAGCGCCGCACGGTGGTCGGCATCGAGTCCGAACCCCGGCTGCTCTTCGAGCACCTGTCGACGAGCAAGATGTACGCCCGCGCCTTCCTGGACCGGCACGACCTGCGGTTCCCCGAGGGCATCCACTACGAGGACCAGCTGTTCACGACGCAGGCGTACTGTCTGGCCAAGGAGTTCACGATCATCCCCGAGCCGGTGTACCGCTGGTACATCGCGCCGTACGCGGCCACGGACGCCGCATCGATCTCCAACCAGCGCCACCGACTCGACAACGTCCGCGACCGCGTCGAGGTCCAGCGGCTCATCGACGGCTTCCTCACCGAGAGCGGGCACGGGGCGCTGCGTGAGGACAAGGACTACAAGTTCCTCAAGCACGACTTCCGGATGTACGCCGGGGACCTGCCGTACCGCGACGACGAGTGGCTGACCGGCTTCGCGGACATCATGACCCCCTACCTGGAAACCGTGTCCCCCACGGCCTACGCCCGCCTGCCCCGCCCGGAACGCGTGGTCCTCCAGCTGATCCGCGAACGCCGCTTCCCCGAGGCCCGGCTGGCGGCGCGGGGACTGGGCCACGGGGTGGCGCCGAGGCAGGTGGCACCGGACGCCGAGGGCCGTACGTACTGGGGCGGCAGCCTGCCCACCACGGACCTGGCCCGCCGCGAACTGGACGTCGCCGACCTGGAGCTGGACACCCGCCCGTTCCGCAGCGCCCGGTTCCGGCACGAGATCACGGAGCTCACGCGCGGCCCGGGCGCCTCGATCGACCTCACGATCCGGACCTACGACCCGGGCCTGCGCCTCCCGGTGGGCCCGCACCGCGCGAGCCTCCTCATCCGGCCCGGCCGACGCCGCCTCAAGATCCCCTTCCGCCTCTCCCCCGTCCGTCCCGGCCTGTTCGAAGGCCACGTCCACCTGGACCTGTCGTCGGCCCCGGTCCCCCTCCACGGCTTCGCCGGCGTCCGCCACCCCCTCCTGCGCATCGAGCACCAGGGCCTGGCCCATACGGCCGTACTCCTGGCGCCCCTGTCCTTCCCGCCCCTGACGGCCCGCATCGACTACCACGCCGGTGCGGCCCCGCACCGGGTCACGATCGAACCGGAGGGCCGCGGTCCGGGCCGCCTCCAGGTGCGGTGGCAGCCGGTGGGCGTCACGGCGAGGGTGGTGCGGCCGGTGGTGAGACGGCTCGCGCGGCCGAAGGTGAGACGGGCGGCACGACTGGTGCGAAGCGCACTGCGCTGAACCTCGTCACCGCCAGCGGAAGACCGATCACCGCAATCAGCCACACCGGGACGTACAACCGGTCCAGCTCGACCGCGAGCGGATGCGCCACCGTCGCCGCGAACCCGGTCGCCCCCACCGCGATCACACACAGCGCCACCGGCACCGACCGCTTCCACACCCCCCACGCACCCACCGCGAGCAGGAAGAGCAGCATGGGCGCCAGGGCCTCGTTCTGGAGCCACTGCACCCAGTACTGGAGATTCAGGCGGACGACGGCGGACCACGGGTCGGCGATCTCGGGCCGGGTCCAGTGCAGGGTGAAGGTGTCCTGGAGCGAGTCGCTGATGCCGGGGAGCTTCAGTGCCCTGCTCAGGCCCAGCACGACCGACGTGCCGCCCGCCGACAGGCCGACCAGCCACCAGGTCCCCCGATGCCGGGCACGGGGGACGAAGAACAGCGCGGCGGATGCGGCGGCCGCCAGAGCGGGGGCCGCCATCAGAAAACTCGAGTACCTGACGGCGAGTCCGAGCCCGAAGGCACCGGTGAACAGCGTCACCCCGGCCGGTACACGGCGCTGGAGCAGCCACACCGAGGCCAGCAGGAGCGCGGTCAGCAGCGCGAGCGTCGGGCCTTCGGTGAGCGGTCGGCCGCCCCAGGAAGCGAGCGGTGTCACGTACGCGAGGACCTGCCCGAGTACGGCGGTGGGAGGCGGCGCCCGCAGCGCGCGGAGCAGCAGGTACACGAGGTATCCGGTCAGTGTGGTGAAGGCGAGCGCGACCAGCGTGAGTCCGGCCTTGGCGCCGATCAGTGCCACGAAAGGAGCGGCGATCAGCGGGTATCCGGGCCTGGTGTGGAAGATCTTCTCGTAGCGCGGGTCGGTGGGTTCCAGCCCGTTCGCGTACGTCCGCTCGCACCGCCGCGCGTACGCGGCCTCCCGGCCCGGGTCACGGAAGGCGAGCTGGTCGAGCATGCGGTTGCGGTGGACCAGCCTGGCCGTGTCCGCGCAGTAGGCGGCGACCGCCTTCCGCGTGGCCTCGCGCGGGGTGTCGCCGAGGAACTCGTACGCCTCGCGGGTGTAGCGGTACGAGTCGTTGGAGAAGCGGGTCGCCGGGTAGCCGAAGACGTGCAGCAGCACGAACGCGGCGGCGACGAGTGCGGGAAGCGCACGTCGCAGACGGCGGCTTCCCCCGGTCCCCCGCTCCTCGGAGAGGTTGGCAGTCACCTCTCCAGCCATAGCCAGAGGCGCCCCGGGCCGTCACAGCCCGGGGCGCCCTGATACTCGTACGGCCTAGATACTCGTGCGGCCTACGAATGCGTCCGCAGCAGCGTCCGCATGGTCCGCATGGCCACCGAAAGGTTGGCCAGATCGAAGGTGTCCGATCCCTGGATCTCCTCCAGGGTGGTGCGCGCCCGCCCCAGGATCGCCACGTTCTTCTGCTCCCACGCCTTGTAGCGCTGCTCGGGCGTCGCGGTGCCGTTGCCGGCCGCCAGGACGTCCGAGGTCAGGGCCGCGTGGGCGGCGTAGAGGTCCTCGCGGATGGAGGCGCGGGCCATGGACTGCCAGCGGTCTGCGCGGGGCAGCTCGATGATGCGGTCCATGAGCTGGGTGATGTGGAGGCGGTCGGCGAGGTCGTAGTAGACCTCGGCGACGTCCATCGGGTCCCGGCTCATGCGGTCGGCCACCGAGACGATGTCCAGCGTCGGGAAGGCGGAGGAGAACCCGGCCACGCGGGTGGCGAGTTCGTCCGGGACGCCGGCGCCGGACAACTCGTCGTAGATCTGCTGGTACCAGTCGAGGTCCGCGCCGCGCAGCAGCTTCGGCAGCTGCGACCAGACCTGCTCGACGCGCTCGGCGAAGAAGTCGACGGTGTCGACGAGCTCCAGCGGCTGCGGCCGGTTGTTGAGCAGCCAGCGCGTGCCGCGCTCGACGAGGCGGCGCGAGTGCAGCCGGATCCGGGTCTGGACGTCGGCCTCGACCTTGTTGTCGAGCGCCTCGACCGCGTCCCAGACGGCCGCCGAGCGGAAGATCGCGCGGGCCACGGTCTGCGCCCGGACGATCTCCTCCAGCGAGGCGCCGGTCTCCTCGCGCAGCCGGTGCAGATACGTCGTACCGCCCGTGTTGACCGTGTCGTTGACCAGCACGGTCGTGGTGATCTCACGGCGCAGCGGGTGGCTGACCAGGTGCTCGGGGAACTGCTCGCGCAGCTCGGTCGGGAAGTACGCGTGCAGCAGGGTGCTCAGGTATGGGTCGTCGGGCAGCGAGGTGTGCAGCAGCTCCTCGGCGACCGTGATCTTCGTGTACGCCATCAGGACGGCCGTCTCCGGGCCGGTCAGGCCGTGGCCGGCGCCGAGGCGTTCGCGGACCTGGCGGTCGGTGGGCAGGAACTCCAGCGCGCGGTCCAGGTGGCCTTCCCTGACCAGGTGCTTCATGAAGCGCTGCTGGGCGTGGAGCATGTCCTTGGACTGGGCGAGGGCGTTGGCGATCGCCGTGTTCTGCGCGTAGTTGTTGCGCAGGACCAGGCGGCCGACCTCGTCGGTCATCTCGGCGAGCAGCTTGTTGCGCTGCTTGACGGTCATGTCGCCGTCCGCGACCAGGCCGTTGAGCAGGATCTTGATGTTCACCTCGTGGTCGGAGGTGTCGACGCCCGCGCTGTTGTCGATGGCATCGGTGTTGATCTTGCCGCCGTGCCGCGCGAACTCGATCCGGCCGAGCTGGGTCAGGCCCAGGTTGCCGCCCTCGCCGACGACCTTGACGCGCAGGTCGGCGCCGTCGACGCGGATGGCGTCGTTGGCCTTGTCGCCGACGTCCGCGTGGGTCTCGGTGGACGCCTTGACGTACGTACCGATGCCGCCGTTCCACAGCAGGTCCACCGGCGCCTTGAGGATGGCCTTCATCAGCTCGGCCGGCGTCATCTTGGAGACCTTGCCCTCGATACCGAGGGCCTCGCGGATGTGCGCGTTGACCTGGATCGCCTTGGCGCTGCGGGGGAAGACGCCGCCACCGGCCGAGAGGAGCTCGGTGTTGTAGTCCTCCCAGCTGGAGCGCGGCAGCTCGAAGACGCGGCGGCGCTCGGCGTAGGAGGTGGCCGCGTCCGGGTTCGGGTCGATGAAGATGTGCCGGTGGTCGAAGGCGGCGACCAGGCGGATGTGCTCGCTGAGCAGCATGCCGTTGCCGAACACGTCACCGGACATGTCGCCGATGCCGACGACCGTGAAGTCCTCGCTCTGAGTGTCCACGCCCAGCTCGCGGAAGTGCCGCTTGACGGACTCCCAGGCGCCGCGGGCGGTGATGCCCATGCCCTTGTGGTCGTAGCCGGCCGAACCGCCGGAGGCGAAGGCGTCACCGAGCCAGAAGTTGTACTGCTCGGCGACCCCGTTGGCGATGTCGGAGAAGGTCGCGGTGCCCTTGTCGGCGGCGACGACGAGGTAGGTGTCGTCCTCGTCGTGCCGGACGACGTCCGCCGGGGGCACGACCTCGCCGGCGACCATGTTGTCGGTGATGTCGAGCAGCGCCGAGATGAACGTCTTGTAGCTGGCGATGCCCTCGGCCAGCCACGCGTCCCGGTCCACGCTCGGGTCCGGCAGCTGCTTGGCGACGAAGCCGCCCTTGGCACCGACCGGCACGATGACGGTGTTCTTCACCATCTGCGCCTTGACCAGGCCGAGGATCTCGGTGCGGAAGTCCTCACGCCGGTCGGACCAGCGCAGGCCTCCTCGCGCGACCTTGCCGAAGCGCAGGTGCACGCCCTCGACGCGCGGCGAGTAGACCCAGATCTCGTACGCCGGGCGCGGCGCCGGCAGGTCGGGGATGGCCTGCGGGTCGAACTTCATGGAGACGTAGTCGTGCGACTGGCCGCCCGCCGCCTCCTGGAAGAAGTTCGTCCGCAGCGTCGCCTTGATGACGGTGAGGAAGGACCGCAGGATCCGGTCCTCGTCGAGGCTCGCCACCTGGTCGAGCGCCGCGTCGACCTCTTCGAGGAGCGCGTCCACGATCTCGCGGCCCGCGCGCTGGCGGTCCGGCGACATCCGCGCCTCGAACAGGGAGACGAGCAGGCGGGTGGTGTGGACGTTGTTGCGGAGGGTGTCCTCCATGTAGTCCTGCGAGAAGGTGGAGCCCGCCTGCCGCAGGTACTTGGCGTACGCCCGCAGCACCATGGCCTGCCGCCAGGTCAGGCCGGCGCTCAGCACGAGGGCGTTGAAGCCGTCGTTCTCCGACTTGCCGGTCCAGGTGGCGGCGAAGGCCTCCGAGAACCGCTCGCGCGCGTCGTCGCCGAGATAGTCGCCGGCGCCCGCCGACTTGGGCATGCGCAGACCGAAGTCGTAGATCCAGGCGACGCTGCGGTCGGAGCAGCGCAGTTCGTACGGCCGCTCGTCGACGACCTCGACGCCCAGCCGGCTCAGGACCGGCAGGACGGCGGACAGGGAGACGGCCGCGCCCTTGCGGTAGATCTTGAAGCGGCGCTCCTCGGGGGCGGCGCCGACCGGCTCGTACAGGCTCAGCGAGAAGTTGTTCTCCTCGGTGAGCTGTTCGAGGTGGACGAGGTCGGAGACCGCGGAGCGCGGGCCGTGGTCGGCCTTGTAGCCCTCGGGGAAGGCGCCCGAGTAGCGGCGCAGCAGCTCGGCCGCGCGCTCCTCGCCGAGTTCGGCGTTCAGCGCGTCGGCGAAGCCGTCGGCCCAGGAGCGGGCGGCCTCGACCAGGCGGGCCTCGATGCGCTCCTTGTCGCTGTCGCTGAGCTGCGGCAGCTCGGTGCCCTGCGGGACGCGGACGACGAAGTGCAGCCGGGAGAGGATCGACTCGGTGTTCCAGGCGGTGAAGTCGACGCTGGTACCGCCGAGTTCCTCCTTGAGGATGTCGATGATCCGCAGGCGCACGCCGGTGGTGTAGCGGTCGCGCGGGAGGTAGACGAGGGCGGAGTAGTAGCGGCCGTACTCGTCCTGCCGCAGGTAGAGCCGCAGCCGGCGGCGTTCCTGGAGGTAGAGCACGGAGGTGGCGATGCGCTGGAGCTCGGGGACCGGGGTCTGGAAGAGCTCGTCGCGCGGGTACGTCTCCAGGATCTGCAGCAGGTCGCGCCCGTCGTGGCTGTGGGGCGAGAACCCGGCGGCCTCCAGCACATCGTCCACCTTGCGCCGGACGACGGGCACCCGGCGGACGGACTCGGTGTACGCGGCCGAGGAGAACAGGCCCAGGTAGCGCCGCTCGCCGACGACCTCCCCGTTCTCGTCGAACTTCTTCACCCCGACGTAGTCGAGGTACGACGGCCGGTGCACGGTCGCCCGGCTGTTGGCCTTGGTGAGGATGAGGAGCTTGTGCTCGCGGGCCTTGGCGCGGGCGTCGGCGGGCAGCCGCTCGAAGGACGGGCTGACCGGGTGGCTGTCGGTCTCGGAGTGGTGCGGGTCGGAGCGCAGGATGCCGAGGCCGGTGCCGGGCACGGCGGCCAGCGAGTCGTCCTCGCGCAGCTCGTACTCGCGGTAGCCGAGGAAGGTGAAGTGGTCGTCGGCGAGCCAGCGCAGCAGCTCGCGGGCCTCCTCGACCTCCTGCTCGCGCAGGTCGGAGGTGGGCTCGCGGGGCAGTTCGTCGGCCATCCGCAGGGCCGCGTCCCGCATCTTGCTCCAGTCCTCGACGGCCTCGCGGACATCGGACAGGACGCGCAGCAGGTCGGCGGTGATCTGCTTCAGGTCGGCGCGGTCGGTCTCACGGTCGATCTCGACGTGGATCCAGGACTCGGTGTGCGTATCGTGCGGCAGCTCGCCGGCGGGCGACTCCTGAAGCACCTCGATGAGCCTGCCGGTGACGTCGCGGCGGACGAAGACCTGCGGGTGGATGACCACATGGATCCCCCGCCCCTGCCGAGTCAGCTCGTTGGTCACCGAATCGACCAGGAAGGGCATGTCGTCGGTGACGACTTCGACGACGGAGTGGCTGCACATCCACCCGTTCTCTTCGACGGTGGGCGTGTGCACCCGCACGTTGGCCGTGCCCTGGGGGCGGTTCTCGGCCAGCCGGTAGTGCGAGAAGGCGGCTCCGAAGATGTCGACCGGGTCGCGGCCGGTGAGGTCCTCCGGGGCGGTGTGCAGGTAGTACCGCTGGAGGAACGAGAGCACGGTGTCGTGGTCCGGGGTGCCGGGGCTGCTCTCGTCCGTCGTCCCAGTCGGTAGATACCCCCCGACCGGGCTGTTCTCAGCTACCCGGGCGGCCCTCTCGAGCAGCTCGGCCTTGGCTTCGTCCAGCTTGGTCTGCATTGTCCTCTGGCTCCTGTCGCGCGCCGTTGCGTGACGTTGAAGGAAGTACGGTCTCTTCCCCTCCGGCGTAACGCCGCGACGCGGGGTGTCCGGTCTGCTTCGACGCTATGCCGCGAGGTGAGATGAGCGGGGATATATGAGCCAATCTTGAGCTGCCCACGGGGTGTGACGCTGCTCTCTGCGACGCCCGGGCCCAGGATGCGAATGACGTCCCGGGAGCCCTTACGCCCCCCTCCCGCCCGCGAAGACCAGCGACCGCCGCCCGGGCACGGATGTCGTCCGTGCTCCCCGGGCGCAGGGCAGGAGCAACAGCGCTCCCGCGAGCTATCGCGCTGATCACGCCACTAAGGCTATCGCTCCTTACAGGGGGCCCGTCATGAGCCGTATGTGTACAAAACCGGGGGTGGAACTTTGACGTTCTGCACAGGGTCAAACGGGGCGGGGAGGGCGTAACTGGCGGGGTGGGACATGGAGGGAGAGGCTGGGTGTGGGGCTGAGACGGCGGCCGAGCCAGAAAACGGAGCCGGAAGCAGGCCATCCGGAGGCAGCCCGTGTCCGAAAACAGCGGTGAGGTGGAGCCGCCGGGAAACACCCACCCACACAGCGGCAGCGGCAGCGGCAGCGGCAGCGGCAGCGGCAGCGGCAGCGGCAGCGGCAGCGGCAGCGGCAGCGGCAGCGGCAGCGGCAGCGGCAGCGGCAGCGGCAGCGGCAGCGGCAGCGGCAGCGGCAGCGGCAGCGGCAGCGGCAGCGGCAGCGGCAGCGGCAGCGGCAGCGGCAGCGGCAGCGGCAGCGGCAGCGGCAGCGGCAGCGGCAGCGGCAGCGGCAGCGGCAGCGGCAGCGGCAGCGGCAGCGGCAGCGGCAGCGGCAGCGGCGAACGGCTCCGTAGCGCGCTTGGTCGCGGGCGGTCGTGTTGTCGAAGCGGAAGGGCAAGGCCACCTACACAGCGGCAGCCACTATCGGCTCAGCAGCCGCAGCCCGCGTAGCTGCGGGCAGTCGTGCCGCTGGGGCGACGCCCGTCCCGAAGAAAGCGGCACCCGGACAGCGCCGGGCTGCGCGCCCCACCCCGCCTCAGCCGCAACGCCGGGCACCCACCCATCACCGGCAACCGAACCCCGCCCTTCCGGCCTCCCCAAGCCGCACGCCCCCTTGGCAAGCCACCCGCCCCGAGGCACGTTGCCCATAAGGCCCGACGGAGACGCAGACCACGGCCCACAAGAGGAGCACACCCGACATGACAGCGAAAATCCTCATCGTCACCGGCGATGCCGCAGAGTCACTGGAGGTCCTCTACCCCTACCAGCGCCTCCGCGAAGAGGGCTACGACGTCCACATCGCGGCCCCCACCCGCAAACAGCTCCAGTTCGTCGTCCACGACTTCGAACCCGGCTTCGACACCTACACCGAGAAACCCGGCTACACCTGGCCCGCCGACCTGGCCTTCTCCGAGGTCGACCCCGGTGACTACGTCGCCGTCGTCATCCCCGGCGGCCGAGCCCCCGAGTACCTCCGCAACGACCCCGAACTCCGCAAGATCCTCAAGTCGTTCTTCGACGCCGACAAGCCGGTCGCCCAGATCTGCCACGGCCCCCTGCTCACCGCCGCGATCGACAGCCTCCGCGGCCGCCGCGTCACGGCGTACCCGGCCCTGGAACTGGACATGCAGGCGGCCGGCGCCACCTTCCAGGACGCCGAGGCCGTGGTCGACGGCACCTTGGTCTCCTCCCGCACCTGGCCGGACCACTCCGGCTGGATGCGCGAGTTCCTGACGGTCCTACGGGCGAAGGCACCGGTGACCTGACCTGCCTCGGGCCACAAGCGGCCCCCGCCCCCCGGCGCGGCGTTCCCAGAGCGCCGCGCCACTCCACGCGCAAGCTCCATCGCCCCTTCTCCACAGCCACCGAAACGCCCACACCACGGTGCCCGGCCCGGCACCGCGCCTCCTCAGGCTCTACCCCCACTCCCCGGCACCGCGCCTACTCGGGCCCATGCCCACCGGGCTCAAGCAGCCAGCCGCTCCGCCTCCGCGACCGCCTCCCCCAACGTGTCCACCACCGGCACCCCCACCTCCTCAAGGCTCGCCCGACCGTGCGACCCCCCGGTGTAGAGCACGGCCCGCGCCCCCACATGCAGCGCCGCCACCGCGTCGTCGGCTGCGTCCCCGATCACCACCGTGCGCGCCGGATCCACGCTCACGAGCGCCTCTATGTGCCGCACCATGTGCTCGACCTTGCTGCCCCCGGACGGCCCGGTCCGCCCGTCGACGCGTATGAAGTGCTCCTCGATCCCGAACCCCCGTACCAGCGGAACGAGTTCCTCATGCCCGTACATGCTGAGGATCGACTGGCTGCGCCCCGCCGACCGCCACGCCACGAGCAGCTCCGCCACGCCCTCGGTGAGCCCGCACCTCACCCGGTGCTCGGTGTAATACCGGTGGAAGGTCTCGTCCATGACCTCCCACTCGGCGTCGGTCGGCAGCCGCCCGAGCAACCGCTCGTAGAACTTCGGCACCGGCACGCAGTACAGCGCCCGGTACTGCTCCATCGTGATCGGGTCGAGCCCCAACTCGCCGAACGCCGCGTTCGTCGCTCCGATGATCGCGTCATTGTCGTGGAACAGCGTCCCGTTCCAGTCCCAGACAATGTGCGCCCCTACCTGCTTCCCCATGCCAAAAACCGTACCCGCCACCACTGACAATCAAGAGAACAGCAGGTCAACGAGGGTTCCGGGCGCACACCCGAACACCGACCGACCGATCAACCAGCCAATACAACGCCGCCGGGCTCAGCCCCTCAGCCCCTCAGCCCCACCAGATTCGGAATCTCCTGAGTCGCGTACCACAGCAGCTCATGGTCCTCGGCCCCGTCCACGACGAACTGCGCGTCGTCGTCCCCGCCGTCGGCCGCTTCCAGCGCCTCGGCGGCCGCCGCCACGTCCGCCTCCGCGTCGCCCGAGTCGACATGCACGGAGGCCGCCTTGGCCAGCGCCACGCCCCCGGCGATCCGCACCTCACCCAGCGCCGACGGCTCCAGCCCTCGGTCGGGATCGGCGACCGCCGCCCCGTCGGGCACGTCGACGGCGACCACGACCCGGCGCCGCACCGCCCTGGACTCCGCCGCCAGCAGCCGCAGCGAGGCCAGCGCGGCCCGGTTCAGCGCCGCGTACTCCAACTCCTCGATGTCGTCGGAGAGATACCACTCGCGCAACGCGGGCGTGACGCCGTACGCGACGAGCGGCCCGGTCCCCAGCTCACCCGTCTTGTAGGCCTCGGCGAGACCGGGGAGGGTCAGGGGGACGTAGACGCGCATGGCCGACCACTTTCGTTGTTCGTAAGGCTCCGCAAGGACTCGGAAGAGCGGGTCCCGCACCTCCGGTCCCGCACCTCCCGGACGGCCTTCAGGATACGTGCGGGCGTCCCCTTTCGAGTCCCCACCACCACCCCGCCCGGCGTCCACTGCGGTCCGGAAATTCACCCGGTGCAGGCCCGCCATCACGGCCCTCCGCGTCCGCGGATCACCCAGATAAGTGAACATTCCGGCCGCCCACCCCGAGCCCCCGCTTCCTTGCCGTCGACCCCCAGAACCCCGTACAAGATCACCAACCGCGAAGTTACTGCCCGGTATCAACCGGGTTCAGCGAACGGGGAACTCCATGAACAAGGTCATGACCAGGGCACAGCACCGCCCCGGCACCCGCCCGCCCAGCCGCCGCGACACCCGCCGCCCCGGCGGGATCCCACCCCGCACACCGAGCCACGGCGCATCCCGTACGACGTCGCCCGACGGCCCCCCACCGAACTCCCCGGGCACGACGGAAACCCTCACCCGCACAAGGCCCACCGACAACCGGCCGCCCACCGCCGCGGGGAGCATCGCCTCTCCCGCCCACGTCCATCCACGGGCTGCGACGTCCACGGCACCTGCGGGCAGCCGCGCCGTCGGGCCGACCCCCGTCCCAGAACGGTGCGGCACCCCGCCGGCGTCGGTCCACGCGGCCCACCCGACCGCCCCAGCCCCGACGGGGGACGCTCCGCAAGCCCCGGCGAGGCACGGGGCCCACACACCCCACCTCGTCCCGGCACAAGCCTCCCGCGGGCCGGTCACCCAGCTCCCCCAACCCCGCCCCACCGACGTCTTCGCCGACCGCCTGCTCCTGGTCCTGAGCGGCCAGCGCCCCGTCCACTCGATGCTCCGCCACACCGTCGGCCGCGCCTACGACGAACTCGCCTGGCTCGCGGAACGCGGCCCCCTGCGCGCCCGCGGCACCCGCCCCGTCGTCCGCGACATCGGATACTTCGAGCCCCGCCCGGGAGCCATCGAGGCCTTCGCCCGCATCGGCGCCGGCGACCAACTGCGCGCCATGGCATTCCGCCTGGAGCAGGGCGGGGATCTCCGCTGGCGCTGCACGGCAGTGGAACTGGGCGGCCCGCGCAGGCCGCGCCCGGACGAGGACTGACCACCACAACGGGTCGCCACGAGCCACCCAACAGGTCACCGCGAGCCCGCCACAAACAGGTCACCGCGAGCCGCAGCAGGCCACGCACGCCGAAGGGCCGGGCCCCCAACGGAGACCCGGCCCTTCCAGTCGCTACGCCGCCACAGGCACAGGCACCAGCACAGGCACCGGCACCGTCTTCCCGACGGCGCTACACCCGTGCGGCGCTCTCACCCGGCGCTACTTCTTACGGCGCCGACCACCACGCGACTGCTTGCGCCGCTCCGCGCGCGTGAGGCCGTCGGCCTCGGAGCGCACCGGCTCGTCGCCGTTGTCGAAGTCGCCCTCGACGATGTCGCCCTCGCCGTCCACCTTGGGCGCGGTGAAGTGCAGCCGGTCCGGGCGGCGCGGGGCCTCAAGCCCCTTGGCGCGGATCTCGGGGCGCGCGCCCGCCTGCGCCGGCACCGCGTCCTGCTTCTCGAGGTCGGCCACCGGCTTGGTGTCCTCGACCGGGACCTCCTCGACCTGCTGCTCGACCTGGACCTCCAGGTTGAACAGGTAGCCGACGGACTCCTCCTTGATGCCCTCCATCATCGCGGTGAACATGTCGAAGCCCTCGCGCTGGTACTCGACCAGCGGGTCCTTCTGCGCCATCGCGCGCAGGCCGATGCCCTCCTGGAGGTAGTCCATCTCGTAGAGGTGCTCGCGCCACTTGCGGTCCAGGACCGACAGCACGACCCGGCGCTCCAGCTCACGCATGATCTCGGAGCCGAGCTGCGCCTCGCGCTCCTCGTACTGCGCGTGGATGTCGTCCTTGACGGACTCGGCGATGAACTCGGCGGTCAGCCCGGCGCGGTCGCCGGCCGCCTCCTCCAGCTCCTCGACGGTGACCTTCACCGGGTACAGCTGCTTGAAGGCGCCCCACAGCCGGTCCAGGTCCCACTCCTCAGCGAAGCCCTCGGCGGTCTCCGCGCCGACGTACGCGTCGATCGTGTCGTCCATGAAGTGCTGCACCTGCTCGTGCAGGTCCTCGCCCTCCAGGACGCGGCGCCGCTCGCCGTAGATGACCTCGCGCTGGCGGTTGAGGACCTCGTCGTACTTCAGGACGTTCTTACGGGTCTCGAAGTTCTGCTGCTCGACCTGCGACTGAGCGGACGCGATCGCGCGCGTGACCATCTTGTTCTCGATCGGCACGTCGTCCGGGACGTTCGCCATCGACATCACGCGCTCGACCATCTGGGCCTTGAAGAGCCTCATCAGGTCGTCACCCAGCGACAGGTAGAAGCGGGACTCGCCCGGGTCACCCTGACGGCCGGAACGACCACGCAGCTGGTTGTCGATACGGCGCGACTCGTGCCGCTCGGTGCCGAGGACGTAGAGGCCGCCGAGGTCCTTGACCTCCTCGAACTCCGCCTTGACCGCCTGCTCGGCCTTCTCCAGGGCGGCGGGCAGGGCCGCGGCCCACTCCTCGATGTGCTCCTCGGGGTCGAGGCCGCGCTGGCGCAGCTCCGCCTCCGCGAGGTCGTCGGGGTTGCCGCCGAGCTTGATGTCCGTACCACGGCCGGCCATGTTGGTGGCCACCGTCACGGCGCCCTTGCGGCCGGCCTGGGCGACGATCGTCGCTTCGCGGTCGTGCTGCTTCGCGTTCAGCACCTCGTGCTGGATACCGCGCTTGCTCAACTGCTGCGACAGATACTCGGACTTCTCGACCGACGTCGTACCGACGAGGATCGGCTGGCCCTTCTCGTGCTTCTCGGCGATGTCGTCGACTACCGCCTCGAACTTGGCGACCTCGGTGCGGTAGATCAGGTCCGACTGGTCCTTGCGGACCATCGGCCGGTTGGTCGGGATCGGGACCACGCCGAGCTTGTAGATCTGGTGGAACTCGGCGGCCTCGGTCATCGCCGTACCGGTCATGCCGGAGAGCTTGTTGTAGAGGCGGAAGAAGTTCTGCAGGGTGATCGTGGCGAGGGTCTGGTTCTCGTCCTTGATGTCCACCCCTTCCTTCGCCTCGATCGCCTGGTGCATGCCCTCGTTGTAGCGGCGGCCGGCGAGGATACGGCCGGTGTGCTCGTCGACGATCATGACCTCGCCGTCGATGACGACGTAGTCCTTGTCCTTCTTGAAGAGCTCCTTCGCCTTGATGGCGTTGTTCAGGTAGCCCACCAGCGGCGTGTTCACCGACTCGTAGAGGTTGTCGATGCCCAGCCAGTCCTCGACCTTGGCGACACCGGACTCGTGGATGGCGACCGTGCGCTTCTTCTCGTCGACCTCGTAGTCGCCGGTCTCCTCGATGCCCTTGAGGGGGTTGCCCGCCTCGCCCTTCTTCAGGCGCGTGACCAGCTTGGCGAAGTCGCCGTACCACTTGGTCGCCTGGTCGGCCGGGCCGGAGATGATCAGCGGCGTACGGGCCTCGTCGACGAGGATGGAGTCGACCTCGTCGACGATGGCGTAGTTGTGGCCGCGCTGGACGAGCTCGTCCTTGGACCACGCCATGTTGTCGCGGAGGTAGTCGAAGCCGAACTCGTTGTTCGTGCCGTAGGTGATGTCGCAGTTGTACTGCTCGCGGCGCTGGGCCGGCGTCATGTTGGCGAGGATGCAGCCGACGGACAGGCCCAGGAACTTGTGGACGCGGCCCATCATCTCGGAGTCGCGCTCGGCCAGGTAGTCGTTGACCGTGATGAGGTGAACGCCGTCTCCGGAAAGAGCGTTCAGATACGCGGGCAGCGTGCCGACGAGGGTCTTGCCCTCACCGGTCTTCATCTCGGCGACATAGCCGAGGTGGAGGGCGGCGCCACCCATCAGCTGCACGTCGTAGTGCCGCTGGCCGAGGACACGCTTGGCGGCCTCGCGAACGGTGGCGAAGGCCTCCGGGAGCAGATCATCCAGGCTCTCACCATCGGCGTACCGCTGCTTGTACTCATCGGTGAGGGCCCGCAGCTCGGCGTCGGAGAGGTCGACGAAGTCCTCTTCGATGGAGTTGACCTGGTCCGCGATGCGGTGCAGCTTGCGCAGGATCTTGCCTTCGCCTGCACGCATGATCTTCGAGAGGACGGACACGGGGGTTGGTCTCCTTGCCGGTCGGGCCTGGGACGGTCGGTTTCCATTTGACTTGACTGAGCAACGGCCATCGTATGCGAGGACCCCGCCACGCCGGGAGCCTGCCGGTGACGCCGACCGTCCGCTGCTTCAAATCTCCGTCAAAGGGGACAACGGCCGGGGGTCACAGATGGTGCCGCGTTCCGCCTACGAATTGCACGAAATGCGATCGCACGCGCACACACCGCTTAGTAAAGGATGGCGCTTGCCAGGGACCCCAGAGCAGAATCGGCCGATGGAACCCGTCACGCTCACCACCGGCCGCCTCCTGATGCGCACGGTCGGCCCGAAGGACACCGACGCCGTGTACGAGGCCGCCCAGGACCCCGACATCCAGCGCTGGACCACGCTCCCCTCGCCCTACCTGTACGAGCACGCCCACAGCTTCACGGACGAACTGGTCCCCGACGGCTGGAGGAACGGCTCGATGTTCACCTGGGGGCTCTTCCTCCCCGAAGGGGAGGACCTGGTCGGCATGCTCGGTCTCACGATGCGTTCCATGAGCGGGGCCGAGATCGGTTTCTGGGGCACGAAGGAACACCGCGGCAACGGCTACATCACCGAAGCCGTCCTCACCGCGTCCCGCTGGGCCTTCGTCCACCTCTCGATCGACCGCGTGGAATGGCGCGCGGAGGTCGGCAACACCCCCTCTCGCGCAGTGGCAGAACGCGCCGGCTTCACCCTCGAGGGCACCCTTCGCTCCGCCATCGTCCACCAGGGCGTACACCGGGACTGCTGGGTGGGCTCCTTGCTCCCGTCGGACCTGGGCCTACCGTCGACGGCACCGTATTTGCCGGCACCCACACGCTCCGCCCAGTCCGGCACGGGCAGCTGAGCACAGCCGTCCCGAGCCCTCACGGGCAGCCCCAGCACCGGCCCCCTCCCCCAAACCCCCAGCTCACGCCCCATTGTCAGTGCCACCCCCTATCGTCCGAACCCATGACGACCCCGCGCCCCACCACCGACCTCTCGGCAGACGAAGCCCGCCGCATCGCCCTGAGAGCCCAAGGCTTCCTGGGCACCCCCAACCGCAGGTCCGGCGTCCGCGGCATACTCCGTCACCTGGGCGCGGTCCAACTCGACACCATCTCGGTCCTGGCCCGCTCCCACGAGCTCATCCCATACGCCCGCCTGGGCGCGGTAAGCCGCAAGACGGTCGAGAGCGCCTACTGGACGACCGCATCCACCAACGCGCTTTCGCCACAACCGCACGCCTTCGAGTACTGGTCCCACGCCGCCTGCATCCTCCCCATCGAGGAATGGCCCCACTTCGCCTTCCGCCGCCGCGCCTACCGAAACCGCCCCCACTGGAACCACGAACTCCCCGACGGCACCTACGACCAGGTCATCAAGCAGCTCCGCACCGAAGGCCCCCTCACCGCGACCGAACTGGGCGGCGCGAAGCGGACCAGCGAGTGGTGGGACTGGTCGGGCTCGAAGGTCGCCGCCGAACGCGCCCTGATGTACGGCGAGGTGGTCTGCGTCGAACGCCGCGGCTGGAAGCGCGTCTACGACCTCGCCGAACGCGCCATCCCGCAGACTCTGCTGCACGACGACCTGGACGACACCGAATGCCTGCGCCGCCTGGTCCGCCTGGCCGGCCAGTCCCTCGGCGTCGGCACCCGCGCGGACATCGCCGACTACCACCGCCTCAAGGGCGAACAGGTCGACGCGGTGATCGCCGACTCGGGCCTGGTCCCGGTCACGGTCGAGGGCTGGGGCAAACCGGCCTGGGCGGACCCCGCGGCCCTGGAGACACCCCCGCGCGGCCGCCACCGCACCACTCTCCTGTCCCCGTTCGACTCCCTCATCTGGGAACGGGCACGGACGGAGCGGATCTTCGGCTTCACGCACCGCCTGGAGGCCTACGTCCCCAAGCAGAAGCGGGTCTACGGCTACTTCGCGATGCCGGTCCTGGCCGGCGGCCGTCTCGTCGGCCGCGTGGACCCGGCCCGCGAGGGCCGCACACTGGTGGCCAAGCAGGTCACCCTGGACGGCCCGAAGGCGGTTCCTGCGGTGGCCCAGGCGCTGGCCGAAGCAGCGAGCTGGGTGGACTGCACGGACGTACGCGTGGACCGGGTGGACGCACCCGACCTGCGCGAACCGCTCACCAGCGAGCTCGCCCGCATAGTGGCGTGACCCTCAACGGATTTCGAGGATCTTCTCCCGCATCGCATAGACCACGGCCTCCATCCTGGAGTGCAGCTGCAGCTTCTCCAGGATGTTGCGCACATGGTTCTTCACCGTGTTCTCGGAGATGAACAACTCCTTGGCGATGTCCCGGTTGTTCATCCCCGTGGCGACGAGCTTGAGGACCTCCAGCTCACGGTCCGTCAGCCGCGGCGCGGGCACGAGCCGGCGCTCGTCCGTCCGCTGGATCATCGACTTGAACTCGGTGAGCAGCTTCGACGCCATGGACGGACTGATCTGCGACTGCCCGTCGGCCACCGCGCGAATGGCGGTGGCCACCTCGTCCGTGGAGATCTCCTTGAGGAGATAGCCGGTCGCGCCCGCCTTGATCGCGTCGTAGAGGTCGGCCTCCTCGTCGCTGATCGTCAGCATGATGATCTTCGCGCTGGGGGCCACCTCCTTGATGGAGGTGCAGGCCTCGATCCCGCCCCGCTTGGGCATCCGTACGTCCATCAGGACGATGTCCGGCAGCAGGTCCGCGGCCTTGTCGACGGCCTCCGCGCCGTCTCCCGCCTCCCCTACGACCTGGATGTCCTCCTCGGCCGCGAGCACGATCTCCAGTCCACGGCGGAACAGGGCGTGGTCGTCCACGACGAGGACTCTGATCGGCTCCTTGCGTGGAGAGCCCGCTTCCGGGCCCATGCCGACGACCTCGCCGTCGGCATCCTCGTCCCGCATCGGTCCGAAGCTGTCCGCCATCGTTCCTCCCCCTGAAGGCTGTGGCTGGTCGTTTGCCATCGCCAACCCAAGGCAGCGGCCCACCGGTTGGGCCGGTAGCGGCCATGATTTCATGCCCGGCCGACACTGCGGTGACGAGCGGGGCGCGAAGTGGTCGCACACCGGTGCCCCTGGGGGCGCACGGGCGCTCCAGGGGCACCGGCTCAGCTGTCAGCCGGGTTGGTCAGCCGCCCAGCGTGCCACCGGCCGCGGGAGACTGCGCCTGGGTGACCATCGGGTCCGTGTTGAGGTGGATGACCCCGTAGTCGTATGCGTGCCGCCGGTAGACGACACTCGGTTCCTTCGTCTCGGAGTCGACGAAGAGGTAGAAGTCGTGCCCGACCAGTTCCATCTCGTAGAGGGCCTGGTCGAGGGTCATCGGGGAGGCGACGTGCGTCTTCTCGCGCACGATGAGGGGGCCTTCGCCCTTTACTTCCAGCGAGCCGATCTTCTTGGTGGGAACTCCGTCCGGCTCTTCTTCCTGGAAGGTGTGGCCGTTGCCGTTGAGCGTCGCCGCGCCCGGAACGTGGTCGGGGACCTCGGCCGCCGTGAGTCGGCGTGCGCCTCGGCGCGAGAAACGCTTGTCGTGCTGCTTGCGCAGCCGGGCATCCAGCTTCTCCGCCGCCAGGTCGAGCGCCGCGTACGGATCGCTGGCCGCTGCCTCCGCCCGGATCACCGGACCGCGGGAGCGGAGCGTGATCTCCACTCGATCACTGCGGTCGGCCTGTCGGGGGTTGGGCTCCTTGGACACCTCGACGTCGAGGCTGATCACCTTGGCATCGAGCCTCTGGATCTTCTCCAGCTTCAGCTTGTCGGCCACGTGCTTGCGGAACCGCTCGGGCACCTCGGTCTTGCGGCCCTTGACGACGATGTCCACGCAGAACTCCGTTCCCGGATCGCTCCGCTCCATCGGCAGAGCATCTCCCTTTTGCACCAGGCTCCGGTGAACCCCGGAACCTCGGACTCGGTGACTTCCACCTCCTCCTCCCCCATGGGCAAGATCTCCACCCCATCGCCGCGGCTGATTGCGTAAAACCCGCAGCACGGCATTCGGATATGGCAGGGATGGCCTGCGCCTTTCCCTCACAACCGAACATATCTCGCCCGGACGGATGTCGTCACCCTCTACTGCGGCGTACCTCCGTTCAGGTGAATTGACCCTCTCGTTACCTGCAACGATGCAACTTCGCAGTCAGTTCCGGTTTATTTCGAAAGAATCCGGCGACGCAGCGACCACGGCCGCGCAGATCACGTCACCGGCCCGTCCGGCGCCCATGATTCCCGGCACCTCACGCGTCTGCCGCACAGCGCCCTCCATCGATCGAGCCCTCCGCTCCCATGTGCTTTCCCGAGTTCCCGCCACGTACACAGCGGTTGTCCCGTCACCACTCATACCGAACGCCTCGGTCACCCATCCATACGCGCCCGCCTCCTCCGCCGTTCTGACGTATCCGCTCGCTTCCTCAGCCGTGCCCGTGCCGGCTCCTGCCGCCCTGCCGTACGCGACCGACCGCACCGCGCTCCCGCGGCCTGCCGACTCCGCCGTACCACTGCGCGGGCCCCCTCCCTCCGGCCTGCGCGGGTCCACCCCTTCCGGGCTGCGGGACTCCGCCTCCTCCGCAAAGGCCGCCCGCACCGCACGCGCCGCCTCCGTCAGGGACGCACCCGTCGTCATCAGGTCGTCGACGAGCACGACCGGACCACCGGCGAGCAGCCGGCCTCCCCCGGGAGCCACCGTCAGCGCGCCCGAGAGATTGTCCAGCCGCTGCCGGGAGTTGAGCCCCGACTGATCGGCCACCGCACGCCTCTGTCGCAGCACGGCGAGCACCCGAGCCGATGTCCCGGCCCGCCGCAGCTCACCCGCAGCCGCGAGCGCGATCCGCCGCGCCGGATCATGCCCCCTCGCCCGGACCGCCCCTCGCGCGGACGGAACGGGTACGAGCAGCACAGGCGCACCAGCGCCCCCGAACCGCCCCACCCCGTCGGCCCGCCCCTGCGAACCCCGGGACCGCACAGCTCGCACGGACGCCCCATCGCCGTACGCACCGGCCTCCCGAAGCCCCGCCCGCACGGCTCCCGCCAGAGCCGTCCCGAGCGGTGCCGCGAGCGCCAGCGCCCCGCGTTCCTTGTGGGCCAGCAGCACGGCCCGCACCTCGTCCGCGTACCGTGCCGCCGCGTGCACGACCGGTAGTCCGGACGGCTCCGGCATGGGGCGCACCCGGCTCGGCACGGTCCCGCTCAGGACGGCACGGCACTCCGGGCAGAGCACCGTACGAGGCCTTGCACAGCCTCCGCACTCGGCCGGCAGCACCAAGTCGGTGAGGTCCTGCCACCACCCCCGCATGCCCACCACTGTGCCAACGCCCGCCCCGACCGACCACCCCTGTGGATAACTCCCTGTGGAAAACTCCAACCCCGGCGCAGACGCCCATTTCCGTCCCGGAGCCGCCCCGGGACGATGCCGGATTCCCACCACTGGATTCCCACGCGCCAAAAAAGAAGCGGCCGCTTCCGGCCGGAGTCCCACCCCGGCCGGAAGCGGCCGCCACGCTCACCGTTCTCGAACCCCAACGGCTCGGCCCGGACGGAACCTCACCCCGGATAAACCGGCGCCGTCCCGTCCGTCACGACCTTCTCCCACTGGGTCCCGGACGGCAGCCGGACGATCCCGTCCTCCGAGTACCCGACCAGCGGCAGCCGTGCGTCCTCGGACGCGGTGATCTCCTTCACGCCGCTGAGGGCCTCGGGCGCCGGCCCCTCCGGGGTGGAGCCGTCGACCTGGACGTACCGCATCGTCTGTACGCCGCCCTGCTCACGCCCGACCACCACGAGCCGGCTGTCACCGGCCCACGACATGGCGGTGACCTCTTCCAACTGCGGTGTCGCGGAACGCAGTTCGTGCACCGAGACGGCCGACCGTTCCCCCGCCTTGCCGTCCTCGCTCCGTTCGACCCGCCCGATGAGCAGCGACGACTTGTCGCCCCGCTCCACCACGAGTGCGATCCGCACCCCGTCGGCGGCCACCCGCACGGACTCGATGCGCCCCTCCAGCCCCGGCGGCGTCTTCACCACCAGCGGATCGCCCCCGCCGTCCTTCAGCAGGAGCAGCCGGGGGTTGTCGGGGTCGCGGTCGGCCACCCACAGGTCGCCCTCGGCGTCCCAGCTGGGCGCCGACAGCCGCTCATCCGCCGTCGGGCCCGCGCTGGTCAGCTCCGGCTCCCCGAGCGGCTCGCCCGACACCAGCGCCCCGACGTACAGCTCCTTGCCGTCGCGGCCGACCCCTGCGGCCATGTCCTCGTCGCGCGACACCGCCACTGACCCCAGCTGCGTATCGCCCTCACCCAGGGCGCCCGGCACGGGATCGGGCTTCGTGTCGTGGGTGGCGGCGGCCAGCCGTACGAGATGGTGCTTGGCGTCAAGGAAGTACAGGTAATCGGCGCGCTCCACCGACCCGCGCGTGGCGACGTCCTCGGCCAGGTTCTCGGTGAGCTCGCACAGCTGTCTGCCGCCCGCCTTGAGCTCGACCTCGTCCACCGTGGGGGTGAGGTTCTGCAGCGTGAACAGGAGCTGGGCAGCCATCTCGTTGCACTGGGCCAGGCCGACCCGGGCCGCCTTGTCGTTCAACGACACGGTCAGGATGTTCTGGTCGTTGGGCGTCAGCGAGGTGCCGCTGTCCTTGAGCGCCGCACCGGTGGGGAAGCTCGACCTGACCACCGGATTGAGCCAGCTGGTGGGCCCCGCGAGCAGGGAGCGCACCATCTGCGTCATGGGGTCCACGTTCCTGCGCACATAGACGGGGTCGGCGACGGCTGCCGTGTGCGGGAAGGTCCCGAGCGTGGTGTTCGTGGCGAAGTAGTACTTGTCGACGGACATGTAGTTGCGCTGGAAGTCCGACTTGCCCATGACGACACCGCGCGGCGGCACGTCGATGCGCCACTGCCTCGTCTTCTTGTCCCGGGTGAGGTGCATCGGCTCGCTGTAGTCCCCGCTGGCGGGCGCGTACGACTGCTGCGCGTCGACCGTGGCGACCTTGGTGCCGGACAGCGTGTACGACAGGTTGTCGGTCTCGTCCCGGCCTCCCGCACGTTCGGCTTCGGCGCCCGGTCCGTCCGCGAGCACCGTCGTGGACAGCAAGGGCCGCCACTTGTCCGACGCTTCCTTGGTCAGGTACTTGCGCGCTATCTCATAGTCCGGATCGTCGCTGGTCAGTGCCTCCAGGAAGCCCGACACGATCTCCGAGGACGAAGCGTCCTCGTGCGGCGGCATGGCGAAGACCCGCACCTGCGTGTCCTGGCGCGGCGTGGACTCGACGCCACGCAGATCGCCGCTGTCGGGCATCGAGGCGCACCCCGCCAGCAGTACGGCTCCACAGGCGGCGTACGCCACCGCGCGCCCCGGCGTGCGCCGGGCTCCCCCCTCGCGGTCAGCGCCCACGAGATGCCTCCCCATGCCTGCTCGACTCCTCGGCCTGCCCGGCCTCCTCGCTCGGGGGCCCATCCTCACCGGGCGGTTCGTCCTGTCTCCGCGCGCCCGACGCGGGCCGGGGGACCACACGCGCGCCGTTGCCGGGCAGCGCCGTCGGATCGGCCTTGGGGACCGAGGCGGCGCCCAAGCGCGGCGCGATCGGGTCCCTCGACGGCATCGTGGGCACCTGGTCCCCCGTGGGCTGCGCCGGCACCGTCGCGGCCTTCTCACTGCCGCCGCACGGCAGACCGGCGTCATTAAGTCCACGATTGCGGCGCGAGTCCTTGGGCTCCAGGGGTATCGGCGAGCCCCGCAGCGGCTCGTCCGCGGTCCGCGGCAGCGTCAGCCGGAACTGCGAACCACCCCCAGGCTCGCCCCACGCCTGCAGCCAGCCGCCGTGCAGCCGCGCGTCCTCCAGCGCGATGGACAGCCCCAGACCCGTACCGCCCGTCGTACGCGCGCGTGCCGGGTCCGCCCGCCAGAAGCGGCTGAAGACACGGGTCGCCTCGCCGGGCTTGAGCCCGACACCGTAGTCGCGCACCGCGACGGCGACCGCCCCGCCCGCCGCGGCGAGCTTGACGACGACGTCCTTGCCCTCGCCGTGCTCGACGGCGTTGACGACGAGGTTGCGCAGCACGCGCTCGACGCGCCGCGCGTCGGCCTCGGCGACGATGGGCTGCTGGTCGCCGACGATGCGTATCTGAGTGCCCTTGCGCTCGGCGAGCGGCTCGGCCCCACTGACAACGCGCCGTACGACCTCCCTGAGGTCGATCGGCTCCGCCTCCAGCGCCGCCGCGCCCGCGTCGAAACGGCTGATCTCCAGCAGGTCGGCGAGCAGCGACTCGAACCGGTCCAACTGGTCGGCCAGCAGCTCCGCCGACCGCGCGGTCACCGGATCGAAGTCCTCCCGCGCCTCATGTATGACGTCGGCGGCCATCCGTACGGTCGTCAGCGGCGTCCGCAGCTCGTGCGACACGTCGGACACGAACCGCCGCTGCATCCGCGACAGGTCCTCCAACTGCTGGATCTTCAGCTGCAGGTTCTGCGCCATCTTGTTGAAGGCCTCGCCGAGCCGCGCGATGTCGTCCTCGCCGGTGACCTTCATCCGTTCCTGCAGCCGCCCGGCGGACAGCCGCTCGGCGATCCCGGCCGCCATCCGCACGGGCGTGACGACCTGGCGCACCACGAGCCAGGCAATGGCGCCGAGGAGTACCACGACGAAGAGCCCGGCAGTGGCGAGCGTCCCCTTGACCAGGCTCAGCGACTTCTCCTCCTGGGTCAGCGGGAAGAGGTAGTAGAGCTGGTACGGGTCGCCGTTGGGGTCGTTGACCTGCTTGCCGATGACCAGGGCCGGCTGCGACTCCTTGTCGGCGATGCGCTTGTAGACGATGCGGGTATAGCTCTGGAACGCGCCCGTACTGCTGTCGATCCGCTCGCGCAGGTCCTCGGGCACGCTCGCGGTGGGATCCACGTCGCCGGAGGCACGCGGGCCGCGTCCACCGGTGTCGCCGCCCGCGGAGGCCGGAAGCGACACCACGTCGAAGGCGCCCTGACCGCCGCTGGAGAGCGAGGAGACGAGGTCGCTCATCCACTGGATGACGTTCTGCTCGGCCCCCTCGTCCGCCGTCGCGCCGTCGGCGGCGGTCCCGGCCGCGGCCTCGTCGGACCTCTGCTTGGCCGCCGCGAACCCGCCGGTGGCCTGGCTCTGCGAGGCCTTCACCTTGGCGTCCAGCAGGCCGTTACGCACCTGCCCGATGACGACGAAGCCCAGCAGCAGCACGACGCCGAGCGACATCAGCAGGGTCGTGGCGACGACCTTGAGCTGGATGTTGCGCCGCCACAGCCGCATGACGGGCAGCAGCGGCCGGCGCACCCAGCGCAGCACCAGACGAAGGACCGGGCTGCCCTGGACTCCGCCCTGCAGCAGCCCGCCCTCGAGGAACCGACCCCAGCGGGAGCCCGACGTCTTCCGGCCGACAGGCCGCTCCGGACGGGCCCCGGTCCGACCGGGGGCCGCAGCGGCACTGTCCCCGGACATGTCAGCTCGGCCCTGCCTTGTAGCCGACACCACGAACGGTCACCACGATCTCCGGTCGCTCCGGGTCCTTCTCGACCTTGGAACGCAGTCGCTGCACATGCACGTTCACCAGACGGGTGTCGGCCGCGTGCCGGTAGCCCCACACCTGCTCGAGGAGCACCTCACGCGTGAACACCTGCCACGGCTTACGGGCCAGCGCGACCAGCAGGTCGAACTCCAGCGGCGTCAGCGCGATCGACTGCCCGTCCCGCTTCACGGAGTGCCCGGCCACATCGATGACGAGATCACCGATGGCGAGCTGCTCCGGTGCCGGCTCCTCCGACCTCCGCAGCCGCGCCCGGATCCGGGCGACGAGCTCCTTCGGCTTGAACGGCTTCACGATGTAGTCGTCGGCGCCGGACTCCAGGCCCACCACGACATCGACGGTGTCGCTCTTGGCCGTCAGCATCACGATCGGCACGCCGGACTCCGCCCGGATCAGACGGCACACCTCGATGCCGTCCCGCCCGGGCAGCATCAGGTCGAGCAGCACCAGATCGGGCTTGCTCTCCCGGAATGCGGCCAACGCCTTGTCGCCGTCGGCTACGAAAGACGGCTCAAAACCTTCACCACGCAGCACGATGCCGAGCATCTCGGCCAGTGCGGTGTCGTCGTCGACGACAAGGACTCGTCCCTTCATGAATGCCATCATCCCA
The DNA here is from genome assembly GCF_028736035.1 of Streptomyces sp. T12. NCBI lineage: Bacteria > Bacillati > Actinomycetota > Actinomycetes > Kitasatosporales > Streptomycetaceae > Streptomyces > Streptomyces sp. T12. The sequence continues at coordinate 4,074,836 of NZ_CP117866.1, forward strand.
TTCTCATAACAGTGGCGAAGGCAGTGGTGAGATAGGTCACCGGCCAGTGACCTTAGTCGTACGCGGTCCCTACTGTCTGCCCTCGTTCACATCACAGGGTGTGACCTTCAGGCGGGTTTGCCCCGCCTTGCCCGCCCGACTGGTTCCGACCCCTGCCTCACAAGCTCTGCGTCACCTGCCGCGACCTGGCACACAGCTCGGCCAGCGCCTCGGCCGTCACGGGCGACGCGGCTCCCTCCTCGGTGACGATCGCCGTCACCAGCTCGGGCGGCGTCACATCGAACGCAGGGTTGTACGCCTGGGTCCCCAGCGGCGCCACCGGAATCCCGCCTCCCGGTTCCGTTCCCGCCACCGGCACGTGGGGCGCCATGACCTCGGTCACCTCGAAGCCAGGGCGCTGCTCGACCTCGATGGACGCCCCGTCCGGCGTCTGCGGATCCACCGTCGTCAGCGGTGCCACCACGATGAATGGCACATGGTGATACCGCGCGAGCACCGCGAGCGGATAGCTCCCCACCTTGTTCGCCACCGAACCGTCGGCCGCGATGCGGTCCGCACCGATCAGCACCGCGTCCACTTCTCCAGCGGCGAACAGGGACCCCGCCGCGTTGTCCGTGAGCAAGGTGTACGCCATCCCGCTGCGCGCCGCCTCGTACGCCGTCAGGCGAGCCCCTTGCAGCAACGGCCGCGTCTCGTCCACCCACAGCCGCCTGAGCCGCCCGGCCCGGTGCGCCGCGAGCGCCACAGCGAACGCCGTGCCCTCCCCGCCCGAGACCAGCGACCCGGTGTTGCAGTGCGTGAGGATGCGGTGCCCGCCGCCGGGCAGCAGCTCGTCCAGCAGCGCCAGCCCCCGTTCGGCCATCCGGGAGCTGGCCTCGGCGTCCTCCTTGTGCAACGCCCGCGCCGCGCCCAGCGCTGCAGCAGCGGCCTGCTCGACATCCCCGCTCCTCGCGAGCTCGGCCCGGTACGCGGACTGGGCCCTGCGCACGCCGACGGCGAGGTTCACCGCGGTGGGCCGAGCGCCCGCCAGTGACTCCGCGGCGTCGTCCACGTCGAACCCGCGCGCGGCGGCGAGCGCGACGCCGTACGCCCCGGCGATGCCGAGCAGCGGCGCCCCACGCACGGCGAGCGAACGGATCGCCTCCACCAGCGCGGGCGCGTCCGTACAGACCAGCTCGACCTCCTCGGCCGGCAGTCTCGTCTGGTCGAGAAAGACCAGAACGGGGCCTTCAGGCGGTTCGTCCCACCGGATCGCCAGTATCTCGGTCGGCCTGCTGTCCTCGCCGGATTGCGCGTACTGATCAGCCATGTCGTCAGTCTGCCCTTTGTCCGGCGGACTATTGAAGGTGTGCAGCCCATACCGCGACCGGTACCTCCCCGACCACCCCATGGCACGATGGCTGCCAACCTGCCACCGCGACCGCGGACGGGCACCGTGAAGGAGCGACGATGAAAGACACTCCGGGCTGGGCCTCGCCCGGATCCGCCCCGTCCGACGGGCAGGAACCCGGCACGTCCGGCCCGGCCGAGCCCGCAGACCGTCCCGACCCCGCGCAGGAGCCGGGACCGGACCCACAGGGCACCGGCCCGAAGTGGTCCAAGGAGCAGCCCCCACCCAGCCAGTGGTCCGCCCCGACGGCACCCCAGGCTCCGGGCCAGACCCCGCCACCCCCACCGCCCGGCCCGGGCTGGGGCGCCCGCCCTCCGGCCGGCCCCGGCGGATACGGCGGACATGGCGACGGCCACCAGGGCTACGGCGCCCCGGGCGGATACGGCGCTTGGGGAGGCGGCTGGGGCGGCCCTCCGCCCGCGGCCAAGCCCGGCGTGATCCCGCTGCGTCCCCTCGGCGTCGGCGAGATCCTCGACGGCGCGGTCTCCACCATGCGCACCTACTGGCGGACGGTCCTGGGCATCTCCCTGACCGTCGCGATCGTGACGGAGATCCTCGTCATCCTCGTCCAGGGCCTCGTCCTGAACGACCGCCTCAGCACCGAGGCCCTCAACGATCCGAACGCCACCCTCAGCGAACTGACCCGCGCCACGGGCGACGCCCTGATCAGCTCCAGCGTGATCTTCCTGATCTCGGTGATCGGTGCGATCGCCGCGACCGCCCTGCTGACGACGATCACCAGCCGCGCAGTGCTCGGCAAGTCGGTGACCACCGGCGAGGCCTGGCGCGACGCCCGACCTCAGGTACTACGCCTCTTCGGCCTGCTCTTCCTGCTGCTGCTCATGACCTTCGGCCTGGTGCTCGCGGGCGCCGTGCCCGGCATCCTCGTGGCCGCCGCGGGCTCCGGTGACGCGGGCGGGGCACTGGCCCTCCTGGGCATCTTCGGCGCTGGCATCGTCGCACTGTGGCTGTGGTTCCGCTTCTCCCTCGCCTCGCCCGCGCTGATGCTGGAGAAGCAGGGCATCGTGAAGGCGCTGAGCCGCTCCGCGAAGCTGGTGCGGGGTTCCTGGTGGCGCGTCTTCGGCATCCAGTTGCTCGCCACGCTGATCGCGAACATCGTCGCGGCGATCGTCGTCATCCCCTTCACCTTCCTCGCCGGCGCGCTCAGCGGCGACGGCGCCACCACCTTCCTCAATGGCACCACCGAGTTCGGCTGGACATTCCTCATCATCAGCGGTGTCGGTTCGGTGATCGGCTCCATGATCACCTTCCCGATCACGGCCGGCGTCACCGTCCTGCTCTACATCGACCAGCGCATTCGCCGCGAGGCCCTCGACCTCGAACTGGCCCGAGCCGCCGGCGTCCAGGGCTACGGCACCGACACCACGGGGAGCTGAATCGGTGAGCCTGGCGGGGGGAGTTCTCACAACGTCGTCAGCACTGCCGGACGTGGCCGTACGCGCATTGCTGCGCACCGGCGACACGTCCGTGCTGTCGCTGTCGGCACGCTCCGACGACGAGCCACCGCTGATGATCCCGCGTGATCCCGCGCGGGAAGCGGCCCGGCGCGAGCTGTCGAAGCACATGTACCACGAGAACGAACCCAGTTGGTTCCAGCGCGCCCTGGACACCTTCTGGGACTGGGTCGAGGACTTGTTCAGCAGCGCCTCGACCGTGGCACCCGGGGGGCCGCTCGGCCTGGTCGTCGTCATCCTGGTCGTCCTCGCGGTCCTCGGCGCCCTGTGGTGGCGCCTCGGCACCCCGCGCCGCCAACCCACCTCTTCCGCCGCTCTGTTCGACGACCGCCCCCGCAGCGCCGCCGAACACCGAGCCGCCGCCGAAGCGCACGCCGCCCAGGGCCACTGGAACCAGGCCGTCCAGGAACGCATGCGCGCCATCGTCCGCTCCCTCGAGGAACGCGCACTCCTCGACGTCCGACCGGGCCGCACCGCGGACGAGGCCGCCGCCGAAGCAGGCCGCTCGCTGCCGTCCCGCACGGACCGACTGCGCGCCGCCGCCCGGGACTTCGACGACGTGACATACGGCGGACGGACCGCGACCCAGCAGGCGTACCAGCGCATCGCAGAACTCGACCGCGACCTGGAGAGCACCAAGCCACAGCTCGCGAGCAGCGCCCCCAGCACGGCCCACAACGCCCGCCCGGGAGCCGCCGAATGACCACCGAGGCCACGCTCCCGTCCACCTCGGCCTCGCCCACCCCACGCCAGGTGTGGACCCGCACGCGAGGCATCGCCCTCGCCGTCGTGCTCCTGCTGGCGGCGGCCGTCGTGATCGCCACGATCCGCTCCGACGCCCGGCACGGCGCCCTCGACCCACGCTCCGCCGACGCCAAAGGCAGCCGGGCGGTCGCCGAGCTCCTCGCCGACCGCGGCGTGGACACACGCGTCGTCACCACCCTGGACGAGGCACGCGCCGCATCCGCCGCGGACACCACCCTCCTGGTCGCCGCCCCCGATCTTCTGACGCACCGTCAACAGACCTCGTTGCATTCGGCGACCGCCAACTCCGGCGGCCGTACCGTCCTCGTCGCCCCTGGCAGCTGGTCCGTCGAACGGCTCGTCCCCGGGGTCACCGCGGACCCCGCCACCAGCCTCGACTCGGAACTCGCCCCCGACTGCACCCTGCCCGCCGCCCAGCGCGCGGGCACCGCCGACCTGGGCGGCGTCCGCTACACCACCACCCACCTCGGCGCCGACCAGTGCTACCCCAGCGAGCGCCTGGCCACCCTGCTGCGCGTCCCGGAAACCACCGGGGACGGCGACTCCATCGTCCTCGGCGCGCCCGACATCCTCTACAACGACCGCCTCGACGAGCAGGGCAACGCCTCCCTCGCCCTCCAACTCCTCGGCTCCCGCCCCCACTTGGTCTGGTACCTCCCCTCGCTCTCCGACACGCCGGCCGCAGACACGGACGACGAACGCAGCTTCTTCGACCTGCTTCCCTCGGGCTGGCTCTGGGGCACACTTCAGCTCTTCATCGCCGCAGCCCTGGCCGCCCTCTGGAGGGCACGCCGACTCGGCCCCCTCGTGCCCGAAAAACTCCCCGTGGCGATCCGCGCCTCCGAAACCGTCGAAGGCCGCGCCCGCCTCTACCGCAAAGCGAACGCCCGCGACCGCGCGGCCGCCGCTCTTCGCTCCACCACCCGCACGCGCCTCGCCCCCCTCGTAGGTGTCCCCGTCACCCAGGCGCACGCGCCCGAGGCCCTGCTCCCCGCTCTGTCCGCCCACCTCCACAACCACGGAGACGGACCGGCCCTGCACACCCTCCTCTTCGGCCCGCCGCCCAGCGACGACGCAGCACTCATCTCCCTCGCCGACCAACTCGACGCCCTCGAAAGAGAGGTACGCCGTCCATGATGGACCCGACCACTGACAACGCCGGGAACACCGGGGATCCGGGCACCGCCCGCGCCTCCCTGGAAGCCCTGCGCGCCGAGATCGCCAAAGCCGTGGTCGGCCAGGACCCCGCCGTGACCGGCCTCGTCGTCGCCCTCCTCTGCCGCGGACACGTTCTCCTTGAAGGAGTCCCTGGGGTCGCCAAAACGTTGCTCGTCCGCGCCCTCGCGTCCGCACTCGAACTCGACACCAAGCGCATCCAGTTCACCCCCGACCTCATGCCGAGCGACGTGACGGGCTCCCTCGTCTACGACACGCGCTCCGCCGAGTTCTCCTTCCAGCCCGGCCCGGTCTTCACCAACCTCCTCCTCGCCGACGAGATCAACCGCACCCCGCCGAAGACCCAGTCGTCCCTCCTGGAGGCCATGGAGGAACGCCAGGTCACGGTCGACGGCACCCCCCGCCCTCTCCCCGAGCCGTTCCTCGTCGCGGCAACCCAGAACCCGGTCGAGTACGAGGGCACCTACCCCCTCCCCGAAGCCCAGCTGGACCGTTTCCTCCTCAAGCTCACCATCCCGCTCCCCTCCCGCCAGGACGAGATCGACGTCCTCACCCGCCACGCCGAGGGCTTCAACCCGCGCGACCTGCGCGCCGCCGGCGTTCGCCCCGTAGCAGGCCCCGCAGACCTGGAAGCGGCACGCGCGGCGGTGGCCAAGACGACGCTCTCCCCGGAAATCACGGCCTACGTGGTCGACATCTGCCGAGCCACCCGAGAATCGCCCTCCCTGACCCTGGGCGTCTCCCCACGCGGCGCCACGGCCCTCCTGGCCACCGCCCGCGCATGGGCCTGGCTGACAGGCCGCGACTACGTCATCCCCGACGACGTCAAGGCACTGGCCCTCCCCACCCTCCGCCACCGCGTGCAGCTCCGCCCGGAGGCCGAGATGGAAGGCGTCACGGCCGACTCCGTCATCAACGCGATCCTCGCCCACGTCCCCGTCCCCCGCTGATGGCACTCACCGGACGCGCCGCACTCCTCGCGGCCCTAGGCTCCCTCCCCGTGGGCATCTGGGACCCCAGCTGGACGGGCATCCTCGCGGTCAACGCCCCCCTGGCAGTGGCCTGCGCCTGCGACTTCGCACTGGCGGCGCCCGTACGACGCCTGGGCCTGACCCGCTCCGGCGACACCTCCGTACGCCTGGGCGAGACAGCGGACGTCACGCTCACGATCACCAACCCGTCCCCCCGCCCGCTCCGCGCCCACCTCCGCGACGCCTGGCCGCCCAGCAGCTGGCAATCAGGCACGGAGGTGGCATCATCCCGCCACACGGCGACGGTCCCCGCCGGCGAACGCCGGCGCATCACCACCCGCCTACGCCCCACCCGTCGCGGCGACCGCCAAGCCGACCGCGTGACGATTCGCTCGTACGGCCCCCTGGGTCTCTTCTCCCGCCAGGGCACCCACAAAGTCCCCTGGACGGTACGCGTCCTGCCCCCCTTCACGAGCCGCAAGCACCTGCCATCCAAACTGGCCCGACTGCGCGAACTCGACGGCCGCACCAGCGTGCTCATTCGCGGCCAGGGCACAGAATTCGACAGTCTGCGCGAATACGTCCCCGGCGACGACACCCGCTCCATCGACTGGCGCGCTACAGCCCGACAGTCCGCGGTCGCTGTACGCACCTGGCGCCCCGAACGCGACCGCCACATCCTGCTCGTCCTGGACACCGGCCGCACCTCGGCAGGACGCGTCGGCGATGCCCCACGCCTCGACGCCTCCATGGACGCGGCACTACTCCTAGCAGCCCTCGCTTCCCGAGCCGGCGACCGCGTGGACCTCCTCGCCTACGACCGCCGAGTACGCGCTCTCGTCCAGGGCCGCACAGCAGGCGACGTCCTCCCCTCCCTGGTCAACGCGATGGCCACACTCGAACCGGAGCTGATCGAAACGGACGCACGAGGCCTGACGGCCATGGCGCTCCGTACGGCACCCCGCCACTCCTTGATCGTGCTATTCACGACCCTCGACGCCGCTCCCATCGAGGAAGGCCTGCTCCCGGTCCTGTCCCAGCTCACCCAGCGCCACACTGTTCTGCTGGCATCAGTAGCAGACCCCCACATCGCACACATGGCGACCGTACGTGGAAACACGGACGCCGTGTACGAGGCCGCAGCAGCAGCCCAGGCTCAGAGCGAACGCCACCACACGGCGGAACAACTCCGTCGGCGTGGCGTCACAGTCGTCGACGCGACGCCGGAAGAACTCGCACCGGCACTGGCAGACGCATATCTGGCCCTCAAGACGGCGGGACGCCTCTAGCCAGGGAAATGAAGGGGCTCTCCTACGGAGCGCCCCTAATCGATGCGCAAACCCCAAACGCAGAAAGCCCCCGTGCCGGTATCCCCGGCCGGGGGCTTTCTCAAAATTTGTTCGGCGGCGTCCTACTCTCCCACAGGGTCCCCCCTGCAGTACCATCGGCGCTGTAAGGCTTAGCTTCCGGGTTCGGAATGTAACCGGGCGTTTCCCTCACGCTATAACCACCGAAACACTATGAAACTATCCAGCCGCACCACACCGTGACCTGGCATGGGGCTGTTCGTGGTTTCAGAACCAACACAGTGGACGCGAGCAACTGAGGACAAGCCCTCGGCCTATTAGTACCGGTCACCTCCACACGTTACCGTGCTTCCAGATCCGGCCTATCAACCCAGTCGTCTACTGGGAGCCTTACCCCATCAAGTGGGTGGGAGTCCTCATCTCGAAGCAGGCTTCCCGCTTAGATGCTTTCAGCGGTTATCCCTCCCGAACGTAGCCAACCAGCCATGCCCTTGGCAGAACAACTGGCACACCAGAGGTTCGTCCGTCCCGGTCCTCTCGTACTAGGGACAGCCCTTCTCAAGACTCCTACGCGCACAGCGGATAGGGACCGAACTGTCTCACGACGTTCTAAACCCAGCTCGCGTACCGCTTTAATGGGCGAACAGCCCAACCCTTGGGACCGACTCCAGCCCCAGGATGCGACGAGCCGACATCGAGGTGCCAAACCATCCCGTCGATATGGACTCTTGGGGAAGATCAGCCTGTTATCCCCGGGGTACCTTTTATCCGTTGAGCGACGGCGCTTCCACAAGCCACCGCCGGATCACTAGTCCCGACTTTCGTCCCTGCTCGACCCGTCGGTCTCACAGTCAAGCTCCCTTGTGCACTTACACTCAACACCTGATTGCCAACCAGGCTGAGGGAACCTTTGGGCGCCTCCGTTACTCTTTAGGAGGCAACCGCCCCAGTTAAACTACCCATCAGACACTGTCCCTGATCCGGATCACGGACCCAGGTTAGACATCCAGCACGACCAGAGTGGTATTTCAACGACGACTCCACGAACACTGGCGTGCCCGCTTCAAAGTCTCCCACCTATCCTACACAAGCCGAACCGAACACCAATATCAAACTGTAGTAAAGGTCCCGGGGTCTTTCCGTCCTGCTGCGCGAAACGAGCATCTTTACTCGTAGTGCAATTTCACCGGGCCTATGGTTGAGACAGTCGAGAAGTCGTTACGCCATTCGTGCAGGTCGGAACTTACCCGACAAGGAATTTCGCTACCTTAGGATGGTTATAGTTACCACCGCCGTTTACTGGCGCTTAAGTTCTCAGCTTCGCCACCCCGAAGAGTGACTAACCGGTCCCCTTAACGTTCCAGCACCGGGCAGGCGTCAGTCCGTATACATCGCCTTACGGCTTCGCACGGACCTGTGTTTTTAGTAAACAGTCGCTTCTCGCTGGTCTCTGCGGCCACCCCCAGCTCGAGGAGCAAGTCCTCTCACCAAGCGTGGCCCCCCTTCTCCCGAAGTTACGGGGGCATTTTGCCGAGTTCCTTAACCATAGTTCACCCGAACGCCTCGGTATTCTCTACCTGACCACCTGAGTCGGTTTAGGGTACGGGCCGCCATGAAACTCGCTAGAGGCTTTTCTCGACAGCATAGGATCATCCACTTCACCACAATCGGCTCGGCATCAGGTCTCAGCCTTGATGAGCAGCGGATTTACCTACCACTCGGCCTACACCCTTACCCCGGGACAACCACCGCCCGGGATGGACTACCTTCCTGCGTCACCCCATCACTCACCTACTACAGGTCTGGTTCGTCGGCTCCACCACTCCCCTTTGCCCGAAGGCTCCGAGGCGGCTTCACGGACTTAGCATCGCCCGGTTCGATGTTTGACGCTTCACAGCGGGTACCGGAATATCAACCGGTTATCCATCGACTACGCCTGTCGGCCTCGCCTTAGGTCCCGACTTACCCTGGGCAGATCAGCTTGACCCAGGAACCCTTAGTCAATCGGCGCACACGTTTCTCACGTGTGAATCGCTACTCATGCCTGCATTCTCACTCGTGAACCGTCCACAACTACCTTCCGGTGCTGCTTCACCCGGCACACGACGCTCCCCTACCCATCACGATCCCCGTTGGGGGTACATATCGCAATGACACGACTTCGGCGGTACGCTTGAGCCCCGCTACATTGTCGGCGCGGAATCACTAGACCAGTGAGCTATTACGCACTCTTTCAAGGGTGGCTGCTTCTAAGCCAACCTCCTGGTTGTCTCTGCGACTCCACATCCTTTCCCACTTAGCGTACGCTTAGGGGCCTTAGTCGATGCTCTGGGCTGTTTCCCTCTCGACCATGGAGCTTATCCCCCACAGTCTCACTGCCGCGCTCTCACTTACCGGCATTCGGAGTTTGGCTAAGGTCAGTAACCCGGTAGGGCCCATCGCCTATCCAGTGCTCTACCTCCGGCAAGAAACACACGACGCTGCACCTAAATGCATTTCGGGGAGAACCAGCTATCACGGAGTTTGATTGGCCTTTCACCCCTAACCACAGGTCATCCCCCAGGTTTTCAACCCTGGTGGGTTCGGTCCTCCACGAAGTCTTACCTCCGCTTCAACCTGCCCATGGCTAGATCACTCCGCTTCGGGTCTTGAGCGCGCTACTATACCGCCCTATTCGGACTCGCTTTCGCTACGGCTTCCCCACACGGGTTAACCTCGCAACACACCGCAAACTCGCAGGCTCATTCTTCAAAAGGCACGCAGTCACGAGAATGTGCAAGCACATTCCGACGCTCCCACGGCTTGTAGGCACACGGTTTCAGGTACTATTTCACTCCCCTCCCGGGGTACTTTTCACCATTCCCTCACGGTACTATCCGCTATCGGTCACCAGGGAATATTTAGGCTTAGCGGGTGGTCCCGCCAGATTCACACGGGATTTCTCGGGCCCCGTGCTACTTGGGTGTCTCTCAAACGAGCCGCTGACGTTTCGACTACGGGGGTCTTACCCTCTACGCCGGACCTTTCGCATGTCCTTCGCCTACATCAACGGTTTCTGACTCGTCTCACGGCCGGCAGACCGTGAAAGAGAGATCCCACAACCCCGCATACGCAACCCCTGCCGGGTCTCACACGTATACGGTTTAGCCTCATCCAGTTTCGCTCGCCACTACTCCCGGAATCACGGTTGTTTTCTCTTCCTGCGGGTACTGAGATGTTTCACTTCCCCGCGTTCCCTCCACATACCCTATGTGTTCAGGTATGGGTGACAGCCCATGACGACTGCCGGGTTTCCCCATTCGGAAACCCCCGGATCAAAGCCTGGTTGACGACTCCCCGGGGACTATCGTGGCCTCCCACGTCCTTCATCGGTTCCTGGTGCCAAGGCATCCACCGTGCGCCCTTAAAAACTTGGCCACAGATGCTCGCGTCCACTGTGCAGTTCTCAAACAACGACCAACCACCCATCACCCTGCCCCTTGAGGCAAGTTCACTGGGGTCGGCATCACGAGGGGGTTCATTCCCTCAGATACCCAACAGCGTGCCCGACACCCTCGCCACTCGTGATCAGCGTTCCACACTCCGAAGAGCAGTACTAACAGCCCGAGATGACTGACGGTGCCGAATAATCAACGTTCCACCCATGAGCAACCAGCATCAGACATTCGCTGATGTACTGGCCTCTGACCTCACCCCGAAGGGATCGGTAAGAAGTGCTCCTTAGAAAGGAGGTGATCCAGCCGCACCTTCCGGTACGGCTACCTTGTTACGACTTCGTCCCAATCGCCAGTCCCACCTTCGACAGCTCCCTCCCCACAAGGGGGTTGGGCCACCGGCTTCGGGTGTTACCGACTTTCGTGACGTGACGGGCGGTGTGTACAAGGCCCGGGAACGTATTCACCGCAGCAATGCTGATCTGCGATTACTAGCAACTCCGACTTCATGGGGTCGAGTTGCAGACCCCAATCCGAACTGAGACAGGCTTTTTGAGATTCGCTCCACCTCACGGTATCGCAGCTCATTGTACCTGCCATTGTAGCACGTGTGCAGCCCAAGACATAAGGGGCATGATGACTTGACGTCGTCCCCACCTTCCTCCGAGTTGACCCCGGCGGTCTCCTGTGAGTCCCCATCACCCCGAAGGGCATGCTGGCAACACAGGACAAGGGTTGCGCTCGTTGCGGGACTTAACCCAACATCTCACGACACGAGCTGACGACAGCCATGCACCACCTGTACACCGACCACAAGGGGGCGACCATCTCTGGCCGTTTCCGGTGTATGTCAAGCCTTGGTAAGGTTCTTCGCGTTGCGTCGAATTAAGCCACATGCTCCGCTGCTTGTGCGGGCCCCCGTCAATTCCTTTGAGTTTTAGCCTTGCGGCCGTACTCCCCAGGCGGGGAACTTAATGCGTTAGCTGCGGCACCGACGACGTGGAATGTCGCCAACACCTAGTTCCCACCGTTTACGGCGTGGACTACCAGGGTATCTAATCCTGTTCGCTCCCCACGCTTTCGCTCCTCAGCGTCAGTAATGGCCCAGAGATCCGCCTTCGCCACCGGTGTTCCTCCTGATATCTGCGCATTTCACCGCTACACCAGGAATTCCGATCTCCCCTACCACACTCTAGCTAGCCCGTATCGAATGCAGACCCGGGGTTAAGCCCCGGGCTTTCACACCCGACGTGACAAGCCGCCTACGAGCTCTTTACGCCCAATAATTCCGGACAACGCTTGCGCCCTACGTATTACCGCGGCTGCTGGCACGTAGTTAGCCGGCGCTTCTTCTGCAGGTACCGTCACTTTCGCTTCTTCCCTGCTGAAAGAGGTTTACAACCCGAAGGCCGTCATCCCTCACGCGGCGTCGCTGCATCAGGCTTTCGCCCATTGTGCAATATTCCCCACTGCTGCCTCCCGTAGGAGTCTGGGCCGTGTCTCAGTCCCAGTGTGGCCGGTCGCCCTCTCAGGCCGGCTACCCGTCGTCGCCTTGGTGAGCCATTACCTCACCAACAAGCTGATAGGCCGCGGGCTCATCCTGCACCGCCGGAGCTTTCAACCACCACAGATGCCTGCGGTAGTGATATCCGGTATTAGACCCCGTTTCCAGGGCTTGTCCCAGAGTGCAGGGCAGATTGCCCACGTGTTACTCACCCGTTCGCCACTAATCCCCACCGAAGTGGTTCATCGTTCGACTTGCATGTGTTAAGCACGCCGCCAGCGTTCGTCCTGAGCCAGGATCAAACTCTCCGTGAATGTTTTCCCGTAATCGGGACGACACCACGAGAGCGGAACAGCCAGGCGGAATAAGCCCGGCCGTTCACAGCGTCCTCGCTGTGTTTTTTCAAAGGAACCTCGTCCCAGCCTGATGGCCGGAGACGGGGTATCAACATATCTGGCGTTGATTTTTGGCACGCTGTTGAGTTCTCAAGGAACGGACGCTTCCTTTGTACTCACCCTCTCGGGCTTTCCTCCGGGCGCTTCCCTTCGTTCTTGCGTTTCCGACTCTATCAGATCTTTTTCCGATCCGATTTCCTCGGTGCTTTCCAGGTTCCCGCTCTCGCGTTTCCCTTTCCGGCGGTTCCGACTTTATCAGAAGTTCCGGGCCGGACTGACCGGCCACTCATTTCCGAAATCATCGGGAGGGGCTTCTTCGGGAATCGATGTTCCACTGAAGCAGACAGATACTCACTCTGCCCGGGCGGGATCTACATCCACTTCCAGGCAACTGTTCGAATCTACCTCCCCACTCGCTCCGTGTCAACGGCTCTTGTGGGGCGAAGAGGAGACTAGCAGCTCAGCAGGGGTGTTCGCACATCAAGCGGCCGTCGGCACGGCGGCGCTTCGCTCGGCCGCCTCGACGTCGCCCGTCTCACCAGCGCGGGCGGCACGGCCGCCGAGGACATAGACGTATGCGAGGAAGGCCAGCTCGGCGGCGATGCCGATGCTGATGCGCGCCCACGTGGGCAGGCCCGACGGGGTGACGAAGCCTTCGATTGCGCCGGAGACAAAGAGGACCAGGGCGAGGCCTATCGCCATGCCGATTGCGGCTCGGCCTTCCTCGGCGAGGGCGGAGCGTCGGGTGCGAGGGCCCGGGTCTATGAGGGTCCAACCGAGGCGTAGGCCTGTGCCGGCGGCGACGAAGACCGCGGTCAGTTCGAGGAGACCATGGGGCAGGACGAGGCCGAGGAAGGTGTCCAGGCGTCCTGCCGAGGACATCAGGCCGAAGCCGACACCGAGGTTGAGCATGTTCTGGAAGAGGATCCAGAGGACCGGTAGGCCGAGGAAGACGCCGAGTATCAGGCACAGGGCGGCGGCCCAGGCGTTGTTCGTCCAGACCTGAGCCGCGAAGGAGGCCGCTGGGTGGCTGGAGTAGTACGTCTCGTACTGGCCGCCGGGGCGGGTGAGGTCGCGCAGTTCGCTGGGGGCCGCGATGGTGGCCTGTACTTCGGGGTGCGTGCCGATCCACCAGCCCAGGAGAGCCGCGACGAGGGTGGACAGGAGCGCTGTGGGTACCCACCAGTGACGTGATCGGTAGACCGCGGCGGGAAAGCTGTGGGCCAGGAAGCGGGTGACATCGCGCCAGGAGGCGCGTCGCGTGCCTGTCACGGCACTACGCGCGCGTGCCACCAGTTGGCTGAGCCGGCCCGTCAACTGTGGGTCTGGGGCGCTGGACTGGATCAGGGACAGGTGGGTGGCGGTGCGCTGGTAGAGGGCGACGAGTTCGTCGGCCTCGGCGCCTGTAAGGCGGCGCCGGCGCCCGAGCAGGGCGTCGAGGCGGTCCCACTCGGCTCGGTGGGCGGCGACGAAGACGTCGAGGTCCATCTGCTTTCCTGCTCCCCGGCTGTTCGTCGGCGACTCGTCGTAGGTGTCAGCTTGTCGTACTGCAGCGCGATGCGCCCTCAGCTTGGCAGACTGGCCATTCCAGGGGCAGGTCAGGGGAAGGACGGACCGCGTGAGTGAGCTGGTGACGGGCGAGGCGGTGGCGCTGGAGTTGCGCCCTGCGAAGCTGCCCAGCAGGGCGCTGGCCGTGCTGCTCGATCTGGCCGTGGCGGTGATCGCGTACATCGTCGTGGCCATTGGTGTAGTGGCTGCTACCGCTTCCTTGGACGAGGCGGCGCAGACCGCGCTGTCGATCGCGATGTTCGTTCTGCTGCTGGTCGGCGGGCCCATTGCGGTCGAGACGCTCAGCCACGGGCGCTCTCTCGGGAAGTTGGCGTGCGGGCTGCGGGTGGTGCGTGATGACGGCGGACCGATCCGGTTCCGGCACGCTCTGGTGCGTGGCCTCATAGGTGTGATCGAGATTCTGATGACGCTCGGCGTCGTCGCCGTCATCGCTTCGCTCGTGTCCGCGCGCGGGCGGCGGCTCGGTGACGTGTTCGCCGGGACTCTCGTCGTACGGGAACGGGTGCCCCTCACGCGGACGGGCTTCGTTCCCCCGCCTCCGCCGTGGTTGGCCGGACGGTTCTCGGGGCTTGACCTGTCGGCGGTTCCCGATGGGCTGTGGCTGGCCATTCGCCAGTACCTGACGCGGATGCAGCAACTGGACCCGCAGGTCGGATGGAGCATGGCGGAGCGGCTCGCGACGGACCTCGCGGCGCGGACGGGCACTCCGGCGCCGCAGGGCGTGCCGGCGGCGGCGTATCTCGCAGCGGTTCTGCAGGAACGGCAAGCGCGGGAGGCGCGGCGCGCGTTCGGGAAGGGGCCGACTGCGGGCGGGGTGCCTGCTGGTGCCGGCGCGGCAGGTGGTGCGAGTCCTGGGGGTGGAGTGAGCACTGGGGGTGCCGCGGGGGTCGTGGCTGGTGTTCCGGGTGTGTACGGCCCGCCGGCCATGCCGCCCGTTGCTGCTCCGTCTCTGCCTGGCGCGTACGGCGCAGGGGTGCCTTCGCTTGGCGCTCAGCCGTCAGTGCGGGAAGAAGAGGATTCCCCCGTACCGCAGGACACAGTGCAGCAGGCCCCGGCGCCGCAGGATGCACCGTCGATCGACCGGTCCACCACCGGCTTCGTCCCACCGGCGTAGCGCCGCGACGGCCAAGGACGGGACGCCGCGACGGACTGACGGTTCCGCGAGCCTGGCCGGCCGACCGCGGGGAAACTGCCCCGCGCCCGGCCCACTCCCCGCGTCAGCTGACTGCCTGCCCCCACCCACCTGGCTTCCCGTATGCCCGGCGTCGCTCAAGCGAACGTCGACGGCGGCGAGGCCAGGTCCTCGAGTTCGATGCCGGGTGCCGCGAGGACCACGTCGCCCGCGATGTGTACGGCGTGCTGCTCGCCCGTGTCCAGGGCTGTGACCTGGTATTCGTCCACGGTCAGGGGGGCGTTGTCAGTGGCGTGTGTTTCTCTGTTCACCAAGGCCCAGGACTGGTCCACGGTGCGCGGGGCGAGAACCGGGTCGGTGAGGGCCACGAGGCGCACGCGGGTTGCCGAGGCGGAAGGGGTGAGGCGCAGGAGACGAGTGGTGGCGATGAGGAACGCGGGGGACGTCCCGGTGAAGGCGTGGGCGCGCACATTGCCTTCCGTGGCGTGAGCCCCGGTGGGGTCGGTACGGACCCAGGTGACGCCGTCGAGGGCGGCGCCGCGTACCTGCCAGCCGCCGGCGTGGAGTTCGAGACGGATGGGGCGGCCGAGCTCGTCGAGGGCGAGATCGACAGAGCCGCTGTGGTCGCCCGCAGGGGTGGTCAGCTGGGAGACGTAGCGCCAGCCGGAAGGGCCGGGGGCGCAGTGGAAGTGCTCTTCTGCGAGGGGGGTGTGATCGTGCGGATCGTGGAGCGAATATCGGCCGCGGGGCATCGGGGTCCTGGGTCTTGACGGGCTGGTCCGGCCACACAGGCCAAGTGGCCACGCGGGCCAATGGGGGCAGGCCCCCGGCACGGGGGTGCGGGGGCCTGCCTCTGAGGATCTGCTGCTGAGCGCGTGCCAGTGCACGGGCACGCGCGCGGAGAACTGCCGTGCCGACCGACCTCGCTCGCCGGAAGCTGCCGTGCGAATTCCGTCGTCCGGCAGCCCGGCTCAAGAGGCCTGGTTCAGCAGCAACTGCGCTCGGCAGCGGCTCGGCTCAGTACCGGTAGTGGTCCGGCTTGTACGGGCCCTCGACCTCGACGCCGATGTACGCGGCCTGCTCGGGGCGGAGCGTCGTCAGCTTCACGCCGAGCGAGTCCAGGTGGAGGCGGGCGACCTTCTCGTCCAGGTGCTTGGGCAGCGTGTACACACCGGTCGGGTAGGCGTCCGGCTTGGTGAACAGCTCGATCTGGGCCAGGGTCTGGTCCGCGAAGGAGTTGGACATCACGAAGGACGGGTGACCGGTGGCGTTGCCCAGGTTCAGCAGGCGGCCCTCGGACAGGACGATGAGGACCTTGCCGTCGGGGAACTTCCAGGTGTGGACCTGCGGCTTGACCTCGTCCTTGACGATGCCCGGGATCTTGGCGAGGCCGGCCATGTCGATCTCGTTGTCGAAGTGGCCGATGTTGCCGACGATCGCCTGGTGCTTCATCTTGGCCATGTCCGAGGCCATGATGATGTCCTTGTTGCCGGTCGTGGTGATGAAGATGTCGGCCTTGTCGATGACCTCGTCAAGGGTCGTGACCTGGTAGCCGTCCATCGCCGCCTGCAGGGCGCAGATCGGGTCGATCTCGGTGACGATCACGCGGGCGCCCTGTCCGCGCAGGGACTCCGCGCAGCCCTTGCCCACGTCGCCGTAGCCGCAGACGACCGCGGTCTTGCCGCCGATCAGGACGTCGGTGGCGCGGTTGATGCCGTCGATCAGCGAGTGGCGGCAGCCGTACTTGTTGTCGAACTTCGACTTGGTGACGGCGTCGTTGACGTTGATCGCCGGGAAAAGGAGGATGCCGTCGCGCTGCATCTCGTACAGGCGGTGGACGCCGGTCGTGGTCTCCTCGGTCACGCCGCGGATCTCGGAGGACAGCTGGGTCCACTTCTGCGAGCCGTCCGTGATGGTGCGGTGCAGGAGTTCGAGGATGACGCGGTGCTCGTCGGACTCGGCGGTGTCGACGTCCGGGACCTTGCCGTCCTTCTCGTACTCGACGCCCTTGTGGACGAGGAGGGTGGCGTCACCGCCGTCGTCCAGGATCATGTTCGGGCCGCCGGTGGGGGTGTTCGGCCAGGTCAGGGCCTGCTCCGTGCACCACCAGTACTCCTCCAGGGTCTCGCCCTTCCAGGCGAAGACCGGGATGCCCTGGGGGTTGTCGGGCGTGCCGTTCGGGCCGACGGCGATCGCGGCGGCGGCGTGGTCCTGGGTGGAGAAGATGTTGCAGGACGCCCAGCGGACCTCGGCGCCGAGGGCGGCCAGGGTCTCGATGAGGACGGCGGTCTGCACGGTCATGTGCAGGGAGCCGGTGATGCGGGCGCCGGCCAGCGGCTGCGCCTCGGCGTACTCCCTGCGGATCGCCATCAGGCCGGGCATCTCGTGCTCGGCGAGGGTGATCTCCTTGCGGCCGAACTCGGCCAGGGAGAGGTCGGCGACCTTGAAGTCCTGTCGGTTCTCGACAGTCGTCATTACGAGCTGCTCCTCGGGGGTTGGGTCGAGGGTGGGTACGGCTGGTCTGCACGGCGGCGGACACCGGAGTGCCCGAAGAGGACACAGGTATGCCCGCGTACGCGCAGCGCAGTCCGTCGGAGGCCCTCTCTCCCTCGGTCGGTCCGCGGAGGACCGCCCGACCGCCATCAGCAGCGACGTCTGGCTCTGCCCCAAGCTACACCGGGAGGCCCGGCGGCCCCCAGTCCGCCTGCGAAGAGATCAGGCCATCAAGGGAGTCGCGCCGGGGGACGAGGGGGCCTTCATGGGTGGGTGGGAGGTCAGGTGACGGTCGGGTGCGGGAGCGATAACAGGACACCAACGAACCACGAACAGGAGGCGGCAGACCGGGACGATGCGGGACCTTTGCGCCTTTGAGTCTGCGGCGCGGTGGTGCAGGATGCCGGGGAATCGGAACATCTGATCGATCTTGCGGGGACGTCCGGGACGGCGTTTGCGCATGACAAAGGCGTTAGGAGATCGACGTGACAAGTCCGGCCGGCCCTCCCCCCACGGGCAGCGACGGTGGCGAGCGAAAGCAGTTGAAGCTGCTCGCGGTGACCGCGTGCCCGACCGGCATCGCGCACACGTACATGGCGGCGGAGAAGCTCGCGCAGGCTGCCGAGAGCCGCGGTATCGAGATGAAGGTGGAGACCCAGGGATCCATCGGGGCTGAAAACGTCCTGGATGACAACGATGTCAAGCACGCGGACGGCATCATCGTCGCCGCGGACAAGGACGTGGACCTGAGCCGTTTCGCGGGCAAGCGGGTCCTTACGGTCGGGGTGGCCGAGGGCATTCACCACCCCGAGCGGCTGATCGAACGGGTGCTGGCGGCGCCCGTGCACGAGGCGGGGGCCGCGCCTGCGGCCTCAGCGGCCGACGGTGGCGTCGGCGGCGGCAAGGAGCGGAGCGTCGGATACAAGGCGCTGATGAACGGGGTCAGTTACATGATCCCGTTCGTCGTGGTCGGCGGGCTGCTGATCGCGATCTCGCTCTCGCTGGGCGGGCACACGGACCCGTCGGGCGGTCTGGTCATCCCGAAGGACTCCTTCTGGATGGACATCAACAACATCGGCGTCATCGGCTTCACGCTGATGGTGCCGATTCTGTCCGGCTACATCGCGTATGCGATTGGGGATCGGCCCGCGCTCGTGCCGGGCATGATCGGTGGCTGGATCGCCAACACCGGTGAGCTGTATGACTCCAAGGCGGGCGCCGGGTTCATCGGGGCGATCGTGACCGGGTTCCTCGCCGGGTATCTGGTGCTGTGGATCAAGAAGGTCAAGGTCCCGAAGTTCGTGCAGCCGATCATGCCGATCATCGTGATCCCGATCGTGGCGACCACGGCGCTCGGGCTGTTCTTCATCTACGTGATCGGGAAGCCGATCTCCTGGGTGTTCGAGCACCTGACCAGCTGGCTCAGCGGCATGACCGGCACGAGTGCGATCCTGCTCGGTGCCATTCTCGGGCTGATGATCGCGTTCGACATGGGCGGACCGGTCAACAAGACGGCGTTCCTGTTCGGCGCCGGGCTCATCGCGACCGGCAACCAGACGGTCATGGGCATGTGCGCGGCCGCGATCCCGGTCATGCCGTTGGGTCAGGGCCTGGCCACGCTGATACGCAAGCGGCTGTACACCGAGCAGGAGCGGGAGACCGGGCTCGCCTCGCTGTTCATGGGCTGCTTCGGCATCTCCGAGGGCGCGATCCCCTTCGCCGCGGCGAGGCCCGCGCAGGTCATCCCCGCCAACATGCTGGGCGGCGCGGTGGCCGGTGCGATCGCCGGTGTCGCCGGCGTCGAGGACGCGGTGCCGCACGGCGGGCCGATCGTGGCCGTGCTGGGTGCGGTGAGCGGGGTGCCGATGTTCTTCGTGGCGGTGGTGATCGGCTCGGTCGTCACCGCGCTGACGACGGTCGCGCTGATCGACCTGCGCGAGCGCAGGCTGCGTGGGGAGGCGGCCGTCGGCACGGGTACGGGTACGGGTACGGCAGGTCCCGAGCCCGCGCTGGTCGGGGCGGGCGTCGGGGTGGCGGGTGCTGGCGAGCGAGGGGCCGTACGTGGGTCGGCGGCGGTCACGTCGAGCGCGGACAGCACGGTCGCTGCGGACAGCACCGTAGCTACGGAGACCGCTACGGCCGCAGAGGGCGACACAGCCGAAGTTCTCTCCGGTTACCTCACCGAGCAGACCGTGAAGGTCGAACTCGACGCGGACGACAAGGAGTCCGCGATCCGGGAGATGGCCGCGCTGCTGGCGCGTACCGGCAGGGTCGCGGACGTGGACGAGTTGGTGGCGACCGCGCTCCGGAGGGAGGCGCAGGGGACGACCGGGCTCGGGGAGGAGATCGCGATTCCGCATGCCAAGACGGATGCGGTGACTGCGCCGGTCGTCGGTTTCGCTCGGTCCGCAGAGGGTGTCGAGTGGGACTCGCTGGACGGTACGAAGGCGAGGCTGGTGTTCATGATCGCCGTACCGGAAGCGGCTGCGGGGGACGAGCACCTGCGGATTCTGGCTCTGCTGTCGCGGAAGTTGATGGACGCCGGGTTCCGCGGGCGGCTGTTGGCAGCCGGCGACGAGGGCGCGGTGCTCGGCGTGCTGGGTGAGATCCGGTAGCCGAGGTGCGGGCCCGTGGCCGTCACGCCGTGGGCCCGCATGGACGCGTCACCGACGGCCGCTACTCTCTGCCGCCGCGGACGTTCCGCCCGGGGAGGGAGTGCTGATGGAGCAGGGACGAGGACTCGCGGTCACGGCGTGGGTGGTGGGCCCTCTGGGGCTGGTGCTGGTGATCGCCTCCGTGCTGTGGCTGCGGACGGGCTATGTGCTGTCCAGCGTGTCGAGCACGAGCATGAGGCCCACGTACGACATAGGCGACCGGATCGTCGCCGAGCGGGTGGGTGCGGAAGAGGTGGGGCGGGGCGATGTGGTGCTGTACACGGCGCCGGAGCGCTATCTGAACAGGCCCGTCGTGCAGCGCGTCATCGGCGTCGGCGGCGACCGCGTCGTCTGCTGCGAAGGCGCGGGCACGGCACGGGAGCGGCTCACCGTGAACGGGAAGCCGCTCAGCGAGCCGTATGCGATGGACGGCGTCGCCGACGGGACGCAGCGTCCGTACGACGTGACGGTGCCCGAAGGCCGGCTGTTCCTGCTCGGCGACCACCGTCTGAACTCGCGCGACTCCCGCTTCTTCGCCGAGGACCACGGTGGGACGGTGCCCGTCGGCGCGGTCATGGGCCGGGTGACCGACAGCTATGTGATGCCGGTGCTGCTCGCCGTGGCCACGCTGCTCGGGCTTGTCCTCGCCGTCGCCGGGATCGTCTTCGGGGTCGCGGCGCGGAACGTACGGCGGCGGCCGGCGGCGCAGTTGGCGTTGTGGCCACCGCACTTGTGACGGAACCCGCTGCCCGGGATACGCGACGGGGGCCCGCCGATCGACTCGGCGGGCCCCCGTCGTACGGAACCTCAGTGCTCGGCGCCGTGCGGCGTCGGTCCTCCGGGCGTCGCCTCGCGGTCGGCGCCCTTGGCTGCCTCGGTCTCGCTGTAGATGTCGGGCTCGAGGTAGATCACGCGGGCGATCGGGACGGCCTCGCGGATGCGGGCCTCGGCGGCGTTGATGGCGGAGGCGACCTCGGCGGCGGTGTCCTCGTGCTGGACGGCGATCTTGGCGGCGACCAGGAGTTCCTCGGGGCCGAGGTGGAGCGTGCGCATGTGGATGATGCGGGTGACCGTGTCGCCGTCGACGAGGGCGGCCTCGATCTTCTGGACGTCCTCGACGCCCGCGGCCTCACCGAGCAGCAGTGACTTGGTCTCGACTGCCAGGATGACGGCGATCAGGACGAGCAGGATGCCGATGCAGACGGTGCCGATGCCGTCCCAGACGCCGTCGCCGGTGAGCAGGGCCAGGCCGACGCCGCCCAGGGCGAGCACCAGACCGACCAGCGCGCCGAGGTCCTCCAGGAGGACGACGGGCAGTTCGGGGGCCTTGGCGTGGCGGACGAACTCCTTCCAGGACTTCCTGCCGCGCAGGACGTTGGACTCCTTGATGGCCGTGCGGAAGGAGAAGGCCTCGGCGATGATCGCGAAGACGAGGACACCGACCGGCCAGTACCAGTGCTCGATCTCGTGCGGGTGCTTGATCTTCTCGTAGCCCTCGTAGAGGGCGAACATGCCGCCGACCGAGAACAGGATGATCGAGACGAGGAAGGCGTAGATGTAACGCTCGCGGCCATAGCCGAAGGGGTGTTGCGGGGTCGCCTCGCGCTGGGACTTCTTGCCGCCGACCAGCAGCAGGGCCTGGTTGCCGGAGTCCGCGAGCGAGTGCACGCCCTCGGCGAGCATCGACGACGAGCCGCTGAACGCGAACGCCACGAATTTCGATGCCGCGATCGCGAGGTTGGCGGCGAGTGCCGCCACGATCGCCTTGGTACCGCCTGCCGCGCTCATGTGTCGCGTTGTCCCTTCGCCTTCGTAGCCTTCGTGGCCTTCATACGTACGCCGTCCAGGCGTCACCGACGGGAGCGCGCGGCCCCCGATCGGCTTTGCCCGTCCTTTGCCGGTGGGCCATTGTTGCAGCCCGGTCCGACAACGGCGCGCCGGGTCGTCCGATGCCCTCGGTCAGGCGACGACCGTGGCCCGGAAGACCGTACCGGTACCGGACACTTCGGCCTTTTCACCCGCCGGTACGAAGGCGGACTGACCCGGCGTCAGCTCGTGCTCCCCGGCGCGGACGGAACCCGCCGTGCAGAGCAGGATCTGCGGGGTCGCGCGCGTGAGGTCGTGCGCGGTGGTGCCCTCCGGGAGGACGTAGCGGGACAGCCGGAACTCGTCGATCGGGGTCTCGTAGACCTCCTCGCCGTCCGGGGACGCCTCGGGGCGCAGCACGCCCGGGTCGCTCGGCTCGAAGCGGACGATGCGCAGGAGTTCGGGCACGTCGACGTGCTTGGGGGTCAGGCCGCAGCGCAGGACGTTGTCGGAGTTGGCCATGATCTCGACGCCGAGGCCGTTGAGGTAGGCGTGCGGGATGCCGGCGCCGAGGAACAGGGCCTCGCCGGGCTGCAGGCGGACGTAGTTGAGGAGCATGGCTGCGATGACACCGGGGTCGCCCGGGTAGTGGTGGGCGATGTCGGCGTACGGGGCGTAGTCGCCGCCGAGGCGGGAGCAGGCGGCCGCGGCCTCGGTGACGGTGTGGGCCATCTCGTCCGGGTCGGCGGTGAGGACGGCGGTGAGGACCTCACGCAGCGCCGCCTCCTCGGGGTGCGCGTGCAGCAGGTCGACGTACGGCTTGAGGGAGTCGACGCCGAGGCCGTCGAGCAGGTCGGCGGCGCTGAGCGGGTCGCGGAAGCCGCACAGGCCGTCGAACTCGGTGAGCGCGCAGATCAGTTCGGGCTTGTGGTTGGCGTCCTTGTAGTTGCGGTGGCCCGCGCCCACGGGGATGTTGCGGCGCTCTTCGTCCTCGTAACCCTCCTTCGCCTGCGCCAGGTTGGGGTGCACCTGGAGGGAGAGCGGGGCGCCGGCGGCGAGGATCTTGAGGAGGAAGGGCAGGCGGGGGCCGAACTTCGCCACGGCCGCGGCGCCCAGCTCGCGCTCCGGGTCGGCCTCGATGACCTCGACGAGCGTCCCGCGCCCGGTGCGCGAGGGTGCGCCCGGGTGCGCGCCCATCCACATCTCCGCCTGCGGTTCACCGGTCGGCTCGGTGCCGAGGAGCTGCGGGATGGCGGTGGTGGAACCCCAGGCGTAGGGGCGGATGGTGTTGTCGAGGCGGTCCATGCGGTCTTCTGCCTGCTCTCTGTGCGTGACGCCGGGTCTCTTCGGGTCTCATCGGTAGGACGCGGGTTCGCCTTGTGTACGACTGCTGGTTCTTGTGCGTACGGCTGTCACGGCGTCCTGGGACAGATCAGGCTCCCGAGGCGAGCGCCAGGTAAACGGCGGCGAAATCCGTGATGGCGATCAGTTCCGCGAGGGTCTCGAGTTCGCCACCGGGCTCCGGCTCGAGTTCGCTGATCGGTGTGTCATGGCTGAGGGCCAGGTCCCGGGCGGCGGGCGCGGCGGTGAGGCCGCCGAGCGGGCGGTCGCGCAGCAGCACCACGCGCGCGTGCAGAGCCGGCGCCTCCTCCACGCGGTCGCGGAAGAAGTCGTCGGGGTCGGCGTTCCCCGCGAGCTTGCCGGCGAGCAGGGCGTTGTGCGAGTCGAGCGCTTCGGGCAGCTCTGCCACGAGGGCCGGGGAGCCGGCGAGCTCGGCGAGCGCGGCGGCGAGACGGCGGCCGGCCGGGCCGGCGGAGACGCCCTCGGTCCAGATCAGCGGGAGCGTGTCGGCGAGTTCGGCCGCCAGGGTCTTGGCGGGGTTGCTGTAGGTCGCGATGGCCGGGCCGCAGCGTTCGGCGATGTGGTCGAGGCGGTCGGCGACCTTCTCCAGGGCCTCGGGCGGGGCGGTGAGCACGCCGGTGCGGTCGAGGAGCGCCAGGATCGGGGTGAGCAACGCCCACAGGACGCCGGGGGCGGAGGCCGCGATGGGTTCGTCCGGCTCGTACGGGGCGGTCGCCATCGGCACGAACAGGCCGTGGTTGTTGTGCACCGCTTCGGTGAGCGGGGAGCCGGCCGGGGCCACGGCGACGACCGTGCAGCCACGGCGGTAGGCCTGCTCGGCGAGCAGGGACAGGCCCGGCTCGGAGCCGTCGGGGGTGGTGATCAGCAGCAGGTCCACGGAGCCGGCCCAGCCGGGCAGCTCCCAGCGCAGGGCGCCCGCGGCGGGGGCGACACCGGCCGGGGCCAGTCGGGTGACGGGGCTGGTGGCGCCGGCGAGCGTGCCGAGGAGGTCGGCGACGCAGATGGCGGCTGCGCCGGGGCCCGCGATGAGGATGGCGCGGGGGCGGCCGTCGGGTTTGAGGTCGTGGACGCCTGCCTCGGCAGCGTGCCGGGCGGCGGTGCGGACGCGGGCGCCGGCTTCGGCCGCGCCGCGCAGCAGGGCACGGCGGTCGGCCTCTGCGAGCGCCTCCGGCGTGTCCAGCAGCGATTCGTCGAGCATGGGCGGCAGCCTCCGATCGCCGGGTCGTCTGGGGCTCGGGTCCGGCGGGGTTGTGTTCTGCGCGGGTGTGTTCGCCGGGGTCTTTTGCTCGGTCGCGGGGTGGCCGCGGAGTGTCTTTGTTTGTCTTGGCGCGGGCGTGGTGTCTTTATGCGGGCGGGGGCTGTTTTTGTGGCCGTCGCCTGGTGCCGGTCAGCCGTTGCCTGCTGCCGGTCAGCCTTCGCCTGTTGCCTGTCAGCCGTTGCCGGTCGCTGTCGGCGTGGGGCCGGTCGGCGGTGGTCTCATGCCGTGGCCTGGTGTCCGTACGTCGGTGGTCGGCTTGTCTTTGGACGGTGACCGGTGTCTTTACGCCGGTGGCCGTGGCGTCGCGTTACGCGGGGCGGCGGGCCTCGTCGACGAGCAGAACGGGGATGCCGTCGCGGACGGGGTACGCCAGGCCGCAGTCCTGGCCGGTGCAGATCAGCTCGGCGTCCTGCTCCTTGAGGGGGGCGTGGCAGGCCGGGCAGGCGAGGATCTCCAGGAGGCCGGCTTCCAGCGGCATGAGGGGGTCCCTTCTGGGGTGGGTGTGTGCGGTACGTGCGGGTGTGCGGATGTGCCTGGTCAGCGTACCGCCGGTGGGGGCGGGGTGCCGGGGTTGGACGGGGAGGGGTGGGCGGGGGTGGCGGTGCGGGTGCGGGTGGAGAGGGTTTCGCCCCCGCCGCCCCTACCCGTCCCATCCTGAAGGGGCTGCCGCCCCTTCGACCCGCCTCTGGGGGCTGCCGCCCCCAGACCCCCGCTTCGGCCCTGAACGGGCCTCGTCCTCAAACGCCGGACGGGCTGAATGACGCCGACCGGCGCGGGAAAGTGACCGCCTCAGCCCTCAGCTCAGCCCCTGATGATCGCCAGCGCCTCGTCCCGTACCTTCGCCATCGTCGCCTCGTCCCGGGCCTCGGCGTTCAGGCGCAGCAGCGGCTCGGTGTTGGACGGGCGGACGTTGAACCACCAGTCGGCGGCCGTGATGGTCAGGCCGTCGAGTTCGTCCAGTTCCACGCCCTCCTGGCCCTCGTACGCGGCCTTGATGGCCGCGAGGCGGCCCGCCTGGTCGGCGACGGTGGAGTTGATCTCGCCGGAGCCGGTGTAGCGGTCGTACTGGGCGACCAGGCCGGAGAGGGGGCCGTCCTGGCCGCCCAGGGCCGCGAGGACGTGGAGGGCGGCCAGCATGCCCGTGTCGGCGTTCCAGAAGTCCTTGAAGTAGTAGTGGGCGGAGTGCTCGCCGCCGAAGATGGCGCCGGTCTGCGCCATTTCGGCCTTGATGAAGGAGTGGCCGACGCGGGTGCGGACCGGGGTGCCGCCGTTCTCCTTGACGACCTCCGGGACCGACCAGGACGTGATCAGGTTGTGGATGATCGTGCCCTTGCCGCCGTGCTTGGCGAGCTCGCGCGAGGCCACCAGGGCGGTGATGGCGGAGGGGGAGACCGGGGCGCCGTGCTCGTCGACGACGAAGCAGCGGTCGGCGTCGCCGTCGAAGGCGATGCCGAGGTCGGCGGACTCTTCGCGGACTCGCTGCTGGAGGTCGACGATGTTCGCCGGGTCCAGCGGGTTCGCCTCGTGGTTCGGGAACGTGCCGTCCAGCTCGAAGTACATCGGGACGAGGGTGAGGGGCAGGCCCTCGAAGACCGTGGGGACCGTGTGCCCACCCATGCCGTTGCCCGCGTCGACGACGACCTTCAGGGGGCGGATGGAGGTCAGGTCGACGAGGGAGCGGAGGTGGGCGGCGTAGTCCTCCAACGTGTCTCGCTGCGTGATCGTGCCCGTCGTCTCCGCCGGCTCCGGGGCGCCCGAGTCGCTCCACCGCTCGGCCAGTTCGCGGATCTCCGCGAGGCCGGTGTCCTGGCCGACCGGGGCGGCGCCGGCGCGGCACATCTTGATGCCGTTGTACTGGGCCGGGTTGTGCGAGGCCGTGAACATCGCGCCCGGCAGGTTCAGCGCGCCCGAGGCGTAGTACAGCTGGTCGGTGGAGCACAGGCCGATCTCGGTGACGTCGACGCCCTGGGCCGCGGCTCCGCGCGCGAAGGCACGGGACAGGCCGGGGGACGAGGGCCGCATATCGTGCCCGATCACGATCGCGCTCGCGCCGGTCACCTGGACGAAGGCGGCCCCGAAGAGCTCGGCCAGCGGCTCGTCCCACTGGTCCGGGACGACCCCGCGGACGTCGTACGCCTTCACGAGCTGTGACAAATCAGCAGCCACGGCCAACCCTCCTGAAAGTCCTGTCGGTCACCCCAAACTACCCGCCCTCACTGACAGTGCGCTGTGTGGCCACTGAGTGGACTCCGAGCCGTGACCATCAGGTCAGCGCGGAGGTCAGGGCAGCATCCAGCCCAGCACCGGTGAACTCTGGCCGACCACGATCAGACACATCACCAGCAGCAGGCCCAGACTCCACGGCAGGACCCGCCGCAGCAGGTCGCCTTCCCGGCCCGCGAGCCCTACGGCCGCGCACGCGATGGTGAGGTTCTGCGGCGAGATCATCTTGCCGAGCACACCACCTGAACTGTTGGCGGCGGCCAGGAGTTCCGGCGACAGCCCCGACTCCCGGGCCGCCGTCACCTGCAACGCGCCGAACAGCGCGTTGGCCGAGGTGTCCGACCCGGACACGGCGACTCCGAACCAGCCCAGCACCGGTGACAGGAAGGCGAGCCCGGCGCCGGCGGCGGCCACGAAGTAGCCGATGGTGGCGGCCTGTCCGGAGAGGTTCATGACGTACGCGAGCGCCAGCACGGACGTCACGGTGAGGATGGCGAACCTCAACTCGCGCACGGTCGCGGCCCACTCCTTGACCGCCACGCGCGTGTGCACGCCGAGGACGACCGCCGTGCACACCCCGGCGAGCAGCACGAGCGTGCCGCCGGTGGACACGATCGGCCAGCTGAAGACATTGCCCCCGACCGGCTCCCCGTCCGGGTTCGCGACGTTCAGGAAGGGCCAGTCGTACGTCTGGGTCGCCCCGGCCAGCCAGTCCTTGACCACCGGGATCTGCGCGATGGAGAAGATCACGACGATCAACGCGTACGGCGCGTAGGCCCGTACGACTTCTCGCGGCGGGTCCTCCTCGTCCAACTCCTCGCTCCGCGCCCCGGTCAGCACGGACGCGCGTACGGCCTCGGTGGCGGGCACGCGCGCGTGCGGTACGGCGACCAGGGCGCCCGCACCGGCCAAGGCGGCGCCGATGTCGGCGAGTTGCGCGGAGACGTAGTTCGACGCGGCGAACTGGGCGACGGCGAAGGCGATTCCGCACACCACGGCGGGCACCCAGGTCTCCCGCAGTCCGCGCCGCCCGTCCACGAGCCCGACGAGCACGAGCGGCACGACCAGCGCCAGCAAGGGCGTCTGCCGCCCCACCACGGAAGCCACGTCATCCAGTGGCAGCCCGGTGACCTGAGCCAGCGTCACCACCGGTGTCCCCATCGCGCCGAAGGCCACGGGCGCGGTGTTGGCGACCAGCGCGACGACCGCCGCCCGCACCGGTTCGAAGCCGAGCGCCACCAGCATGACCGAACAGATCGCGACGGGCGCCCCGAACCCGGCGAGCGCCTCCAGCAGGGCCCCGAAGCAGAAGGCGACGACGAGCGCCTGGATGCGCGGATCGTCGGAGAGCCGCCCGAACGACCGCCGCAGGATGTCGAAATGACGCGTCCGGACGGTCATCCGGTACACCCACAGGGCGTTGACGACGATCCACAGGATGGGGAAGAGCCCGAAGACGGCCCCCTGGGCGGCGCTGGAGAGCGTCTGACCGAGCGGCATGCCGCACGCGAGCCAGGCAACCAGTATGGCCGCCACAAGCCCCGTGAGCCCCGCCAAGTGCGCCTTCAGCCGCACCCCGCCCAGCAGGACGAGGACGATCACGAGCGGCAGCGCCGCCACTAATGCGGACAGGCCGAGCGAGTCGGCGACGGGTTCCAGTTCCTGGACATACACGGGCGCCTCCCCGGATTCCGCCATGCGGAAAGCGATTTCTCGTTCCGGCATACGGAATGGTCGTGTCCGCGCCAATGACACGTCAATGCCTGTGCATCACTCAACGAGACGAGCACACGGGAAACACCCGCACAGGCGGAGAAAACCGACCGTCAGTTGTCGGGCGACCGCAGCACGCGCAGATGTCCCCGCCGCGCAACTTCCATCGGGTCGGCGCCACGCCCCCCGCCTCCACCGGCCTGGGCCGCCCGCTCCTGCGGACGGGCCGCCTCGCGCACGGCGTTGGCAAGCGCTTCCAGATCATCGCCGCTGGGACGGGCCGGAGCCGAACCGTCCAGCAACCGCACGACCTCCCACCCCCGGGGGGCGGTGAGGCGCTCGGAATGCTCGGCGCACAGGTCGTAGCAGTGGGGTTCGGCGTAGGTGGCGAGCGGGCCGAGGACCGCGGTCGAGTCGGCGTAGACGTACGTCAGCGTCGCGACGGCGGGACGGCCGCAAGCGGTGCGCGAACAGCGACGTACAGGGCTCACGACGTTGGACGGTACCGCACTCTTGAGCGGGCCGCGACGACTCTCCCCCAGGTCACCCCACCGTGTCGTGCTGTGAAACACCCCACACGCACCTTACGCCCCACGCCACTGACCTGCACGGAAGCCCTTTTCCGAGATCCCGAACACCCTCGAAACCGGACACTACATACCACAAACCACATCAAATGCCTCGACACCGCCGGTCTCGGAGAGATGCGGAATCGAGCCCAAGCTTGGCTGGAATGGTCATGTGCCGACATGCCGTACGGCCCGTGGACGCCACCCGCCCCACCTCACCGTGATCGGACAGGCACCGGGCCCGAGGACTACGCTTCATCAGTGATGGACGCCCCCGTACCGCCTCGTGCCACCGGCCCCGGGCCCCGCCGCCGTGATCGCCACGGGCGAGGCATGCGCGGCCCGATCGCACCACCCCAGGTCCCGCTTGCCGCCAGCCGCGCCGACGCCTTCGCCGACCTGGTGCAGGACTCCGTGGAACGCCTCGAACGCCGCTGGCCCCAGCTGGCCGACATCGATTTCCTGGTCCTGGAGGTCCCCCGCCTGGACGGCCCCGGCCGCACCTGGAACGACGAGGCGGTCCCCCTGGGCGGCACGATCCCCGCCGGCGAGGGCCGCCCCGCGCGGGTGGTCATCTACCGCCGCCCGGTGGAGATCCGCACCAAGGGCCGGGACGAACGAGCAGCCCTGGTCCACGAGGTGGTCGTAGAACAGGTGGCCGAGCTCCTGGGCCTGACACCGGAGACGGTGGACCCCCGCTACGGCGAGGACTGACAGCGTCGGCGCGGGCGGCGAGGGGCCGGGGGTGGGTCACCGCAGGCCGGCGCGCCGACGGGGAACCGCAGGCGCGCCCCCCGCCCTACTTCTGCAGCACCGACAAGTCCTCGTCCGCCTCCGGCACAGCCACCATCCCCCGGTCATCCGGCAGGGACTGCACAGTGAAGCCGGACACCCCGTCCTCCGTCACGGCCAGCGTCCGAGACCCGTACACCGGCCCACCCGACACCGACTCCACCGTCAGCGCGTACGTGCCCTTCAGGCCACTCGGCACCGGGACCTCGACGTCCTGTGTCGTCCCGGACTTGATCGTGTACGTCTTCGACGCCGCCGCGCCACCCTCGCTCCCCGCCGACGCCGTCACCTTGACCTCCGCCGAGCCGAAGGGCGCGCTGAGAGACAGCGTCGTGCCCTTCGCCCGGTTGTCCACGACCGTCGCGCGCGTGCCCACCGGCCGGGTCGCCGGAATGAACGCCGTCTCCTGCTTGGCACCCTCACCACGAACCACCCGCACCGCCGCAACCACCGGCACGGACCGATCCGTAGGCGTCAGCACCAGTGACCCCGCCTCGCCCCGCATGACGTCCCCGAGGTCCACCGCACTCGTCATCCCCGCCTTGACGTGCAACGTCTCGTGCCCGGCAGGCGTGATCGCCCCGGACGGCGAGGCGAGCCGCACCTTGAGGTCCGCATCCGCGTCTCCCGGCGTGAAGGCGACCAGGCGCACGGCCTTGGCGTCCTTCGGAATGCCGGGCAGAACCAGGCTCCCCGCGGGGTCGGCGGACGCGGCCAGCCAGTCCCCACCGAGCCTGTCGTCCAGCGCCTGCACCGAAGCGCCCACCCGGCCACTGCGCACACTCACGTGCACGGTCACATTGGCCTGCTTCTCAGCGGTGAGCGTGGACAGCAGGATCGACTCACCGGAGTGCGGCTGAACCGTGATCCCCTCCCCCACCGTGGTCTCGAGGGGACCGTCCTTGCCGTACAGCTCGATGTCGACGACGGCGGCGGAGTCGTCGGGGTTGGTCAGATGTACGTAGTCCGTGCGGTCGGCAGCCGTACTGACGCCGGGGAACCAGAACTCGGTGTCCGGCGCGGTGCAGTTGACGCCCTGCAGGCCACGCCCCGTGCCCGCGGCGACCTCGGTCGTCTCCTGCACGGTCCAGCCGGGCGCGAACTTCCCGTCGGCGGTCCCGACGAGCGCCGGCGAGTCGCCCCCGGAGGCGTCCCCGGTGACCGGCGTCCCCGGCTCCTTGGCCTGAAGGACGGGCTTGCCGGCCTTGCCGGCGTCACCCGCCTTCTTGCCCTTGGCGTCCGCTCCGGTACCCGACTCCTGCGCCGCGGACTGCAGTTCCGCCTTCCCGCCGCTCCCCGTCCCCTTCGTGACGGGCGTGAACGACGTGTACGTCGTCTCGGCGAGGTCGGAGATGCTCGGCGCCGGGCACACCAGGCTCGTGCGCTCCACGGGCAGCTCGGCGGCCGCCTCGGCGGTGGGCGTGCCGGACGCGTCCGGCGTGGTGAGCGACGCGACCCCGGTGATGGCGGCGAGGGCGGTGGCGCCGACGATCAGGGACAGGGTGGTGCGGTTCACTGCTGGCTCCCGTCGGAACGCTCGCTGCCGTTCGGATGCGGCTGCGCCGGGTCGTACGTGGCGTCGTAACCCTGCTGGTACGTCTGGTCGTACGACGGGTCGTAGCCCCCCTCGTACGACCCCTGCGAGGACTGCCCGCCGTACGCGTACGGGTCGTACTGGCCGCCCTGATACGGATCCGCCTGATACGTCCCGTCGTAGGCACCGCCCGCCGGGTACTGCTGGCCGCCCTCGTACTGCTCGCCGCCGTAGCTGCCGTACTCGGTGCCTGCGTAACCGGGTGTGTCCCTCCCCCAGGCTCGAACATCCTCGCCCGGGGGCACCCCCATGCCGTAGGGCTGCTGCTGCGGAATCGCCACGGCCGGCGGCTCCGTGGGAGGAGCCGGGAACGCGCCGCCCTGGCCGGCCTCTTCGGCCTCGGCCTCGGCCTGGGCCCGCAGCCGGCGGGCCCGCCGGCCCTCGCCGGCCATGGCCTCGGCCGGGACGGCCGGCTCCTCGGGCAGGTCGTCGTCGACGTCGCGGCGACGCCCTGGAAGGGCCATCACGACGAGGACGAGGGCGAGGAAGCCCTGGGCCCACAGCCAGACGGTATGGCCGATCGGGTCGTCGTAGGTGACGTCCAGCCCGCCGCCGGCCGCCGGGAGCTCGAAGCCCTGGGCCCAGCCGTCGACCGTGGTCGGGGTGAGTGGCTTGCCGTCCAGGGTGGCCGTCCAGCCGTCGTCGGCGCTGTCGGCCAGGCGCAGGACACGCCCTTCGGGGCCACTCGGAATCGTGGTGTGGATCTCGACGGGCCCGGCGGCAACGGGCTGAGGCTCGGCGGAGCCGGAGCCGGAGCCGGAGCCAGCGCCAGCGCCAGCGCCAGCAACCACGGCTGCCCGCGACACCTGCCGGTCGACGCGCCACAACGCGCTGCCGTTCTGCTCGCTCAGGCGCGACAGCCCGGGCGTGGCGTCCAGCACGCGCGCGACCTCGCGGGGCGCGCCCTTGTGGACGAGGACGTACCGCACCGCGAACGCGCCCAGCTGGTCGGCCTGGTCGGCGCCGGAGCCGGCCACGAGGTTGGCGACGATCTTGTCGAGCGTGGCGTTCTCCCCGTCCTCGGCGGCGAGTTCGGCGTCGCCGAGGCGGGCGCCGGAGCCGCGGACGAGCATGTAGCCGACGTGGGCCGGGGAGTCGCTGTCGAGGACGAGGGTGCGGGCCTGGTCGCGGCTGCCGCTCTCCTCGGCGACGAACGCGGGCACCTGCACGGGGTCGCGCCGCTCCAGCGGCCCGTCGGCGCCGCGGATCATCCAGCCGGCCGCGACGAGCAGCGGGCCGGCGGCCGCGGCGAAGGCGATCAGCGCGGCGACCGGCTGGCGCCAGCCGAAGCTCTGCTCGGCCACGCGCGAGCGTGCCCCGTCGGCGCCGAGCAGGGCGGCGGCCAGGAGGGCGATGCCGTAGACGAGGGTCGCGGGGCCGGACCAGGTGGAGCTGTTGGACAGGGCCGCGAAGACGAGGCCCACCAGGGCGACCGCCCACGCCGTCCAGATTCCGAACTGGCGCTCGGAGCGCATCAGGGCGGCCAGCGCGGCCAGCACGACGCCGATGAGCATCAGGCCGCTGACGGTGCCGGGCCCGCCGGGGCTGGCGCCGAGCAGGTCCAGGGCGGATGCGGCCGAGGCGCCGTACTGCAGACCGGCCTCCTGGAAGAAGCCGAACGGAAGCAGCGACAGCGACCAGGGCGCGAGGACCAGCAGGGGCACGCCGAACTGGGCCAGGAAACGCAGGCCGTACGCGGTGATGTCGGCGCGCCGCACCGCGAGCAGCCCGAGCCCGAGGACCAGCGCGATCGGCCACACGATCGGCGTGAAGGCCGTGGTGATCGTCAGCAGCAGCGCGTATGCCCAGGTGGCGCGCCAACTGCCGCGCGCACCGGAGCCGTTCGCCAGGCCACTGGCCGCGATGCCCGCGCGGGCGATGAGCGGCAGCAGGACGGCGAGGACGGCGGTGCCGATGCGGCCGCCGGCGAGGGCGCCGGTGGCGGCGGGCAGGAAGGCGTAGGCGACGGCCGCCCACGCGCGCAGGAGGCGCGACTCGACGAGCGGGCGGGAGGCGAAGTAGGCGGTGAGTCCGGCCAGTGGCACCGAGCAGACGAGCAGGACGGTGACCGCGAGCCCGGTCGAGCCCAGCAGCGTGGAGGCGAGCATGGCCACGATCGCCAGGTACGGCGGCGCGGAGGGAGTGCCGCCGACGCCCACCGGGTGCCAGGCGTCCACGTAATGCGACCACAGCTCACCGGAGTCGGCCGGAGCAGGCAACAACGCGCCACCCGCGAGCGCACCGCCGCCGAGCAGTTCCCGGCAGGCGATCAGCGAGACGAACAGCAGGACGAGGAAGAGCACCGGTCCGGGCTTGCGGGCGATGCGCTTGAGGCGGGCGAACTGTTCTATCTCCAGGAAGTCCGCGTCGTCGCCGCCGGGTCCGGACTCGATCGCACTGCCGTGCCGTCCCGCGCCTGCGGCCACTTCGGGGTCGGAGCGGCCGACGAGGCTGCTCGCGACCTGTTCGACGGTGGCCCGCACGGTCGCGCCGGGCGGCGGGAACAGGGCCCGCAACTCGCCCTTGTCGGCGACGGGATTTCCGCGCCTGCGCCGTCCGGCGATGATCCGCTCGGGGCGCAGCAGTGTGCCCATGAGGCCGCGGATCTCGTCGAGGGCCTGGCCCGGGACCTTGCCCACGAGGTAGGCCAGGGTCCGCAGGACGGTGCCGAGCACGAGCCGCAGCAGCACCCAGGGCAGCACGGCCGTACGGCTGTTGACGAGCAGGGTGTAGGCGGCGCCCGCCTTGTCGACCTTGTGCGGGGAGGCGGCGGTGCGGCCGACGCAGTCGACGGTGCGGCGCTCGCGGGAGGACGCCTCGGCGTGTCGTACGACTGCCTCGGGGGCGACGAGGACGCGGTGGCCGGCGGCGGTGGCGCGCCAGCACAGGTCGACGTCGTCGCGCATCAGGGGCAGCCGTCGGTCGAAGCCGCCGAGCTGTTCGAAGATGTCGCGCCGGACGAGCATGCCGGCGGTGGACACGGACAGCACGGGCCGGACGTGGTCGTGCTGTCCCTGGTCCTGTTCGCGGCGGTCGAGTCCGGTCCAGCGGCGGCCGGAGTGGGCGATGGTGACGCCGACCTCGAGGAGCTGCCGGCGGTCGTACCAGCCGCGCAGCTTGGGGCCCACGACGGCGACGTCGTCGCGGCCCAGCTCGTACTCGTTCTCCACGACGCGCAGCAGCTGGGCCAGGGCGTCGGGTTCGGGGGCGCAGTCGTCGTGCAGGAGCCACAGCCACTGGACCGGCTCCCCGTGGGGGAGTTCGGGCATGTCGTAGGCGTCGTCGCGCCACGAGCGCGTGACGGGGTCCCAGCCGCTCGGCCGCTTCAGATAGGTCAGCTCGTCCGGGGTGAGGACGGGGGCGGTGCGGTTGGCCTCCTCGACGGCCTGGCCGAATCCGGTGCGCCGGGCGAGGTGCAGTACGCGATCGTCGCCGAGGGCGTCGGTGACCAGCTGCGCGGATCGGTCCGCGCTGCCGGTGTCGGCGGCCATGGCGAACTGGACGGGGCGCTCCTGGCCGAGCAGCCCGGCGAGCGCGTCGGGAAGCCAGCGGGCGCCGTCGTGGGAGACGAGCACCGCGGTCACCACATGACGCGGAAACTCAGGTGTGGCAGCGACGTCTTGACGGGCTGCCGTGTGGCTGTGCACGGACATCGAGGTACGGGCCCCGGTTCGGTGGACTGCGGTGGACGCCTGTGCCCCGAGGGGGCAGCGGGGCGTCTCGGACGAGCGACCACACTATCGGCTGGGCATGACGGCGGCCCGCCGCCTGTGGATAACCACCGGCGACGGGCCGTTCAAGACGCGTGCGAGACCTGCGCGAGACGTATGTACGCGTGGATGTGGCCGGGAGGCCGGTCAGACGGCCGCCTTCTTCAGGCGGCGGCGCTCGCGCTCGGACAGGCCGCCCCAGATTCCGAAGCGCTCGTCGTTGGCGAGGGCGTACTCGAGGCACTCGGAGCGGACCTCACAGGCGAGGCAGACCTTCTTGGCCTCGCGGGTGGAGCCGCCCTTCTCGGGGAAGAAGGACTCGGGGTCGGTCTGGGCGCACAGCGCGCGCTCCTGCCAGCCGAGTTCCTCGTCCGCGTCGTCGACCAGCAGTTGCTGCACCAGCTCGGTCATGTGCGCCCCTCGTCTGTTCTTTCCGCGTCCCCGTGATGTAGCCGTTACCGATTTCGGCTGAACGACACGAGTGAAATTACAAGTGTGCTGCTCCGGGCGAGTCAAGCCGAGATCTGCTATTGAGCCCCTTATTCACTCTGCGGAACCAAGGCCTAGCGGAAAGTGTTCAAATCGGCATAAACCTTGACAAGCAGACGAGACCCGGGAGGGCATCCAGCCCCGCGCAGAGCCTGTACGGAAAAGGACGCCCAGAAGTTCGATCTCGTTGCACACTTACGCAGAAGCGAACCGGATCACAGTCGGATCACAGGATCACAACGGCGCCGTGCGCCCGGTTGTGCGCCATGTGTCCCGGTCGCCCCATGAACAAACCTTTCACCACGGAGATGAACCGGATGAGGTGAAACATGTCCCACATAACGGGCGTCGAGTTGACAGTGGAGGTGCAAACCGCTGTCCTTGTGGGCATGCTCGCGAACTTGGCACTCACCTCGACCCGCACCGCCGGGTCCCTCGGTGCTGCCCACGTTCGCTGTAGCTGTTGTTGCTGTTCCAGCTGTTGAGCCACACCTGCTCCAGCTGTAGGCCGAGTCGGCCGCGACTCGGTTTCCGTTCCCTCTGACCTTCCTTCACTGAGGAACCACCGCACCCCATGAACAGCGACAGCGACCTCCAGATCGCCGGCGACATCCTCGAAGTCCCGCACCTCCTCCAGGCTCCGCGCGAGCACCCGGCCACCGTCGCCGAGTTCGCCGGCCTGGCCCGCTCCATCGCCGCGGACCGCTCCCAGTGGGAGCACCTCGTCCGGTACGACGCGACCACGCGCTGGTACCACCGGCTGCGCACGGGCCCCGGCTACGAGGTGTGGCTGCTGTCCTGGGTGCCCGGACAGGGCAGCGGGCGGCACGACCACGGCCGCTCCTCCGGCGTGCTGACCGTCCTGGACGGCGCGCTGACCGAGCGCACGGAGCGCGGCACGCGCGTGTTGGCGGCGGGAGCGCAGCGCGTGTTCGCGCCGGGGTACTCGCACGAGGTCGTGAACGACGCGCTGGAGCCGGCGGTGAGCCTGCACGTGTACTACCCGGGCCTGACGGAGATGCCGATGCACCCGACCCGGGCCTGCGAGGCTCGTATCGAGCCGAGTCCGGTGACTGCCTGACCCGTTGTCGTACCCGCCTGCAAGACTGGCTTCCATGCGCATTGTGGTTCTGGCAGGCGGCATCGGTGGTGCCCGGTTCCTGCGCGGTCTGAAGCGGGCCGTGCCGGACGCGGACATCACGGTCATCGGCAACACCGGAGACGACATCCACCTCTTCGGGCTGAAGGTCTGCCCGGACCTCGACACGGTGATGTACACGCTCGGCGGCGGCATCAACGAGGAGCAGGGGTGGGGCCGGGCGGACGAGACCTTCCATCTCAAGGAGGAGCTCGCGGCGTACGGAGTGGGGCCGGAGTGGTTCGGGCTCGGCGACCGGGACTTCGCCACGCACATCGTGCGGACGCAGATGATCGGCGCCGGATACCCGCTCAGCGCGGTGGCGGAGGCGCTGTGCGACCGCTGGAAGCCGGGAGTCCGTCTCATCCCCATGACCGACGACCGCGTCGAGACGCATGTCGCGATCGAGATGGACGGCGAACGCAGGGCCGTCCACTTCCAGGAGTACTGGGTGCGGCTGCGGGCCTCGGTGCCGGCGGAGGCGATCGTGCCGGTCGGCGCGGAGCAGGCCAAGCCTGCGCCAGGCGTCCTGGAGGCCATCGCCGAGGCGGACGTCATCCTCTTCCCGCCGTCCAACCCGGTCGTCTCGGTCGGCACGATCCTCGCCGTGCCCGGCATCCGCGAGGCGATCGCCGAGGCCGGGGTGCCGGTGGTGGGGCTGTCCCCCATCGTCGGGGACGCGCCCGTGCGCGGGATGGCCGACAAGGTGCTCGCGGCGGTCGGCGTGGAGTCGACGGCCGCGGCGGTCGCCGAGCACTACGGCTCGGGGCTGCTGGACGGCTGGCTCGTCGACACCGTCGACACGGGTGCCGTGGAGCGGGTCGAGGCGGCCGGCATCCGCTGCCGGGCCGTACCGCTGATGATGACCGACGTCGACGCGACCGCGCAGATGGCCCGGGAGGCGCTGGCGCTGGCGGAGGAGGTGCGGGGGGCTTGAGCGAGGTGTCTGCCGACGGCTACCGGGTCTGGGCCGTTTCCGGGATTCCCGAGGTCCAGCGGGGCGACGACCTCGCGAAGCTGATCGCCGCCGCCGAACCCGGGCTGGTCGACGGGGATGTCCTCCTCGTCACCTCGAAGATCGTGTCCAAGGCGGAGGGGCGCATGGTCGAGGCGGTCGACCGGGAGGCCGCGATCGATGCGGAGACCGTACGGGTCGTGGCGCGTCGCGGCGCCCTCCGTATCGTCGAGAACCGGCAGGGGCTCGTGATGGCCGCCGCCGGGGTCGACGCCTCCAACACCCCTGCCGGGACCGTGCTGTTGCTGCCCGAGGACCCGGACGCGTCCGCGCGGGCGATCCGGGAGGGGCTGCGGGACACCCTCGGCGTCGACGTCGGGGTCGTCGTCACCGACACCTTCGGGCGGCCCTGGCGCTCCGGGCTCACGGACGTGGCGATCGGTGCGGCGGGCGTGCGGGTGCTCGACGATCTGCGCGGGGGCACGGACGCGTACGGCAATCCGCTCAGCGCGACCGTCGTGGCGACGGCGGACGAACTCGCCGCCGCCGGTGACCTGGTGAAGGGCAAGGCCGCCGGGCTCCCCGTCGCCGTCGTGCGCGGGCTGGCGCACACGGTCGCCGAGGACCACGGGGAGGGGGCGCGGGCCCTGGTGCGCGGCGCGCGTGACGACATGTTCCGGCTGGGGACGTCGGAAGCCGTACGGGAGGCGGTCACCCAGCGGCGTACCGTACGGGCCTTCACGGACGAGCCCGTCGACCCCGGGGCCGTGCGGCGGGCGGTCGCGGCGGCCGTGACGGCGCCGGCGCCGCATCACACCACGCCCTGGCGGTTCGTGCTGCTGGAGTCGGAGGAGTCGCGGACGCGGCTTCTCGACGCGATGCGGGAGGCGTGGGTCGCCGATCTGCGGCGGGACGGCAAGAGCGAGGAGTCCATCGCCAAGCGGGTGCGGCGCGGGGACGTGCTGCGCAACGCGCCGTATCTGGTGGTGCCCTGCCTGGTCATGGACGGGTCGCACACCTACGGCGACGTGCGGCGGGACGGGGCGGAGCGGGAGATGTTCGTCGTCGCCACCGGTGCCGGGGTGCAGAACTTCCTGGTCGCGCTGGCCGGGGAGCGGCTGGGCTCGGCGTGGGTGTCCTCGACCATGTTCTGCCGGGATGTGGTCCGGGAGGTGCTCGGGTTGCCGGAGGACTGGGATCCGATGGGGGCGGTGGCGGTCGGTCATCCGGCGGAGGAACCACGGGCGCGGCCGGAGCGGGATGCGGGGGGTTTCATCGAGGTGCGGTGACCGTCGCCGCGCAGGGCCTACGCTCGTAGGAAGCCTCCGATACAGCGCTTGCAGGACTCGTGCGGTGCCTACGTCGGTAGGCCCCCTCCGTACCCCTAGGACCTCTCCGTGGCAGGACGTTTTGCTCCGCGGCCCACGCGTACGACTGTGCGCGGTGGGCATGTCGCTGTGCCTGCGGGTGTGCCGCGGCAGGCTGTCGCGCCGGCGAAGGTGCGGACGGTGGTGCCGGACGGGCCGCTCGATCTCGGGCTGGTGCTGGGGCCGCTGAGGCGGGGGCCGGGGGATCCGACGTTCCGGGCGATGCCGGACGGGTCCGTGTGGCGGGCCTGCCGTACGCCTGCCGGGGCCGGGACGCTGCGGGTCAGCGTGCGGGGTGCCGAAGTGCGGGGCGAGGCCTGGGGGCCGGGGGCCGAGTGGCTGCTGGAGCAGTTGCCGGAGTTGCTCGGGGCCGCCGACGACCCGTCCGCCTTCGTGCCGCGGCACCGGCTGGTGGCGCTCGCTCGGCATCGGCGGCCGGGGTTGCGGCTGACGCGGACCGGGTTGGTGCTGGAGTCGTTGATTCCGTCGATCCTGGAGCAGAAGGTCACGACCGATGAGGCGTATCGGGCGTGGCGGTTGCTGGTACGGAAGTACGGGGAGCCGGCGCCGGGGCCCGCGCCGACGCGGATGTGTGTGATGCCGGATGCGGGGACCTGGCGGCTGATTCCGTCCTGGGAGTGGCATCGGGCCGGGGTCGACAACAAACGGGCGTCCACGATTTTGCGAGCCGTACGGGTCGCTGCGCGGCTGGAGGAAGCGGTGCGGATGTCTCCGGCGGATGCGCAGGCCCGGTTGGAGGTCGTGTCGGGGATCGGGCCGTGGACGTCTGCGGAGGTTGTGCAGCGGAGTCATGGGGCGGCGGATGCGGTGACCGTGGGGGATCTGCATCTGCCGGGGATCGTGGGGTGGGCGCTTGCCGGGGATCGGGATGCGGATGACTCCGTGATGCTGGAGTTGCTGGAGCCGTATGCGGGGCAGCGGCATCGGGCGGCTCGGTTGATTCTGCTGAGCGGGCGGGTTCCGGCTCGGCGGGCGCCGCGGATGCCTCGGGGGGATATCGGGGCGTTGTGACGAGGGCCTGCGCCGTGGGTGCCGCCTGAGTTTCTCGCCCCCGCCGCCCCCTCCCGTCTACCCGTCTACCCGTCCCATCCTGAAGGGTCTCCGCCCCTTCGACCCCGCTGGGGCTGCCGCCCCGGACCCCGCTTCGGCCCTGAACGGGCCTCGTCCTCGAACTCCCCCAGAGGGGGCACCCCCAGACGGGCTGAGATGCACTCGGCGCCGCGAGGCGTCTACAGATCCGGCGAAAAGCGCACCGCCCCCGCCGGGATCCGGGCGTCGCACCACACTCGCGCGCCCTCCCGCAGCTCGTTGTCGGCGCCGATCACCGCGCCGTCGCCGATGACCGTGCCGGTGAGGACCGAGCGTTCGCCTACGCGGGCGCGGGTGCCGATGAGGGAGTCGGTGATGATGGCGCCGGGTTCGATGACGGCGCCCGGGAGGATCGTGCTGCCGAAGACGCGCGCTCCCTCGGCCACGAAGGCGCCCTCGCCCACCACCGTGCCGCCGGTCAGCTTGGCGTCGGGGGCCACCCTGGCGGTGGGCAGGATCAGGCGGTCGCCGCAGCGGCCGGGGACGGCGGGGGAAGGGGCCCGGCCCAGGACGAGGTCCGCCGAGCCGCGGACGAAGGCCGCGGGGGTGCCCAGGTCGAGCCAGTACGTCGAGTCGACCATGCCCTGGAGGTGGGCTCCGGCCGAGAGGAGGTCAGGGAAGGTCTCGCGTTCGACGGAGACCGGGCGGCCCGCCGGGATCGTGTCGATGACCGAGCGGCGGAAGACGTACGCCCCCGCGTTGATCTGGTCGGTGACGATCTCCTCGGGGGTCTGGGGCTTCTCCAGGAACGCCGTCACTCGGCCGGTGTCGTCCGTGGGGACCAGGCCGTACGCCCTCGGGTCCGTCACCTTCGTCAGGTGGAGGGAGACGTCCGCGCCCGTCGTCTCGTGCGTGCGGATCAGCGCCCTGATGTCCAGGCCCGTCAGGATGTCGCCGTTGAAGATCAGGACCGGGTCGTCGGGCGCGGAGTGGAGCCGGGACGCCACGTTGCGGATCGCGCCGCCCGTGCCGAGGGGCTCCTCCTCCGTCACGTACTCCAGGTGGAGGCCGAGCGCGGAGCCGTCGCCGAAGTACGGCTCGAAGACCTCCGCCAGGTACGACGTCGCCAGGACGATGTGGTCCACGCCCGCGGCTCTCGCTCTGGCCAACTGGTGGGTGAGGAAGGGGACTCCGGCCGCCCGGACCATGGGCTTCGGCGTGTGCACGGTGAGCGGACGCAGCCGAGTGCCCTTGCCGCCGACCAGGAGGATCGCTTCTGTCACCTGTCGTCTCTGCTTCCTGCCGGGACCGGCCGAACTGTCATTCAGCCGGCCAGTGTATGCAGACCGTTGTGCGGCGCTCTCGACGGCAGTGCGGTACTCCGCGCCCCAGGCTCAGCGGCCCTGGTAGCGGGCCGCCGTGGCGCGGGCCGTGCCGAGCTTGCGGTAGAGCTGCAGTCCCGGGCACTCCGTGGAGAAGCCGTCCCGGTGGCCGGAGATCACATTCAGCCGTACGTTCTTTCCCTTTCGGTAGAGATTGCCACCGGCGGACTTCAGGTATGTCTTTCCGCGCGGATTGGCCCCGTAGAGGCCCAGTTTCCAAGCCGTGAGGCGGGCCACGGCCTTCACCGCGGCGCCGGTCGGCTTTCTGGAGCCGTAGCTGCCGAGGACGGCGATCCCCATGCTGTTGGTGTTGAAACCGAGAGTGTGGGCACCCAGGACCGGCTTCGCCACTCCCCCGGCGCGTCCCTCGTAGATGTTTCCGCACTTGTCGACGAGGAAGTTGTAGCCGACGTCGCGCCAGCCCATGCTCTTGACGTGGTAGCGGTAGATGCCGCGAATGAGCGAGGGGACCTGCGAGCACCAGTACTTGCTGCCGGTCGCCGTGTGGTGCACGAAGGCCGCCTTCACCTTCTTCGTGTAGACGAACTGCCGCTCCCGCCACCCCTCGTTCGCGCCCCAGCCGCGCCGCGTGACGATGCGCGGCCGCGGCCCGATGTACGGCTTCGCCCGCTGCTCCTGCGTCAACTCGTCACCGCGCAGGGCCAGCAGCTCCCGTTCGGTCTCGGCGCGGCCGAGCGCGGGGATCTCGGAGACACCGAGAGGCGCGAGTTCGGCGTTGACGGCGGACGCGGCCGTGTCGGCGGCGGAGGCACCGAGGGCCTCGGCGGTCTCGGCGGTCTCGGCCTGCAGGGAGCCGGGGCGGGGGGCGCCGGGGTCGTCCGGCGCGGGGGCGGCTTCGCCGGGATCGACGAGTTCGAGGCGAAGGCCGGCGGGAAGCGGAGAGACGACGCCGGTGCCGGCCGGCGGGGTCGGGTCACCACTGCCCGGGACCCGTGCGCCCTGCTCGGGCCCGGTCTCGACGGCCTGCGCCGTGACCCGCACCTCCACAGCGTCCGACTCCCCGACCCACAGCGGCGCCGTGGAGCCGCGTACCCGGCCGGAGGTGCGTTCGACGCTGCCCGGGTCG
The DNA here is from genome assembly GCF_028736035.1 of Streptomyces sp. T12. Taxonomy (NCBI): domain Bacteria; kingdom Bacillati; phylum Actinomycetota; class Actinomycetes; order Kitasatosporales; family Streptomycetaceae; genus Streptomyces; species Streptomyces sp. T12. Next base: position 4,117,596 of record NZ_CP117866.1, read on the forward strand.
GCCGCGTGTTCGCCGTTGTGCGTCTCTACGTCCTGCCAGCCGGACCAGGTGCCGGTGTCGACGGCGCGGGTGCGGACCTGGACGCGGCCGTGCAGTTCGGCGTCCGGGTCGTCCCAGACGACGCCGACGAGGGAGAAGTGCCGTACGTCTCGTGGGGACAGGCCCTCTGCGGCGGGGGCCCCGACGACGCGGTCACGGGTGAGGGGGGTGAGGGGGGCGAGGGGCATCGACTGGGTGCTGCCGGGGACGTACGACTCGGCATCTCCCTGACGCACCGCCGGCCCGGCCACCGTCTCCCCGCGCGTGGCCGCTTCCGCACTGAGCGCCGGTCTCGCGGACGACGCGACGGCGGGTGGGGTGAACGGGAGGGCTAGAGCGGCCGCGCACGTGACACCGATCGAGGAAGCAAGGAATCCACGCATACCCCAGATGTTGGACATAGTCACACAAACCTGTCCATCTGGAAGTTGACGGAGTGTCGGCGTCCGATTCCCCCGAACCGGTGGTGGCCGGGCGCCCCCGACAGGGGGTGTGCGCCTATGTGTCCGCGTACGCTTGCGCGGGTGAACGCCACCGATCGCACCCCTGCCGACCTGCTGCGTTCCGCGCTCGCCGCGGATCCCGGACGCCCCCTGGTGACCTTCTACGACGACGCCACCGGGGAACGTGTCGAATTGTCCGTGGCCACCTTCGCCAATTGGGTGGCCAAGACCGCGAATCTGCTCCAGGGCGACCTCGGGGCCGGGCCGGGTGACCGGGTCGCGCTGCTGTTGCCCACCCACTGGCAGACGGCGGTCTGGCTGCTGGCCTGTTCGTCGGTGGGCACGATCGCGGACGTGGGCGGGGATCCGGCGGCGGCCGACGTGGTCGTGAGCGGACCGGATTCCCTGGAGGCCGCGCGGGCGTGCCGAGGGGAACGTGTCGCGTTGGCGCTACGGCCGCTGGGGGGCCGCTTCCCGCAGCCGCCGGCCGGTTTCGCCGACTACGCCGTGGAGGTGCCGGGCCAGGGCGACCGTTTCGCCCCGTACGCGCCGGTCGACCCCGAGGATCCGGCGCTGATCGTGGCCGGCCGGGAGTTCAGCGGCGCCGAAGTGGTCGAACGCGCCCGCGCCGAGGCGACGGGGCTGGGCCTCACGGGACCGGGCTCCCGCATCCTGTCGTCCCTTCCCTACGACACCTGGGAGGGCCTCAACGCCGGCCTGTACGCGGCCCTGGCGACCGACGGCTCGGTCGTCCTGTGCCGCCACCTCGACTCCCTGGACGAGGAGTCCCTGGCCAAGCGCATCGAAACCGAGCGGGTGACGGCGACGGCGCGGTAGCCCTCCGGGGGGCGGGGTGACTGCGTCGGCTGGGCCGAGTCACAGGTGCGGTTCGTTTTGCGGGTCACCCGGCGCTGCGGCTGGGCCCGGGTGGGTCTCGCGGCGGGGCGACCGCGTCGGCCGGACCAAGCCACAGACACCGCCTGCTTGCCGGTCACCCGGCGCCGCGGCTGGGCGGAGGGAGTCGCGCGGCCCGGCGCTGACGGGGCGCCGCCCGCGCCCACCCGTGCCGCCCCAGCGGCACGACTGCCCGCGGCTGGGGCGGACGGGCTGGATGAAGCTGACCGGCATCGCGAAGCAGGGGCGATCGCGGGAACGGGCCGGTGGCCCCACCGACCCGCAGTCGCGTACGGCGGGAAGGTGACGTGCCGGGGGGGTGTCCGCCCGCAGCGGCCGGCGTCAACACACAGCACCTCCTGCGCAACCGAGCCGCCGGACCGAGGACGGACACCCCCCGGCACGTCCCCGACCCACAACACACCCGCACGCGCTACGCGAACCCCCACCCCACCCGCACAGGCCGCCGCAGGCACCCCGCCCAACCGCCGCAGGCACCCCCGCCCAACCGCCGGAGGCCCCGTCACCCATTCAGCCCCCCACCACCCACCCCCCACCCCCCATCCAAGCCATGGTCGTAACAGCAGCCCACACCACACGCACTACGCCATGAGGGGTGGACCCAGCCGTGACCGACACCGCACGTGCGCGCCGGGGGGCGTCGGCCAGTAGGAGGGGGCTGGTACGGCGGTGGGTGCGGCGAGGGGCCCTGGGGTTGGGGCTCGTGCTCGTCGCCGCAGGCGGGGCCGGGTGGGCCGTCTACGCCAAGCTGGACGCGAACATCACGCCCGACAAGGCCGCCGCCGCCGAACTCGCCCGGTATGAGAAGGAGCGCCCCACCTCCCTCGTACGCGACGCCCGGAACATCCTGCTCATCGGGTCGGACTCGAGGGCGGGCAAGGGAAACCGGCGCTACGGCCGCGACTCCGGGACCGAGCGGTCCGACACCACGATCCTGCTGCACCTCTCCGCCGGGCGCCGCAGCGCCACCGCCGTCTCGATACCCCGCGATCTGATGGTGGACGTCCCCGGCTGCCGGCGCCCCGACGGCCGCCGCAGCGCGCCCATGTTCGCGATGTTCAACTACGCCTTCCAGGTCGGCGGCTCGGCCTGCACCGTCCGCACCGTGGAGCGGCTCACGAACATCCGCGTCGACCACCACGTGGTGGTCGACTTCCACGGCTTCGAGGAGATGGTCGACGCCCTCGACGGCGTGGAGATCTGCCTCACCGAGCCCATCAACGACAAGGCCGCCAAGCTCAGGCTCCCCGCCGGAAAGGTGACCCTCGACGGCGAGCAGGCCCTCGGCTACGTCCGTGCCCGCAAGTCGCTCGGCGACGGCAGCGACACCGACCGTATGGAGCGCCAGCAACGATTCCTCGCCGCGCTCGTCCAGAAGGTGCAGAGCAACGACGTACTGCTGAATCCGGTCAGGCTCTACCCCGTCCTGGATGCCGCCACGTCCTCGCTCACCACCGACCCGGCCCTGGCCAGCTTGCGCGGTTTGTACGAACTCGTCCGCGGCGTGCGCGACATCCCCACCGAACGCGTGCAATTCCTCACCGTTCCTCGGGAGTCGTACATCTACAACTCCAATCGCGACCAACTCGTGGAGCCCGAGGCCGAGCGACTCTTCGAGCGACTGCGTGTCGACGCCCCGGTGGAAGTCGCTGATTCGCCCGAAACGTCCCATGGGGCTCGGCACACATCTCCGCACAGGAGTTCCCATTACGGCGAGGGGAAGGCAGGCGCGCAGCGCCCCGACGAGCGCACAGGGCCCACTCCCCCGGCACCCACTTTCCGCGGCAACACCGCCGCCGAGAACCCCTGCGAGTAAAGCGCTCACCAAGTCGGCGAACCCCAGTTCAAAGAAATGGGATGGATTGCCCAGTTGTAGGGAAGTGGAATTTGTCACCGTCGTCGCTTGACGCTGAACTGGGCGGATAGTGTGAGCGATCCGGTGCACCCGGCCGTAGTTAGGCTTGCGCACTGTTTGACCGAGAGACCCGAGCGCCTTGAAGGGGGAAGGCGCCGCGTGGCCCCGACGGAGGAATCAGACAACCGTGGACGCGCAAGGCCGTGGGCGGGCGGACGACATCGACCCCGCAGACCAGTGGGTACTCAATCCGAACACCGGTGAATACGAACTGCGACTGACTCCTTCCGCAGCGCAGTCGCCGGTCCCGGGACCCCGTAGATCCGCTTCGCGAGCCGGCGCCGCTGCGCGTGCCGCCGGTGCGACCGCGGCCGGGGGCGCCGGAGGTCCTGGGGGTGCGGCGGGCGCCGGTGGCGCCGTGCGCAGCCGGACCGCGGCCCCGGGGCGCGAGACGCGGCCGGCGTCGCCGGGCCGTGAGGTCCCGCCGCAGCGCAGGCGTCGGGGCGCGCCCGAGGAGCCGCCGCCGGGGCGGCGCGGTCGCCGGCCGGTGAAGAAGAGCAAGGCGAAGAAGGCCCTGCTCTGGACCGGCGGTGTGATGGCGTTCGTGCTGGTCGCCGCCGGGGTCGGCGCGTACCTCTACATCGAGCACCTCAACGACAACATCCAGTCCGTCTCCGACGACGGCGCGAGCACCGGTGGCTTCAGCAAGGACAAGGCCATCAACATCCTGCTCATCGGCACCGACAAGCGCACCGGCGCGGGCAACGACAAGTACGGCGACTCGGGCAGCGCCGGACACGCCGACACCACGATCCTGCTGCACCTCTCCAAGGACCGCTCGAACGCGACCGCGCTCAGCATCCCGCGCGACCTGATCGTCGACATCCCGGACTGCCCGACGACGCAGGAAGACGGCTCCCAGAAGGTCATCCCGGGCGAGACCGGCGAACGCTTCAACACGAGCCTCGGCCAGGAAGGCCGTACGCCCAGCTGCACCGCGCGCACGGTCACCGAACTGACCGGCATCAAGCCGGACAACTTCATGGTGGCCGACTTCAACGCGGTGAAGACCCTGACGACGGCGGTCGGCGGCGTCGAGGTGTGCCTGGCCAAGGACATCAACGACCCCGACTCCCACCTCAACCTCAGCGAGGGCAAGCACGTCATCGCGGGCGAGCAGGCGCTGGCCTTCGTCCGCACGCGGCACTCCGTCGGCTTCGGCGGTGACCTGAGCCGGATCGGGCTCCAGCAGCAGTTCCTCAGCGCGCTGATGCGCAAGCTCAAGTCGAACGACACGCTCACCAGCCCGACCAAGATGATCAAGCTGGCCGAGGCGGGCACCAAGGCGCTGACCGTCGACTCCCAGCTCGACACCATCGACAAGCTGAAGGACCTCGGCCTGGAGCTGGGCAAGCTCAACACCAAGAACCTGACCTTCACGACGGTTCCGGTGATCGACAACCCGGCCGAGAAGGTGAAGACGACCGTCGTACTCAACGAGACGACGGCTCCCCAGGTCTTCCAGGCGATCCAGAACGACGTCTCCTTCACCGCGGTCAAGCAGCAGAAGAAGAAGGAGGCCGCCGCCGTGGCCGCCCGGCTGAAGGGCACCAAGGCCGACCCCTCCGAGGTGCGGGTGCAGGTCTACAACGGCGGGGCGCCCGCGGGCAGCGCCCAGGAGACCCTCACCTGGCTGCAGACCGAGGAGGGCGTGAGCAAGTCCGAGAACGCGGGCAACGCCTCGACGACGCTGTCGAAGACGACGCTCGAGTACGCACCGGACCAGGCGGACCAGGCACGTCGGCTCGCCGCCATCATGGGGCTCTCCGGCTCCGCGATGAAGCCCGGCAAGAGCGTGACCAACGCCCAGGGCCTGCCCACGATGACACTGACGCTGGGCAAGGACTTCAAGGGTGCGGGCGTGTCCCTCACGGCTCCGACCAAGGCGCCCGACGTGGAGAAGTCCACGGCGGACAAGGTCGAGTGCGCGAAGTAGCGCCCGGCGGCGACCCAACGGGCCCGTCTCACCGGCGACTTGAGGTGAGGCAGGCCGCCCGTTCCGGTACGGCGGCTGCGGTACGCCGGCTCCGGTACGGAATCTGCCGCGGGGAACGCAACTGTGCCGGACCCTCGTTGGTCTGACACAGGACACGGTTGTGTCAGGCGGCGTTGGCCTGACACACCGCGTGGACGTGCCGGGCGTGGATTTTGCCGACACGTGGCCAACCCGGTTCGGACCCACAGAGGTCTGACAGGTTGCGAACCGGAGTCGGACAGGGTGGCCTGACATGGTTCGCTCCGCACCGGACAGGGAGGTCCGCCGCGGAGCGAAGCCGTGCCGGGCCAAGGGTGGGGAAGGGCGAACAGTTGGCGCAGAGCAGTGTGCGGGGGGAGGTCCCCGCGGTGGAGGACACCATGTCCCTCACACCGCGGGCCGACCAGGACACGCCGGCCGACCAGGGCGGCCGGCACGGTGGCGGGGGTCGCAGGCGCGGCCGCGGAACCGACGGCAGGCGCCCCAGACGGCGGGTGCTGCGCTGGTCGGCGACGGTTCTGGCGGTGGTGATACTGGGCACCGCGGGTGCCGGGTATCTCTACTACCAGCACCTCAACGACAACCTGAAGAAGGACGACCTCAACATCGGCGACGCGAAGGACCGCGCCGCCGAGACCGAGGCGAACGCGGCCGGTCAGACGCCGCTGAACATCCTGCTGATCGGCTCGGACGCGCGGGACAGCAAGGAGAACCAGAAACTCGGCGGCGCCAAGGAGACGTTCGGCGGCACTCCGCTCGCCGACGTCCAGATGCTGCTGCACGTCTCCGCCGACCGCACCAACATGTCGGTCGTGAGCATGCCGCGCGACACGCTGGTGGACATCCCCAAGTGCACGGACCCGGACAGCGGGGAGGTCCACGAGGCCCTCGGCCGCACGATGACGAACCGGTCGCTCGGCCGCGGCGGGCCGGGGTGCTCGGTGGCGACGTGGGAGAAGCTGACCGACATCCACATCGACCATTTCATGATGATCGACTTCTCGGGCGTGGTGTCGATGGCGGACGCGATCGGCGGCGTCCCGGTCTGCGTCGACGCCAACATCCGCTCCAAGGACAGCGAGGGCCACGGCTCCGGGCTGAAGCTGGAGAAGGGCACGACGTACGTCCAGGGCGAACAGGCCCTGCAGTGGCTGCGCACCCGGTACGGCTTCGAGGACGGCAGCGACCTGGCCCGCGCCAAGGCACAGCACATGTACATGAACTCGATGGTCCGTGAGCTGCGCAAGAACGCGAAGCTGAGCAACCCGGGCAAGCTGCGCGCCCTCGCCGAGGCGGCCACCAAGGCGCTCACCGTCGACCCGGGCCTCGGCACGGTGGCGAAGCTGTACGACCTGGCGGGCCAGCTCAAGAAGGTGCCGACCTCGCGCATCACCATGACGACGATGCCGAACACGTACGACACGGTCCAGACCGGCCGGGTGGTGCCCACCGAGGACGCGACCAAGCTGTTCCGGCTGGTGCGCGAGGACGTCGCGCTCGACGGCAAGGACAAGAAGAAGCCCGCCAAGGAGAAGACCTCCACCGACCCGGCCGCGGCGGACGGCGAGATCGCCGTCCAGGTGCGCAACGGCACCCGCACCGACACCCTCGCCCCGGTCCGCGGCCGTGCGACCACCGTCGCCGGGCTGCTCGCCGACAAGGGATTCACGCAGGCCGTGGCGGACGCCTCGGCCACGCCGGTCGAGGACACGACGCTCATCCGCTACCCGAGCGCCGACCTGGAGGGCGACGCCCAGCGGGTCGCCAAGGCCCTCGGCATCCCGACCAGCGCCGTGGAGAAGTCCACGGACGTCTCCGGCGTCACCCTCGTCGTCGGCGCTGACTGGCGGGAGGGGACGGCGTACAAGGCCCCGAAGCAGGACGACAGGACGCCGGACACAGCGGAGGCGCTGAACGCCTCCGACACCAAGGCCTGCATGAAGGTGAACCCGGGTTTCACCTGGTGACGGCACCCGCCGCCGGCGGGCTCAGTTGGCGCTGAGCACCGCCGGGCGGCGGGAGGCGATGACCTTCCGCGCCAGGGACCGCGGGCTGGTCAGGAAGCCGTAGCCCCAGGACATGTGCATGGTGGCGAGGGCGACCGGGATCTGGAGGCGTGCCTTCAGGGGCAGGCCCTTGCCGGCCGGGACCGAGCCGGCGGTGATGGCCGCGAGGTAGCCGCCGGGGACCACCAGGGCCCACGGGGTGACCAGGGCGCCCAGCACGAGGCCCGCGGCGATCGCGCACACCGCCGTCGGCGGGGCGAGGTAGCGCAGGTTGATGGAGCCGGAGTGGTAGCGGGCGACGACGTGGCGCCAGCGGCCGTAGTCCTTGTACTGCTTGGCGAGGGCGCGCACCGAAGGACGCGGCCGGTAGGACACCTTCAGCTCGGGCGAGAACCAGATGAGCCCGCCCGCTTCCCGGATCCGGAAGTTGAGCTCCCAGTCCTGGGCGCGGATGAACTCCTCGTTGTAGCCGCCCTGTTGCTCCAGCGCCTCGCGCCGGAAGACGCCTAGGTAGACGGTCTCGGCCGCCTGCGCCTGGCCACCGGTGTGGAACGCGGCGTTGCCGACCCCGATCTTCGACGTCATCGCGGCGGCGACGGCGTGCTCCCAGTCGTTCTCGCCCTCGGCGTGCATGATGCCGCCGACGTTCTGCGCGCCGGTCTCCTCCAGGAGCCGTACGGCGGTGGCGATGTAGTTCGGCGAGAGGATCCCGTGCCCGTCGACGCGCACGACGATCGGGTGGCGCGAGGCCTTGATCGCGGCATTGAGCGCGGCGGGCGTACGCCCGGTCGGATTCGGGACGGTGTGCACGCGCTTGCTGTTGAAAGACGCGGTTTCGGCCACGAGCTCGGCGGCGATCTCGTCCGTGCGGTCCGTGGACGGACCGAGGGCGATCACGACCTCCATCTCGCCGGCGTACTCCTGCGCGAGGATCGCTTGGACTGCTCCGCGCAGATGCCGCTCCTCGTTCAGCACGGGCATGATGACGGACACGGCGGGGAGCTGCACGTCGGGATTGGCGTTCATAGGGGGCTCACGTTACCGCGAACGGGGGACACCGGTGCGCCCCGCCGGGGTCGCTGCACCGGGCAGGAGATCGTATGGGCCTACGGTGCTCACGGATCCCACGTACGGCCCCCAGGGCAAGCCCCAGCGGAAGGTAGCCCCCCATGCCCACGCCGCCCCGCCGCTCCCCCGCCCCTCCGCAGCGTCGCCCGCAGCCGTCCCGCGGCGGGGCGCGGCCGGTCGCGCCCGTGCGGCGGAGAAGGCCGCGCTGGGCCATGCGGGCGGTGACCACGCTGTCCGTGGTGGTCCTCGCCTCCGCCGGGATCGGGCACGCGGTGGTGACCAGCCTGGACGCCAAGATCGCGCGCGTGGACCCCTTCAAGGACATGAAGAACCGGCCGCGGGCCGGGCACGGCATGAACGTCCTCCTGGTCGGCACGGACGGCCGCGACCGCATCAGCGAGGAGGAGCGGCGCAAGTACCGGCTCGGCGGGGCCCCCTGCCACTGCACCGACACGATCATGATCGTGCACATCTCGGAGGACCGGGAGCGGGCGAGCGTGGTGAGCCTGCCGCGGGACTCGTACGCCGAAGTGCCCGCCGGTGAGGGGCGCAAGGCGCACCCCATCAAGATCAACGCGGCGTACGCGGAGGGCGGCCCGAACCTCACCGTCGCCACGGTCGAGCACATGACCCACGTCAAGATCGACCACTATCTGGAGGTCGACTTCACCAGCTTCATGAGGACGGTGGACGTGGTCGGCGGGGTGCAGATCTGCACCGCCGAGCCGATGAAGGACGCGTACACCGGACTCGACCTGCCGGCCGGTACGCACCGGCTGATGGGCGGGGAGGCGTTGCAGTACGTGCGCTCGCGGCATGTCGACAGCGACTCCGACCTGGGCCGGGTGCAGCGCCAGCAGCGCTTCATGGCGGCGCTGATCGAGCGGGCCACGTCGTCCGGGATCCTGCTGAACCCGATGCGGTTCCGGGATGTGACGCGGGCGGTGCTGGGTTCGGTGCGGGCCGACAAGGGCTTCGGGACGGGCGAGTTGCTCGACCTCGGGCGGGCGATGCGGAACTTCTCGCCGTCGTCGTCGGAGTTCACGACCGTGCCCATCCGGCAGCTGGAGTACACCGTGAAGGACGTCGGCTCCACGGTGAAGTGGGACGCCGCGAAGTCCGAGCGCCTGTTCAGGGCCCTGCGCGAGGACGAGCCCCTGGCTGCGCACCGCCCGAGGCGCAGGCCGGTACGGGTGGAGGTCGCCCCGCAGGAGATCCACGTCCAGGTGGAGAACGGCACTGAGGCCTCCGACCTCGGCAAGCGCGTCGATACGGCGCTGGCGGCGACCGGGTTCCAGACGACGGGGCGGCCGGTGAGCGCGGCGGACCGCCCGGTGAAGCGGACGGTCGTCGCCCACGACCCACGTTGGGACCGCTCGGCGAAGTCCCTGGCGGCCGCGCTGCCGGGGAGCGAGCTGCGCGCGGTCAAGGGGCTGGGCCCGACGCTGAAGGTGATCGTCGGCACCGACTTCAGGCAGGTCCGCAAGGTACGCGCCGAGGACCCGACCCAGGGCGAGTCCATGGTCGTGCGGGGCGACGAGGCGGGGTGCGGGTAGCTCCGGGTGACCCGGGCTCCGGGTGACCCGGGCTCCGGGTGACCGGGCTCCCGGCGCCCCCGGTACCCCTTGGTCCCGGGCCCCTCAGTCCTCGTACCCCTCCGCCGCCCGCTTCTCGCGCAGTTCCTTGATCGCGCGGCGGCGGGACAGACGGTGGGTGCGGCGGATCTGGGCCTCCTGGTTGCGGCGCTTGTCGCGCTCGGTCTCCGGTATGACCGGTGGGACGCGGCGCGGCTTGCCGTCGGCGTCGACGGCCGCGAAGACGAGGTAGGCCGAGCCGACCTGGGTGGCCGGGTCGGACTCGTTCCAGCGCTCGGCCAGGACCCGTACCCCGACCTCCATCGAGGTCCGGCCGGTCCAGTTGACCTGGGCCTTCACATGGACGAGGTCGCCGACGCGGACCGGTTCGAGGAAGACCATCTCGTCCATGGACGCGGTGACGGCGGGGCCGCCGCTGTGCCGGCCGGCCACGGCGCCCGCCGCGTCGTCGACGAGTTTCATGATCACGCCGCCGTGCACCGTGCCCAGAAGGTTGGTGTCGTTGTGGGTCATGATGTGGCTGAGGGTGGTGCGGGATGCGGCGGTCGGCTTGCCCGGGATCTCCGGAGTGTCCGACTGCGCGGCGGTGACCTGGTCTGTCATGACCTCCACCTTATGCCGACCCGACATTCGCGGACTTTGTGTTGGGTTCGCAACAGCCGTGCCTCTATTTTCCCCCGGCCCTTGTAAGACACCTGGCCGTGCCCTGCACACTGGGGCGCATGAATGACTGGCCCGGTGGATGGTCCGACGACAATCGCGGTGACCGCTACGGACGCGGCAGCTCGAGGGCACAGCCCGAGGGCGCGCGCGTGATGCGGCAGGTCCGCCGTGGTCCGGCGGCACCGCCCGGCCAGGGGTACGGCGGGGTGCCGCAGCAGCCGTCGTACGTGAACGGCCAGGGCCACGGCGGCTACGGCGACGACCCCGTCCATGACGACGGGTACGACAGCGGCTACAACACCGGCCAGGTCTACGGCGGGTCCGGCGGCACGGGCGGCCCCGGGGGTCCCGGGGGTCCCGGAGGCCGCGGGACGCGCGAGCCGCGGCCCGCGCCGAACTGGCGGCGCCGTATCAAGGTGACCGCGATAACCGTCGTGACCCTTGTGGTCGTGACGTCCGTCGCCACCTACTTCTGGGCCGACTCCAAGCTCAACCGCGAGGTCGACCTGTCCAAGGTCATCGACCGGCCGGAGGCGGGCGAGGGCACCAACTACCTGATCGTCGGCTCCGACAGCCGTGAGGGCATGTCGGCCGAGGAGAAGAAGGCACTGCACACCGGGTCCGCCGAGGGCAAGCGCACGGACTCGATGATGATCCTGCACACCGGCGGCAACGGTCCGACGCTGATCTCGCTGCCGCGTGACTCGGACGTCGAGATACCGACCTTCGTGGGCTCCGAGTCCGGCAAGACGTACCAGGGCACGGGCCGGCACGTGAAGCTGAACGCCGCGTACGCCGAGGACGGCCCGGAGCTGCTGGTTCGCACCGTGGAGTACAACACCGGTCTGCACATCGACCACTACGTCGAGATCGGCTTCGCGGGCTTCGCGAACATCGTGGACTCGGTCGGCGGTGTCGAGATCGACATCCCGCAGGACATCAAGGACTCCAAGTCCGGCGCGGACTTCAAGAAGGGCAAGCAGACCCTGAACGGCGAGGAGGCGCTCGCCTTCGTCCGCACCCGGTACGCGCTGCCCGGCTCCGACCTGGACCGTACGAAGAACCAGCAGAAGTTCCTCTCGGCCCTGGCCAACCAGGTGGCGACGCCGGGCACGATCCTCAACCCGTTCAAGCTGTACCCGACCATGGGTGCGGGGCTGGACACCCTGATCGTCGACAAGGACATGAGCCTGTTCGACCTGGCGGACATGTTCTGGTCCATGAAGGGCGTCACCGGCGGCGACGGCAAGTCGATGAACATGCCGATCTCCGGCTCCACGGGCGGCAACCTCGTCTGGGACAAGGCGAAGGTGAAGACGCTGGTGGAGCAGCTGAAGAACGACGAGACGGTGACCGTCTCCGGCAACTGAGCAGCGCACAGCCGGGCAGCGCACAGCAGTCGAGGGCACCCCTGCGGGTGCCCTCGAGTGTTTCCGGGGAGTGGTGCCGGACGGTCGTCACATGGTGGCGCCCGACATCGCGCGGCAGGCCTCGGCGCAGCGGCGACACGCCTCGGCGCAGCGCATCATCTGCGGGTCGTCCGGCATGGACATACACGCCTCGGCACACATGGCACAGGCCTTGGCGCACATCGCGCACATCTCGGCCGTCATGGGCGAGCGGCGCATCATCATGTCCGCGCACATGCGGGTCGTCTCGGCGCAGTCCATGAGCGCCCGCATGATCTGCATCTGCGGCTGGCCGCCCATCTGCATGCAGGAGCTCATCGTCTCCTCGCAGACCACGTGGCAGGACATGCACGCGTCGACGCAGGCCTGCATCTCCTTGCTCATGGCGGTCATGGTGCCTTGCTGGGTCATGGCTCCTCCTGGGGTGCGGAAGCCCGGGGCGGGCCCCGTGCCCTTCCGTCCTACGCCCGCCCGCCGCACCGCGCCATCGGACGGACGCGCCCGATCCGCCCCCATTGGGGTTACGGCTCCCCGTCGGCGGCGTCCGGGGCCGGGGCGGGCAGGAAACGACGCCGGTTCAACAGGCGGCGGACGACCGGGAGCGCCTCCGGGTCGCGCGTCCGCCGCTACGTAGGCGAAGACGCACCGAGGCAGGCCCGACTCGGCGTGGACGTACGGCACTTGGGCACCGAACGCGGATCGCCCTCCGCCCGGGGGAGGGCGAAGGGCGATCGGAGAAGAGCTACGACAGACCGCGGCAGTGCTACGGCGGTCCTACGGCAGGTTGCGCGCCATCACGATGCGCTGGACCTGGTTCGTGCCCTCGTAGATCTGCGTGATCTTGGCGTCGCGCATCATGCGCTCCACCGGGTAGTCACGGGTGTAGCCGTAGCCGCCGAGGAGCTGGACGGCGTCGGTGGTGACCTCCATCGCCACGTCGGACGCGAAGCACTTGGCGGCGGCGCCCAGGTAGGTGAGGTCGGCGTCGCCGCGCTCGGAGGCGGCGGCGGCCTGGTAGGTCAGGGCGCGGGCGGCCGAGATCTTCATGGCCATGTCGGCGAGCATGAACTGGATGCCCTGGAAGTCGGCGATCGGCTTGCCGAACTGCTTGCGCTCCTGGACGTAGCCCTTGGCGTAGTCCAGCGCACCCTGCGCGATGCCCAGCGCCTGCGCGGCGATCGTGATGCGGGTGTGGTCCAGCGTCTTCATCGCCGTGGCGAAGCCGGTGCCCTCCTCGCCGATCATGCGGTCCGCCGGGATGCGAACGTTGTCCAGGTAGACCTCGCGGGTCGGGGAGCCCTTGATGCCGAGCTTCTTCTCGGGGGCGCCGAAGGAGACGCCCTCGTCCGACTTCTCCACGACGAAGGCCGATATGCCCTTCGAGCGCTTGGCGGGGTCGGTGACCGCCATCACCGTGTAGTAGTCGGAGACGCCGGCGTTGGTGATCCAGCGCTTCACGCCGTTCAGGACGTAGTGGTCGCCGTCGCGGACCGCCTTCGTCTTCATGCCGGCGGCGTCGGAACCCGCGTCCGGCTCGGAGAGGCAGTACGAGAACATGCCGTCGCCCTTGGCGAGCGGGGTCATGTACCGCTTCTTGAGGTCCTCGGAGCCGGAGAGGATCACCGGGAGCGAGCCCAGCTTGTTCACCGCGGGGATGAGGGAGGAGGACGCGCACACGCGGGCCACCTCCTCGATCACGATCACCGTGGCGAGGGCGTCCGCGCCCGCGCCGCCGTACTCCTCGGGTACGTGCACCGCGTGCAGGTCGGCCGCGACCAGCGCGTCCAGCGCCTCCTGCGGGAAGCGGGCCTCCTCGTCCACCGCGGCAGCGTGCGGCGCGATCTTCGCCTCGGCCAGCGAGCGGATCGCGTCGCGGAGCATGTCGTGCTCCTCGGACGGGCGGTACAGGTCGAAGTCAGCCGATCCGGCCAAGGTCTCTCACGCTCCAAGGACGCTGTGTGGTCTAGCGGACGCTGTGTGGTCTAAGTGCGATGCTGACGCTAATTACCGTTAAGTAACTCAAATTTTAGGGGGCGGCTCACGGGAGTGATACGTGAGCTTGGCGACAGCTGGAAAGTTGCCCGTCGAACGGCCCGACTATGCTCGGGCCCGCATCACCGCCGGACCCCGCAGACCTCTGGAGTACCCCATGGCCCTCAAGATCACCGTGATCGGCACCGGTTATCTCGGCGCTACGCACGCCGCAGCCATGGCCGAGCTCGGCTTCGAGGTGCTGGGGCTCGATGTCGTGCCCGAGAAGATCGAGATGCTGCGGCGCGGTGAGGTCCCGATGTACGAGCCGGGACTGGAGGAGCTGCTGCGCAAGCACGTGGCCGGGATCGAGGGGTCCACCGGGCGGCTGCGGTTCACCATGGACTGGACCGAGGTCGGGGCGTTCGGCGATGTGCACTTCGTGTGCGTGAACACGCCTCAGCGGCACGGCGAGTACGCCTGTGACATGTCGTACGTCGACCGCGCCTTCGAGTTGCTCGCCCCGCACCTCACCGGCCCCGCCCTCGTCGTCGGCAAGTCCACCGTCCCCGTCGGCTCCGCCGACCGCCTCGCCGCCTACCTCGCCGCGCACGCACCGGCCGGCGAGGACGCCGAGCTCGCCTGGAACCCTGAGTTCCTGCGCGAGGGCTTCGCCGTCGACGACACCCTGCACCCGGACCGGATCGTGGTCGGCGTGCGCAGCGAGCGGGCCGAGAAGCTGCTGCGCGAGGTGTACGCCACCCCGATGGCCGCCGGCTCCCCCTTCGTCGTCACCGACTTCCCCACCGCCGAGCTGGTGAAGACCTCCGCCAACTCCTTCCTCGCCACCAAGATCTCCTTCATCAACGCGATGGCGGAGGTGTGCGAGGCCGCCGGCGGCGATGTCGCCAAGCTCGCGGAGGCCATCGGGTACGACGACCGGATCGGGAAGAAGTTCCTGCGGGCCGGGATCGGCTTCGGCGGCGGCTGCCTGCCCAAGGACATCCGCGCCTTCATGGCCCGGGCCGGCGAGCTGGGCGCCGACCAGGCGCTGACCTTCCTGCGCGAGATCGACTCGATCAACATGCGCCAGCGCGGCCAGATGGTGGAGCTCGCCCGGCAGGCGCTGGGCGGCGGGCCCTTCCTAGGCAAGCGGGTCGCCGTGCTCGGCGCCACCTTCAAGCCCGACTCGGACGACGTCCGGGACTCGCCCGCGCTGAACGTCGCCGGGCAGATCCACCTCCAGGGCGGCCAGGTCACGGTGTACGACCCCAAGGGCATGGACAACGCCCGCCGCCTCTTCCCGACCCTCGGCTACGCCGACAGCGCGATCGATGCCGTACGGGGCGCCGACGTCGTACTGCATCTGACGGAATGGCGGGAATTCCGCGAGCTGGATCCGGCGGCACTCGGCGAGGCCGCGACGGCTCGGGTCATTCTGGACGGGCGTAATGCCCTGGACCCGGAGTTGTGGCGGAAGGCCGGCTGGACTTATCGGGCGATGGGGCGGCCGACGGCCTGAGAAAAGACGGGCCGTTCAGGCGGGCTGTTAAGGCGGGCCGTTCAGGCAGAGGAATCGTGCTCGCCCGGCTCTCCTCACGGGGGGGACAGGCCCGCGGGCGCCCGCGGGCGGCCCATGGCGAGCCCGCACAACGCATATGCCGTTCTCCTTGAAATCCCCACGCGGCTTCGCATTCTATTCGAGTAGCGTGAGGGAAAAGAAATACTCGCACGCGAATTCTTCACGGCCGCAATGCGCGGAATAGCGATGGTCTCACCCGGTCTCACAGCGGGGGTCCCCTCGAAAGAGAGGCGCCGCAACAGCTGTTTAACTGACGCGTAGCCGCGCGGAATTCGCGTGCCACTCCACTGGTCGGCGTTCGCTGGTTTTGAACAGACCATGCCAGGAGTGACCATGCCCCTGTTCCGCCGGGCCCTGTGGCCGCACGACCACCGCGACGAACTGGTCGCGGGAGCGCTCGTCGGCGCCGTGGTGGTCGTACTCGGATACGCGTCGGGCATCGGCGCCCCCGCCGCCTCCTCCGACGCGACCGCGGCCCCGCCCGCGGTCACCTCACCGTCGCCCCCGGGCGGGGCCGCCGCCCCGCCGGAGACCCCGGGCGACATCTCGGGCGGAGCCGCGGGGGGCGCGCCGGGGGCCGGGGTACTGCCGGTCACCGGCGTCTACTACCCCGGCGGCACGGATCACACCGGCCACACAGGCACCTCCGGCGGGACGGGCCACACAGGCCACGGCGGCTCCCCCACGCCCTCCGCCCCCACGTCCCCGCCCTCCTCCGACCCGTCCGCGCCGGGCACCACCCCGCCCGGCGACGACGACGCCACCTGCGAGGACGGCGAGGTCCGGCTCGCCGGGCCGCTCCTGACCGGCCTCACCGAGCCCGTCTTCGGTCTCCTCAACCCCACCGCCGAGGCGTCCCCGGCCCCGCAGCCCTCCCCCTGCGTCGGCCTCGCCCCGCTCCCGTCCCTCCTCGGCGGCGTCAGCCCCTCCCCGGAGGCGACGCCGTGACCCCCCGCCGCACGCTCGTCCTCCTCGTCCTCACCCCGCTCCTCTACGTCCTCCTCGGCTCCCCGCAGGCCTCCGCCCACACCGAGCTGGTCACCTCCAGCCCCGCGAACGGCGCCGAGCTGAAGCAGGCCCCCGACCACCTCACGCTCACCTTCGACGAGCCTGTCGAGCCGGCCGACGTCCGTGTCATGACCGTGGACGGCGACCGGCTCCCGGTGTCCCGCGTGCCGGGGCACAACGGCGAGGTCGTACGGGCCGCCCTCGGGCACCCGGCGGACGGCTCCTTCGCCGTCGTCTGGTCGGTCGTCGACGAGGAGGACGGGCACGCCTCCTCGGGCCGGCTCGACTTCGGCATCGCGGCACCGGCCGCACAGGACCGCGGCGACGAGGCCGTGACCGCACCGTCCCCCCTGGTGCGCAAGGGCCTCGTCGCCGCCCGCTGGGCCGGCTATCTCTCGCTGGCGCTGTTCATCGGGGGCCTCGCCTTCGTCACGTTGCTGTGGCCGCGCGGCGCGCACGAGCCGCGGGCCAGGGCGCTGCTGGGACTGGCCTGGACGTGCGGCCTGCTGGCGTCGGTCGCGGCGATCGGGCTCCAGGGCGCATACGCCACGCTGGGCGGCCTGCGGGAGGCCCTGCGCGCCGAGACGTACGCGGACGTCCTGACCACCGAGCCCGGCATCGTGCTCGCCGCCCGGGTCCTGCTGTGGGTGCTCGCGGCCGTGGTGCTGAGCGCGCTGCTCCAGGGCGGGCCCCGCACCTCCCGCTCCCCCGGCTGGCGGGTCGGCGCGCTCGCGGTCTGCCTCGGGCTGCTGCGGGCGACCGGCATGGCGGGCCACAACGCCGAGGGAAGTGAGCCCACTTGGGGCGCGATCGCCGACCTCGTGCATGTGCTCGGCGTCTCGCTGTGGATCGGCGGGCTGGTCATGCTCGCGCTGGCGGTGCTGCCGCGGCGGCGGCCCGATGAGCTGGCCGCGGTGGTACCGGGCTACTCACGGCTGGCGGCCGTCAGCGTGGCGGGCATTGTGGCCGCCGGACTGGTACTGGCGTGGCAGGTCGTGGGGTCGTACGACGCCCTGCTGCACACCTCGTACGGGCACCTGCTGCTGGCGAAGACCGCCGTGCTCGCGGCCGTCCTGCTGGTCGCCCTCGCCAGCCGTCAGTGGGTGCGTACCCGCCTCGATCTCGCCGTGCTGCTGCGCGGCGACGCCGCCGCCGTGCGGCCCTTCGGTTACTCGGTCGCGGCCGAGACGGGGCTGGTCCTCGTCGTGCTCGCCGTGACGGGTCTGCTGGTCACGACCAACCCTGGCCAGTGAACTCCCAGGAAAATCAAAGGAGTTGCGTTGAAACGAAGTAATGACAGCGACGCGGCACCGCGTCACCGGCCGCCCGCGGGCAACCGGGGACTGCTGGTCGCCGGAGTCGGCGCGGCGCTGGCCGCGGTGCTCAGCCTGGGGCTGCTCCAGGCCGCCGCCGGCACCTCGGCGGCCGGGGCGTCCTCCACGGCGGACGCGGGCGCGGCTCAGGCGCCCGCTGCCGCCGCGGCCCAGGCCCAGCCGGCGGCCGACGCGGCGCCGGACCACCAGGTCGACATCATGAACAACAAGTTCGGCGACGGGAAACAGCTCGTCGTCGAGGTCGGCGACACGGTCCGCTGGACCAACCACGACAGCGTGCCGCACACGGTCACCACGACCAAGGGCCCGAAGAAGTTCGACTCGGGCACGTTGGAGCAGGGCGACTCGTGGTCGTACACCTTCAGCACGGCCGGGACGTACGAGTACTACTGCGCGGTGCACCCGGACATGGTGGCGTCCGTGAAGGTCGTCGCCCCCGACGACGGCGGCACGTCGGGCGGTTCGTCCGGTGGCTCGTCCG
Organism: Streptomyces sp. T12; assembly: GCF_028736035.1. Taxonomy (NCBI): domain Bacteria; kingdom Bacillati; phylum Actinomycetota; class Actinomycetes; order Kitasatosporales; family Streptomycetaceae; genus Streptomyces; species Streptomyces sp. T12. The sequence goes on from NZ_CP117866.1 coordinate 4,136,000, forward strand.
GTGGTTCCTCGGGCGGGTCGAGCGGCGGCTCCTCCGGTGGCTCCGGCTCCGGTGGCGGCACGGGCGGTACGTCGGGTGGCGGCACGGGCGGTACGTCGGGTGGCGGCACGGGCGGTACGTCCGGTGGTGGCTCCGGCGGCACGTCGGGCGGTTCGTCGGGCGGTACGTCCGGCGGTGGCTCCGGTGGCGGCGACGAGCAGTGCGCCAGCGTCCAGGACGTGCTGCTGCCGATCCTCCAGCACCTCAACGCGGCGCACCTGGAGCGGTCCCCGGGCCAGCAGGTGCAGGACGCGCTGGCGCTGGACGCGTACATCAAGACGCACACGGTGTGGATCGAGAGCATCCTGACGCCCGCCACCCAGGGCGGCGGCACGATCCTCGACGACACGCTCAGCGTGCTGCTGAACCACATCAACAAGGCGCACCTGGAGGAGTCGCCCGGGCAGCAGGTCGCCGATCTGCTGAACGCCGACAGCTACGTGCAGATGCACACGGTCTGGGCCGAGCACCTGCTCACGCCCACCGAGGACTTCCTCACCAACAGCTGCTGACACCACCCGCGCGCAAAGACGGACGCCGGTCCGGCCGAGGCTCAGTCGGCCGGACCGGCGCTCCCCCATTGTCCCCGTCACCGCCGCCCTTCCGGAACCGCTTTCCAAGGAGACCGGGATGACAACCGTCACCCTGCCCGTCGACCCGACCCCGCCCGGGGCCCCCGGCTCGCCCCCCTGGCTGCCCCGGCCCGGCCGGTATGCCGTGGCCCCCGGCCGCTGGCTGGTCGAACTCACCGCTCTGTGCGGCCCGTTGCCGCTCCGGCGTCGCCGCCTCACCCTCGCGACGGCCTCGCTCACCGTCCCGGAGACCGACGAACACCCCACCTTCCGCTTCGAGCTCGACGGCGCCCACCTCAAGGGCGTGCTCACCCTCGACCACGCGCACGCGCACGCCCACGCCCACGCCCACGCCCACGAGGGCACCGGCATCGTCCAGCTGACCGGCGACCTCGGCATCGACGGCACCGACTTCCCCGCGCTGCTGCGGCTGCGCGTCGTCGAGCGGTCCGACGACCTGCTGCTCTTCGTGGGCACCGCCCGGCTGTCGTACCGGCTGCTGCGCCGCGCCACCGGCTTCCGGTTCGGCCGGTTCGACCGGCTGCGGCCCACTACGCGGCTGCGGCTGCTGGTCGCCGGGGAGTTCGCATGAGGGCGGCACGGCGAGCGGTCCCGGGGACCGTCCTCGCCCTGGCCGTCCTGGCCGTCCTGGTCGTCCTGGTCGGGATGCTGCTCGTGCTGCCGGTCGGCCGGGCGTCGGCGGCGACGTACCGGGTCGCCATGAGCGGCTACGCCTTCAGCCCCACGACCCTGACCATCACCGCCGGCTCCACGGTCACCTGGACCAACCAGGACACCGCCCCGCACGACGTGAAAACCACGTCGGCTCCGGCCGCCTTCCACTCCCCCATGCTGAACAAGGGCGGAAGCTGGAGCTTCACCTTCAACACCCCGGGGACGTACGCCTACTACTGCACCGTCCACCCGAACATGACGGCCCGGATCGTGGTCCAGGCGGCGGCACCGAAGACTTCGGCGCCCGCGCCGACGCACGACCACTCGGGTACGGGGTCATCGACGGGACACCAGTCGTCCGGTCACCACGCGACCGCACCGAGTCCGACAGCGGCGACACGCTCACCGGCCTCCTCGCCCGTACGGTCCACACCGTCCACGTCGGCTCCGGCGTCCGCGCCACCCGGGTCACCGACGCCCGCACCCACGCCGGCCTCTGTGCCGCAGACCCAGGTCACCGCCTCGACAACCCGCCCACTGGACCCGCTCCTGATCCTGACCGGGATAGTCGCGGGCGTCGCGGTCCTGTGCCTGCTCCTGGTGGGCTCCCGGGCCTCCCGGACCCGCGAGGAGAAACCCTGACGGCAACGCCCTGAGGGCGCGGGCACTTCCAGTAGGCGTCATGACGTCACTTCTAGGCGTCATGGCGTCACTTCGCCCGATACCGCCGCATCTTCGCCCGCGCCCCACACACCTGCATCGAGCACCAACGACCGCGGCCCGCCGGGCTGCGGTCGTAGTACGCCCAGTGACAGTCGACGGCCTCGCAGGCCTTCAGCCGGTTCCACGTGCCCTCGACGAGGGCCTGGGCGATGGCCGCCGCCACCCGGGAGAGCAGCGGGCCCTCGTCGGCGGGGGCGAGGCCGGCCGAGCCGTCGGCGGCCTCGACGGTGACGAGCAGCGGGCTCGCCGCCAGCAGCTCGCCCAGCGGGGCCACCGCACGATGCGGCGGATGCCCCGCGTGCGCGAGAAGAACCACCCGCAGCGACTCCCGCAGCTCCCGCGCTCCCGGCACGTCCTCCTCGGCCAGCCCGAAGCGCGCCCGGCCCTGCGCCGTGTCCAGCGAGTCGGCGCCCGACTCGATGTCCAGCGTGTTGACCAGGGACTCGACCAGCTCCAGGCCCCCGGGCGCGGGCGATCTCTCACTCATGGCTGCACGCTACCTCCCGATTCCCCTTGCGACGTTACCGCCTATGAGGGAGCATGCAGTAACGGAGTTACCCCATGCAGAGCTGTAGGGGTAACCAAGGCACCAAGACTTCGAGGAGGAAGTCATGGCCATCGCCGAACTGGGCGTCGTCGTCCTGGACTGTCCCGACCCCCGTGCCCTCGCCGGCTTCTACGCGCGCGTGCTCGGCGGAAGCGTCGAGGGCGAAGGGGACTGGGTGGACTTGAAGGTGCCCGGCGGGCAGTCGCTGGCGTTCCAGGCCGCCCCCGGGTTCGTACCGCCGAAGTGGCCGGCGCCCGATCACTCCCAGCAGTTCCATCTGGACCTGACCGTCGCGGACCTGGACGCGGCCGAGGAAGGCGTACTGGCACTGGGGGCGAAGCCGCTGGACGCCGAGGACCGGTCGCGGAGCTTCCGGGTTTACTCGGATCCAGCCGGGCACCCGTTCTGCCTGTGCGCCTGCTGATCACGCCTCGACCGCCGGAGGAACCCATGAGTCCCGTGGCACGCCTGCGTTCCGTCGTCATCGACTGCCCCGACCCGCGCGCCCTCGCCCGCTTCTACGCAGGCGTCGGCGGCGGTACGCCCGAGGACGACGACCCGGATTGGGTCGTACTCCAGATCCCGGGCGGGCCACGGCTCTCCTTCCAGGCGGCGCCCGGGTACACGCCGCCGGAGTGGCCGCGGGGCGACCGCAACTCGCAGCAGTTCCACCTCGACTTCGACGCGGGGTCCACCTGGGAGGAGGTCGACGCGGCCGAGGAGAAGGTGCTGGGGCTGGGTGCGCGGTTGCTGCACGCCGAGGACAAGGAGGACTGGCGGGTGTACGCCGACCCGGCGGGGCACCCGTTCTGCCTCTGCCGGATCGAGCACGGCGAGTAGCGAACCCTCCGGTCAGCGGTCGAGGTCGGCGATCTTCACCGTCGACGGCTCCCGGCGCCGCTGTGCCTCCCGGGCCGTGAAGTCGGCTTCGCGCAGGACGCGCTGGACGTTGCCCCAGGTCAGCAGTGCGATGTCAGCCTCGGGCCAGCCCCGGCGCAGCAGCTCGGCGACCAGGCGGGGGTAGCCGGAGGCGTCGGTGAGGTCCTGGGGGTGGGCGGCGCCTGCGTCGTAGGTGCCGGACAGGCCGACGCACTCCGGGCCCGCCACCTCGCGCACGTGGTCGAGATGGTCGGCGACGTCCCGGACGGACGGGCCGGTCTGCTCGGCGGTGAGCGGCACCATGCACAGGCCTCCGACGGCGCCCAGCTCGGCGAGCAGGTCGTCGGGGAGGTTGGCCGGGTGGGGGCGCAGGGCGTGGGCGGCGGAGCGGGCGCACACGACCGGTGACTTGGAGACCGCGCAGGCGCGGCGCAGGGTGTTCGCGGAGGCGCCGGAGAGTTCGGCCAGCACACCGAGGCGGTTCATCTCGCGCAGCACCTCGTCGCCGAACCTGGTCAGGCCCGCCTCGCTCGCCCAGGAGGTGTCGGACAGGGTGAGGGCGCGCAGCCCGAGCCCGTGCAGGGAACGCAGGATGCCGAGGGAGTCGCCGAGGGCCGCGGCACCCGCGGGGCCGGGCAGGACGGCGACGCGACCGAAGTGGCGGACGTCGGTGATCGGCCCGGGGGTGTCGGCGAGGCGCAGGCCCTCGGGGTGGGCCCGTACGACGGTCTTCACCAGGTCCAGCTGCTCAAGCGTGGCACCGACGGCCCGCTCCCCGGCCAGTCCCTCGGGCAGGTGCAGCGCCCAGAACAGCGCGGCGACGTGGCCTTCGCGCATCCGCGGCACGTCCGTGTCGACGGCGCTCTCGCCGAGCTCCAGGTCGACCCGGGGCAGCCGGCGCAGCGCCCACGGCAGTCCGCTGTAGCCGTCGGCGACGGGGTGGGCGGTGAGCAGGGCGTGGGCGCGGTCGAGGAGGCCTGCGTCGGTGTCGTCGCCCGGCCCGGCGACGGATTCGTACGGCTCCCCGGGGAGCGGGGCGGGCAGGTCATCGATCTCGCCGACCTCGGGGCTGGTGTCCAGTTCGTCCTTGAGGTCTGCCATGGCGGTCTGTCTCCGTACGTGATCGGCGTCCTGATCAGCAGTACGGTTCACCGTCGCACGGACCCCGAGCAGCTTCCTGGCGGACGGGGCGTTCGGGGGTACGGGGCACGCGCGCGGGCGGTCAGCTTTCGCGCGCCGCCTCGATCACCTCGTTCAGGGTTTCCCTGGAGCGGACGAGGTCGGCGATCATGCGGTCGATGCGGTCGCGTTCGGCGGTGAGGTCCTCGACCAGCCGGGGCGTTGCGACGGCGGAGGGGCCGCCGTCGGTGTCCCGCATGCAGGGCAGCAACTGCACGATCCGGCTGCTGTGCAGCCCGGCGGCGAACAGCTCCTGGATCCGGACGACCCGGTCCACGGCCGCCTCGGGGTAGTCGCGGTGCCCGCCCGGGGTGCGCTCGGCGCGCAGCAGGCCCTGGGTCTCGTAGTAGCGCAGCGACCGCTCACTCACGCCGGTGCGCCGGGCGAGTTCACCGATCCGCATCTCCGCCTCCGCCTCCGTCGACTGCCCGGACTTGAATCTGACACTGATGTCAAGTTTTAGCGTACGACCATGACGCAGACGACGGACTTCCTGGCCCCGGCCCGGCTCGGCCGGCTCGCACTTCCCCACCACCTGGTGATGGCACCGCTCACCCGCAACCGCGCGGCGGCGGACGGCACCCCGACCGACCTCATGGTCACCCACTACACCCAGCGCGCCACGGCCGGCCTGATCATCGGCGAGGCCTCGACACCGAACGCGGTCGGGCAGACGTACCCGAACATCACCGCGATCCACACCGACCGGCACCTGGCCGGGTGGCGGCGGGTGACCGAGGCCGTGCGGGAGGGCGGCGGGCGGATGTTCCTGCAGCTCCAGCACGGCGGGCGGGTCAGCCATCCGGAGACCACCGGCCTGACGCCCGTCGCGCCCTCCCCCGTGCCGCTGCCGGAGACGATCTTCACGCCGCGCGGGCACCGGCCGGCCGTCGTCCCCCGGGAGATGACGGTCGCCGACATCCGGGCCACCGTCGCCGACTTCGCCGCGGCCGCCCGCCGGGCCGTCGAGGCGGGCTTCGAGGGAGTCGAGGTGCACTCGGCCAACGGGCATCTGCTGCACCAGTTCCTCGCCGGGAACACCAACCGCAGGACGGACGGATACGGCGGGCCGGTGGAGCGGCGGGTCCGGTTCACCGCGGAGGTGACCGAGGCGGTGGCCGATGCGATCGGCGCCGACCGGGTGGGCGTGCGGATCTCCCCGGGAAACACCGTCAACGGCATCGCGGAGGACGACACCGACGTCCTCTACCCCGCGTTGGTGGCCCGGCTGCGGGCTCTGGACCTGGCCTATCTGCACCTCGTGCACGCCGACCCGGACACGGCGGTGTACCGGAGCATCCGCGCGGACTGGCCCGGCGTCCTGATCGGCAACCCGGTACTGCCCGACCTCACCACCGAGGGCGTCACCCGGGCCGCGGCCGGCATGCTGGCCGCCGGGGCCGATCTGGTCGCCCTCGGCAGGCCGTTCCTCGCCAACCCGGACCTGGTCACCCGCCTGCGCCTCGGCGCACCGCTCACCCCGGTCCGGGACCGGTACCTGATGTACACGGGCGGGGCGACCGGCTACACCGACTACCCCGCCCTCGACGATCAGCCGTCCAGCGCCTCGATGGTCGCGTTGGACGGGCCCCGCGTCGCCTGAAGGTCGCGGGCGACGTCCTCGGCCGCGCCCAGTACCCGTACCGCGTTCTGCCAGGTCAGCTTGGCCAGGTCGGGCTTTGACCAGCCGCGGTCCAGCAGTTCGGCGATCAGGTTGGGGTAGCCGGACACGTCGCCCAGGCCGTCCGGGGTGAAGGCGGTGCCGTCGTAGTCGCCGCCGATGCCGATGTGGTCCACGCCCGCGACCTCGCGCATGTGGTCCAGGTGGTCGGCGACCGTGGAGACGGTGGCGATCGGGCGCGGGGTGCTCTCCTCGAAGGCGCGGTGCACCTTCATCGCCTCGGCGGTGGTGTCGAGGTGGTGGAAGCCGTGGGCGCGCATGTTCTCGTCGGCCGCGGCCGTCCAGTCGACCGCCGCCTGGAGCACGAACTTCGGCACGAACGTCACCATCGCGACGCCGCCGTTGCCGGGGAGGCGTTCCAGGACGTCGTCGGGGATGTTGCGCGGGTGGTCGCACACCGCGCGGGCGGAGGAGTGGGAGAAGATCACCGGTGCCGACGTGGCGTCCAGCGCGTCCCGCATCGTCGTAGCCGCCACATGCGAGAGGTCCACCAGCATGCCCGCGCGGTTCATCTCCCGGACGACCTCGCGGCCGAAGGCCGACAGACCGCCCACGCCGGGCTCGTCCGTCGCCGAGTCGGCCCACGCGATGTTGTCGTTGTGGGTGAGGGTCATGTAGCGGACACCGAGCGCGTACAGCGCCCGCAGCGTGGCGAGCGAGTCGGCGATGGAGTGGCCGCCCTCGGCGCCCATGAGGGAGGCGATCCGGCCCTCGGCGCGGGCGGCTTCCATGTCCGCCGCCGTCAGCGCCGGGCGCAGGTCGGCCGGGTAGCGCGCCAGCAACTGCCGTACGCAGTCGATCTGTTCGAGGGTGGCGCTGACCGCCTTGTCACCGGCGTAGTCCGAGCGGACGTACACCGACCAGAACTGCGCGCCCACGCCGCCCTCGCGCAGGCGGGGGATGTCGGTGTGCAGGTGGGCGCCCTGGGAGGCGGCGATGTCGCGGGCGTCGAGGTCGTAGCGGACCTGTTCGCGCAGGGCCCAGGGGAGGTCGTTGTGGCCGTCGACGACCGGGAACTCGCGCAGGAGTTCCCGGGCTGCCTCCAGGGAGGTCATCGCCGTCACTTCCCCGAGCCGAAGCCGAAGCCGTTCGCGCCCTCTACCTTGGCGCGCAGGCGCTTGCCCTTCTCGGTGGCCTGGTCGTTCAGCTCCTGCTGGAACTCGCGCATCCGCTGCAGCAGGTCCTCGTCGTGGGTGGCGAGGATACGGGCGGCGAGCAGACCGGCGTTGCGCGCGCCGGCGACCGAGACGGTGGCCACGGGCACGCCGGCCGGCATCTGCACGATGGAGAGCAGGGAGTCCATGCCGTCGAGGTACTTCAGCGGGACGGGCACGCCGATGACCGGGAGGGGCGTGACGGAGGCGAGCATGCCCGGGAGGTGGGCGGCGCCACCGGCACCGGCGATGATCACCTTCAGGCCGCGCTCGGCCGCCTGCTCGCCGTACGTGACCATCTCGCGCGGCATCCGGTGCGCGGAGACGACGTCGACCTCGTAGTCGATCTCGAACTCGTCGAGGGCCTGGGCGGCGGCCTCCATGACGGGCCAGTCGGAGTCCGACCCCATCACGATGCCCACGACGGGGCCGACAGCGGTGCTCATTCGGTGATCGTGCCCTTCAGGTAGCCGGCTGCGTGACGGGCGCGTTCCAGCACGTCGTCGAGGTCGTCGCCGTAGGTGTTGACATGACCGACCTTGCGGCCGGGCTTCACGTCCTTGCCGTACATGTGGATCTTCAGCTGGGGGTCGCGGGCCATGCAGTGCAGGTACGCGGAGTACATGTCGGGGTAGTCGCCGCCGAGGACGTTGACCATGACGGTCCACTGGGCGCGCGGGCGCGGGTCGCCGAGGGGGAGGTCCAGGACCGCGCGGACGTGGTTGGCGAACTGGGAGGTGATCGCGCCGTCCTGGGTCCAGTGGCCCGAGTTGTGCGGGCGCATCGCCAGTTCGTTGACAAGGATCCGGCCGTCGCGGGTCTGGAACAGCTCGACGGCGAGGTGGCCGACGACGCCGAGTTCCTTGGCGATGGTGAGGGCCATCTCCTCGGCCTTGAGTGCGAGGGTCCGGTCGAGGTCGGGGGCGGGGGCTATGACGGTGTCGCAGACGCCGTCGACCTGCCGGGACTCGACCACCGGGTACGCGACGGCCTGGCCGTGCGGGGAACGTACGACGTTCGCCGCGAGCTCCCGTACGAAGTCGACCTTCTCCTCGGCGAGGACCGGGACGCCGGCACGGAACGGCTCGGCGGCCTCCTCGACGGAGTCGACGACCCAGACGCCCTTGCCGTCGTAGCCGCCGCGGACGGTCTTGAGGACGACGGGGAAGCCGTCGCCCTCGCCCGCGAAAGCGGCGACATCGCCTGGGTCGGTCACGATCCTGTGCCGTGGGCACGGCACACCGATCGCGTCGAGCTTCGCGCGCATCACGCCCTTGTCCTGGGCGTGCACGAGTGCGTCGGGGCCCGGGCGGACGGGGATGCCGTCCGCCTCCAGGGCCCTGAGGTGCTCGGTGGGTACATGTTCGTGATCGAAAGTGATCACATCGCAGCCCCTGGCGAAATCGCGCAGCGTGTCGAGGTCGCGATAGTCGCCGATGACGACATCGCTCACCACCTGCGCCGCGGAATCCTGAGGGGTGTCACTGAGGAGCTTGAACCTGATGCCGAGCGGGATGCCCGCCTCGTGTGTCATACGAGCGAGCTGACCCCCGCCGACCATGCCGACTACCGGGAACGTCACGCCCCTAGGGTATCGGCCGCGTCGGGGCGACCCTCTTACCGGACTTTTCCGGGGCTCTTTCCGAGCTATGTCCCGACCTATGAGCTCGCCCACAGGCAATCGCGGAGGGGGGTGGTTAGCATGGCTGGGTTGACGCAACCGACCGACAAAACGACCGACAGGAGCCTTCACGACCATGGGACGTGGTTCCTCGGGGCTTCATGCGGCGCCTCCAGTACCTCGCAGTGCGGTGCGACAGCGCTTTGACCGGCTGATGCGTGAGGTCGCCAAGTTCGGCGCGGTGGGTGGAGCGGGGCTGCTGGTCAACCTCCTCGTGTTCAACCTGGTGCGGCATGTGACCGACCTGCAGGTGGTGCGGGCGAGTGTCATCGCCACCGTCGTCGCGATCGTCTTCAACTACGTCGGCTTCCGCTACTTCACGTACCGGGATCGGGACAAGAGTCGTCGCACGAAGGAACTGGGTCTGTTCCTGCTGTTCAGCGTGGTCGGTCTGGTGATCGAGAACGGTGTGCTGTACGCGGCGACGTACGGGTTCGACTGGGACAGTCCGCTGCAGAGCAACATCTTCAAGTTCCTCGGCATCGGTATCGCGACGCTGTTCCGGTTCTGGTCGTATCGGACGTGGGTGTTCCGGGCGCTTCCGGTGGAGGAGGCGGTGACCGGCGCGGAATCGTTCCTGGAGCCGCCTCGGCAGGCAACGGAGCCGGAGAAGCCGCGGGTGCGGCAGCGGGTGGGCTGACGCTCGCCCCGATCCTGAAGCCCCCGTCCACGCCCTACCTGACCGTCGGCCCCGAATCCTCCGGCTGCTTCTTCAGCGGCGGCGTGCGGGAGAGGAACAGGGCGAGTACCGGGGGGTTGGTCTGGAGCATTTCCAGGCGGCCGCCGTCGGCTTCCGCCAGGTCGCGGGCTACCGCGAGGCCGATGCCTGTGGAGTTGCGGCCGCTGATGGCCCGCTCGAAGATGCGGGCGCCCAGGTCCGCCGGGATGCCCGGGCCCTCGTCCGTGACCTCGATGACCGCCTGGTTGCCCGTCACGCGGGTGCGCAGCGCCACCGTGCCGCCGCCGTGCATGAGGGAGTTCTCGATCAGGGCCGCCAGGACCTGAGCGACCGCGCCCGGCGTGCCGACCGCCTGGAGGTGGCGCTTGCCCGAGCTGACGATCGCCCGGCCCACGTTGCGGTACGCCGGGCGCCACTCGGCCAGCTGCTGCTGGATGACCTCGTCGAGGTCGAAGGTGACGGCGGAGCCGTTGCGCGGGTCGCGGGAGTTGGTCAGGAGGCGCTCGACCACGTCGGTGAGGCGCTCCACCTGGGTCAGGGCGATGGTCGCCTCTTCCTTCACCGTGTCGAGATCGTCGGTGAGGGTGATCTCCTCCAGGCGCATGGAGAGTGCCGTGAGCGGCGTGCGCAGCTGGTGCGAGGCGTCCGCGGCCAGGCGGCGTTCCGCGGTCAGCATGCGCCCGATGCGCTCGGCGGAGGAGTCCAGCACGTCCGCCACGCGGTCCAGCTCATGGACGCCGTACCGCTTGTGGCGGGGGCGGGGGTCGCCCGAGCCGAGGCGTTCCGCCGTCTCCGCGAGGTCGGTGAGCGGGGAGGCGAGACGGTTCGCCTGGCGTACCGCCAGCAGGACCGCCGCGATCACCGCCAGCAGCGCCACCGCCCCGATGATCAGCAGCGTACGGCCGACCTCCCGCGTCACCGACGACCGCGGCTCCTGCACGGTGATCGTCTCGCCCTCCTCGCCGGTCTCCTTGGCGCTGATGACGTCACCGGTCGGCTTGGAGCCCACCTCGATCAACGGCTTGCCCGGGATCCGGATCTCGGCGTAACGATCCCCCTGGATCTGATCCCGCAGCACCGAGGCGTCCACGATCTCGTCACCGAGCAGCCGGCTGTCCACGATGCTGACCAGCCGCACCGCCTCGGTGTCCACCCGCTCCTGCGCGGTGTTGGTGATCGTCCGGGTCTCGACGATGACGAGGGACACGCCGAAGACGGCGATGACGACGAGAACGACGGCGAGGGTGGACTGAATCAGTCGGCGGCGCATGGTGTCCTGTTACTTACCTGTACGGCTTCTACCTGTGCGGCCCTGGGTCAGCTCTTCTCGAAACGGAAGCCCACGCCTCGCACGGTGGCGATGTACCGAGGGTTCGCCGCGTCGTCGCCGAGCTTCTTGCGCAGCCACGAGATGTGCATGTCGAGCGTCTTGGTCGACGACCACCAGGTCGTGTCCCAGACCTCACGCATCAGCTGGTCCCGGGTCACCACCCGGCCGGCGTCGCGCACCAGGACCCGCAGCAGGTCGAACTCCTTGGCCGTGAGCTGGAGTTCCTCGTCGCCCATCCACGCCCGGTGCGACTCGACGTCGATCCGCACCCCGTGCGTGGCGGGCGGCTGCTGCGGCTCGGCCGCCCCGCGCCGCAGCAGGGCCCGGACCCGGGCCAGCAGTTCGGCGAGCCGGAACGGCTTGGTGACGTAGTCGTCGGCGCCCGCGTCGAGGCCGACGACGGTGTCCACCTCGTCGGCGCGTGCGGTCAGGATGAGGATCGGCACGGCGTGCGCCTCGGCCCGCAGCCGGCGGGCCACCTCCAGGCCGTCCATGCCGGGCAGGCCGAGGTCCAGCACGACCAGGTCGACTCCACCCTGCATTCCTGCGTCGAGCGCGCTGGGGCCGTCCTCCCGCACCTCGACCTCGTACCCTTCCCGGCGCAGTGCGCGGGCCAGCGGCTCCGAAATGGACGCGTCGTCCTCGGCGAGCAGTACACGGGTCATGAGCTGATGGTAGTCCGCCCATGACAAGAGCTGGGGTGTGATCGCGCGCCTTGATTCTTACTCGTATCTGGCGAGTTCCTTACCTTCGGGCGCTGTGGTACAGACCAGCACCTGCGAGGTGCGATCCTGTAAAGGACCTTGGAAAGGGTGCCTACGGTTCCCTCGACACCTGTGATACGGGTCTCAAGTCCTTCCATATCCGGCAGTGTCCTGACGTATGGTGAATCTACGCCTGTAGCACTGCAGGGACCTTCGGCGGCACTTGACGCTGAGGGTCTCTTTTGTGTCTGCCTGGAATGACCTGTGGCCGGGCCCCCAAAGACGGGGGCGTGGATCCCGGTGGCCGCCGTCCGCCGCTTCGTGACCCGGAGCGGAACTCCCCGTGGGCGTGGGGGTGGGCGGCTGAGCCTCGCCGGTGCCGGCCGCCCCCCACCGGGCGCGTGACAGTCAACGTCGGTGCGCGTCCCGACCAGCAAGGATCGACCATGGCGTCCAGCCTGACGAAGGACTCGGCCCGCCCGGGCACCCCCGGCTCCGAGAAGACCTTCTTCGGCCACCCCCGCGGCCTGGCCACTCTCTTCATGACCGAGATGTGGGAGCGTTTCTCCTACTACGGCATGAAGGCCCTACTCACCGTGTACCTGCTCTCCGGCGGCCCCGACGCCGGCAAGGGGAGCATGGGCGGCGGCCTGGCCATGGACGTGGCCACGACCACCGTGATCGTCTCCGTCTACTCGGCGATGGTGTACCTGCTCGCCATGCCCGGCGGCTGGCTCGGTGACCGCGTCTGGGGCCCGCGCAAGACGGTGACCATCGCCGGCGTCACGATCATGTCCGGCCACCTTGTGCTGGCGCTGCCCGGCGGCCAGGCACCGTTCTTCGCCGGCCTGGCACTGGTCGCGGCCGGTTCCGGCCTGCTCAAGGCCAACATCTCGACGATGGTGGGCCACCTGTACGACGGTCCGGACGACCCGCGCCGCGACGGCGGCTTCACGATCTTCTACATGGGCATCAACGCGGGCGCGTTCTTCGCCCCGCTGGCCATCGGCACCGTCGGCCAGGAGGTCAACTGGCACCTCGGCTTCGGCATGGCCGCGGTCGGCATGGCGATCGGCCTCGTGGCGTTCCTGCTCGGCACCCGCCATCTGAGCCCGCGGAGCAGCGCCGTCCCCAAGCCTCTCGCGGCCGAGGAACGCGCGGTCTGGCTGCGCAAGGGCCTGCTCTGGGTGATCGCGGCGACCGTCTTCTACGGCGTCGTGGGCGTCACCGGCCACTTCACCCTGAACTGGGCGATGATCCCACTCACGGTCATCGGCCTGGTCGTCCCGGCCGGTGTGCTGCTGCGCATCAAGCGGGACAAGGAGCTCTCGGCCACCGAGCAGTCGAAGATGACCGGCTACATCTGGTTCTTCGTCGCGGCCGCCGTCTTCTGGATGATCTACGACCAGGGCGCGTCCACCGTCCAGGCATTCGGCGAGGGCAAGGCCGCGGGCTCGCTGCTCGGCTTCGACTTCCCGTCCTCCTGGTACCAGTCGCTGAACCCGCTGTTCATCATGGCGCTGGCCCCCGTCTTCGCCTGGGTCTGGCTGTGGCTGAACCGCAAGGGCAAGGAGCCGAGCACCATCGTGAAGTTCGCGATGGCCCTGATCCTGATCGGCGTGTCGTTCTTCTTCTTCCTCATCCCGCTGGGCATGGCGGCGAACGGCACCGCGGTCAGCCCGATGTGGCTGGTGGGTATCTACTTCATCCAGACCGTCGGCGAGCTGTGCCTGTCGCCGGTCGGCCTGTCGGTGACGACGAAGATGGCCCCGGCCAAGTACGCCAGCCAGATGATGGGCGTGTGGTTCCTCGCGGTCACCGCGGGCGACTCCATCACCAGCCTGCTGTCCAACCCGGCCATCGCCGGTGTCGACCTCGGCGGCACGCCCGCCGTCCTCGGGGAGGCGGCGCTCGCCGCCCTCGCGGGCTTCGCGGTCTACATGTACCGCCGGAAGGTCAAGTCGCTCATGGGCGACGTCCACTGACGTCCCTCCAGGGCTATCAGCGCATGGTGACGCCACGACCGGGCTGCGCGCCTGGGCTGAGCTGAACAGACGGAGGCCGTTGCACCGAGGGTGGTGCGACGGCCTCCGGCGTTTTTTGGGGGTCAGGTCAGTTCGGCAGCTCGTTGCGTCGTACGGCCGTGACGAACGAGGCCCAGGCGGCTGCCCGGAGGATCAGGGCGGGGCCGTGGGGGTTCTTGGAGTCACGGACGGGGACGACGGGCGCGTGGACGTCGGCGACTTCGAGGCACTGGCCACCGTCCGGGTTGCTGTAGCTGCTCTTGCGCCACGTCACGCCGGTCAGGTCGATGGATCGCACGGTGCTTCCTCCAGCATCTGCCCGATGAACTTCAGCGACTCGGCCGGTGACAGCGCCAGGTCGCGCATCGAATCGTACGCACGTTGCAGCCGCTCAACCTCCCTGTTCTCCTCGATCAGTTCGCCGTGGTACGCGGTCTCGGTGTAGGCCACCGTCCGTCCGTCGGGCAACCGTAGGAACATCACGTCGGTGCTGACCAAGCCGTGCAGGCCGGCCCCCAGAGGCAGCACCTGAAGCGTGACTTGCGGACGCTCGGCCACCTCCACCAGGTGTTCGAGCTGCTCCCGCCAGGCCCCGGCATCCCGCAACGGCGTGCGCAGCACGGCCTCGGACAGGATGGTGCGGAACGTCGGCGCATCCTCACCCACCAGCAACGCCCGGCGGCCGACCCGCGCTTCCACCTGCTGGGTCAACTCCTCGCCCTTGATGCCGCCCGTCGCGAGCACCTCCCGCGCATACCCGTCCGACTGAAGCAGGCCCGGCAGGATGCTCACGGCGAAGTGCCACAAGCTCACCGCCCCGGCCTCCAGCAGCATGTACCTGCGGTACTGCTCCTTGAACTGCGTCGGGTCCCCCACCGCCAGCTCCCACAACGCCAGCAACAACCCCGGCGTCCCGTAGTGCTCGTCCAGCGCCTGCGCCATCTCGGGGCTCCCCAGCGACTGGCCCCGCTCCAGCTTCCCCAGCGTCGACCAGTCCCAGCCCAGTCGCTCCGCGAGCTGCCGCAATGTGAGCCCGCTCTGCTCACGTAGCCTCCGTACCTCCTCCGCGTACCTCCATCGCGGCTCATGGCTGCGGCTCGTCACTGTCCGTCGCTGCGGCACCCTGTTTCCCCCTCCGCCCGGATGTGGAATTTGTGGAATTTGGAGTGCCGAGCGTGGAACTAGCGCGTCTCAGCAGCCCTTTCGCGTCCCGGGCACGGCATGCTCGTATCTGCACCTGAACACGCAGCGTAATCCAGCGAATGCGTGCAGCACAGGCGTTCCCCGGAACGCGAACCGCAAGGAGTGAGCCATGTCGACCACGACTCTCCCCCGCCTCCCCCGCCGCACGCGCCCGAACCGCTCGGCTGCCGCCTGGACGCCGCCCGGCGGCTGGGCGCGGCCGACGCCCGCCGTGCTGCGCACGCTCGAGTCGGCGCTCGCGCGGTGGTCCGCGTGACCGCGCGCACGGCATGGGCGGCGCCGCCCCCTCCTCCGCCCACCTGTGACGTGTGCGGCGCGTTACTGGCTCAGCGGAACGCCGCTAAGGAGGCGGGCCGGACCGCCGAAGCCAGGGCCTGCGAACGGGAGTTGCGGGAGCACTGGAGCGTCGGACGGGGGTGTGCGCCGTGACCGAGCCGCCGCCGTACTCCTCGTTCGACGTGAGCCGCTCACCCGTCCCCGTGGACGGCTGCGAGTCCTGCCGGAAACTCGCGGCACGACGGACCGCGGCACGCACGGCGCACGACCACAGCGCGGTGGCTGACGCGAACGTGCTGATGCGGACGCATCTACGGCTGGACCACGGCATGTGAGGGGGAGGCGGCACCCTGGCCGGCCGGCAGGCACAGCCCGTCGGCCGAGGCGTCTTCGCCCTGCGCCACCCGCTGAAGGGCGCTAGCGCAGGCGGCGCCCAGGCATGAAGGTGAACACCGCTCCCCCGAGGAGCAGTGCCGTCCCCGCCACGAGCCCGAGGGCCTTCAGCGAGCCGTGGTCCTCCGCGCCCGTCGCCGCCAGGCCGCCGTCCGTCGACGAGCCGCCCGCGGAGCCGCCGGTCGAGCTGCCCGCCGAGCCGCCGCCGGACGCCCCGCTCGCCTGCTCGGTCGTGTCCAGGGTCAAGGACACCTCCGTCTTGACCGGCGTGCAGGTCGTCGTCGTGCCGAGGGCCTCGATGGTCAGGACCCCCGGAGACAGGGTCGACTCGCCGCTCGCGCCCGGCTTGTAGGTGCCCGTCAGGTCCGGGATCTCGATCGGGTCCCCCGACTTGATGTCCTCGGAGTTGGTCGGGCCCTCGACATGGACCGTGCCCTTGTCCGCGCCGCCCAGGACGACCTCCATGGACGGCTTGACCGAGTCCTTGGGGATGTCGGCGGGGCTGTCCATCACCGACTTCTTGAACTGGACCGTCAGATCGAAACTGCCACCGCTCTTCTTGGCGTTGATCTGGACCGGCGAGGTCGCCTCCTTGTCGCCGATGGGCGTCTTGCACGCGTACGGGACCTGGACCTCCTTGCCCGTGAAGTCGCTCTGGCCGCCGTCGCCGCCACCGGTGCTCGAACCGCCGGCGTCCCCGCCCGTCTCGCTCTCACTCGGCGTCGGACTCGACGGGCTGGACGGGCTCGACGACCCCGTCGGCAGACCTGTCGGCAGGTCGGTCGGCACACTCGTCGGCAGCGTCGGCACGACCGTCGGCAGCCCTCCCGTCGTACCGCCCGGACCCCCGCCCCCGTCCGTCACCTTGATCGTCGCCGCCGACTTCACCGTCTCCTTCGGCGTGCACTTGGTGTCCGTGGAGATCGGCTTGTTGACGTTGATGTTGTACGCGTCCGGCGTCAGGGTCACCTCGCCCGGCGCCGTCAGCTTCAGCTTGCCCTTCATGTCGGACAGCTTCATGTCGCTGTTCTTGGGGATCGGCGGGTTCTGCCGCGGCCCCTCCATGGCGATGGCGGCCGTCTGCGCACCGGCCGCCTTCAGCGTCCCCGTCGGCTGGACCGTGTCCTGCCCGAGGTCGAGGATGTTGGGGTTCTTCGACGCCGCCTGGACGAACTTCCAGACGATCTCCACCTCGTCGCCGACCTTCGCCTGCGCGGGCGCGGTGATCTCCACCTTGGTCGTGCCCTGGACCGGCGGCAGCCCGGAGATGGCGGGCGGGATGCACTCGGTCGCGTACGCCACCTCGGCGGCCTGGGCGGGCGCGGCGGACACGCCGAGCAGGATGCCCGCGCCGCCGAGCATCAGGGCGACGCCCGCCGCGCCACCTCTTCTCGGGCTTGCCGGTGTGACTCTCCTTCGCATGCTCACGGGGGTCCCTTCCTGGTCGGAGTCGTAGGGCTCGCAGGACTCGTTGGGGTCGTCGGACCCGTACGACTCGTCGGGCTGTCGTCGTCGTGCGGTGCGGAGAGCCGACCGGCCGTGCCCGGGTCGTTGTCCGGGGTGAACCACGGCAGGGTCGAGGGAGAGGAAGAGGCGTGCCTCGCCTCTTCGCGGGGCTTCAGCCCCGGGATGCGCAGGGCCACTTCGGGCAGGCGCAGACCGCGGCGGCGTGTGGTCTGCCGCGGCCGTACCCGGTCCACCACCGCCATCCCGATGCGGAACAGCGCCGCCGGTACGACCAGACAGACCAGGATCCAGAACAGCGTCACTCCCCAGGGCCGGCCCACGCCCCAGGGCTGTTCGGCCATCACCTTGCCGCCGTACTTCAGGGAGACGGTGTAGCCGCCGTGCGCCCCGGCGGCGAGCTCCACCGGCAGCTCGATCCGCGCTTTCCTGCCCGGCTCGATCGTGCCGCGCCACTGCTGTTCCTCCCACTGCGGGGCGAACACGCCGTGGGAGGTGCCGACTTGGAAGACCGGGTTCTTCACGGCGGAGGAGCCCACATTGCCGACGGTGAAGACGAGCGTCCGCGCCGGCGGTGCGCCGAACCACGTCAGCAGGCCACTGGAGCCCTCCAGCCGGGTGTCCGTGAGGACCGACAGGCGCCCGCCCGTCGGCTCCGCGGGCAGCGGCTCGACCGCGTGCCCGGCCACCTGGAAGATGGCGTCGGACTCGGCCTTCGCTCCGGTCACGGTCGCGACGTGCACCACGCACGGACACGGCACGGGCGGCTCGGCCACCGGCAGCTTCCTGCTGAAGCGCCCCTCGGCGTCCGTGGTCGCGGCCCTGCCATCCGCGTTGGCGCAGGAGTTGGTGCCGCCTCTCACGCCGGTCGACGGCACGGACTGGCCGCAGACCAGGATCATCAGCAGCGCGCGCGGCCGCCAGCCGCTGCCGGTGACGGTGATCGAACCGCCCGTCCCCGCCTGTGACTTGGAGAGCTTCACGGTGGGCGCCGCCCCGTCCGCGGCCCACGCGGTCACGGCCGCCCCCGGCAACAGCAGCGCCAGCACCGCCACCAGCGCCGTCAGCACCGGGATGCACACCTTGCCGTTCACCGCACCGCTCCCGTCAACTCAACGTCTGCGTACGGCCGTTCAGCCGACTGGTCATCGGTGGCCCTACGACGCCCGCGATGCCGTACGACGAACAAGGCACCGATCGCCGCCACCGCCCCCGCGATCCCCGCCACCGTGCCCCACGGCACGAACCGCGCCGCCACCTCCGCCGTGTCTGCCGCCCCGCCCGTCGCCGTCACCGTCAGCCGCACGTCGACCGCGTCGAGCGCGGGCCGGTCGGGCCAGGGCTCGGTGAGCTTCGTACGGCTGCCCGGGGGCAGATCGACGGGGAGGGCGCGCGGGGCGCGGTCGAGAACCCGTCCGAAGACCCCGTCCACGCGGACGGACAGCTGCGGCACGAGGGGCGTCGTACCGCGGTTGACCAGCTCGTACGTGATGCCGTCGGCGCGGACGGACACGTGCTCGACGGTCAGTGCGGACACCTTCGGGACGGATGCCCGCAGGTGGAGCCGGAGGCGCTGGGCACGGCCGTCCGCGCCCAGCGCCACGATCTCGGCGGTGCGGTCACCGTCCGGGACGGTCATCGTGAAAGGGACCTCGGCCCGGGTGCGCGCGGGGACCCGTACCTCGCGCTCCGCGAAGGTGATCGGGACGCCGACGCCCCGGAGCCCTACGGTGAGCGACCGACCGCTCCGATTGCTCACGGACACCGTGTCCTGGAGAACCGTCCCGGGCTCGCCCTCGGCGTAGAAGGACGTCCGTCCGCCACCCGAGGGCGCGACGGCCCACCCTTCGGCGGCGACCGCCACCGGGGCGGCCCCCACCAGCACGAGGAGGGACAGGGACAGGCACAGGACACGGACGGCTGAGGACATCGGCGGCTCCAGCGGTGCTCCTACGAAACGGTCAGCGGCGTGCCGTCTGGCTCCTGCGCGTCAGCCACAGCGCGCCCGCCGCGCCCGCGAGCAGGACCGTGCCGCCGAGGGTGCCCAGGGCGATCGCCGAGTCCTCGGGGCCGGTCTGCGGGAGCTCGGAGCCGGAGCCGGAGCCTCCTTGACCGGTGCTGCCGCCCGCGCCGGCCGCCGCCGTCACGTCGAGGGTCAGCGACGGTCCGGGGTTGTTGGTGGGGGTGCACGTGGTCGTCGTGCCGAGCGCCTTGATGGTGAGGATGCCCGCCGTGAAGGTGACCTTGCCGGTCTTCTTCGGGGTGTACGTGCCCGTCAAGTCATTGATCTTGATGGGGGTGTTGGCGGGAATCGCCTCCTGGTTGGCCGGGCCGGTCACCGCCAGGGTGCCGCTGTCGGCGCCGCCCAGCTTGATGGTGGCGCTCGGGTTCATCGCGCCCTTGCCCAGCTCGACCGGGCTGGACGAGACGCCCTTCTGCCACGACATGGTGACCTTGTAGCCGCTGCCGCTCTTGACGCCCTTGATGTCGATCGGCGACACGGCGCTCTTGTCGCCGATCGGCGTCTTGCAGGCGTAGTTGACGTCGACGACTTCGGCCCGGGCCGCGGGGGCGGACATCAACACCGCCGAGCCGGCCAGGGCCGCGGCCGTCGCGAGCGCGGCGGTTCGCTTCTGCTTCGACACGGTCCCTCATTCCTGACGGCACATCAGATCGGCCGTCAAGGTACGCCCGGGGCCTTGAGGAAGGAAGACACGGCGCACACCGGAGTTGTGGCGATCCGGCGTGCGCGTGAGGGGGTTCGGGTGGGGCTCGGGTGGGGTTCGGGTGGAGAGGGTGACCCTCGGTAACCCGGGGTCAGGCCGACGTCGCCCGCGGGCGGAGCACTTCGGGCAGCCCCCAGCGCCGCAGCACCTCGGGCACGGCGACCGTCCCGTCCGCCCGCTGATGCTGCTCCAGGATCGCGGGCAGCAGCCGGCTGGTGGCCAGGCCCGAGGCGTTGAGGGTGTGGAGGTACGTCGCCTTGCCGCCACCGGCCGGGCGGTACCGGATGCCGCCGCGCCGGGCCTGGTAGGCGCGGGCGTTCGACACCGAGCTGACCTCGGCGTACGCGCCCAGGCTGGGCAGCCAGACCTCCACGTCGTAGGTCTTGGCCTGCGCGGGGCTGGTGTCCCCGGCGGCGAGCTTGGTGACCCGGTAGTGCAGGCCGAGCCCCGCGACCAACTCCTCCGCCCGCGCCAGGAGTTCGAGGTGCGCGGCGTCCGAGTCCTGCGGCCGGGCGAACTGGAACAGCTCGACCTTGTTGAACTGGTGGCCCCGCAGCGTCCCGCGGTCCGCCCTGCGGTGGCTGCCGCTCTCCCTGCGGTAACAGGGCGTGTAGGCGACGTACCGGCGCGGCAGTTCACCCTCGTCGAGGGTCTCGCCGCGATGGAGGTTGACCAGGGCGGTCTCGGCGGTGGGCAGCAGGAAGTGCTCGTCCACGCGGAAGACCTCGTCGGCGAACTTGGGGAACTGCCCGGCCGTGTACCCGGCCTCGTACGTCAGCAGGTGCGGCGGCAGCACGAACTCGTATCCCGCGCGCCGGTGCGCGTCGAGGAAGTGGCTGAGCAGCGCCCACTCCAGGGCGGCGCCCTCGCCACGGTAGATCCAGTAGCCGTTGCCCGCGAGGGCCGCGCCCCGCTTGTAGTCGACCAGGCCGAGGTCCTGGGCGAGCTCCACGTGGCCCCTGGCCGGGAAGTCGAAGGCGGGCGCCTCCCCCACGGCCCGTACGACCTCGTTGTTCTCCTTGCCGCCCGCCACCACGTCGTCGTCCGGGAGATTGGGCAGGGCGTCGAGGAACTCCTGGTGCCTGACGGCCAGTTCGGCGAGGTGGGCCTCCGCCTCGGCGAGTTCGTCGGTCAGGGTCTTGGCCTGCGCCTGGACCTCGTCCGCGGGGGCGTCCGTGCGGCGTCGTACGGCGATCTCGGCCGAGATCCGCCGACGCTCGCCGCGCAGCCGCTCCACGGCCGTACGGGCCTCGCGGAAGGCGGTGTCCAGGGCGAGGAAGCCGGGGATGTCGGGGTCGACGGCGCGCTTGCGCAGGGCGTCGCGGACCTGGTCGGGGTGGTTTCGGATGAGGGTGACGTCGAGCATGGTGCGCGCTCCGTCCGGTCGGCCGGTGCGCCGCGCGGCGCCCCGGGGTGATCCCTCGGGGCGTGGGCGAGAGGGTGCTCGCGGTGCCACCACGCCTTCACCGCCGTACGTCACCTGCGTGGCCGTACGACGGACTCGTTCGGGCCCGATCACGGGGGCCGGCCGGCGGGGCATTTCCTCCCCGCACTCGGGAGGGGATTCACGCCGGGTGCGCGAGGCCGCCTTCACAGCAGGTGGCGGCTCTCTCGGCTCGCGGGTCCCGGGCTACTCGTCTCCGTCAGCGCGTTGCAGATGAGCGTAGAGGGTGCCTGCGGCGGGCGGAAACGAATTACGCCGGTGCTCCCAGCTCCGCCCACACCGTCTTGCCCGCGACCCCCGGCGTCCGTACGACTCCCCAGTCCAGGCACAGCCGCTGCACGATGAACATGCCGTGCCCGCCGGGGCGGCCCGCTCGGTGCGGGGTGCGGGGGGCCGGCTGGCCCGTGCCCTTGTCGGAGACCTCGATCCGGATCACCTTGTTGTCGCAGGCGATCCACAGCTGGTCCGGCCCCTCGGCGTGCAGACAGGCATTGGTGACCAGCTCGGAGACGACGAGCAGTACGTCCTCGGCGGCGGCCCGCTGGTCGGCGGTGGCGGCGGGCAGCCAGCCCCACGCGTACAGCGCCTGGCGGGCGAAGTCACGGGCGAGCGGGACGACCCCGCTCTGGTCACCGAAGTCCAGCCGACGGACCTGACGCCCCGCAGCCGCCCGGGCGGACGCCTCGGACGCCTCGGGCCTCAAGGACGGCACGGCGTCCCCGTCGGTCGTTCCCGCCGCCGGAGCGCCCTCGTCGGAGCCCCCCGTGGCCGGCACGTCCCCCTCGGACACCCCGGAAGCGCCGCTGGGCTCAGGGCCGCGGTCGCCCGGCGAGAAAGGCCGGGTGGTGCTCATCAGCGCTTCACCTCACCGATTCACCAGTTCAACGTTCACACGATTCACAAGTCTGTACGCAGAGTCAGTACGCCAGGACACGTCCTTGCCTGATACATCGGTCACAGTCCCCCACCCCCGGTGGCCGACGTCACAGCCGACAGGTTCAGGATGTCTCCTGCCCGACCGCGCCGAGGGAACACCCCCGGATTTCGGCACGAATGATGTGACGTCCGACGCGGTGCCGGACGCGAGGGGTCAACCCGACCCGTCGGACTCGTCGGACTGGTCGGCCAGGGCGTCGTCGAGTGAGTCGTGGACCGTGAAGACCGCTTCGGCCCCTGTGATCTCGAACACGCGCGCAACGACGGGCAGCATGCCCGCGAGATGCACCCCGCCACCGGCGGCCTCCGCCTTCAGCCGCGCCCCGAGCAGCACGTTCAGCCCCGTGGAGTCACAGAACTCGAGCCGCGAGCAGTCGACGACGAGCCGACTGAAACCCTTGCCGAGGCAGTCCTCGAGTGGCTCACGCAACAAATCGGCGGTGTGGTGATCCAACTCACCCGCCGGGGTCACGACGGCACTGGAGCCCTCTTCCCGCACCTCGACCAGAAGTCGGCCAGACTGTGCGCTGCCGACCGTCCCGCGGTCCATGCCGTCTCTCACTTCCCGACGTCGTGGCTGCTGACTGACGCTTTCGAACACTACGCCTTCCCTACGCCCTCCAACACCCGAACATCCACCCAGAAACGGACATTTCGGAACAGAGCGCACTTGCGGTGGGCTCCCGAAAGCGGGTAGGGCTAGTAGAGACACGTAACCGACTCGGCCGGCTTTGGAGGCGCCGCACACCGCAGTGCACGCACAGGCTTCGGCAGCCATATGCCGAGAACGATGGAGGACATCATGTCACCCCGGCTCGACGCATCGCATACCCAGACGGCGACGTCGGCACCCCGACCGGAACATCTGGATCCCATCGAGCGCGACAGCGCCGTACGTCACGAACCGGACTTCGGCCAGGAGTTCACCCAGGACGACGTACTCGCCGGGCTTCCGGACATCCCCCCTTACGACGAGGTGGGGCCGGTGGACGCGCGGGCCCTGTCCAAGACCCTCTTCGAGCGGCTGGAGTCGCTGGAGGAAGGGACCCACGAATACTCGTACGTCCGCAACACGCTCGTCGAACTCAACCTCGCCCTGGTCAAGTTCGCCGCCTCCCGCTTCCGCTCGCGCAGTGAGCCGATGGAGGACATCATCCAGGTCGGCACCATCGGCCTGATCAAGGCGATCGACCGCTTCGAGCTCAGCCGCGGCGTGGAGTTCCCCACCTTCGCGATGCCGACCATCGTCGGCGAGATCAAGCGCTTCTTCCGCGACACCTCGTGGTCGGTGCGGGTACCGCGCCGGCTGCAGGAACTCCGGCTCGACCTGGCCAAGGCCGGCGACGAGCTGGCCCAGAAGCTCGACCGCGCCCCGACGGTGGCGGAACTTGCGGAGCGCCTCGACCTGACCAACGACGAGGTCGTCGAGGGCATGGCGGCGTCGAACGCGTACACCGCCTCCTCGCTGGACGCCCAGCCCGAGGAGGACGACGCCGAGGGCGCGCTCGCCGACCGGATCGGCTACGAGGACCACGGCATCGAAGGCATCGAGTACGTCGAGTCCTTGAAGCCGCTCATCGCCGAACTGCCGCCCAGAGACCGGAAGATCCTCTCCCTGCGGTTCGTCGCGGGGATGACCCAGTCGGAGATCGGCGACGAACTCGGCATCTCACAGATGCATGTGTCGCGACTGCTGTCGCGCACACTGATCCGGCTCCGCAAGGGGCTGACGGTCGAGGAGTGACGACCGGCGGCTGAGGGGCGCCTCCCTCCCGCCGACGCGCGCTGTGCCCGGTACCCCGCCGAATCCGTCGGCCGGATACCGGGCACAGCGCGTTCGGGCGCCCACGGGCTGTTCGTGGGCCGTTCAAGCCCGTTCAAGTCCGTTCGTAGGTCCTTCGCAGGTCCTTCGTGGGCCGTTCATGGGTTACCCACAGAAACCCTTTCCCCAAAGCTCCCCTTCCTCCACTATGAGCCGTCATACCCGCCGGTAGGTCAATGCTGGGGCGGGTCGCACGGCTGCAAGGAGGCAAGCGGATGGCTCGGGCCGACGACGGCAGGGACTCTGGCCCAGGGGTGCACGCGGGTGCGTCCGACGCGCGGCTCACCGAACTGCTGCGCGCCGACACCGCCACCGCGTATCAGGCGCTCCAGGAACTCCGGGCCCGCCATCACGCCCCCGTCCTCGCCTACGCCCGCCTGTGCACCCCGAACCACTCCATGGCACGGCAGTTGGCGGCCCAGGCGTTCGCGCTCGCGGCCCGTCAGACGGCACGCGGCGTCGACCCGGGCCTGCCCTGGCGGCACCGGCTTGTGCTGCTGACCGCCCGGTCGGCCGGGACGTGGGCCATGGACGAACGGGCCGCGGGCCTCGACGCGGGCCTGCTCCTCGTCCTGAACACGACGGGTCCGTCAGGCCCGGTCCCGCCCATGCTCACGGCGTTCCAGTCCCTGCCGTCCCGCACGCAGGGCCTGATCTGGTACGGGGTCGTGGAGCGGGAGCCGGTGGAGCGAACGGCCGCTCTCCTCGGCCTCACCCGCGAAGACGTCGCGTACGGCACCGCCCCGGCGCTCCAGCAGCTGGCCCGCGCCTGCCTGCGCACCCGTCTCGCCGCCTCCGACGCCCCCGACTGCCCCGACTTCGGCCGCCTCATCGAGGAGTCGGTCCGTCCGGACAGCCCTCGCGACAGCGCCGACCTGCACGCCCACATGGCGCACTGCCCGCACTGCACGACGGCTTACGAGGAGCTGTCGGCGCTCCGGGACACCCCGCGCACGGCGCTGGCCGAGGGGCTGCTGCCCTGGGGCGGGACGGCGTATGCGGCGGGTGGCGCGGGAGAGCGGGAGGCCGTCGGCCTCGTTGCGGAGGGGAAGTGGCCGCAGGGGGCCTGGCCGTGGGATCGCCGCCGGTCCGTGCTGGTGTCGGCGGCGCTCGGGGTGGCCCTGCTGCCGCTGGTGGCGCTCCTGGTGGCGCGGGGCGGTTCGTCGTCGGCGCAGGATCCGGTGGGCTCGGTCGGGACGCCGCTGAGTGTGCCTCCGGTGGCGGTGACGGTGACGGCCACCGCCACGGTTTCCGCGAGCCCGTCTCCCTCCCCTACCGCCAAGTCGCCGTCCCCCACGAAGAGTTCGACGCCCTCGAAAACGGCACGCCCGAAGCCGCCGCCCTCCCCCAGCCCCTCCCCGACGCGCCCGCCGAACGGCACATACGCCCAAGTCGTGAACCTCGCCTCGGGGTTGTGCCTGGACGTGGCCGGTGCCTTCTTCGACGGAACCGATGTCGTCACAGCCCCCTGCACCGGCTCCCGCACCCAACGCTGGCGGGTCGACTCCGCGCGCGGCGTGCTCCAGTCGTCCGCCGACCCCGACTACTGCCTGGACAGCCGGGGTGCGACGGACCGGGGCGTCGGGATCTGGACGTGCGACTCCGTCCACGGTCGCAACGGGCAGAACCTGAAGTTCGTGGTGGACGGCGCCGGAGCGATCCGGCCGGCCATCGCCATCGAGACGGCGGTGACGCCGGGCGGCGGCGCCGGGGAGGGGCTGTCGCTGGAGCCGCTGGACGGGGGGACGGGCCAGCGGTGGCGGGCGGGGGCCTCCTGATCAGGCCTCGCGCACGCCCCGTCGCCACACCTCGCTGACCAGCGGCACCCCCGGCCGATAGGCCAGGTGCACATGGCTCGGTGCGTCGAGGAGGAGCAGGTCGGCGCGGGCGCCGGGGGTGAGGCGGCCGATGTCGTCGCGGCGGAGGGCCGCCGCGCCACCCGCCGTGGCCGACCAGACCGCCTCGTCCGGGGTCATCCCCATGTCCCGTACCGCGAGCGCGATGCAGAAGGGCACGGAGGAGGTGAAGGACGATCCCGGGTTGCAGTCGGTGGAGAGGGCGACGGTGACGCCCGCGTCGAGGAGGCGCCGGGCGTTCGGCCACTGGGCGCGGGTGGAGAACTCGGCGCCGGGGAGGAGGGTGGCGACGGTGTTGCCGCTCGCGAGGGCGTCCACGTCCGCGTCGGTGAGGTGGGTGCAGTGGTCGGCGCTGGCGGCGTCGAGTTCGACGGCCAGTTGGACGCCGGGGCCGTAGGTGAGCTGGTTGGCGTGGACGCGGGGGTGCAGGCCCTTGGCCTTGCCCGCCGTGAGGATCGCGCGGGCCTGGTCGCCGTCGAAGGCGCCCTTCTCGCAGAAGACGTCGATCCAACGGGCGTACGGGGCGCAGGCGTCGAGCATCTCACCGGTGACGAGGGCGACGTACGACGCCGGGTCCTCTGCGTAGTCCGGCGAGACGATGTGGGCGCCGAGGTAGGTGACCTCGTCGGTGTGGGCGGCGGCGATGCGCAGGGCCCGGGCCTCGTCCTCGACCGTCAGGCCGTAGCCGGACTTGGTCTCGAAGGTGGTGGTGCCCTGGTGCAGCGCCTCGCGGAGGTAACGGGTGAGGTTGGCTTCGAGTTCCTCGTCGCTGGCGGCTCGGGTGGCGGCGACGGTCGTACGGATGCCGCCCGCGCTGTACGGCCGCCCCGACATACGGGCGTTGAACTCCTGCGTCCGGTCGCCCGCGAAGACGAGGTGGGAGTGGGAGTCGACGAAGCCCGGGATGACCGCCCGGCCGCCTGCGTCGACCCGATTGTCAGTGGCGGGTGCTTTGCTTTGATCACCGGTCCACACGACGCGGTCGCCTTCGATGGCGACGGCCGCGTCCTGGATCAGTCCGAGGGGGGATCCGTCACCTAGGGAGGGGTTGTTGGTGACCAGGGCGGCGATGTTGGTGATGAGCGTGCTTGCGGTGCTCGCGGAGTGGGCGGGGCTGACGGTCGTCGCGTTGCTCATGGCGTCCTTGGTGGCCTGGTCGGCGGTGGGGTCGGGTTCGGGGGCGGATGCGGAGGCGGGCCGCTCGGGTGGGCGGCCGGGGGTCATCCGCGCAGGGCTGCGACGGCGTCCGCGAGGGCTTTCGGCACATCCGGTACGAGTGCGTGGACCCCGTCCCGTACGACGTGCCGACCACCCACGACCGTATGCGACACGTCTGCTGCCGACGCAGCGAATACGGCCGTCTCGGCCCCGAGCCGCGGAAGCGGCCCTGCCGTCCTGACCGAGTCGAGCGCGATCGTCGTGAGGTCGGCGCGTGCGCCGGGCTCGATCGTGCCCACGTCGTCCCAGCCGAGGGCCGCGTGGCCGTCGGCCGAGGCCGCCCGCAGGAGGGCCGCAGCCGTCCAGTGACCTCGGGTGCGGGTGTGCAGGCGCTCGTTGAGCTCCATCGCGCGCGCCTCTTCGAGCAGGTCGATGACGGCGTGGCTGTCGGAGCCGAGGGAGAGCGGGGAGCCCTCGTTCTGCAGGGCGACGGCCGGCCCGATGCCGTCCGCGAGGTCCCGTTCGGTGGTCGGGCACATACAGGTGCCGGTGCCGCTGCCACCGATCAGGGAGATGTCCTCGGCGGTGAGGTGGGTGTTGTGGACGCCGGTGGTGCGCGGTCCGAGCACGCCGTGCAGGGCGAGGAGCTGGGTGGGGGTGCAGCCGTGGACTTCCAGGCACGCCTCGTTCTCGGCGGTCTGCTCGGACAGGTGCACATGGAGCGGAGCCCGCCGCTCCTCGGCCCACCGCGCCACGGTCGCCAACTGGTCGGCGGGCACGGCCCGTACGGAGTGGATCGCCGCCCCGATCCGTGCGTGATCTCGGTCCTTGAGAACTGAACAGCGTTCGGCCCAGGACTCGGCGTTCCCGTCGGAGAAGCGCAGCTGGTGGCTGTTGGGGGCCTGCCCGAAGCCGGAGGAGAGATAGGCGGTGTCGAGGAGGGTGATACGGATGCCGGCGTCGGCGGCGGCCGCGACGAGGGCCTCGCCCATCGCGTTCGGGTCGGCGTACGGGGTGCCGCCCGGGGCGTGGTGGACGTAGTGGAACTCGCCGACGGCGGTGATCCCCGCCAGCGCCATCTCGGCGTACACGGCGCGGGCGAGGGCGTGGTAGGTCTCCGGGGTCAGCCGGTCGGCGAACGAGTACATGACCTCGCGCCAGGTCCAGAAGGTGCCGGAGCCGACCTGGACGGTGCCCCGCAGGGCGCGGTGGAAGGCGTGCGAGTGGGCGTTGGCGAGCCCGGGGAGCGTGAGCCCGCGGAGGATCTCGGCGCCGGGGGGCGGGGCGGGGACGTCGGTCCGGACGGCGGTGATGCGGCCGTCGCTGACATCGAGGGCGACGCCCGGCTCGACGTGGGTGTCGAGCCAGGCGTGTTCCAGCCAGTAGGTACGGGTCTGCTGGGTGGGCGTCACGTGCAGGCCAGTCCTTCCAGTACGTCGGCGAGGGCGATGACTCCGGCCACGCAGTCGTCCTCGGCGGCGAACTCGGCCGGGGAGTGCGAGACGCCCGTGGGGTTGCGTACGAACAGCATGGCGGTCGGGATGGTCCCGGAGAGGATTCCGGCGTCGTGTCCCGCCCCGGTACCCAGGACGGGGACGGTGATGTCGGAGTCCTTGCCCAGGATGCGGGCCAGTTCGTCGCGCAGGGCATGGTCGAACTCGACGACGGGCGTGAAGGACTCACGGACGATGTCGAGGTCGATGCCGTGGGCCGTCGCGTACTCCCGGGCCGCCTTCTCGATGCCGCCGACGACGGTGTCGAGGCTCGTCTGGTCTTCGGCCCGGGAGTCGAGCCAGCCGCGTACCAGGGAGGGGATGGCGTTGACGCCGTTCGGCTCGACGGAGATCTTGCCGAAGGTGGCGACGGCACCGGCGAGTTGCGCCTCCCGGCGGGCGGCGAGCACGGTCTCGGCGTACGCGAGCATGGGGTCGCGCCGGTCCACGAGCCGCGTGGTGCCCGCGTGATTGGCCTCGCCCCGGAAGTCGAACCGCCACCGGCCGTGCGGCCAGATGGCGCTGGCGATGCCGACCCGGTCGCCGGACAGGTCCAGGGCACGGCCCTGCTCGACGTGCAGCTCGACGAAGGCACCGATGCGGGCGAGCCGCTCCGGATCGGCGCCGATGGCCTCGGGGTCGTACCCCGCGGCCTCCATGGCCCGGGGCAGGCTGACTCCGTCCCCGTCGGTCAGCCTGTGGGCGTTCTCGACGGTGAGCTGCCCGGCGGCGAGCCGTGACCCGACACAGGCGAGCCCGAACCGGGCGCCTTCTTCGTCACCGAAGTTGACGATGGCGAGGGGCTTGGCGAAGTCCACACCCCTGCCCCGCAGTTCATCGAGGGCGGCGAAGGACGACACCACTCCGAGGGGCCCGTCGAAGGCACCCCCGTCCGGCACGGAGTCGAGATGCGACCCGGTGACGACGGCGTCCCCGGCAGCGGGGTCCCCGGCCCAGGCCCACTGATTCCCGTTCCGGTCGACCTCGTAGGCAAGCCCGCGAGCTTCGGCCTGCTCCTTGAACCAGGCCCGGCAGTCGAGGTCGGCGCCGGTCCAGGCGAAGCGGCGGTAGCCGCCGGAGGCGGAGCTGCGGCCGATCGGCAGCAACTCCGCCCACATGCTGTGGAAGGTCACGCGTCGTCACCTTCGCGCATCGGGACACGGACACCGCGCTCGTCGGCGACCGACTCCGCGATGTCGTAGCCCGCGTCCACGTGCCGGATGACGCCCATGCCGGGGTCGTTGGTGAGCACCCGGCGGATCTTCTCCCCGCCGAGCTTCGTGCCGTCGGCCACCGTCACCTGCCCGGCGTGGATCGACCGCCCCATGCCGACGCCACCCCCGTGGTGGAGGGAGACCCAGGAGGCACCCGAAGCCACGTTCACCATGGCGTTCAGCAGCGGCCAGTCGGCGATCGCGTCGGAGCCGTCGAGCATGGACTCGGTCTCGCGGTAGGGAGAGGCCACCGAACCGCAGTCCAGGTGGTCGCGCCCGATCGCCAGCGGTGCGGCCAGCTCGCCGCTCGCCACCATGTCGTTGAACCGCTCGCCCGCCTTGTCCCGCTCCCCGTAGCCGAGCCAGCAGATGCGCGCGGGCAGCCCCTGGAAGTGCACCCGCTCCCCCGCCATCTTGATCCAGCGGGCCAGGGACTCGTTCTCCGGGAACAGCTCCAGGATCGCCTTGTCGGTCTTGGCGATGTCGGCCGGGTCGCCGGAGAGGGCGGCCCACCGGAACGGGCCCTTGCCCTCGCAGAAGAGGGGGCGGATGTAGGCGGGGACGAAGCCCGGGAAGGCGAACGCCCGCTCGTAACCGGCGAGTTGGGCCTCACCCCGGATCGAGTTGCCGTAGTCGAAGACCTCGGCACCGGCGTCCATGAAGCCGACCATGGCCTCGACGTGCTGGGCCATCGACTCGCGGGCCTTGGTGGTGAAGCCCGCCGGGTCCTTGGCGGCGGCGTCCGCCATGTCCTCGAAGTCGACGCCCAGCGGCAGGTACGCGAGCGGGTCGTGCGCCGAGGTCTGGTCGGTGACGATGTCGATGGGGGCGCCCATGGCGAGGAGCTGCGGGAGCAGTTCCGCCGCGTTGCCGAGGACGCCGATGGAGAGGGGGCGGCGGGCGTCACGGGCCTCTACGGCCAGCTGCAGCGCGTGGTCGAGCGAGTCGGCCTTCACGTCCAGGTAGCGGTGCTCGATGCGCCGCTCGATGGCGCGCGGGTCGCAGTCGATACAGATCGCGACACCGTCGTTCATGGTCACGGCGAGCGGCTGGGCGCCGCCCATGCCGCCGAGACCGGCGGTGAGGGTGATCGTCCCGGCGAGGGTGCCGTCGAACTTCTTCGCGGCGACGGCGGCGAAGGTCTCGTACGTGCCCTGGAGGATGCCCTGGGTGCCGATGTAGATCCAGGAGCCGGCCGTCATCTGGCCGTACATGGTGAGGCCGAGGGCCTCCAGGCGGCGGAACTCCTCCCAGTTGGCCCAGTCGCCGACGAGGTTGGAGTTGGCGATGAGGACGCGCGGGGCCCACTCGTGGGTCTGCATGACGCCGACGGGGCGACCGGACTGGACCAGCATGGTCTCGTCCTGCTTCAGCGTCCTCAGCGTGCGGACCATCGCGTCGAAGGAGCGCCAGTCGCGGGCCGCCTTGCCGGTGCCGCCGTAGACGACGAGCTTGTCGGGGTGCTCGGCGACCTCGGGGTCGAGGTTGTTCTGCAGCATCCGCAGGGCGGCTTCCTGCTGCCATCCCAGGGCACTCAGTTCCGTACCGCGCGGCGCTCGGACGGGGCGGGGTCCTGACATGGTCTGCCTCCCAGCGGACTGTGACTGCGAACTGTTGAGGTTGATATTCACATCCTGACTTCCTGAATAGAGCTAGTCAATACGTTCGCGGGCCAGCGCTCGCGCGTCACGGATGTTTGGCTGGATGCATGGGCTCGGACAACGACACGACGGGGGATGTTGTGGACCACGGAGTGAGCAGTGCAGTGGGCAGCGGAGTGGATGGCGGAGCAGGCACCGGCGCAGGCATCGGTACGGGCAACCGATTCCAGATACCGGCGCATGACGCCGCCCGGGTGACCCGGCGGGACGAGGCCGTGCGGGCCGCCGTGGAGCAAGGGCTGCTGGGGCCCGGCTCCCCCATCGTCGGCCTGCTCGACGTCACCGGCATCCGGGAGTCGGCGGCGGCGCTGCGGGCGGCGTTCGACGCGGTCGTGGCGCCGGGCACGCCCGTACTGCACGCCTTCGCGGTGAAGGCGACCCCACTGGTGCCGGTCCTGCGGCTGCTGCGCGAGGAGGGCATCGGCGCGGAGGTGGCGAGCCCGGGTGAGCTGGCGTTGGCGCGGGCGGCGGGGCTGCGCCCGGAGGCGACGGTTCTGGACTCGCCCGCCAAGACGCCGGCCGAGCTGCGCGAGGCGCTGGCGCTGGGCATCGCCGTCAACGCGGACAACCCTCAGGAGCTGGACCGCATCGACGGCCTCGTCCGGTCCGCCGCCAGCCGCTCCCCGCTCGGACTCCGGGTGAACCCGCAGGTCGGCGGGGGTTCCATCGAGGCGACGTCCACGGCCACGGCGACCTCGAAGTTCGGAGTGGCGCTGCGTGACGAGGGGGCGCGGGAGTGGGTCGTACGGGCGTACCAGGACCGCCCGTGGCTGACCCGGTTGCACGCGCACACCGGCTCGCAGGGCATCCCGCTGGCGCTGATGGCCCAGGGGGTCGCGGAGGCGTACGCGCTCGCCGAGGAGATCAACCGGCGGATCGGGCGGCGGCAGATCGACACGCTCGACATCGGCGGCGGGCTGCCGGTGAACTTCTCCTCGGACGCGACGACACCGACGTACGCGCAGTACGCGCGGCTGCTGCGCGAGACGGTGCCGGGGCTGTTCGACGGGCGGTACGGGCTGGTCACGGAGTTCGGGCGCTCGCTCCTCGCCAAGCACGGGACGGTCGTGGCCCGGGTCGAGTACGCCAAGAGTGCGGGCGGCCGGCCGGTGGCGGTCACGCACGCGGGCGTGCAGGTCGCCACGCGCACGGTGTACGCGCCGGGGAGCTGGCCGCTGAGGATCGCCGCGTACGACGGCAAGGGGCGCCCGAAGGAGGGCCCGGCCGTGGTGCAGGACGTGGCCGGGCCGGCCTGCTTCTCGGGCGACCTGCTGGCCGAGGGGTGCGCCCTGCCGTTGCTGGAGCAAGGGGACTACGCGGCGGCGGTGGACACGGGGGCGTACTACTTCGCGCACCACTACGCGTACAACTCCCTTGCCCGGCCCGGCGTTTACGGCTTCGCTCCGGACGAGGCCGGGGGCATCGCCTTCGCGACCGTGCGCGAGCCGCAGTCGCTCGACGAGATCGTGGCCGAATCCGGAGGGGCGCACGCGGCATCGCTCACCACCCTGCCCGCACGGAAGCGCCGTTGACGAACGCCGACGCGCCACACACGATCAACTGAAAGGACCTCGAGGTCTGGGCTACAACAGCGCCGCAGTGCTGCGGCGGGCCCCGCCCGGGGCAGCGTCGCCCGCCGCGATGCCCGTACCGCGGTACGCCCGGACCGTGTTGCCCGCCGGCCGGCCACCCCGTTCGTCGAGCCAGTCCACCCGCACCCACAGCAGCGCGTTCTCGGCCCGCTCCCGCCGTCCGAGCCATGCGGCCTTGAGCCTGAGCCCCGCCCCGCACCCCGCCAGCAGCATCCCGCCCGCCGTCGGCACGGCGAACGCACTGCCCAGCGCAGCGACGAACGTCAACAGCAACCACCAGCGGTGGCCCGGCGCCAGTTGCGGACGGTCACCGCGCGGTCCTGGAGCACGTCGTGCTTGCCGGCGCGGGCCAATGTGATGTAGCGCCTCCGGCGTACGTACGCGATCACGGCCGTCGCGATGATGAACAGCGCGGCCCCGGCCAGCACCCCGATCCGTCGCCCGGTAAGTCCCGGCACCAGCACACCGATGCTCGCCGCGAACGCCCCGAGCCACCACAACGGAGCCGCCCCGGCCCGTACAACGACGGCCACCCGGGCCAACCCCTGACCTCCGCGCGCCACGTTCCGCCTCCTCGCCGTCCTGGCACAGTTCTGTCGGCCGCGCACACTAACGAGCAAAGGTGAGACGAGTCTGAGAGCGACAGCCAAAGAACCACTGGGCCACCGCACGCACAGAGACTTCGAGGTCTGACGGAAACAGGCAAGCCGAACACGCGTTCTCTGATTCACCGATTGGGGTGGCGAGGGCGAGATCACGGTGCGGGAGTTCGAGTGTCGTACGTACGGTCTCACAGTGGAAGTCGGGGGATCCGGCCGAGTGACAGTCGATCGCGGGGCGAGGTGACGGCATGGAGGCGGCGAAGGAAGCGGACGTGGCTGGGCTTGCTCGGTTTACGTACCGGCTGCGGGTGTCGTCTACCGCCCAGGCGGGGTTGCTCGCAGAGTGGGGCCGGTGCCGGTGGGTCTGGAACGAGTGCGTCGCCCGATCCAAGAAGGCCCGCGCCGACGGGGAGGAGTGCGGACCAGCCCGACTAGATCGAATGCTGACCGAAGCACGCGCGATCACGCCCTGGCTGACCAGGGGCGCCAGCGTGCCACAGCAGCAGATGATCCGCGACTTCGGCAAGTCGCGTGCCAAGGCCCTGAAGGACATCAAGAACCGCCTACCGGTCAGGCAACGGGCGGGAATGCCACGTCACAAGAAGAAGCACGAGGCTGATCCCAGCCTGAACTACACACGGCTCGGGTTCCGGCTGAAGGACGGTCAGATACACCTGGCGGGCGGCATCGTCCTGACCGTGGTGTGGTCGCGTGATCTGCCCTCCGAGCCCTCGTCGGTACGGGTGTACCGGGACAGTCTCGGCCACTGGTACGCCTCGTTCGTCGTCCCTGCCGAAGTCGAGCCGCTGCCCGCCACGGGCAGAGCGCTCGGTGTGGACTGGGGCGTGGTGGAAACCGCGACAACCACCAGTGACGCCCACGACCTGCCGCACGCCGAACACGGCAGGAAGGCCAAGGCCAAGCTGTCCCGGTACGACCAGATGATGGCCCGCCGCAAACCGAAGAAGGGACAGGCCGCCTCCAAGGGCTACCGCGAGGCGCAACGGTGGCGGGCGAAGACGTACCAGAAGATCGCCCGGCAGCGGCAGGACGCAGCCCGCAAGTGGGCGAAGAAGGTCGTGCGTGACCACGACGCCATCGCGGTTGAGGACTTTCGGCCGAAGTTCCTCGCCAGGACCAGCATGGCGCGCAAGGCGGCCGACGCCGCGATCGGCACGACGAAGAAGGCCCTGATCGAGATGGGGCGCAAGCACGGGCGGGATGTGCGCCTCGTTCATCCCGCGCACACCACAATGGACTGCGGACGGTGCGGAGCGAGAACCAAGCACGCCCTGCCGCTGTCGGAACGCACCTACACCTGCACCACCTGCGGACTAGTGTCCCCTAGGGACAAGAACTCCGCCCGTGTGATGCTCGTCCGGGCAGGTCTGGCCCCGGCTGGTGTCGAGGGCGTAAGACCCCCTGGAGCGCTTCTCCAGGAGGCCGCCTGAGCCAGGAATCCCCCTCATCTGCGAGAGGGAGCAGTCAATCGACGAACAGCCCCCGCTTGGCCGCCCGCGCGTCGAACTCCTCCAGCCGCGCCTGCGCGTCCGGCAGGTCGTCGCACATCGCCTCCAGCAGGACCCGGCCCAGCAGCATCGGCGCGCACGCCGTGTCGAAGGCGAGGCCCGTGCCGACGGCGGCGGGCAGCAGCAGGTCGGAGACCTTGGCGACCGGCGCGAAGGCCGAGTCCGCCACCGTCACCACCGTCAGCCCGGCCTCCTTGGCGTACGCCAGGGTGTCCACGACCTCGCGCGGGTGCCGGGGCAGCGCGAAGCAGAGCAGGGCCGTCGCGCCGGCCCGTACGGCGGCGTCGATACGGTCGTGGATCATCGTGCCGCCCTCGTGCAGCAGCCGTACGTCCGGGTGCACCTTGGCGGCGAAGTAGGAGAAGCCGTATGCCTGGGAGGCCGCGGCCCGCAGCCCGAGCACGGGTAGCGGACGCGAGGCCGCGAGCAGCCGCCCCGCCTTCTGCACCGGGCGCGGGTCGGCCAGCACCTCCGCCAGGTGCCGGAGGTTCTCGATCTCGGCCTCGACGGCCTGCTGGTACTCGTTGTACGAGCCGGCGTCCGGGGCCTGCTCCACGGGCGCGACCTCGCGCAGGTGCTTGCGCAGCGCCGGGTAGCCGTCGAAGCCGAGGGCGACGGCGAAGCGGGTCACGGAGGGCTGGCTGACCCCGGCCAGTTCGGCCAGTTCCACGCTGGACAGGAACGGCACGTCGGCGGCCTGCCGCACCATGCTGTGCGCGATGCGCCGCTGGGTCGGGGTGAGCCGGTGGCCCTCGAAGAGCGCCTGGAGCCGCGCGGCGGGGCTGTCCGTCCCGTGCGCCGACCCGTTCGTGTTCCTGTCCGCGCTCATGCGGCGCTCCCCCTCCAGATGTCCGTGAACCGGTCCAGCAGTGCTGCCGCCGCCGTCACGTCATCGGTGAGCGGGCGGTCGGCCAGGTCGTCGTCGAGCACCGACTCGGCCAGCTCCAGTGCCCGGCCCACCGGAAGGTCCGGGTCGGGCCTGAGGTCGCGCAGCCGCAACGCCCGTACGGCGGCGACGAGTTCGCAGCCGACGACCAGACGGTACGCGCCACACGCGCGCAGTGTCTGCCGTGCGGCGAGCGAGGCGAAGCTGGCCTGCTCCTCCACGCCCCGGGAGAGTACAGCGTGGCCGAGCGAGGCGGGGGCGGAGAAGGCGCGCAGGTCGCCGAGGGCGGCCGCGGCGGCGTACTCCAGGATCATCACGCCGGACGAGGCGGGCTCGTGGTCGGCGAGGAAGGGCTTCAGGCGGGTGTAGGCGGGCTCGTTCAGGGTGGACAGGCGCGATGTCGAGAGCCGCGCCACCTGGGTCAGCGCCAGCCGGAAGTGGTCCAGGGCGAGGGCGAGTTGGGCCTGGTAGAAGCCGCCGTGGTGGTAGGCGGCCATGTCCCCGGGGGAGATGAGGGGGTTCTCGGCAGCCGCGTTGATCTCCACCGCGAGCACCTCCTCCAGGGCGTCGGCCGCGTCGTGCGCGGGGCCGTGGATCTGGGGCAGGCAGCGGAAGCCGTACGGGTCCTGGATCCGACCCAGCGGTGGGGTGGGCCGGTCCTCGGCGCCGATCAGCTCCCGCATCCGGCGGGCGACTTCGGTGCTGCCCCGGTGCGGGCGGGCGGCGTGCACGGGGGCGGCGTACGCCTCGTGGGAGCCGTCGACGGCGAGCAGCGACAGGGCGGCGACGACCTGGGTGGCGGCGATGAGCCCGCGCAGTTCGTGCAGGGCGAGGGCCGCCTGGCCGAGGGTGAGGGCGTTGCTGCTGATGAACGCGAGCGCGTCGTTGTTGTCGAGCTGCTGCGGCTCGGGGGCGCCGGAGCCGCGCCAGGGATGCTCGCCCGCGAGCGCGAGGCCGGTCTGCGCGAGCGCCGCGAGGTCGCCGGTGCCGACCGAGCCGAACTCGTTCACGACCGGGTGGGCCCCGCTCTCCAGCGCCTCGCACAGCGCGGTGACGACGGTGGGCCGCAGGCCGGCACCTCCGGCGAGCAGCTGATTGGCGCGGACGGCGAGCATGGCCCGCACCTGCCGCGCGGGCAGCTCCTCGCCGATGGCGCCGGCGTGGCTGCGCAGCAGGCGCAGGCCGTGTTCGGCGGCGGCGTCGGTGGGCACGTCCTCGTTCCGGTTGGCGCCCACGCCGGTGGAGCGGCCGTAGACGCGTCCGGTCGCGGCGATGAGGCGGGCGGCGTCCCAGGACTCCTCGGCACGCTTCATCGCGTCGGTCGCGGGCACCGGGCGCGCGGTGCCGCCCGCGAGGCGTACGACGTCCTCGACGCGGAGCCCGATCCCGTCGAGGACGACCAGGCCGGTGTGCCCGCTGTGCACAGCGCCGGGTGCGTCCACGATCCGAGACGACATAAGGCTCAAACACCCCTCAATCCGTGCAGCTTCGACCGCGTATTCAGACACCAAGAACTCTGCATGACGTTATACAGCCGGGCAAGGGACATCTCATGATCCACTAGGGTCGGGCGCCATGAGGTCACGGTTCCGCAGCGGTGAGGTCGTCGTCCGGCGGGAGATCCTGGCCGGCCGCGAATGGCTGGTGTACCCGGTGCGGGTGGCGAGCGACGACGAGCGGGCGCTCGCCGTATACCTGGCCCAGGGCACGCCGCTCACCTTCGGGCACGGCGACTTCCGGTGGGGCCCGCACCCCTGGATCGAGTTCGAGCACGTATGGCAGTCCAGCGGGGTCCTGCAGCTGCAGCGCCCCGGGGACGGCTATTCCGTGTGGGGCCGCTGGGAGGACGGCGTCCTGTCGGAGTGGTACGTCAACTTCCAGGCGCCTCTCGTCCGTACGGAGCGCGGGTTCGACACCCTGGACCACGAGCTGGACCTGATCATCCCCGGCGACGGCTCCCCGTACCGGTGGAAGGACGTCGAGCACTTCGAGGAGCGGGTGCGCACGGGCGGCTTCGACGCCGAGGAGGCGGCCGCCGTCCGCACGGCCGCCGCCTCCGTCGTGGGTCTCATCGAGCGGGGGGCGTGCTGGTGGGAGCAGTGGCGTGACTGGCGCGCGCCGGCCGACTGGGCCGTTCCGACCCGCGTGCCCCTCGAACACGGGTGACATACGTCCACGATCCGAGACGACATAGTTCCTGAAACGCCCCCAAGCCGGTCGGCCAGTCCCGCTCCCCGGTCATCCGTTACCGCGGATTAACAGCAGAGTATTGACAATCTATTCAGCCACCGAGAACTCTGCATGAGGTTATACAGCCGGGCAGAGGACATCTCATGATCCAGTTCGACGCGGTCCACAAGCGCTTCCCCAACGGCACGACAGCAGTCCACGACCTCTCCCTGGAGATGCCGGAGGGCGGCGTGACCGTCCTGGTCGGATCCTCCGGTTGCGGCAAGACGACCACCCTGCGGATGATCAACCGGATGGTCGAGCCGACCTCCGGCACCATCCGGGTCGGCGGCAAGGACGTCACCCGGCAGGACGCCGCCGAACTGCGCCGCTCCATCGGGTACGTCATCCAGCAGGCGGGCCTGTTCCCGCACCGCACGGTGCTCGACAACATCGCCACCGTGCCGCTGCTGCTCGGCTGGAGCCGCCGCAAGGCCCGCGCCCGGGCGGCGGAACTGCTGGAGACCGTCGGTCTCGCGGCCGACGCCGGCAAGCGCTACCCGCACCAGCTCTCCGGCGGCCAGCAGCAGCGCGTCGGCGTCGCCCGCGCGCTCGCCGCCGATCCGCCCGTGCTGCTGATGGACGAGCCGTTCGGCGCGGTCGACCCCGTCGTGCGCACCCAGCTCCAGGACGAACTGCTCAGACTCCAGAAGGAGTTGAGCAAGACCATCGTCTTCGTCACCCACGACATCGACGAGGCCGTCCGGCTCGGCGACCAGATCGCGGTCTTCCGCACCGGCGGCCACCTCGTCCAGTGCGCCTCCCCCGCCGAGCTCCTCGCCCGCCCCGCCGACGACTTCGTGGCCGGCTTCCTCGGCGCCGAGCGCGGCCTGAAGCTGCTGTCGCTGCGGACCCTCGCGGACGTCCCGCAGGGCCCGGCGCCGGAGAGCGGCGACTGGAGCCTCGTACTCGACGCGGCGAACAAGCCCCTGCACTGGGCGGCGAAGGCCACCAAGGACACGAAGGGCGCCGAACTCCCCGTACGACCGCTCAAGGACACCGACTCGCTCCTGGCGGCCCTGAACGAGTCGATCGCCTCCCCCACCGGCCTGATAGCCCGCGTCGACGCGGAGGGCGCCCTCACCGGCGTCTCGTCCCGCGACGACATCCACGAGCACGCCGGACAGGCCCACACCGAGGCGCGGGTGGCCGCATGACCATCGACTGGTCGTGGATAGGCGACCACACCGACGACCTCACCACCCTGACGGTCTCCCACCTCCAGGCCGCACTCACCGCCGTCTTCCTGGGTGTCCTGGTCTCCCTCCCCCTCGCGGTGATCGCCCACCGGATCCGCCCCCTGCGCGGCTTCCTGCTCGGCCTCTCGAACGTCCTGTTCACGATCCCGTCGATCGCGATCTTCGTCCTTCTGCTCCCGGTCTCCGGCCTCACCCGCACCACGACCGTCATCGGCCTGACGGTCTACACCCTGGTCGTCCTGCTGCGGAACACCGTCGAGGGCCTCGACTCGGTCCCCGTGAAGGTGAAGGAATCCGCCAAGGCGATGGGCACCCGCCCCCTGCGCACGCTGCTGACGGTCGAGTTCCCGCTCGCCCTCCCCGTGATCATGGCGGGCGTCCGGATCGCGACGGTCATGTCCATCTCCCTGGTCTCGGTCGCGACCTACATCGGCGACGGCGGCCTCGGCCAGCTCTTCACCGACGGCTTCCAGCGCAACTTCCCGACCCCGGTGATCGTCGGAGTGGTCCTCACCCTCCTGCTCGCCGTGGTCGCGGACGCGGCTCTGGTCGCCCTGCAGTACGTCCTGACCCCCTGGCGGAGGCGGCGAGCCTGACATGTACGAACTCTTCAGCAACCTCGGCGCCTGGCTGGTCAGCGGCGAGCAGTGGTCGGGCCCGGACGGCATCGGCCACCGCCTGGCCGAACACCTCCAGTACTCCCTCGTCGCCACCCTCATCGCGGCGGCGATCGGCCTCCCCCTCGGCCTGCTGATCGGCCACACCGGCAACGGCGCCTTCCTCGCGATCAACCTCGCGTCCTTCGGCCGGGCCCTGCCGACCGTCGGCCTGGTCGTCCTGGTCTTCCTGGCCGGCGGACTGTCCATGCTCCCGGTCTACGTCGCCCTGGTCGCCCTCGCGGTCCCGGCGATCGTCACCAACACCTACGCGGGGATGACGGCCGTCGACCCGGACGTGAAGGACGCGGCGCGCGGGCAAGGACTGCGCGGTCACCAGGTCCTCCTCCAGGTGGAACTCCCCCTCGCCCTCCCCCTGATCATGACGGGCCTGCGCCTGGCACTGATCCAGGTCGTGGCCACCGCCACCATCGCCGCGTACGTCTCCTTCGGCGGCCTGGGCCGCTACGTCTTCGACGGCCTCGCCCAGCGCGACCTCGTGCAGGTGCTCGGCGGCGCGGTGCTGGTCGCCGTGGTCGCCGTCGCCCTGGACCTGGCCCTGTCCGGCCTCCAGCGCATCCTCTTCCGCCACCGCACTGCCTAGGGACCCTCTCGATGAACCGACGCACTCTCCTCGGCGGCCTCTTCGCAGCGGCCTCCGTCCCCGCCCTCGCCGCCTGCGCGAGCGGCATCACGTCCCTGGAGAACCAGGGCTCGACCAGCGGTGGCGGCGGCTCCAGCAAGGGCGGCATCACCGTCGGCACCGCCAACTTCACCGAGAATCAGGTGCTCGGGTACCTGTACGCCGCCGTGCTGCAGGAGGCCGGCGTGAAGGTCAACGTCCGCCCCAACCTCGGCACCCGCGAGATCCTCATCCCCGCCCTCAGGGGCGGCGACATCGACCTGCTCCCCGAGTACCAGGGCGCCCTGCTCCACTACGTCGCCCCCAAGGCGACCGCGACCGAGGAGGGCGAGATGCAGAACGCCCTCACCATCGCCCTGCCCAGCGGCCTCCAGGTGCTGCCGTACGGCATGGCCGAGGACTCCGACGCCTTCGTCGTCACCCGGGAGACGGCCGAGAAGTACGGCCTGACCTCCCTCGCCGACCTGAAGAAGCAGAACGGCAAGCTGGTCATCGGCGCGGCACCCGAGGTGAAGAAGCGGGAGGTGGGCGCGGTCGGTCTGAAGGACGTGTACGGGGTGGAGTTCAAGGAGTTCAAATCCCTCGACTCCTCCGGTCCGCTGGTCAAGGGCGCCCTCAAGAAGGGCGACGTGGACGTGGCGAACCTCTTCACCACCGACACCGACATCCAGGCCAACGACTGGGTGGTCCTGACCGACCCGAAGAACCTCATCCCCGGCCAGCACGTCGTCCCCCTCATCGCCGACCGCAAGGCCGACTCCACGGTCCGCAAGGCCCTGGCCCGCCTCGGCAACACCTTGACCACCGCCCAGCTCACCGAGCTGAACCGGCAGGTCGACAAGGACAAGAAGGACCCGGAGGACGTGGCGGACGCGTACGCGAAGGAGCACGGGTTGGTGAAGTGACGGCGCCCTGCCGCGTACCCCCATCCCAACAGGGGGGCTAACCCCAGTGCGGCCACCGCCCGCGCTCCCTACCGTGGGCGTATGACCGGAATGGATGCGCGGGACACCGAGCTCAAGAGGGAACTCAACGCCACCCTGCAGGCCCGCAGGGAACTGGGCGACGAATACGAGTCCGCGCTGGTCGACTCGTTCCTGGAGAAGGTCGACCAGCGTATCGACGGGGCGGTCGAGCGCCGGCTGCGGCGGCAGCTGGCCGAGCAGCAGATGGTGGTGGCCCGGGGCGCCCGGTCGCCGAAGGCCACGGACTCCTTCGGCGAGCGCTTCGGCTTCGGCATCGTCTCGCTGGTCCTGGCGATCCCGCTGTCCGCGATCGGCGCCGGCACCGCCCACCTCCCCGGCCTGCTGGTCAGCTGGATCGGCATCGTCGGCGTCAACGTCGTCCAGGCGGCCCGCACCAACCCCGGGTTGTTCCGGGGCTGGCGCCGCAAGTCGGCCAAGGACGAGGACCGCTGGGAGGACTGATCTCCCTGAGCGGCTACGGCGCTCACGCCTGCCGGGTCGGCAGCACCACGACCTGCCGCAGGTTGACGTGCCGGGGGCGGCTGGTGACGTAGGCGACGAGATCGGCGAGCTCCCCGGCCGCCAGTGTGCCCATCGCCTCGACCATCCCGCCGACCTGCTCCCGCAGACCGTCGTTGTCGATGTGCGAGGCGAGTTCGCTCTCGGTCAGCCCAGGCTCGATGTTGGTGACCCGCACGTCCCGCGGCCCGAACTCGCCTCGCAGCAGCGCCGAGAGATGAGTGACAGCGGCCTTCGTCGCCCCGTACACGGCGTAGTTGGTGAAGCCGGTGACGTGCGCGCCGATGGACGAGACGTTCACCAGATCCGCGCTGCGGCCCTGCGCGGCCGCCTCCGTCAGATCCTTGGCGAAGGCGCCGATGACCCGCAGGACACCGGTGACATTGGTGTCGATCATCCGCTGCCACTCGTCGACGCGCGCGTCCTCGATCGGGTTGGGCAGCATGACGCCGGCGTTGTTGACGACCAGGTCGACGGTCCCGTACGCCTCGTGGATCCGGTCCGCGGCGGCCGCCACGGACGCGTCGTCGGTGACGTCCGCGACCACGGCCAGCGCCCGTCCGCCGTCGGCCCGGATCTTCTCGGTGATCGCCTCCAGCCGCTCCCCGCGCCGCGCGAGCAGCGCGACCCGCGCCCCCTGGGCGGCCAGCAGTACGGCGACGGCCTCGCCGATGCCACTGGCGGCCCCGGTGACGACGGCGGTGCGTCCGGCCAGGTTCTCGTAAGACATGGAGGTGCTCCTCGTCGGGGAAGTCCGCCGGGGCGTCTCCCCGGCTCGTCCACCACCCTGCGCCGCCCGCGCCGCCGTACCCAGGGATGCGCTTTTCCTGGGTCTGCCAGTACCAGGTTCCGCGGCTGCGGCTCCCCTACGATCGAACCCATGGACGGGGACCTCGGAGATTTCCTGCGCTCACGCCGCGCCCGCATCCAACCCGAGGAGGTGGGGCTGGCCTCGCACGGCCGGCGCCGGGTGCCCGGGCTGCGCCGCGAGGAAGTGGCGCAGCTGGCCGGGGTGAGCGTCGACTACTACATCCGCCTGGAGCAGGGCCGGGGTCCGAGTGTCTCGGACGCCGTACTGGACTCGATCGCGCGCGTACTGCGCCTGGACGAGACCGAGCACGCCTATCTGCACACGGTGGCCCGGCCACCGAAGAAGGGCGAGCGCCGCCGCAGTACGCCACGCGTCCGCCCTGGCATCCAACTGCTGCTCGACAGCATGGAGCGCACGCCGGCCTTCGTCCTCGGGCCCAGCCTGGACGTCCTGGCCTGGAACGCCCTGGCCGACGCCCTGACCGGCTTCAGCCGCATGGCCCCCTCCCGGCGCAACATGGTCCGCCAGCTCTTCCTCGAACCCGAGGGCCACGACCTCTACCCCGACTGGGCCGCGATCGCCGCTCAGACCGTGGCCCACCTGCGGCTGAGCGCGGGCGCCCGCCCCGACGACCGCGGCGTGCGCGAACTCGTCGGCGAACTCTCCGTCAAGAGCGAGGACTTCCGCCGCCTGTGGGCCGACCACCAGGTCAAGGCATGCATGTACGGCGTGAAGCGGGTGCGGCATCCGGTCGCGGGCCTGCTGACCCTCCCGTACGAGTCGCTGACGCTCCCGGAGGCACCGGAACAGACACTCGTGGTCTACACGCCGGAGCCGGGCTCGGAGACGGCGGAGAGGCTTGCGCTGCTGGCCAGTTGGACGACGACCCACGCGTAGCGCTGCTGAAAAAGCTGTGCGCGGGGACCGCCGCACCCCCGTTTCCGGGGGGCGGGACGACGGCGGTCCCCGCGAGGGACGCGGGCCGGGTCAGGCCGGGCTTACGCGTCCTAGGCGTCGGTGGAGGTCCGGGAGCCGCTCCGGAGGTCCTTGACGCCGTTTTGGTGCCGGCCGGGGCGGGGAGCCGCTCCCGCCCTGCCGACACCCACTAATGTGCCGGACCCGTGTTAAGCCGGTGCTGCGTGAACGTGACGCGCTCGTACCAGTTCCGCGACGGCCCGAGCGGCCCCGGTCACCGCAAGTTCGCCGCGGACACCGCCCGTTCACCGCAGGTTCGCCGCTACTTCCCGCCCTTGGCGAGGAAGGCCAGCAGGTCCTGCCGGCTGACCACACCGGTCGGCTTGCCCTCGACGAGGACGATCGCCGCGTCGGCCGCGCCCAGCACGGACATCAGGTCGCCGACCGGCTCGCCGGAGCCGACCTGCGGCAGCGGGGCGGACATGTGCTTCTCCAGCGGGTCGTCGAGCGAGGCCCGCTTGGTGAACAGCGCGTCGAGCAGCTCCCGTTCGACGACGGACCCGACGACCTCCGCCGCCATGACGTCCGGGTGGCCGGCGCCCGG
Organism: Streptomyces sp. T12; assembly: GCF_028736035.1. Taxonomy (NCBI): domain Bacteria; kingdom Bacillati; phylum Actinomycetota; class Actinomycetes; order Kitasatosporales; family Streptomycetaceae; genus Streptomyces; species Streptomyces sp. T12. The sequence continues at coordinate 4,180,663 of NZ_CP117866.1, forward strand.
CTTCACGATCGGCATCTGCGAGACGCCGTACTCGCGCAGCACCTCGATGGCCTCGCCGACCGTCTCGTCCGGGTGCATGTGGACGAGGGACGGGATGGCGCCGTGCTCCTTGTCGTTGAGGACGTCGGAGACGCGCGCGCTCGGGCCCTCGTCCTCGAGGAAGCCGTAGTCGGCCATCCACTCGTCGTTGAAGATCTTGGAGAGGTAGCCGCGCCCGCTGTCCGGCAGCAGCACCACCACGACGTCGTCCTCTTCGAGCCGCTCGGCGACCCGCAGCGCGGCCACGACGGCCATGCCGCACGAACCACCGACCAGCAGCCCCTCCTCGCGGGCCAGCCGCCGGGTCATCTGGAAGGAGTCCTTGTCGGACACGGGGACGATCTCGTCGGCGAGGGTCCGGTCGTACGCGGTCGGCCAGAAGTCCTCACCGACGCCCTCGACGAGATACGGCCGCCCGGACCCGCCGGAGTACACGGAGCCCTCGGGGTCGGCGCCGACGACCTGCACCTTGCCGTCGCTGACGTCCTTCAGATAGCGACCGGTACCGGAGATCGTCCCGCCGGTCCCCACGCCCGCCACGAAATGGGTGATCTTCCCCTCCGTCTGCTCCCACAGCTCGGGGCCGGTGGAGTGGTAGTGGGAGAGCGGGTTGTTGGGGTTGGAGTACTGGTCCGGCTTCCACGCGCCGGGCGTCTCACGCACGAGCCGGTCGGAGACGTTGTAGTAGGAGTCCGGGTGCTCAGGGTCGACGGCGGTCGGGCAGACGACCACCTCGGCGCCGTAGGCCCGCAGCACGTTGATCTTGTCGGTGCTGACCTTGTCGGGGCACACGAAGATGCACTTGTACCCCTTCTGCTGAGCCACGATGGCGAGCCCGACACCGGTGTTACCGCTGGTCGGCTCGACGATCGTGCCGCCGGGCTTGAGCGCACCGCTCTCCTCCGCGGCCTCGATCATGCGCAGGGCGATGCGGTCCTTCACGGAGCCGCCCGGGTTGAAGTACTCGACCTTGGCGAGGACGGTCGCCCGGATGCCCTTGGTCACGTTGTTGAGCCTCACCAGCGGGGTGTTGCCGACGAGGCTGATCAGCGAGTCGTGGAAATGCACCGTTGTCTCCGGATGCTGAAAAAGAGGTGGTCGTAGTGGTTCCGCCAGCCTATGGCCTGCGGGGGGCTCGTAGAGGTCGTTCACTCGCCGTTGGGATTGGGCCACGGTCCGTGCGGGGCAAGCAGTGGGTGTACGGCTATGAGGAGGTGGCGGCGACGTATGACGAGCATGTCGAGGGCCCGGGTGGCCCGGCGGATCGCGGCGGGAGCCGCGTACGGCGGAGGCGGGATCGGTCTGGCCGGCGCGGCGGCCGTCGGTCTCCTCCTCGCCGAGGTGCGGCTGGCCAGGCGCCACGTGGGCAACGGCACCAACAACCACGTACCGAACGCCGACGGCCGCTACGGCCACCTGTACGACGCCCCGGGCGAACCGCCGCTGCGCCTGACCATCCTGGGTGACTCGACGGCGGCGGGCCAGGGCGTGCACCGAGCGGGTCAGACGCCGGGGGCGCTGCTGGCGTCGGGGCTGGCTGCGGTGGCGGAACGTCCGGTGCTGATGCGCAACGTGGCCCTGCCGGGCGCCCGCTCGGACGACCTGGACCGCCAGGTGGCCCTGGTGCTCGCCGACCCCGCCCTGCTGCCCGACATCTGCGTGATCATGATCGGCGCCAACGACGTCACGAACCGCATGCCACCGACACGCTCGGTGCGCCACCTGTCCTCGGCGGTACGGCGTCTGCGCACGGCCGGCGCGGAGGTAGTGGTCGGCACGTGTCCCGACCTCGGCACCATCGAACCGGTCCAGCAACCCCTGCGCTGGCTGGCCCGACGGGCCTCACGCCAGCTGGCGGCCGCCCAGACGATCGGCGTCGTCGAACAGGGCGGCCGCACGGTGTCGCTGGGCGACCTGCTGGGTCCGGAGTTCGCGGCGAACCCTCGGGAGCTCTTCGGCCCCGACAACTACCACCCCTCGGCGGAGGGCTACGCCACGGCGGCGATGGCGGTCCTCCCGACGGTCTGCGCGGCCCTGGGCCTGTGGCCGGCGGAAGAGGAACGCCCCGACGTCACCCGCCGCGAGGGCTTCCTCCCGGTGGCCCGCGCGGCGGCCGAGGCCGCGTCGGAGGCGGGCACGGAGGTCACGGCAGCGATGCCGACGGGGCCGAAGGGGCCGTGGGCCCTGCTGAAGCGCCGGCGGCGTCGCCGCGTCCCCGAGCCGGACCGGGCCCCGGTGACGCCATCGCCCTGAACCAGCCGGAGGGGCTGGATTTTCAGCCCGTCCGGCGTTTGAGGGCGAGGCCCGTTCAGGGCCGAAGCGGGGGTCTGGGGGCGGCAGCCCCCAGGGATGGGACGGGCAGGGGCGGCGGGGCGAGGAAAGCAAGCGCTTAGACAATTGCGGCAAGGGTCACACCGCCCTACACGTGACCCTGACCATACGTACGGGTAACTTCCCAACCAGCCCTGCCCAACCCCCCGTACGCCACTGGAGCCGTGATGCCCGAAGCCGTGATCGTCTCGACCGCCCGCTCCCCCATCGGCCGCGCCTTCAAGGGCTCCCTGAAAGACCTGCGCCCCGACGACCTCACCGCCACGATCATCCAGGCGGCCCTCGCCAAGGTCCCCGAGCTGGACCCGCGCGACATCGACGACCTGATGCTCGGCTGTGGCCTCCCCGGCGGCGAGCAGGGCAACAACCTCGGCCGCATCGTCGCCGTACAGATGGGAATGGACCACCTCCCGGGCTGCACCATCACCCGGTACTGCTCCTCCTCCCTGCAGACCTCCCGCATGGCCCTGCACGCCATCAAGGCCGGCGAGGGCGACGTCTTCATCTCGGCCGGCGTGGAGATGGTCTCCCGCTTCGCCAAGGGCAACTCCGACAGCCTCCCCGACACGCACAACCCCCTCTTCGCCGAGGCCGAGGCCCGCACCGCCGAGGTCGCCCAGCAGGAGGGCACGACCTGGCACGACCCGCGCGAGGACGGCCTCGTCCCCGACCCGTACATCGCCATGGGCCAGACCGCCGAGAACCTCGCCCGGGTGAAGGGCATCACCCGCCAGGACATGGACGAGTTCGGCGTCCGCTCGCAGAACCTCGCCGAGGAAGCCATCAAGAACGGCTTCTGGGAGCGCGAGATCACCCCGGTCACGACCCCCGACGGCACGGTCGTCAGCAAGGACGACGGCCCCCGCCCCGGCGTCACCATGGAGGGCGTCCAGGACCTCAAGCCGGTCTTCCGCCCCGACGGCCTCGTCACCGCCGCGAACTGCTGCCCCCTCAACGACGGCGCGGCCGCGGTCGTGATCATGTCCGACACCAAGGCCCGCGAGCTCGGCCTCACCCCGCTCGCCCGCATCGTCTCCACCGGCGTCTCCGGCCTCTCCCCCGAGATCATGGGCCTCGGCCCGGTCGACGCGAGCAACCAGGCCCTGCGCCGCGCCGGCCTGACGATCGACGACATCGACCTGGTTGAGATCAACGAGGCGTTCGCCGCCCAGGTGATCCCCTCCTACCGCGAGCTGGGCATCGACCTCGACAAGCTGAACGTCAACGGCGGCGCCATCGCCGTCGGCCACCCCTTCGGCATGACCGGCGCCCGCATCACCGGCACGCTCATCAACTCGCTCCAGTTCCACGACAAGCAGTTCGGCCTGGAGACGATGTGCGTCGGCGGCGGCCAGGGCATGGCGATGGTCATCGAGCGCCTGAGCTGAACCACCGACCCAGAGCCCCTAAGTAGTCAACTCACGACCCAGCGTGAGCCTTCGGCCCAGAATCCGGGAAACTCCAAGGTTCTGGGCCGATTTGTGATCCAATCTCCCCCAGGATGTGACCTATCTCCCTTCGCGGAGGGAGATACGCAGGTCAGAGCCGCTTCACCACGAAACACAGGCCCCAAAGTCCTGCCCGTTTCGTGACGTTACGCACTGACAGCTGGATAGTCCGCCCTTCAAGCTGATGTAGGAAGTCGGGGGTCGACTTTGAACCGGGAGTACGTCAGTGAGCGCCATGCCGATCGCCTTGCTGCTCACCACGGCCGCCACCGGCGCCGTGGGCGTCGCCGTCCTGCGCACCCTGATGGTGTTGCGCCGACAGGTCGCGGCCCTGCACACCGAGCTGGCACAGAACAACGCCGCCGCGGCCCGCGGCCTGGTCCCGCCGGCCCGCCTCTCCGCCGAGGCCGATGAGATACGCGCCGCGGTGGCCGAGGCGCTCGCCGAGGAACGCGAGCGGGAGCTGGCCGAGGCGCGCGCCTTCTGGGCCGCCCAGGAGGCCCGTGACGCCTCCGACGCGCCCACTTTGCTGGGCCTGTCCGACAGCGAGCTGTTCCTGCCCCGTCAGGCCGATTTCGCGGGCCTGGAGTACCTGGAGCCGGTGAGCGAGACGACCGCGGACGCCGACGAGTTCGCCGGGGAATCCCCCGAGCTGGCCGCGGCCCGCCGCCGCCACCCCTCCCACCCGGACTTCGTCCCGGTCTCCTCACCCGCGGTGAACGACCATGAGCGTACGGTCTCCGCCCTTGAGGACCTGGCCGCCTCCGCCACCGAACTGACCGACGTCCGTCCGGGCCCGCTCGGCACCCTCGACGTCTACGTCTTCGCCGACGGCACCACGCTCTGCATGACCCCGGGCCACCGGGAGACCGCGGAGCGCCTGGCGGCGGCCCTGCGCGCGGGCGAGACGCCGGTGCTGCTGGGCGGTTCGGGGGTGTCGGGGGCGTACACCCTGACCTTCGCGTGCGGCGAGGAGAACGTCTACATCCTGGCGGACCGGGTCATAGCGTCCCTGTAGGGACATCGCTGCAGGGACATCCCTGTGGGGACATCCCTGTGGGGGTTACACTCCCGCCCGCTTCTGCGCCTCCTCCACCAGCCTCAGCGCGTCCTCGACCTCACCCTCGTTCGTGAGTACGAGGGTCAAGTCGTGCACGGCCACGGTGATTTGGTCGGCCGCGGCGAACATCCCGGCGTCCGGCATCTCCCGAGGCTCCACCCCGGGCACCTCCAGAACCTGTGCCCACCGAGCCAACTCCCTGGCCAGCCGCAACGCTTCGCCGGCGGCGCCTCTCTGCAGCCGACTCTGGGGCGCGGCCCGCAAGCGGTCGGCGAAGTGATCAACGGCACGAGTCAAGGGCGTCGTATCAACCACCCCACAAACCTACGCGTCGCACCACGACTGTTGCCAACGGGCGAACGCTCAGGCACGGTGACCTGAAGGACCGGCTTACATCCCCTTTGCGTCCGGAGGCGCCGATGTCCCACGTCCTCTCCGAGGAGACCCACCGCAACATGCTCGCCCGCATCCCCCACTGCACCGGTCGTGAAGTCTCCGACTGGCTCCGCACCGTAGAAGAAGGACCGGCTCTCTTCCGCTTCGAAGAGAAGGTCAGCTGGCTTCGCCACGAATACGACCTCGCGTACGGCCACGCGAAGGCGATCGTCCACGAGTACGACCTGAGGAGGGCGGCGCGCAAATTCCTCTAGGCGCGCACAGACGACGAAGGGCCCCGGGTACGAACCCGGGGCCCTTTGCTGCAACGGCCGTCGCAGACCGGCGCTGCTAGTCGCTGCTGTTGAGGATCGCGATGATCCTCAGGAACTCCATGTAGATCCACACCAGCGTCAGCGTGAGGCCGAAGGCCGCCAGCCAGGCCTCCTCGCGCGGCGCGCCGTAGGCGAGGCCGTCCTCGACCTGCTTGAAGTCCAGGGCGAGGAAGCAGGCGCCGAGCAGGATACCGACGACACCGAAGAGGATGCCGAGCGGGCCGCTGCGGAAGCCGAGGCCGTCACCGCCGCCGAAGACGGCGAACAGCAGGTTGACCGCCATCAGCAGGATGAAGCCGAGCGCGGCCGCCATCACGAAGCCGACGAAGCGGCGGTTGACGCGGATCCAGCCGGCCTTGTAGGCCACCAGCACCGCGGCGAAGACCGCCATCGTGCCGAGCACCGCCTGCATGGCCGCACCGCTGGCGATGCGGTTGTCGACGATGCTGGAGATCACGCCGAGGAACACGCCCTCGAACGCGGCGTACGTCAGGATCAGCGCGGGCGAGGCCTTGCGCTTGAAGGACTGGACGAACGCCAGGACCATGCCGATCAGCGCGGCGCCGATGCCGATGCCGTAGGACCGGCTGATGTTCGCGTCGTCGACGGGCAGCAGCGCCCAGGCGAGCGCGGCCGTGACGATCAGGACGCCGAGCGTGGTGCCGGTGCGCAGGATGACGTCGTCCATCGTCATCCGGCCGGTGGTGGCCGGGGCCTGCGGCGGTGCGCCGTGCTGCAGGTCCTGCTGGGCGTACGGGTTCTGGGCGTAAGGGTTCTGCGCGTACGGGTTGCCGGCCTGCGGCTGGGCGTACGGGTTGCCCTGCGTGCCGACAGCGGCGCCCCCGGCCTGCGGCGCGGTGTTGAAGCCCGCGTAGCCGTTGTCGCGGCTGAACCCCCGTCGCGAGAAGACCGGGTTGCTGCTCCTCATTTCACTCCTCCATGGCCACCAGGCGTGGCCTTGGCTCAAGAGTAATAGGTAGGCAAAGGATTGACCCTAGTGCTTGGGGAGGATCTTTCCCTCGTCGTGCTGCGCAACACGCTACGCGGCCGGGTGATTCCCAGCCACGGAGGGGCTCATTCATGACGAACCTGGTACGTGGCCGGAACCGGCCGGAGATCCGGAGATCACTCCCCCGCCCCACAGGTTCGATCACCCGAACGGGAACCCCGTGTATCCCTCGGCCAGATCCGCCTCGGCCGCCCTGGACCCCGCGATCCGCTCCAGCCGCGCCAGCTGGAGCCGGTCCTCGAAGGGCGTGGCGTCGGGGGCGCGGTGCAGCAGCGTCGTCATGTCGTACGAGAACCGCTCGGCCTGCCAGACGCGGCGCAGGCAGGTCTCGGAGTAGGCGTCGAGGAGCTCCGCCGAACCGGTCTCCCGCTCGTGCGTCAGCGCCCTCGCGAAGGTGACGACGTCTCCGACGGCCAGGTTCAGGCCCTTCGCGCCCGTCGGCGGCACGATGTGCGCCGCGTCGCCGGCGAGGAAGAGACGGCCGTGGCGCATGGGCTCGTGGACGTAGGACCGCATGGGCGTGACCGACTTCTGGGTGACGGGTCCGCGCTCCAGGCGCCAGTCGTCGGCGGTCTCGAAGCGGCGCTCCAGCTCGGCCCAGATCGCGTCGTCGCTCCACGCCTCGGCGTCCGTGCCCTCGGGTACCTGGAGGTAGAGGCGGGAGACGGACGGGGAGCGCATGGACAGCAGGGCGAAGCCGCGGTCGTGGCGGGCGTAGACGAGTTCGTCGTGGGAGGGCGGTACGTCGGCGAGGATGCCGAGCCAGCCGAAGGGGTACGTCCGCTCGAAGACGCGGGTGAGCTCGGCGGGGACCGCCTTGCGGGACACGCCCCAGAAGCCGTCGCAGCCGACGACGTAGTCGCATTCGAGGACGTCCTCGCTCCCCTCGTACCGGAAGCGCACGCGCGGGCTGTCGGTGTCCGCGCCCTCGACCGCGAGGGCCTCCGCCTCGAAGAGCAGCGGGCCGCCCTCCTTGAGCTGGAGGGCGATGAGGTCCTTGCAGACCTCGGTCTGGGCGTAGACCATCACGGACCGGCCGCCGGTGAGGGCGGGGAAGTCGACGCGGTGGCGCTGCTTGTCGAAGCGGAGCTCGATGCCGTCGTGGCGCAGGCCCTCGCGGTCCATGCGCTCCGCGGCGCCGGCCGCGCGCAGCACGTCCACCGTGCCCTGCTCCAGGATTCCGGCGCGCTGGCGGTGCTCGACGTAGGCGCGGTCGCGGCTCTCCAGGACGACCGAGTCGATGCCTGCGTTGTGGAGCAGCCGGGCGAGGAGGAGGCCGGCGGGGCCCGCTCCGATGATGCCGACGGTGGTGCGCATCGGTCGCTTCCCTTCGCTGTTCGTCACTGCTCGTCATTGTTCGCGCGGTGAGTTCGTGTAGTGAAGTTTTATTCACCACTTCCTGACGGGAGTCTCCGGCCGCGCGCGCCCCCTGTCAACGGTTGCGCGCGAACTCTTGAAGGGAAGGAGAGACTCGGAAGTGCCCAGAGCCGGACTTGAACCGGCACGCCCGCGAAGGGGCAGCGAGGTTTAAGCTCGCCGTGTCTGCATTCCACCATCTGGGCAGGCCATGGGCTCCGCATCGAGGTTCCGAGCCTATCGGGGTACCTCCCCCGAACAGCGGGCGGGCGGACCGATGTTGTCTTATTTTATTGATGCCTGAGGGTGCATCAGCCCATGGAACACGCCATCCGCACTTGCCAATAGCCTTACGTGCGGCGCTCGGCGGCGCATACGGAATGACGGAATTTCACCGTCCAAACGAGGACGCTCCACCTGTTCTCGACGCGAACACCCGTCAGGGTCCCTCGTCATCCTCAGGTATGACGCGACGGTGCCCGGTCCCTCCGGAGTCTGTCTTCGGAACCGGAACAGCGACTGACTACACGGCGCCAGTCAGCCAGGACGATGGATGAAGTCCCCGAACACACCGTCGTCCCTCAGGAGCGCCTTCTCGTGACCACCGCATCCATCGCCGACCGGGCCACCAGCGTGGCCGCGCGTGCCACGGATCTGTCGAAGATCTACGGACAGGGCGAGACCCAGGTGGTCGCCCTGGACCGGGTCACCGCCGAGTTCCGGCAGGCCGAGTTCACCGCGATCATGGGCCCGTCGGGCTCCGGCAAGTCCACGCTGATGCACTGCGTGGCCGGGCTGGACACCTTCTCGTCCGGGTCGGTGCGCATCGGCGACACCGAGCTGGGCTCCCTGAAGGACAAGCAGCTGACCAAGCTGCGCCGGGACAAGATCGGATTCATCTTCCAGGCGTTCAACCTGCTGCCGACGTTGACGGCCCTGGAGAACATCACCCTCCCGATGGACATCGCGGGCCGCAAGGCTGACAAGCAGTGGCTGGATTCGGTCATCCGGATGGTGGGCCTGGCCGATCGCCTCAGCCACCGCCCCGCCCAGCTCTCCGGCGGCCAGCAGCAGCGCGTCGCCGTCGCCCGCGCACTCGCCTCCAAGCCCGAGATCATCTTCGGCGACGAGCCGACCGGAAACCTCGACTCGCGCTCCGGCGCCGAGGTGCTCGGCTTCCTGCGCAACTCCGTACGGGAGTTGGGGCAGACGGTGGTGATGGTGACCCACGACCCGGTGGCGGCGGCGTACGCGGACCGCGTGGTGTTCCTCGCGGACGGCCGGATCGTCGACGAGATGTACCGACCGACGGCTGACACGGTCCTGGACTTCATGAAGCAGTTCGACGCGAAGGGCCGCACCAGCTGATGTTCCGCACCGCCCTGCGCAACGTACTCGCGCACAAGGCCCGGCTCCTGATGACCGTGCTCGCCGTGATGCTCGGCGTCGCGTTCGTCTCCGGCACCCTGGTCTTCGCCGACACCCTCTCCAACGCCTTCCGCAACCAGTCGGCGAAGAGCTACGACAACGTCGCCGTCGCCATCACCTCGTACGCGAACGCGGACGACGCCAAGGAAGAGCCCGGTCTCTCCCGCAAGACCCTCGACAAGATCGCCGCGGTGGACGGCGTCGACGCCGCGTACGGTCGCGTCGACGGCTTCGCCGGGGTCGCCGACCCCGACGGGAAGCTGATCGGCGTCGGCTGGTCCAACAAGGGCTCCAACTTCGCCCCCGGCAAGGACGGCAAGGACGCCGCCTACACGTTCACCGACGGCTCAGGCCCGGTGAAGGACGATCAGATCGCCCTGGACAAGGACTCCGCGGCCAAGGGCGAGTACCAGGTCGGCGACCGGGTCCGGGTCGCGACCAACGGGCCGGTGAAGGAGTACACCCTCAGCGGCGTGTTCACCACCGAGGACGGCGCCGTGAACGCCGGCGGCAGCCTCGTCCTCTTCGACACCGCGGTCGCCCAGAAGCAGTACCTCAAGCCCGGCTACTTCGAGAGCGCCACCGTCACCGCCGCCCCCGGCGCGTCCGACGCGAAGATCCTGGACGCGGTCAAGCCGTTGCTGCCGGACAGCGCCGAGGCCAAGACCGGCCAGGCGCTCGCGGACGAGCAGGCCGAGCAGATCGAGCAGGGTCTGGGCTCGCTCAAGCAGGTCCTGCTCGGCTTCGCGGGCATCGCGCTGTTCGTCGGGGTCTTCCTGATCTCCAACACCTTCACGATGCTGGTCGCCCAGCGCACGAAGGAGATCGCGCTGATGCGGGCCGTCGGCGCCTCGCGCAAGCAGATCACCCGCTCGGTGCTCGCCGAGGCCGCGGTGGTGGGCCTGGTCGCCTCGGTGATCGGCTTCGTCCTCGGCATCGGCCTTGCGGTCGGTCTGCGGTCCGGGATGGCCGCGTTCGGCATGAAGATTCCGGGCGGTCCGCTGATCGTGTCCGTCACGCCGGTGCTCGCCGCGCTCGGCGTGGGTGTGCTGATCACGATGTTCGCCGCCTGGCTGCCCGGGCGCCGGGCCGCGAAGATCCCGCCGGTGGCGGCCATGAGCAGCGTCCACGCGGTGGCGACCACCAAGTCGCTGGTGGTGCGCAACTCCATCGGTGCGGCCATCACCGCCCTCGGCGCGGGCGGGATCGTGCTGGGTGCCTCGTCCGGCGGCGACAACGGCCGGATGTACATCGCGGCGGGCGCGTTCTTCGCCCTGGTCGGTGTGATCATCCTGATCCCGCTGCTGTCCCGGCCCGTGATCGCGCTCGTCCGTCCGCTGCTCGTCGGCCCCTTCGGGGTGGCCGGCAAGCTGGCCGGCCAGAACGCGGTCCGCAATCCGCGCCGTACCGGCGCCACCGCCTCGGCGCTGGCGATCGGGCTGACGCTGGTGACCGGCCTTTCGGTGCTCGGTGTCACGGTCGGCACGGCCATCGACAAGATGACCACGGACAACATCAAGGCCGACTACATGGTCTCGATGGCGAACGGCGGCGACCTCGACCAGTCCGCGCTGACGGCGCTGCGCAAGGCCAAGGGTGTCTCGGCGGTCTCGCCGCAGCAGAGCGCCTACTTCCACCTCGGTGACGAGGACTTCGTGTCCGCTTCGGCAGTCACGCCGGGCGACATCGAGCAGGTCCTGAACGTCGACGTCGTCAGCGGCACCATCGATTCGCTCGCCAAGGGCCAGATCGCGGTCGCCGAGAAGACGGCCAAGAGCAAGGGCTGGAAGCCCGGCGACAGCCTCCCCGTCACCTTCGACGACGAGAAGAAGGGCACGCTGACGGTCGGCGCCGTCTTCAAGGACAGCGAGTTCCTCTCCCCGGTCCTCGTCGACACGAAGGTCGTGAACCCGCACGAGGTGCAGCCGTACATCCAGCAGATCTTCGTGAAGGTGGACGGCGGCGAGTCCTCGGCGAACGAGAAGGTCCTCGTCGACGCGCTGGGCGACAACCCCGCGATCACGGTCATGGACCGGCAGGACATCCGCAACGAGTTCGGCGGCGTCATCAACACCCTGCTGAACATCATGTACGGCCTGCTGGCGATGGCCCTGATCATCGCGGTGCTGGGCGTCGTCAACACCCTCGCGATGTCGGTCTTCGAACGGCAGCAGGAGATCGGCATGCTGCGCGCGATCGGTCTCGACCGGCGCCGGGTGAAGCGGATGGTCCGGCTGGAGGCCGTGGTCATCTCGGTGTTCGGCGCGGTGGTCGGCATCGGTCTCGGCTCGTTCCTCGGCTGGGCGATCGGCGAGACCTTCGCGGACCAGATCCCGGGCTACGCGCTGGTCCTGCCCTGGGACCGGATCGGGATCTTCCTGGTGCTGGCCGGTCTGGTGGGCGTCCTGGCCGCGCTGTGGCCGGCCCGCAACGCCGCGAAGCTGAACATGCTGAACGCGATCAAGGCCGAGTGACCAGGCCCCGGCACACCGAAGGGCCGGGCTTCCCCACGACGGGGGAGCCCGGCCCTTCCGCCTGCGTCCGGGTCAACGGCGCTCGGGCTCACTCCACTTGCGGGCCCGCAGCGGCATCCCGGAAGCGCCCCGTTCCGGTGTCTTCACCGCCAGCACCTGGTTGACCCCGATGCGGTTGCGCTCGAAGGCGAGTGCGCAGGCGGCCATGTACAGCTGCCAGACGCGGGCGCGTCCCGGGCTGGTGAGCTTGACGGCCCGAGCCCAGTCGGCCTCCAGGTTGGCGACCCAGCGGCGCAGGGTCAGGGCGTAGTGCTCCCGGATCGACTCCACGTCGCGCACCTCGAAGCCGGCCCGCTCCAGCTGGGCGACGGTGACGCCGATGGGCTGGAGCTCGCCGTCGGGGAAGACGTAGGAGTCGATGAACTCGTCGACCTGGTAGGTGGATTCGTCGCGCTGCGGCCGCCGCCCGATCTGGTGGTTGAGCAGCCGCCCACCGGGCTTCAGGAGCCGGTACAGCACATCGGCGTACTCCAGATAGCGCTCGGCGCCGACGTGCTCGGCCATGCCGATGGAGGAGATGGCGTCGTACGGCCCGTCTTCGACGTCCCGGTAGTCCTGTACGCGGATCTCGACCTTGTCGGTGAGCCCCTCGTCGGCGACGCGCTTGCGGGCGTACGCCGCCTGCTCCTGGGAGAGGGTGACGCCGACGACGCGCACGCCGTACTCACGGGCGGCGTGCACGGCCAAGGAGCCCCAGCCGCAGCCGACGTCGAGCAGCCGCCGGCCGGGCCCGAGGGCGAGCTTGCGGCAGATGAGGTCGAGCTTGTCGTGCTGGGCGGCTTCGAGGGTGCTGTCCGGGGGCGGGGCCGACCAGTAGGCGCAGGAGTACACCATGGACGGCCCGAGGACGATCTCGTAGAAGTCGTTGCCGACGTCGTAGTGGTGGCTGATGGCGCGTCTGTCGGTGCGCTTGGTGTGCAGATGGCCGCGGACCCGACGCACCTCCTCCGGCGGCGGCGCGGGCGGCAGCGGAAGGCCGCCGAGCCGGACGAGTCCCCGTACGGCGGCGCGCACTTCGGGATCCCGCAGCGCCTGAGCCAGGCTCCGGGTGTCCTCTCCCCGCTCCCACACCAGGCCGGCGAGCAGGTCGAGGGCGGTGTACAGATCCCCCTCGATGTCCAGGTCCCCGGCGACCCAGGCCCGGGCGAGCCCCAACTCGCCGGGCTTCCACAACAGCCGCCGTACGGCACGGCGGTTGCGTACGACGAGGGTCGGCGCGCCAGGCGGACCCGCCTGCGAACCGTCCCAGGCGCGGATGCGCACCGGGAGCGGGACTCCCAGCAACTGTTCGAGAAGGCTCTTCAGCCGCACAGCGGCGTCTGCCATGGCGCACACCTCCGTGATCGGATCCCGGAATGTCCAACACCACGTAAACACCTGGGAGCCCCGTGCGCAGTCCCCCACGCGCGTTACAGCTGGGCAAACAACCGTCCCGGAGGGACGAACGCCGAAGGACCTCCCGCACCACGGATGGCGGGAGGTCCTTCGGTTGGTTCAGCGACCGGAAGGGGTCAGGAGGCCTTGGCCTTCTCGCCCTTGCCGGCCTTGCTCGCGGCAGCGACCGGGGCCGGCTTGGCGGCCTCGTAGAACTCCTCGCGCGGGTGCTCCATCGCGCCGAGGGAGACGACCTCGCGCTTGAGGAACATGGCGAGGGTCCAGTCGGCGAAGACGCGGACCTTGCGGTTCCAGGTCGGCATGGCCATGCCGTGGTAGCCACGGTGCATGTACCAGGCGAGACGGCCCTTGAGCTTGATCTTCATCTTGCCCATGACGATCATCGCCACGCCCTTGTGGAGGCCGAGGCCCGCCACCGCGCCCTTGTTGGCGTGCGAGTAGTCCTTCTGCGGGAAGCCCCGCATACCGGAGATCACGTTGTCGCCGAGGACGCGCGCCTGACGCAGCGCGTGCTGGGCGTTCGGCGGGCACCAGGCGTTGTCGTTGCCCGCCTTGCGGCCGACGAGGTCCGGGACCTGGGCGTTGTCGCCCGCGGCCCAGATGTAGTCCGTGCCCTTGACCTGGAGCGTCGTCTCGCAGTCGACGTGACCGCGGGGGCCGAGCGGCAGACCGAAGCGGGCGAGGGCCGGGTTCGGCTTGACGCCGGCCGTCCACACGATCGTGTTGGAGTCGACCTCGAGCCCGTTCTTCAGCACGACGTGGCCGTCGACGCAGGAGTCCATGGAGGTGGAGAGGTAGACCTCGACCCCGCGGGCCTCCAGGTGCTCCTTGCCGTACTGGCCGAGCTTGGGGCCGACCTCGGGGAGGATCTTGTCGGCGGCGTCGACGAGGACGAACCGCATGTCCTCGCGGGAGACGCTGGTGTAGTACTTGGCCGCGTCGCGGGCCATGTCCTCGACCTCGCCGATGGTCTCCGCACCCGCGAAGCCACCGCCGATGAAGACGAAGGTGAGCGCCTTGCGGCGGATCTCCTCGTCGGTCGTGGAGTCGGCCTTGTCGAGCTGCTCGAGGACGTGGTTGCGCAGGCCGATGGCCTCCTCGATGCCCTTCATACCGATGCCCTGCTCGGCGAGGCCGGGGATCGGGAAGGTGCGGGAGACCGCGCCCATCGCGATGACCAGGTAGTCGAAAGGCAGCTCGTACGCCTCGCCCACCAGCGGGGCGATCGTGGCGACCTTGCGGTCCTGGTCGATGGTGGTGACCCGGCCGGTGAGAACCTCCGCCTTGGGCAGCACGCGTCGCAGCGGGACAACGACGTGGCGCGGGGAGATGCTGCCGGCGGCGGTTTCGGGGAGGAAGGGCTGGTAGGTCATGTACGACCGGGGGTCGACGACCGTGACGGTCGCCTCGCCGTAGCGCATCTTCTTGAGGATGCGCCGAGCTGCGTACAGGCCTACGTACCCACCGCCTACTACGAGGATCCTGGGACGCTCCGTGGTGCTCATGCCATCGAGTATCCACCCGCCTCAGGGGGGTCGCTCGTGCGCCCCTTCACAAGCTCTTGCAGGCCCTGTGCTACACTCCCCGGCCCGCGTGACGCAGGTCATGGTCACGATCGGGAACCCGGGTGCGCTACACCCCGTTGTCAATGCCGCGTGAGCTGCCTCTCTGGGCCGCCGGGCCCCCTGTGAGCGGGTCGGAACACCCTCCGGCGAGAACCTCCCGGAGCACCCTTACACCGTCCATCTGAACACGTTCAAGGCCCTGTTCACCCCTCGGACGGGTCAACCGCCACCGATCTGTGCCCCGACAGGGCAGAATTCCTTGTGAAGAACTTCACGAAGTTTCTTCGGCGGGTGCCTCCGGAGGGTTCCCGAAGGGCTCGGAAGGCCCCCTCGGGAGCGCTCATACGCTAGCCGACCTGCTCAGTCGACGGCTACCGTCCAGTAGCAAACGAGACCCGGACCACCCTCCTGCGGCGGCCTGGATCACCGTTCACCCGTCAGCCGCATTCCGCGCGCGCTTGGACAGAAGTGTGCATAGCGTGCAGCCATGATCACCTCACAGAAGGCCCTCAAGCGGGCCACCTCGCGAATAGTCTCGGTCGGCGCGGCTCTGGGCATCGCTCTCGCGGTGGGGGCGGCAACCGCCGCATCCGCTGCGGCAGCACCGGCCACCTCACACGTCGTCACAAGGGCCGCGGACGGCGGCCACGGCCACCACCATCACCACCACCACGACCACCACGGCCACGGCGACCACGACGGCGGGTCGTGCAGCGGCCTCCTGGTCCTTCTCTGCAATTGACGGACAGCCCGCACGGGCCAAGACGACGGCCCCGGTTCCTCACCACGAGGTACCGGGGCCGTTTTGCGTCGCCGCCGCAGATCAGCCGCCGTGTCCTTGCTCTTCCGCGGCTTCCGCCACCTTGAAGGCGATGCCGTCGAGGATGTCGTGCTCGCTGACGACGACCTCCTGCGCACCGATCCGTTCCATGATCGCGAGCAGCACCAGAGCGCCCGCCGCGATGACGTCAACCCGCCCCGGATGCATGGACGGTACGGCCGCGCGCTCGGCGTGGGTGGAGCGCAGCAGCCAGTCGGTGATCTCCCGGACCCGATCGTGGGTGATCCGGGAGTGGTGGATGCGGGCCGAGTCGTACTCGGGCAGCTCCTGGGCGATCGCCGACACCGTGGTGACCGAACCGGCCAGCCCCACCAGCGTGCGCGCCTCGCGCAATGGCACTGTCTCCTCGGCGAGGTCGAGGGCCGCCTCGATGTCGGCCCGCATCGCCGCGATCTGCTCCGCGGACGGCGGGTCGCAGACGACGCCGTCGCGGACCAGGTGACGCTCGGTCATCCGCACACAGCCGACGTCCACGGAGCGTGCCGCGCGCACGTGCTCCTCGCCGACGACGAACTCGGTCGACCCGCCGCCGATGTCCACCACCAGATAGGGCTTGGGGAGGTGATCGTGCTCCGCCAGCTCCTTCGTCGCGCCCGTGAAGGAGAACTCGGCCTCCTGGTCCCCGGAGATGACCTCGGGCTCGACCCCCAGGATGTCCATGACCCCGCGCACGAACTCGTCCCGGTTCTCGGCGTCCCGGGAGGCGGACGTGGCGACGAAGCGCAGCCGCTCGGCGCCGTGCTCCTTGATGATCGCCGCGTACTCACGGCAGGCGGCGAAGGTGCGCTCCAACGCCTCGGGGGCGAGCCGGCCGGTCCGGTCGACGCCCTGTCCGAGCCGCACGATGGTCATACGGCGGTCCAGGTCGACGAGTTCACCGGTGGCGGGGTCCACATCGGCGACGAGAAGCCGGATGGAGTTGGTACCGCAGTCGATGGCGGCGACGCGGGTCATGGGGGTGCCTTTCGATGTGCGGGACATTCTCAGCCCGTCCGGGGGTGCCCCCTCTGGGGGAGTTTGAGGACGAGGCCGTTCGGGCCGAAGCGGGGGTCCAAGGGGCGGCAGCCCCCTGGCGGGGTCGAAGGGGCGGCAGCCCCTTCAGGACTGGACGGGTAGGGGCGGCGGGGGCGAGATCACTCGGCGGAGACCACGCACGGCCCCTTCGCCCACCACTCGGGCAACATCGCGATCGCCTCGTCCCCCAGCGGATTGACACCGGGCCCGGCCGCCAACGAGTGCGCGACCAGCACATGCAGGCACTTCACCCGATCCGGCATACCGCCCGCGCTCGGGAAGCCCTTCAGCTCCTCGATCTCGTCGCGGCGCCGGATGTAGTCCTCGTGCGCGGCACGGTAGGCGGCGGCCAGCTCCGGGTCGCTCTCCAGCCGCGCCGTCATCTCCTTCATCACGCCGTTCGCCTCCAGCGTGCCGATCGCCGACGACGCCTTGGGGCACGTCAGGTAGTACAGCGTCGGGAAGGGCGTGCCGTCGGGCAGCCGGGGAGCCGTCTCGACCACGTCCGGCTGCCCGCAGGGGCACCGGTGCGCGATCGCGCGCAGCCCGCGCGGCGGACGTCCGAGCTGCTGCTTGAAGGCCTCGACATCCGCGTCGGTGGGCTCGGTGCGCGGGGTGGGCGGCGGGGGCGTTTCCATGCCTGTCTTTCTATCGGTTCTCGTCGGCGATCCGTGGATCGGGCCCGGCGATCGGTTCACTGGTCGGAGGCGTCGGCCTTGTCGACCCCGTCCCAGATGTTCGTGTACCAGGGCCGGTCGGCCGCGCCCAGTTCGGTCCGAGACTGCTTGGCCGCGTCCGGGTCGATCACGATGTAACCGGTCTCCCCGGGCATCACATAGTGCAGCCGCAGCCGGATCTGCTGCTCCGCGTACGCGTCGTCCTGCCAGCGCGCCTTGATGTCGCGCAGCCGCTCGACCCGCTCGGCGGCCTCTTCCTTCTCCCGCTGCATGTCGGCGATGTCGGCACGCTGGGAGACGTACTGCCTTATGGGGTAGGCGAGCGCCACGACCAGGGAGCAGACGACCAGCGCGAGCAGCGCGGCGCGTCCGGTGAGCCTGGAGCGCCGGGCCTGCCGCTTGGTCTGGGAGCGGTAGACGCGGGCCGCCGTCTGCTCTCCGAGCAACCGGATCCTGGTCGCGGTGGAGAACCGGTCCCGGTCCTTCACGGCCATGTCCCGCCTCCCGTTTCACACGCGTACGTCCCCGCACACGGTACGGGACCGAGTACGGGGACGTACGTACGACTGGCTAAGGCTCACCCCAGGTTGGGGTCAGCCGGGGCTCAGCCCTTGAAGCGCGGGAACGCGCTACGGCCGGCGTACACCGCGGCGTCGTCGAGGATCTCCTCGATGCGCAGCAGCTGGTTGTACTTGGCGACGCGCTCGGAGCGGGCCGGGGCGCCGGTCTTGATCTGGCCGCAGTTGGTGGCGACGGCCAGGTCGGCGATGGTGACGTCCTCGGTCTCGCCGGAGCGGTGGGACATCATGCACTTGAAGCCGCTGCGCTGGGCGAGCTCGACGGCGTCCAGGGTCTCGGTGAGCGAGCCGATCTGGTTCACCTTCACCAGCAGGGCGTTGGCCGCGCCCTCGTCGATGCCGCGGGCCAGGCGCTCGGGGTTGGTGACGAACAGGTCGTCGCCGACGAGCTGGACCTTGTCACCGAGCTTGTCGGTGATGGTCTTCCAGCCGTCCCAGTCGTCCTCGAACAGCGGGTCCTCGATGGAGACCAGCGGGTACGCCTCGACCAGCTCGGCGTAGTAGTCGGTCATCTCGGCGGCGGAGCGCGCCTTGCCCTCGAAGAGGTAGGAGCCGTCCTTGTAGAACTCGGACGCGGCGACGTCGAGCGCGAGGGCGATCTGCTCGCCGGGGGTGTAGCCGGCCTCCTTGATGGCCTCGAGGATGAGGTCGAGGGCCTCGCGGTTGGAGCCGAGGTTCGGGGCGAAGCCGCCCTCGTCGCCGAGGCCGGTGGACAGGCCGCGGCCCTTCAGCACCTTCTTGAGGGTGTGGTAGACCTCGGTGCCCCAGCGCAGGGCCTCGGAGAAGGTCTCCGCGCCGATCGGGGCGATCATGAACTCCTGGATGTCCACGTTGGAGTCGGCGTGCGAGCCGCCGTTCAGGATGTTCATCATCGGCACCGGCAGCAGGTGCGCGTTCGGGCCGCCCAGGTAGCGGAAGAGCGGGAGGTCGCTGGCCTCGGAGGCGGCGTGGGCGACGGCGAGCGAGACGCCGAGGATGGCGTTGGCGCCGAGGGAACCCTTGTTGTCGGTGGCGTCCAGGTCGAACATCGCCTGGTCGATCAGGCGCTGCTCGGTGGCGTCGTAGCCGACGAGCTCCGGGCCGATCTGCTCGATGACGGCGAGGACGGCCTTCTCGACACCCTTGCCGAGGTAGCGGTTCTGGTCGCCGTCGCGAAGCTCGATGGCCTCGAAGGCGCCGGTGGAGGCGCCGGACGGAACGGCGGCACGACCCGTGCTGCCGTCGTCGAGGCCGACCTCGACCTCGACGGTGGGGTTGCCTCGCGAGTCGAGGATTTCCCGGGCTACGACGACGTCGATGGACGGCACGAGCATCTCCTTCGTGGATGTGACGCTGTTGGTGCGGGGCTGTGAGCCTTGCGACTAGAGCCTAACCGCCTCGGGGACATCGGCAGCCGACCGACCGTCCCGTGGACAGAAGCGAACCGTACCCATTGTTCCCCGCCGGAACAAAGGGCGGGTGGCATTCAGGGAAAGAAAAAGCCCCGCCCCGGTGCGTACGGGGGAAGACGCACCGGAGCGGGGAGCCCGTGGGGGACGGGGGTGACCCTCACGAGGACTTCACTATGAGGTCCACGCATGTGAGGGCGCTGTGGTTCAGCTGTCCGTATTACTTCAGGTGCAGCTGCTGGCCCGGGTAGATCAGGTTCGCGTCCTCGACGATGTCCTTGTTCAGCTGGAAGAGCTTCTCCCAGCCGCCCTTGACGTCGTGCTCCGCGGCGATCGAGCTGAGGGTGTCGCCCTTGACGACCTTGTACTCGCCGTCGCCCTTCTTGACCTTCTTGCCGGTCGGGGTGGTGACGGTCTTGGTGCTCTTCTTGGCGGCGGGACGCTCGCTGGAGCGGGAGGCCGACTGCTGCTCGGTGGAGCGGGTGGTGCTCTCGCTGCTCTGCGAGGAACCGCTCGACGAGGAGCCGGAGCCGCTGTACGCGGCGCTCGACAGGCCGGTGCCGCAGTTCGGCCAGGCACCCTTGCCCTGGCTGGCGAGGACCTTCTCGGCGATCTCGATCTGCTGGCCCTTGCTGGCCTGGTCGGCGGTGGAGGCGTACGCCGTGCCGCCGTACGCGGCCCAGGTGGAGGCCGAGAACTGCAGACCGCCGTAGTAGCCGTTGCCGGTGTTGATCGACCAGTTGCCGCCGGACTCGCACTGGGCGACGGCGTCCCACTCGGAGGCGGTGGCGGCGGAGGCGCTGCCGGCCGCCATCAGCGGGGCGGCGACGGCGGCGGCGCCGGTGACGCCGACGACGGCTATGGCGCGAGCGGCCTTGGACGGACGACGGTGCTTGCCCTTGCTGGAAAACAGCATGGAGAGATCCCCTCACCGACGCCTGCGAGGTGAGCTGTCGGGTTCGGGCCGGTTGAGTTGCCCGGCCGCGCACGTTCGCCTTTCGGCTCGCGTTGCGCGGCTTCACCCCAAGCCGACTCCGGCCGTGCGGCCCCGAAGGGCCTCAACTGCCGGACCCGGCACTTACCTTGGGTCCCCCGCTCCTGCCTACGGCGCTTTACGCGACGACTGTTCCCGTACGGCCGCTGGCAGGATTCGGCGTTGCGGCAGCCGGGGCTCGTGGTGACGAGCGGTCATGACCGTAGCCACGCGATTCGCGGAATTTCAAAGACGATCAGGGCTTCTGAGATCTATCTCTCAGTACATTCAAAACGGACATTCAGCGCGAACCATGACGCGAACTGTCGCTGTTTTTCGCCCTGTTCGCCCCCTATTTGGTGGGGACTTCCAGGGTCTGACCGGGGAAGATGTGGTTCGCGTCAGTACCGATGGCCTGCTTGTTCGCGTCGTACAGCGCGGACCATCCGCCGTCGAGGCCAAGGGAGTCGGCGATGGAGGCGAGAGTGTCGCCGGCGCGGACGGTGTACGAGGCATGGCGACCGGAGGACTTGGCGGCGGCTTCGCTCGCCCCGCTCTCGTCGGCACTGGGTCCGCGATGACGTCCCGAGCCGACTGTCCCGGAGTCGATGGCCCCGGTGTCGACGAGGCTCCGGGAGCCCTCTCCTTGCTCTGATTTGTCCAGATTGTCGCTCTTGGGCGTCTCCACGGGCGAGCCGTCGGGCGACTGCGGGGCACTCGCATCGGCGGGCGCATCGGACTTCGAGGAGTTGTCCGCCGAAGAGGACGAAGAGTGCGAAGAGGAAGAAGGAGAGGAATTCTTGGACGAGTCGGAAGAATCGGACGAAGCGTCGGGAGAGCCGCTCGACGGGTTCGAGGAATCCGAGGAGTCGCCGGAGGAGTTCGCCGAATCCGACGAGTCCGATGAACTCGACGAACTCGATGAACTCGACGAGTTAAGCGAATCGAGCAATCCGGACGATCCAGACACTTCGGAGGGTGAGCCCTCGTCGACGCCGGTGTCGAGGTCGACCGAACCGGACTCCTTGGTGAGCCCACTGAGCAGTCCGCAGGTACGCCAGGCGCCGACACCCTGGTCGGCGAGGATGTCCTGGGCCACGGCGATCTGCTGGGAACGGCTCGCCAGGTCGGGGCTGGAGGCGTAGTCGAGGCCGCCGTACTTCTCCCAGTCGTCCTGGGTCAGTTGCAGTCCGCCGTAGCGCCCGTTGCCCTCGTCGGCGCTCCAGGAGCCGCCGGTCTCGCAGTCGGCCACCTTGTCCCACACGTTGCCCTCGGCCGCACTCGCGCCGGTGGCGCCGAGGAGCGGGATGGCGATGGCGGACCCGGTCACTCCGGCCGCGACGAGGAGCGCCGGAGCCTGACGGGGGCGACGGTGACGACCGTTCCCGGAGAGCATGCAGGGGGCCTTTCGCGAGACAGCAGGGACCGGCGCGGCGGGTGAAGCCGGGTGATGCGGGGGGCCGCGCTGATCCGTGAACGTATAGGCAGGCGATCACTTGTCACAAGTTAATGCCGCGTAGATCACGTGAAGATCACAGACTTGAGGGTCTCTCATCTTCAGGTGTGCGAAGGCGCTGTACGGGGTACATGCAGCGCTTCGTTCCGGTCAGTAACCGGACGGGTGTGAACTGCGATTGCTCGCGCCCGGCGTGAACTCGACGGGCAGCGTGCGCAGTCCTCGCATGATGAGGCCGCCCCGCCACCGCAACTCGGTTGGATCCACCGCGAGTTCCAGGTCCGGCAGGCGGGTGAGGAGCGTGGCGAGGGCGGTCTGGCCCTCCAGGCGGGCGAGCGGGGCGCCGAGGCAGTAGTGGATGCCGTGGCCGTAGCCGAGGTGCTGGTTGTCGCGGCGGCCGAGGTCGAGGACGTCGGGGTCCGCGAACCGCTCCGGGTCACGGTCGGCGGCGGCCAGGACGACGAGGACAGGATCGCCGAGTGCGATGTGCTGCCCGCCGATGGTGAGGGGTTCGGTGGCGAAGCGCCAGGTGGCGAGTTCGACGGGGCCGTCGTAACGCAGGAGCTCCTCGATGCCGGTGGCGAGGAGGGCGGTTTCGCCGCGGGTGAGGGAGGTCTGCAGGCGGGCGCGCTGCTCGGGGTGGGTGAGCAGGGCGAAGGTGCCGTTGCCGATGAGGTTGACGGTCGTCTCGAAGCCGGCGAACAGCAGGATGAAGGCCATCGCCGCGGCCTCGTTCTCGGTGAGGTGCTCGCCGTGGTCGGAGGCGCGGATGAGGCCGGAGATGAGGTCCTCGCCGGGGGTGGGGGTGTCGGGGAGTGCCTCGCGCTTGCGGTGGATGAGGTCGGCGAGATAGCCGCGCATCTTCTTCACGGACCGCGCGACACCGCCCCGGGGCCCGCCTTGATGCCGGATCATCATGCCCGCCCAGTCCCGGAAGTCGTCCTGGTCCTCGCGGGGGACGCCGAGCAGGTCGCAGATGGCGTAGATGGGGAGCGGGAAGGCGAACTCGTGGATGAGGTCGGCGCTGCCGTTCTGCGCGAACTGGTCGATGAGGTGGTCCGTGAGCTCCTGCACCCGGGGAGCGAACTCGGCGACGCGGCGAGGGGTGAAGGCCTTGGAGACGAGCCTGCGCAGGCGGGTGTGATCGGGCGGGTCGATGTTCAGCAGGTGCGTCATCAACTCGGCCTTGCGCTCACCCGGGATGCCGGTCTTGCCCTTGGCGTGGGCGGGCTCGTCGTGGTGGGCCGGGTTCTTGGAGAGGCGGGCGTCGGCGAGGGCCTGCTTGGCGTCGGTGTAGCGGGTGACCAGCCAGGCCTCCACGCCGCTGGGCAGGCGCGTCCTGTGCACGGGGGCGTGTTCGCGGAGCCAGGCGTAGGCGGGGTAGGGGTTGGTGGCGAACTCCCAGCTGAAGAGGTCGGGGGCCGCGGGAGTGGTGCTGGTGGGGGTGGGCTGGTCAGTCACTCCTTGACGGTATCCGGAGCCGGGGTGGGAGTGCGGTGGGGTGGTGGAGCGAGGGTTTCGGGGATTCCCGTGGGGTTCGCGTCAGCGGCTTTGCGCAGCCATTCCTCGGCTTCCTCATGCTTGCCCTGCTTTCGCAGCAGGTCTCCGATGCACTGCTCGGCGTCCAGGGCACCGCCTTCCTGGGCCCGGCGATAGATCCTCATCGCCTCGTCGAGCAGGCCCTCGTGCTCCAACAGCTTGCCGAGGTTGCGCAACGAGGATGGATCTCCACTCAGTGCAGCCTGCCGGAGAAGGGCGCCCACCTCGGGGTCGTCGGGCCCGACCTGCCACGAGAGATAGACGGCGAGTTCACCTGCAGAGCGGGGGTCGCCCCATTCGGTGCCGTAACGAAGCCACATCTCCGCCTCGGGATCCCTCCAAGTACTGAGGATCGTGCCCAGGCTGGCGGCAACCTCACGACGGCCCAGAGCCGCGGCTCTGCGGTACCAGCGGAGCGCCTCGTCCTCACGCCCGTCCCCCACGACCATGTCGCCCAGCTCATGCGCCGCGGCCGCCTCACCGGCTTCCGCCGCAGTGCGCAGCCAGTGCTCGGCCCGGTCCCGCAACAGGCTGCCCAGCCGCGCCGCGGCCTTCGCGCTGCCCGCCTCAGCCGCCCGCTCCAGGTACGGGAGCGCGCTGCCCTCCTCCCCCCGGTCCCGCAGAATCTCCGCCAGTTCCACAGCTGCCCACGGATCTCCCGCCTCCGCCGCCAGCCGCAGCCACCCCTCACGCTCACCGCCCTCGGTGCGCCGGGCGAACCCGAGCGCCACCGCGGTGTCCCCCGCCTCCACGCGGTCGTGCAACGCGGCGCGGGCCGCGTCGAGGACGGCGGCGAAGTCCAGCGCAGCGCCCGGCTCCCGGGCCGCGTCGAGCAGCGTCCACCACACCTCGTCCGGCACCGGTTCCAGATCGCCACCCGACCTCAGCGCCTCCGAGACAAGCGCCCCGTACGCCCGCCAGGTGCCGTCCTCCTCGCCCGCCACGAGCAGCCCCGAAACGCCGAACATCGGCGCCGTCGCCCAGGCGAGAGCATCCTCGAACGACTCCCGCTCCTCCACCCTGTACAGCTCCTGGACCCTCCTGAGCAGCTCGACGGGGACCGCTCCCGTGACCCCGCACCGGGCCAGATCGACGGCCGCCCGGACGAGTAACTGCCCACGCGGGTGCTCCAGTTGGGTTCCCACCCGACGCCACTCGTCGAACAGGTGATGTCCGACGCCGAAGTACGAGGCCACGCCCTCCCGGCCGCTCCACATGTACGCCGGATACGCACGCCGATCGTCGAGCGCCGCCAGCCGCGCCAGCTCCGCCTCACTCCACTCGCGCCCGAGCTCCACGGTGCGGGCCGCGGCGACGACCCGGTCGCCGGGGGCGGTCCCGGCCCGGCGCCGGTAGTACTCGTCGGGGCTCATCGTCGCGAGCACGACGGCACCAAGATCGTTGATCCGCCCCAGGAGCCGCAGGTCCAGGCCGCCCGCGCCGAGATGGCCGGTCAGCTCGTCCAGCCACACGACGTATTTGCCGGGGCTGCCCTTCAGCGTGGCCGCCAGGGGCCGTAGGTCCTCGCCCGGGTCCGGGGCGTACAGGCGGTGCCCCTCCAACGACCGCACGCCATGCCATGCGGTGTACGACTTGCCCACGCACGGTTCGCCCAGGATCAGCACGAGGCTGTTGCCGGCGAGCTGGGTGCGCAGGTCCTCGTCGCGGTCGCGCGGGACGTACGGCGGCACGTCGGGCAGCCCGGGCACGGGCCGGGTCGGGCGTACGCCGAACTCCCTCGGCCCCACATCACCCACCGGCCGCCACTCCGCCGGGGCGGGAACGGTGCCGTAGTGGTTGTGCTGCACGCCGACGACGCGGTCGCGGAACGTGGAGTCGCGGAAGTCGATGTGGTCACCGGCGACGTGGGGGGTGATGCCACCGATCACCACAGGGTCGTTGCCCCCGGTCAAAGCGACGCCCATGACACCGTCCGCCACTACGGAACGGGGCCCGCCGGCCGTGACGCCGGAAGCGGTGCTGGTCGGAGGGGGTGCGGGGGTGGCGTGCTCGGCTGCGATCGCCTTGAGGTCGGAGAACTCCTGGGGATGGTTTCTGCGCAGGACCGACAGCAACCCGACCCAGTCGCGGGCGTCCGCACTGTCCATGGAAGCGATTCCGGCTGTCCGGATCCAGAGGTCCACCGCCCCTGGAATGCTCGACCGCATCAGCGGATCCAGGACCCGCTGCGATGTGCCCCGCGAGTCGATCATGGCGCGCATCAGCGCGTCCCTCAGCTCCTCCAACTCCGTTGCCACACCGGCCCCCGCTCCTCGCACCCACCCGTTGCGCCAACGGTACTAAGGGGACACCCCCTCAGCAGCCCGCACGGCATCCCGGTAGGCCCGCGCGGCAACCCGCAGGGCCGCCTCCGGATCCACCCCGGCCGCCTCCGCCCGCACCGCCATCGCGAGCAGCTCGTACCCGATGCCCTCCCCCGACGGCAGCGGCACCTCCAGCCCCGCCGTACGCACCCGCGACGCCAGCTTCGCCGCGAGGGCGAGGCCCGGCTGGCCCAGGGGTATGCCCTCGGTCACCGACTCCCGCTGCTTCTCGACGGCCTTCGTGCGCAGCCAGTGCTCCTTGACCTCCTCGGGGGTCGTCGCCGTCTCGTCGCCGAAGACGTGCGGGTGGCGGTGGATGAGCTTGGTGACGATGCCGCCGGCCACGTCGTCGATGGAGAAGGGGGACTCCGGGTCCTCCTCGGCGATGCGCGCGTGGAAGACGACCTGCAGCAGTACGTCGCCCAGCTCCTCGCGGAGCTCGTCGCGGTCTCCGTCCTCGATCGCCTCGACGAGTTCGTACGCCTCCTCGATGCCGTACTTGGCCAGGCCCTTGTGGGTCTGCTGGGAGGACCACGGGCACTCGGCGCGGATGCGGTCCATGACCTGGACGAGGTCGAGGAGGCGGGCGCCCGGGAGGTCGTAGGAGGCGGGGAGCAGCTCCAGCTCCGGCATCTGGATGCGGCCGCTGCCCGCCAGGCGGGCCAGCCCGTCCGTCAGGGCCGGCTCGCCCTCACCCGTGGCCACGACCACGACCGTGCGGCCGCCGGCGCACGCGTCGATCAGTTCCTCGGCGGTCGGGGCGGCCTCGTCGACCGCTATCCGGGCCTCACGCAGATACGGCAGCAGCGGATGCGCGCCGTCCGCGCACAGCACGCGGTCGGCGCCGTGCAGCGCCTGCCACGCCGGCCAGGACAGCAGGCCGGGCGCAACGCGGTGGCTGGTGGTGAGCAGGACGATGCGGCCGGGGGCGGCTTCGGGACTGGTTGCGTTCACGATCCGAACGTAACCCAAGCCACGCACAACCCCCTGAGTTATCCACAGGCCGGGCGGCCCCGCCGTTTTCCACAGGGGGCGGGCGGCCGCGCCGTACCGTTACGCCGTCTGCGGCGTCCCCGCCGCCGTCACCTCGCGTACCCACGGCGTCTTCGCGTCGACCCGGCTGCTCTTCTGGACGTCCCAGGTGCCGTAGCGCGGGTTGAGGTCGATGTCGAGCTTCTTGGACGCCTCGGCCAGGGCGTTCCAGAAGGCCGGCTTGCCGGTGTCGGTGCCGAGGGCGGCGGCGAGTTTCTGGGCCTCGAGCTGGAGGCGGAGGTTCTCGTCGAGGCGCTCGGGGGCGATGCCGTACTGCTGGAGCCACGCCGTTTCCAGCGCCTTGGCGCCGCCGACCTGCTCTTCCAGCTCGGAGCGCATCTTCTGGAGCTCCTTGCGGGTGACGGTCACGCCCGCGTCCCGCGCGGCGCGGTGCAGCACCTGGTCGAGGACGAGGTTGTGCAGGACGTCGCGCGGGAGGGTGCCCGACTTGGCGATGACCTGCGCGTACTGGGCGTCGTCCGACACGGCCGCGCGCTGTGCCGCACGCACCTCGCCCACCCGGTTCTCCAGCTGGGCGACGGTGATCCGCTGGCCGCCGACGACGGCCGCCGCGCCGGGATGCGCGTCGTTTCCGCAGGCGGTGAGCAAAGGCGCCGCGGCGATCACGGCGGAGAGCAGGAGCGCGGTGCGACGGCGGCGGTGCAAGGAAACCTCCCGAGGAGATTGTGCGACGGTGCACAAAGTCTTGCGGTGATCGATGGTAGGCAGTCGGCAAGCTCTGGCCAACCCATTCGACCAACGATTCACCAGGACTTCGGGCACCGACGCCTCCCCCGCACGACCCGCACAGCCCACAGCGCGTACCAGAGGAAGTAGATCGGGCTGCCGGCCTTCATGCCGAGCGCCGAGGGAGGCGGCCGTGGAGGCGGTGAGGTTGGGCTGGGAGCAGCCGCGGTTCCCGCCGCCGACGTAGACGGCGGCGGCGCCGTAGAAGCCGTTGGTGCGCCAGGCCTTCATCGCGGAGAGGGAGGGTGCGGCGCAGGTGTCGAAGGCACGGCCGGTGTACGTCCGCTGCGCCGGCCATTTTGTGACGCCCGCGGGACGGTGTTTCCCGAACCCAGGACGGGGATCCCTCAACCCCCGGCAAAAACTAGCCGCGCACCTGCCCCAGCCACTGCAGGGTCCGCCGTACCTCCCCCGCGAGCGGGTGGCCGGGGCCGTGCAGCCGTTCCACGTCGAGCAGCAGGCGGCCCAGGGTGTCGTGGGCGGCGGGGCGGTCGCCGAGGGCGAGCAGGAGGTGGCCGATGCGGCGGCGCACGTCGTGGGCGAGCTGGGGGTCGCCGGAGACGTACTGGTTCTCGTAGTACGGCAGCAGCGCGCGGTACTCGGCGAGCGCGGCCGCCGGTTCGCCGAGCTGTTCCAGGCAGTGGGCGACGTCGTAGCGGAAGCGCAGGGACTGCGGGTCGGCCTGGCCGGCCTCGGCGGCGCGTTCGTCGGCGAGGCGGCGCAGCTCGGGCAGCGCGCGCCGGTACTGGCCGTCGTCCATGAGGGTGGCCGCGTACTGCTTGCGCAGGGTGCGGACCACCGGGGAGTGCTCGCCGTGCTGTTCGGCGGCGGCGGGCAGGATCGCGCCGAGGATGTCGACGGCCTGGGTGATACGGCCCTCGCCGAGGAGGCGCTTGACCTCGTCAACGGCGCGCGCGACGTCCGGTTTCTCGGTGGCGGGCGCGGCCGGTGTGACGGGGGCGGGCTGGGGCGCGGGGGTGCGGGCGCGATCCGGCCAGGGGGCGTGCGGGCGCAGGAAGGGGCGGGTGGGGTCGAGGGGCGAGCCGGTGGGTGTCCCGCGCGCGGGCAGGAGCGGCTCCAGGTCCTCGTACACCTCCTGCGCGGAGGCGGGGCGGTGCTGCGGGTCCTTGGCGAGCAGGCGCAGGACCAGGGCTTCGAGTGCCTCGGGGACCTCGGGGCGGATACGGCGCACGGGCAGCGGCGGCTCGTACAGGTGCCGGTGCAGCACGCCGAGTGCCGTCGAGCCGGAGAACGGCACGTCGCCGCTGAGGAGTTCGTGCAGGAGTACGCCGAGTGCGTACAGGTCGGTGTACGGGCCGACCGCGCCGCCCATCGCCTGCTCGGGGGCCATGTAGGCGGGTGAGCCGATGGGGGTGCCGGTGTGGGTGAGGCGGGTGGTGTCGGCGTCCATGACGGAGGCGACGCCGAGGTCGAGGACGGTGACCGTGCCGTCCTGCTTCACCATCACGTTGCGCGGCTTGAGGTCGCGGTGGACGATCGGCACGGCGTGCACGGCGCTCAGTACGGCGCACAGTTGCGCGGCGACCGCGACCGCCCACTGCCAGGGGTACGGGTTGCGCTCGGCGAGGTGGTCGGAGAGGTCGGCGCCGTCGACGTACTGCATGACGAGGAACAGCTCCTCGCCCTCGCTGCCCGCGTCGTGCACGGTGACGAGCCCGGGGTGGTCGACCTGCGCGGTCACCCGGCACTCGCGCACGAACCGGCGGCGCAGTTCGTCCGCCTCCTGCCCGGCCACCTTGTCGGGGCGCAGCAGCTTCACCGCCACACGCCGGTCGAGCCGCTGGTCGTACGCCGTCCATACCTGTCCCATGCCGCCCTGCCCGATGAGCGTGGACAGTTCATAGCGGCCTGCGACGACACGTCCTGTCGCCACGGTCACCTTCCGCCCTCGTGGTTGCCGTCCTGCCGGCCGTCGTGCTGGCGCAGGTAGTCACTGAGCTCGTCGAGCTCGGCACGCACCTGGTCGATACGCGCGGGCGCGGGGCGCGGGGCCGGGGGCGGCGGTACGGGGGTGTGGGGGGCGGCGTCGCGGGGTGTCGGCGTCGGCGCTGTCGGCGTTATCGGCGGCCGGGGTATCGGTGTGTGGGGTATCGGCGGCGCCTGCGGCACGGTCGTGGCGGTGTACGGCGACTGGGGCTGCGGGTAACCGTAGGCCGGGGCCGGGGGCTGCTGGGCGGGGTAGCCGGGGAAGCGGAGTTGGTGGAAGTGGCGTATGTCCGCGGAGAGGTAGTAGGAGATCGAGGCCACGAGGCCGCCCAGGACGAGGGCGAGGCCCGTCCAGCCGCCCGCGGTGTGGATCTCCTCGCCGGGCTCGGAACCCATCAGGTAGAAGCCGAGGAACACCACCACGATCGACGCCGCGAACAGACACCAGTCGAGCGCCTTGCGGGTCACGATGGCCAGGCGCAGCATCATCGTCCACATCAGCAGGCCGAAGCTGCACACCGAGATCACGACGAACAACACGCGCAGGAAGACCAGCACCCCGGTGGGCGGCTGCTGCTTCACCGGCTGCGTGTAGCCGTGGCCTTGCATGACTGCTCCTGATGCCTGAAGTAGGTGTACGGCGTCGACCGCCCCTGCCCGGTGCGGGGCAACCTCGGTCGTGCGATTGTCGCTTCGAGCGTATAGGTCGACACCGACATACGGTCACCGGTTGTACCGAACCGTTGCCATGCTGATCACTTCGCACGACGCCGCAGGTCGCACGGAGGCTCGGCCTCCGAATCAGTCGGACACGACCTCCCCCGTCCGTAAGGCAAGGACGTAGTACGGCACCAGGAACGACGAAACGCCCCGCCCTGCCGGGGAAGGCGGGCGGGGCTCGGAGAAGGGTGGTTCCGCGGCACGGGGGGAATCGCGGAGCCGCCGGCTGCCGATGACCAGTCAGCGCCTCATCTCCGCACCGGGAAGGACAAGCCCTCTGGAGCGGGCCACGGTTCCTTCCCGGAGTTCAGGTGTTCCGGGTCGGGCGGTCACGGCTCCCGACGGTCCTGCACCTTGATCGCAGCCGCCAGGACCGCCGCCGTCAGGGACGCCACGTAGACACAGGCCAGATAGGGCCCGCCGGGGAAGGAGACGCCGCCGGACTGTCCCTGGAAGTCGCTCAGCGCCAGGAACGGCATCCACGGGCCGATGTCGACCCCCGCCAGCCAGTCACCCGTGGCCGACAGAGCCGGTTCGACGACCAGCGCCCAGACCAGGACGACGGTGATGGTCGCGCCACCGCTCTTGAGGAGGAGACCGATGGCCATGCTCAGCACAGCCACGATGGCGAGCGCGACGGGAAGGGTGAGGAGTTGGCGCCATTCGAGCCCGCCGGAGGGCGCGACATCGGCGTCCGGCGCCACGACGGCCGCGACGGCGACTCCCCCCGCCCCCAACAGGACGCCCATCAGCGCCGCGAGCCCCGCGATCACCCCGGCCTTGCCCAGCAACAGCCGTGTCCAGGACGGCACGGCGAGACGGGACAGCCAGATCGTGCCCGTACGGAACTCCATCGTCGCGCTGCGGGCCGCGAACACCATGATCAGGAACTGCGCGAAGGCGGGGCCGACCATCACTTCGGACAGGCCGGCCGCCTCCCCCTCCGTGGGCGAACGCACAGCGAGGCCGCTGAGGGTGAGCGAGACGACCGCGGTGATGCCGAGAAGCCACGGTGTGGAAGTGAGCGAACGAAGCTTGTGCGCCTCGGCTCGCAGCACGGCGGTGCTGGTCATACGGCCCTCTCTTCCGCTGGTGCCACCGAGCCCCGGTACTCCACCGAGCCGCCCGTGAGTTGGAGGTAGGCATCCTCGACCGTGCCGCGGCGCGGGGTCAGTTCGAACAGCACGAGCCCGGCCCCGGCCGCGGCCCTGCCGATGTCCTCGCAACTCAGCCCGGTGACCAGCAGGGGCGGGGCGGACGGATCCGCTCCCGGCACGCCGTCGGCCACGGTGGCGCCCGCCTGCATGAGCATCTCGCGCAGGCGGCCGGGTTCCGGACCGCGTACGAGCACCTCACCCTGCGCGGAGGCACCGACCGAGGTGAGTTCCGCGATGGAGCACTGCTTGATGAGCTGCCCGCGGCCGATCACCACCACCTCGTCGGCCAGCTGTGCCATCTCGGCGAGGAGATGACTGGACACGAGGACGCTGCGTCCTTCGGCCGCGAGTTGTCTCAGCAGCCCGCGCATCCATGCGATGCCCTCGGGGTCGAGGCCGTTCGCCGGTTCGTCCAGGATCAGGATTCCGGGGTCCCCCAGCAACGCGGCGGCCAGGCCGAGCCGTTGGGACATGCCCAGAGAGAAGCCTCCGGTCCGCTGCTCCGCCACATCGCTGAGCCCGACCCGGGACAGAACCTCGTCCACGCGGCCGACGGGGATCCGGTTGCTGTGCGCGAGCCACGTCAGGTGAGCCCGTGCGCTGCGCTTGGGATGCGCCCACCGCGCGTCCAGCAACGCGCCCACGACGCGCAACGGCTCGGCGTGCTCGTGATAGCTGCGGCCCTGGATGCGGGCCGTACCGCTGTCCGGCCGGGTCAGGCCGAGCGTCATGCGCAGGGTGGTGCTCTTGCCGGCGCCGTTGGGCCCCAGGAATCCGGTGACGGATCCCGGGCGCACCGTGAACGACAGGCCGTCGACCACGCGCTTCTTCCCGTACGACTTGGTCAGATCAGCGATCTCGATCGTAGACATCGGTGACACCCCGCCCCGTCAGGCCGTGATGAGCTGGTGCACCACGGCGAACCCGCCGGCCACGAGCAGGAACACCACCCAGACCGCCTTGCCGAGGGCGAGACCGCGTCGCACCGCGCGCACGCACTCGACCAGACCGACCAGCGCTGCCAGCAGGCCGATGCCACCGATCACCGCGCCCACGACGTACGCCCACGTGTGGTCGCCCAGGGTGCGCAGCAGCAGCGCGGCCAGGCCGAGCGGGAGCACCGGCCAGGCATCGCCGCTCACGGAGGCGGGAGCCTCGTTCGCCGTCACGGAGGGCCTTGCTTTACTCATGTCTTCCTTGAGTCGTCGAAGTGGAATGCGGCGGGGCGGGGGGAGGGGGTGTGCGGTGTGCGGGCCACGGAGGGGGAACTTCCCGTGGCCCGCACACCGCTTCACCACTGCCCGAGTCACCCTGAGGCGCCTCGGTCAGATCGCCCGGATGTCAGAGCCCAGTTGTCAGAGCCCGGATGTCAGAGACCGATGAAGTCCCGAACGGCCGAGTAGACCTCGTAGACCGTGGCGCCGACCTCGATCGCCTTGCGGACGAGCCACGGCACGTAGCGCTCGTAGGCCCGCTTGAACGCGTCGTAGCCCGCCCGCGCCGCGTCCTTCAGCTTGTTCCAGGCACCGGAGCCGAGGTCCTTGAGCTTGTTGATGATCCAGGTCCACCGGCCCCGCTCCCCGGCCCGGTCGGCCTGGGCCTCCGCCGACGCCGTGGCGGCCTTGCCGGCGGTCGAAGCCGACGGCGTCAGCTTCACCTCGGCGGCCGACGACACCGCACGGTGTGTGTCGACCGTCTGAACCTGGGCAACGGCGGTGGGGCGGGCCTGAGGCATCGCGGAGGCCGCCGGGGCCCCGACGCCTATGAGCGCGCCGACGAGCACGGTGCTCGCGATGATGCGGTTCTTGTTCAAGGGTTCCTCCGTGAGTCAACTGCCAAGTCGCCGTGGCCGGTTGGCCGGCGGCTCGCAGAGGTTCACGAAGCCCTCTCTTCGCGATCGCTTCGTCGCGACTCCTGGGTGCCTCAGGCATGTGGAGATCATGCCCCTCAGGTGTCTCCGATGTATCTCCGATCCGCCTCTTGCGCTGGTCAGGCGGCTGGACTGCGTCGATTCAGCACACTCGTGGAATCTTTTTGGCGGCCTGCCCGGGCTCGTCGCGCCGAGCCGGATACTTCTTGCCATTCGTGATCAGCTC
Source organism: Streptomyces sp. T12 (assembly GCF_028736035.1). NCBI lineage: Bacteria > Bacillati > Actinomycetota > Actinomycetes > Kitasatosporales > Streptomycetaceae > Streptomyces > Streptomyces sp. T12. Next base: position 4,214,027 of record NZ_CP117866.1, read on the forward strand.
TTGTTATTGCTAAGGCACGTGATGCGCGTTTGCTGACCACTGCGTCGCATCCAGCGGACTGGTCCTACCCAGAAGGCGAGCGACCGGTCCGTCCTTCCAGACAATCAGGGGGACTTATGTCGAGCTCGATGACGCGTGCGACAAGAGATCCAGGTTCCGTACAACTCCGGTTGCTGGGCCATGACGGCGTCCACCTCGCTGATGACGAGTCCTACCGTCTGCCACCGCAGACGGCGGAACTCCTGGCCTACCTCGAACTGCGCGAAGGGCGGACCGCGCGCCGCCCCGCGATCATCAGGTCCCTGTGGCCCGACGAGGCGGAACGCCCCGGGCGGCGCAGGCTGAGCCGACTGCTGTGGCGGGTGAACCAGGTGGCGCCCCGGGAGCTGGTGATCGCGGAGGGCGAGACCGTACGCGTCGCTGACATGCTCATGAGCGACTGGCAGCAGGCACGCGACGCACTGGCCCACCCGGACTGGCCGCACACTCCGTCGCTCACGACGGATCTCGAACTGCTGCAGCACCCTTTGCTGGTGGACGTGCACTCGTCCTGGGTGGAGGAACACCAAAGGACGTGGGATCAGCGCAGGTTCCACGCTCTGCGCGAAGCGGGCGAGACCCTGCTCCACAGCGGCAGGCCGCGGGAGGCCGTCGAGATCGCGGAACTCCTGGTCACGTGGGAACCACTGGACGAGCCCAGCCATCTCCTGCTGATCCGTGCCCACATGAAGCTGGGAGCGCCGGGCAGGTCCACGGAGTTGTACCAGGAATTCCGGCGCCGCCTGCGCAAGGAGCTGGGCGTCGAGCCCGCCTTCGAGCTCACCCGCGCGGCAGCCCTGGCGGGGTGATCACCCGCACCTTGCGGAAGCGGCCTCACAGCGGGTGCCGCATCCACACGTTGGGCTCGACATACACCGCGTAGTCCCGCTCCGGCTCGCAGCGCACCGGCACCAGCGCGCCGGGCACCTCGATGTCGCCCGCGGTGTCGAAGGGCAGGCCGCTCCAGCGGCGCCACTGCTCCAGCGAGCCGGCGATCGTCATGGAGGCCGGGGCGATGGAGTCGATGGTGGCGCCGGCGCGGGCGTGGACGCGCAGCCACGGGTCGTGGGGCAGGCCGTCGGGGCGTACGCGACGGGCGTACTCCTCGATGGGCGTGCTCGGTTCGAGGTGCTTGGCGTTGGGGCGGACCGGGGCGACGACCTCGTGGAAGCCGTGGGATCGGGCGTTGTCGCGCAGCGCGGAGAGCATCCGGGCGGACAGGCCGCCGCCCTGGGCGTGCGGGGCGATGACAACGGAGATGGCGCTGACCGTGTCGGGACGGGTGCCGCGGCGCAGGTCGGCGAAGGCCCACACCAGCACCTCGTCCCAGCCTCGGGCGGGCAGCCGGCCGCGGCCCTCGGCGGCGAGGGCGAAGGGCACGCTGTAGGCGTGGGCGACGACCTCGCCCCGCTCGTCCTCGGCGAACAGCACGTACTCGGGGAGTTCGTGCGGGATCCGGCCGTAGTGGGCGTTGCCCACGAGGTCCTGGACCGTGAACTCCGGCCAGTTGTCCTCCATGTCGACGACCCGCTCCAGCATCTCGGGGCGTTCGGCGAGGCTCGATACCTTCAGTTCCATGCCCGCCACCGTAGGAGCGGGGCGGCCGCACCGGAAAGCCGTTTTCGCGTGCCGGGTCACCCCCCGCACTGGCCCAGCATCATCTCCTTGTCGGCGGTGGTCACCGGAAGTTCGTACTTCAGGGACACCTGGGCGAAGCGCACCGCGTACGAGCAGCGGATCTGCTTGTTCGGAGGCAGCCAGGACGCGGGGCCGGAGTCGCCCTTGGAGCCGTTGGTGGGGCCGTCGACCGGTATGAGGTTGAGGGGGTCGTTGGCTATGTCCTGGCGTTTGCCCTTCGGCCAGCGGGAGGCGCCCATCTGCCAGTCGTACGACAGCGGCATGACGTGGTCGATCTGCACGGTCGTCGCACGGGACTTGGCCCAGTCGATGGTCCGGCCCGTGTACGGGTCGTGCAGCGTCATGGAGGTCACGACGCAGTCCGAACCGGAGCGGAAGCCGACGTCCTCGCCATCGCGCTGGAGGAGGTCGTTGCGGGTGTCGCAGCCGTTGCGCGCGAACGGGATGCCGCCCGGGGCCGAGTCCATCCAGGCGTAGCCGAACTTGTCCCGGTCGTAGCCCGTCTTGGGGCCGCGGCCCTTCGTCGCCACCTTCTCGATGAGGGCCCGTGCCTCGGCCCGGTCGGCGTCCGAGGTGAGGGGCGCGAGCCCCGGCTTGGTGCCGTCGGGGTTGTCCAGTGGGCTCACGGCGCGGCCGGAACCCGTGGCCGGGACGGAGCCGGTGGGCTCGCTGTCCACGGGTAGGTCGACGTTCTCGCACCCTGCCAGTACCAGCACCATGCCGAGCATCGCCGCGGCGCTCGCCGCCCCGCCCCTCAGACGCATCACGACGCGCCCCTCTCTCTGTCGCCCGCTCCGCCCCGCACAGGCGGCTTTCCCTGGTACACCGTCGGGCACACGGTAGCGACCCGGCGCACCGCGGCATTCAAGAGGTCCAGACCATAGGCTCCCTCAAGCGCGCATACCTCACAACCCGGGCGTATCGTCGGTGGTGAGTCACCTCCGGAAGGAGCTCTGGATGGGCATCTTCGACAGGTTCAAGAACCGCCACGCGCAGGACAGGGCCGGGAACATGTCCGACGCCGCGGAACGGAAGGCCAACGAGAAGACGGGCAACAAGTACGAGAGCCAGGTCGACGACGCACAGCAGCGGATGGAACGCGAACTCGGCATGGACCGCGACAGGCCCGATCAGCCGTAGGACCGGAGCCCCACGGAGGACACCTGACCCGAGAATGACCCGAGAACAGAGGCCGTCCGCGGAGACCACCTCCCGCGGACGGCTTCGCGCGGCCGGGGCAACGATCCGCAGTCCCGGGACAGCGCTTGACCTCAAGTCCGGTTGAGGTCGCAGAGTGATCCGCATGACCACCGAAACCGCGGACATCAACGCCGCCGAAGCCGCCCGCGTCAAGGCCGTCCAGGATGCCGACCGCAAGGCCGTCGAGCAGGTCGTCGCCACCGTCGAACGCACCCAGCGAGCCAAGGACGCCGACGGCTTCCTCGCCCTCTTCCACCCCGACGCGCTGTGGACGACCGGCCACGGCAGGGTGCTCATCGGCTTCGACGCGATCGCCGAGTTCACCCGCACCGTGCTGCCCACCGCGACCTGGGACGGCGAGGTCACCTACGAGGTGGTGCACACACAGTTCCTGCGTCCCGACGTGGCGGCCGTCAAGGTCCGGCAGGTCTACCACTCACCGACCGGCGACACGGAGGGCGCCCCGCTGTACGTCATGACCAGGCAGGACGACGGAAGGTGGCTGTTGCACGCCTGCCAGAACACCGAAGTGCGCGGCGCCCGGTAGCCGCGTCGCTCACGACCCCAGAATCGACGCCAGGAACTCCCCGACCCACCCGAGCAACTCCCGCCCGACGAGCGGCTTCCCGCCCACCTTCGCGGTCTTCGGGCGCGGCACCAGCACCTGGTGCGCCGCCGGCTTGATGACGGTGCCCGGGTACAGCCGCTTGACCCTGAGCTCCTGGGACTCGCGCAACTCCACCGGCGCGAAGCGGATGTTGTTGCCCTGCAGGACGATCTCGCCGACGTCACACGCGCGTGCCAGCATGCGCAGCCCCGCCACCAGCAGGAGGTTCTCGACCGGTTCCGGCAACTTGCCGTAGCGGTCGACGAGTTCCTCGCGTACGGCCTTGATGTCCTCCTCCGTGTTGGCGGAGGCGATGGAGCGGTAGGCCTGCAGCCGGAGCCGCTCGCCGGGCGCGTAGTCGTGCGGGACGTGGGCGTCGACGGGGAGTTCGATCTTGACCTCGAGCGGTGGCTCCTCCTCGACGCCGCCCTCCAGGGACGCCCGGTAGTCCGCGACCGCCTCGCCGACCATACGGACGTACAGGTCGAAGCCGACTCCCGCGATGTGGCCGGACTGCTCGCCGCCCAGCAGATTGCCGGCGCCTCGGATCTCCAGGTCCTTCATCGCGACGTACATGCCCGCGCCCATCTCCGTGTGCTGGGCGATGGTCGCCAGGCGCTCGTGGGCCGTCTCCGTGAGGGGCTTCTCCGGCGGGTAGAGGAAGTAGGCGTAGCCGCGCTCCCTGCCTCGCCCGACCCGGCCGCGCAGCTGGTGCAGCTGGGACAGACCGAAGTTGTCGCCGCGCTCCACGATCAGGGTGTTGGCGTTGGAGATGTCGATGCCGGACTCGACGATCGTCGTCGAGACGAGGACGTCGAACTTCTTCTCCCAGAAGTCGACGACGACCTGCTCCAGCGCCTGCTCCGACATCTGGCCGTGGGCCGTCGCGATGCGCGCCTCGGGGACGATCTCGCGCAGGCGGGCGGCCGCGCGGTCGATCGACTCGACGCGGTTGTGGATGTAGAAGACCTGGCCCTCGCGCAGCAGTTCACGGCGGATCGCGGCGCCGATCTGCTTCTCCTCGTACGGGCCGACGAAGGTCAGGACCGGGTGGCGCTCCTCGGGGGGAGTGGTGATCGTGGACATCTCGCGGATGCCGGTGACCGCCATCTCCAAGGTCCTCGGGATCGGGGTCGCGGACATCGTCAGGACGTCGACGTTCGCGCGCAGCTTCTTCAGCTGCTCCTTGTGCTCGACGCCGAAGCGCTGTTCCTCGTCGACGATGACCAGGCCCAGGTCCTTGAACTTGGTCTCCGACGAGAACAGCCGGTGGGTGCCGATGACGATGTCCACCGAGCCCTCGCGCAGGCCCTCCAGGACCGCCTTCGCCTCGGTGTCGGTCTGGAAGCGGGACAGGGCCCGGGTGTTCACCGGGAACTGCGAGTAGCGCTCGGAGAACGTCCCGAAGTGCTGCTGCACCAGCAGGGTCGTCGGCACCAGCACCGCCACCTGTTTGCCGTCCTGGACGGCCTTGAAGGCGGCCCGGACCGCGATCTCCGTCTTGCCGTAGCCGACGTCGCCGCAGATCAGGCGGTCCATCGGGACCGACTTCTCCATGTCCTCCTTGACCTCGGCGATGGTCGTCAGCTGGTCGGGGGTCTCCGCGTACGGGAAGGCGTCCTCCAGCTCGCGCTGCCAGGGCGTGTCCGGGCCGAAGGTGTGCCCCGGGGCCGCCATGCGCGCGCTGTAGAGCTTGATCAGGTCGGCCGCGATCTCCTTGACGGCCTTCTTCGCGCGCGCCTTGGTCTTCGTCCAGTCGGCGCCGCCCAGGCGGTGCAGGGTGGGGGCCTCGCCACCGACGTACTTGGTGATCTGCTCCAGCTGGTCGGTGGGGATGTACAGCCGGTCGCCGGGCTGGCCGCGCTTGGCGGGGGCGTACTCGACGACGAGGTACTCGCGCGTGGCGCCCTGGACGGTGCGCTGCACCATCTCGATGTAGCGGCCGACGCCGTGCTGCTCGTGGACGATGTAGTCGCCCGCCTCCAGGGTGAGCGGGTCGATGGTCTTGCGGCGGCGGGCCGGCATGCGGGCGCCGTCCTTGCCTGCCGCCTTCTGCCCGGACAGGTCGGTCTCGGTCAGGACGGCCAGCCGGAGCGCGGGGTCGACGAAGCCGTAGTCGATGGAGCCGCACGCGACATGGACGATCGAGGGGGAGATCTCCCCCAGGTCGGTCTCCAGGCGGGCCGCCACGCCCTCGCTGCCGAGCACCTCGACCGTGCGCGCGGCCGGGCCGTGGGCCTCGGTCACGAAGACCGTGCGCCAGCCGTCGGCGAGCCAGCCCTTGGTGTCGGCCAGGGCCTTCGCGGTGTCGCCGCGGTACGACTCGGGCGCGTGCATGCCGAGCTTGAGGGTGTCCGCGTCGAGTGTCTCGTCGGCCGCGAAGGGCGAGACCGACCACCACATCATGTCCAGCTCGCGGGCGCGGTCGCGGACGTCCGCGATGGACCACAGGGAGGCCGCGCCGACGTCGATGGGCGCCTCGCCGCCGCCGGCCGTGGCGGCCCAGGACGCCTGCAGGAACTCCTGCGACGTCGCTACGAGATCGGAGGCACGCGTGCGTACCCGTTCCGGGTCGCACACGACGGCCATGGCGCCCTTGGGCAGGACGTCGAGCAGCAGCTCCATGTCGTCGACGAGGACGGGGGCGAGGGACTCCATGCCCTCGACGGCGATGCCCTCGGCGATCTTGCCGAGCAGTTCGCCGAGCTCGGGGTGCTGTTCGGCGAGGGCACGCGCGCGTGCGCGGACGTCGTCGGTGAGGAGGAGTTCGCGGCAGGGCGGGGCCCACAGGCCGTGGTCGGCGACTTCGAGGGAGCGCTGGTCGGCGACCTTGAAGTAGCGGATCTCCTCCACGTCGTCGCCCCAGAACTCGATGCGCAGGGGGTGCTCTTCGGTGGGCGGGAAGACGTCGAGGATGCCGCCTCGTACGGCGAACTCGCCGCGCTTCTCGACGAGCTCCACGCGCGCGTACGCGGCGGCGGCGAGGGCCTCCACGATGGCGTTGAGGTCGGCGGTCTGTCCGGTCCTCAGGGCCACCGGCTCCAGGTCGCCGAGGCCCTTGACCTGGGGCTGGAGGACCGAGCGGATGGGGGCCACGACGACGGAGACCGGGCCCGTCTCGGGGTCGTCGGGGCGGGGGTGGGCGAGGCGACGCAGGACCGCGAGACGGCGGCCGACGGTGTCGCTGCGGGGGCTGAGGCGCTCGTGCGGGAGGGTCTCCCAGGACGGGTACTCCGCGACGCCCTCCGGTGGAAGCAGGGAGCGCAGTGCTGCCGCCAGGTCCTCGGCCTCGCGGCCCGTCGCGGTCACCGCGAGGACCGGGCGGTCGGTCTCGCGCGCGAGGGCGGCGATCGTGAACGGGCGGGCCGCCGCGGGGCCGACCAGGTCGACGTGCATGCGGTTGCCGTCTGCGGCCGCCGTGATCGCTTCCGCGAGGGCGGTGTCCTTGACTACGGCGTCGAGCAGACCGTGCAGGCTCATTCGGGGGCGCTTCCGTCCGGGGTGGGCAACACGAAGGGCCCGACGCGTGTGACGGGCCGGGGGCTTCCAGCGTACGTCGCTGCGCGGGCGGGTGCCGGGCCTGTGGATAACGTCCGTTCTCAGGTGGCCGGCGTTGTGGCCGGCGTCGACGTGACGTGGGCGGCCAAAGGCCCCCGGCCCCGTACCGCGTAAGGTCCCCCCATGCCCACCCCCGCCACCTCCTCGACGCCGAACACGTCCTCGGACCCCCACATACCGGCGCCGGCCACGCCCCCTGACGGGCAGGCGCGGCCCGCCCCCGCCCGGCGTGAACCCTGGCTGCTCGCCGCCGCGCTCTTCGTGGGCTATGCGATCGTCTCCGTCGGCCGTTACCGGCATCTGGGGCAGCGGTCGTGGGATCTCGGGATCTTCGAGCAGGTCATCCGGTCCTACGCGCATCTTCAGGCTCCGATCGCCGACCTCAAGGGGCCCGGGTTCAACATCCTGGGCGATCACTTCAGCCCGGTGACGGCCCTGCTCGCGCCGCTCTACCGGGTGTTTCCCTCCCCGGTCACCCTGCTCGTGGCGCAGGCCGCGCTGTTCGCCCTGTCCGCCGTCCCCGTCACGCGTGCCGCGGCCCGGCTGCTCGGGCGGTGGCGTGGGCTTGCGATCGGGGTGGCGTACGGGCTGTCGTGGGGGCTTCAGCAGGCCGTCGACTTCGACTTTCACGAGATCTGCTTCGCCGTACCGCTCATCGCCTTCAGCCTGGAGGCGCTGCTCGCGCGGCGCTGGCGGGCCGCTCTGCTCTGGGCGATTCCGCTCGTCCTGGTGAAGGAGGATCTGGGGTTCACCCTCACGGGCATCGCGCTGGTCGTCGCCTGGCGGGCCCGCCGAGGCGCGCCGCGCGCGTCCCGGTACGCGATCGGCGTCGCCGTCTTCGGCGTGGTGGCCGTCGCGGCCACCCTCCTGCTGGTCATACCGAGCTTCAACAGCGCCGGCACCTACGACTACTGGAACAAGGTGAGCGAGTCGTCGGGCGGCGGCGGGCCCTTCGACGGCCTCGACACCAAGTTCCGTACGCTCTGCTGGCTCCTCATACCCACCACCGGACTGCTCGCCCTGCGGTCCCCCGTCCTTCTCGTCGCGCTGCCCACCATCGGCTGGCGTTTCGTCTCCTCCTACCCGCAGTACTGGGGGACGGACTGGCACTACAGCGCCGTCCTGATGCCCATCGTCTTCCTCGCCCTCGTCGACGCCCTCGACACCGCCCGGCACAGCACGCGCGCGTGGCTGCGGTCGTACGTCCCTCACCTGCCCGCCGCCGTCGCGGCCGCCTCGCTCGCGCTGACCACCTCACTGCCGCTCGCCGCGCTGACCGAGAGCGAGATCTATCGCAAGCCCGCGCGCGTGACGGCCATCGAGCGGCTCCTCGCTCAAGTGCCCGACAACGCCTCCGTCGAGGCGAACATCGCTCCGATCAGCCGGCTCACCTCGCGCTGCCGGGTCTTCTGGGTCAGCACCACACGGGGCATCAACCCCGACTTCATCGCCCTCGACAACTCCCGCAAGCGCTATCGCGACGTCGAGGCCTACGCCGAGGCCCTTCACCCCGACGCGCGGTACACCGTCAAGGGCACCGCCTACGGGGTCGTACTGCTGGAGCGGCAGAGCGGACCGGGGCAGAGCGGACCGAGGTAGAGCGGGCCATGACAGGAGGCCCGGTCCGGAGGGTGAAACCTCTCCGGACCGGGCCCGTCCCCCGCAACCCCCGTGTGCGGTGGCTATTCGGTCGCGATCGCGTTCAGTACGTTCATCCGGCCCGCCCTGAACGCCGGCACCAGTGCCGCGAACAGGCCCACGAAGGCCGAGCCGATGAAGACCCCGATGATCGTCGGCCACGGGATGTCGAGGACGTTCAGGCCCTCCAGAGCCAGGAGCTTCTGGGCCGTCGCGCCCCAGCCCATCCCGAGTCCGAGGCCCAGCAGGGCGCCGAACAGGGCGATCACCACCGACTCCATGCGGATCATGCGGCGCAGCTGGCGGCGGGAGAGGCCGATGGCGCGCATCAGGCCGATCTCGCGGGTGCGTTCCACCACCGACAGGGCCAGGGTGTTCACCACGCCCAGGACCGCCACGATGATCGCCAGGGCGAGCAGGCCGTAGACCATGTTCAGGAGCTGGCCCATCTGGTCCTTGAGCTCCTGCTTGTAGTCGGTCTGGTCGCGGACCGGGTACTGCGGGTAGTCGTGCAGCGACTTCTTCAGGGCCGCGTACGCCGCCTTCTCCTGGCCGTCCTTCGCCTTGCCGAGCAGCATCTGGCTCTGCGGGATCCGGTCGGCGGGGAGGTACTTCTGCAGCGTCTCGATGCTGATGTAGCGCGCGCCCTGGTCGAAGGAGGTGTCGTCGTCCGTGATGGCCGCGACCTTCAGCTTCGCCGTCTCACCGCCCTTGAAGGCGACGGTGAGGGTGTCGCCGACGTGCACGCCGTGCTTCGTGGCGTAGTCGGAGCCGACCGACATGGCGTCCTTGCCGTAGGCGGCGGACAGGGTGCCCTCCGTGGTCGTACGGCGAAGGTCCTCGGCGTACGTCGGGTCGGCGGCCGTGAGTCCGGTGTCGTCGGTCTTGCCGTCCGGCGAGGTCAGCGTGGCGCCGACGTCCTTGGAGCGGGTGACGTGCTCCAGGTGCGGCGTCTGCTGCATCGCGCGCTCGGCCTTGGCGACGATGTCCTGCTGCTGGGCCACGACGATGAAGTCCGCGCCGACCGACTTGTCGAGCTCGCTCGTCGCCGAGGCGACCATCGAGGAGCCGACCACCGACAGGCAGGCCACAAGGGCGAGGCCGATCATCAGGGCGGCGCCCGTGGCACCGGTACGGCGCGGGTTGCGCAGGGCGTTGCGCTCGGCCATGCGGCCGACGGGGCCGAAGGCGCGCAGCAGGACCGCGCTGATCACCCGGACCACCCCGCCCGCGAGCAGCGGGCCGATGACCACGAAGCCGATCAGGGTCAGCACCACGCCGCCGCCCAGCACCAGCGCACCCTCGCTCGCCTTGTCGGCGGTGGCGGCGGCGTACAGGGCATAGGCACCCGCGCCCGTCAGGACCAGGCCGATCAGGCCGCGTATCCAGCCGGCCCTGCCGTCGGCCGGCGTGCCGGCGTCGCGCAGGGCGGCCATCGGGGAGACCCTGCCGGCGCGGCGGGCGGGGAGGTAGGCGGCGAGCACCGTCACCACGACGCCCAGGATCAGGCCGATGACCGGGGTCGTCACCTTCACCGTCAGGTCGTCGGTGGAGAGGTTCATGCCGGCCATCGACATGAGCTTCATCAGGCCGATCGCGATGCCGACACCGGCACCCACGCCCAGCACCGAGCCCACGAAGCCCAGCAGCAGCGCCTCCACCAGCACCGACCGGTTGACCTGCCGGCGCGAGGAGCCGATGGCCCGCATGAGGCCGATCTCGCGGGTGCGCTGGGCGACCAGCATGGAGAAGGTGTTGATGATCAGGAAGATGCCGACCAGGAAGGCGATCCCGGCGAAGCCGAGCATGGCGTACTTGATGACGTCCATGAACGCACCGACGTCCTTGCGGTTCTCGTCGGCGGTCTCCTTGGCCGTCTGGATCTTGTACGCGCCGTCCATGGCCTGCGCGATGTCCTGCTTGAGCCGCGCGTCGCTCACGCCGTCCGCCGCGGTGACGGAGACCTGCGTGAACCGGCCGGTGGTGCCGAGCAGGGTGCGCTGGGCGGTGGCGGTGTCGAAGTAGACGACGGCCGCGCCCGGGTTGGTCACCTTCCAGGAGGCGATGCCGACGATGCGCGCGCGGAGGTCGCCGGTGGCGGCGATGGTGCGCAGCTCGTCGCCGAGCTTCAGGTCGTGCTTGTCGGCGGTGTCCGCGTCGACCATGACCTCGGTGGGCCCGCGCGGGGCGTGCCCGGAGGTGATCTCCATGGACTTCAGGTCGCTCTGGGTCCAGTTGCCGGCGAAGGTGGGCGCACCGGTGGAGGAACCCATGTTCTTGTTCTCGGAGTTGACGACGGTCACGCTCGTCGAGCCGACCGCGCCCTCCGCCTTCTTCACGCCGTCCACGGCCGCGACCTGCTCGACGGCCGAGGCGGGCAGCGAGGTCGGCCGGCCCGTACCGCCGCCGTCGTCCTCGTCCTTGGCGTCCTTGGGGCTGACGGTGACGTCGGACGAGGTGACGGCGAAGAGCTTGTCGAAGGTGGTGTTCATCGTGTCGGTGAAGACGAGAGTCCCTGAGACAAAGGCCACCGACAGCAGGACGGCCACGGCCGACAGGGCCATGCGTCCCTTGTGCGCGAAGAAGTTGCGCAGGGAGGTCCTCAGGACGGTCATGACGTACGCCCCCGGGCGTCGAAGTCCTTCATGCGGTCCAGGACGGCGTCGGCGGTCGGCTTGTACATCTCGTCGACGATGCGCCCGTCGGCGAGGTACAGGACCCGGTCCGCGTACGAGGCGGCTACGGGGTCGTGGGTGACCATCACGATGGTCTGCCCGAGCTCGTCGACGGACTTGCGCAGGAAGCCCAGGACTTCGGCACCGGCCCGGGAGTCCAGGTTGCCGGTCGGCTCGTCACCGAAGATGATCTCCGGCCGCGCGGCCAGGGCACGGGCGACGGCGACACGCTGCTGCTGACCGCCGGAGAGCTGGGTCGGCCGGTGCTTGAGCCGGTCGGAGAGCCCGACGGTGTCGACGACGCGCCCCAGCCAGGCCCGGTCGGGCTTGCGCCCGGCGATGTCCATGGGCAGCGTGATGTTCTCGAGGGCGTTGAGTGTCGGCAGCAGGTTGAACGCCTGGAAGATGAAGCCGATCCGGTCCCGGCGCAGCTGCGTGAGCTTCTTGTCCTTCAGCCCGGTGATCTCGGTCTCGTCGAGATAGATCTGGCCGCTGCTGACGGTGTCGAGCCCGGCGAGGCAGTGCATCAAGGTGGACTTGCCGGACCCCGACGGGCCCATGATCGCGGTGAACTGCCCCCGCGCGATGTCCACGTCGACATGGTCGAGGGCGACGACACGGGTCTCCCCCGACCCGTACGCCTTGACGACCTGCCGCGCCCGCGCGGCAACGGCCGTACGCCCTCCAGTGCCCCCGTGCCTGGGAATGGTTACAGCCGATGTCACGGTATGTCTCCTAAGTCAGTCAGCAGGTGAGTCACGAGGACCGCTGCGACGGTCGGTCATTCGGTACGACGCTCAGTCTCGTGACGGGAAGGGGCTCGGCGCGCTGGTGCTCGGCCCCGTCTTGTGCGGGGGAAAACCCCACCCCCGCCGGTTCGGTCAGCCGCCCCCCAGCGGCGTAAAGCCAGATTAAGGACGGCCCCCCTGGCGTCTCGTCCTCCGGCGGTACCAACCCTCCCCGAGACCTAGTACGGAGGTACCCCTAGGGGCAGTCCACCCTTCGGTGGAGCGCGCCTCGGGGTTGTCTCCACCCTGCGGCCCATCCAGGCTCCACCCTCCCGCGACGTCAGGGTCAAGTGGGAAGCTGTTCCTCGGCATATAGGTGCAAGGGGAATGCATTAGGAGAGGAACCCGGTGGGCAGTACGACACCCGCGATACGCGACACCGCACCGCACACCGGAACCGACAAGCGCGCAGCCGTGGTCGCGGCCCTGATGCTCGCGATGGCGCTGGCCGCGCTCGACGCCACCATCGTCTCCACGGCCGTACCGCAGATCGTGGGCGACCTCGGCGGCTTCTCGGTCTTCTCCTGGCTCTTCTCCGGCTACCTGCTCGCCGTGACCGTGACCCTCCCGGTCTACGGCAAGCTCTCCGACACCTTCGGCCGCAAGCCGGTGCTGGTCGCGGGCGCGGCGCTGTTCCTGCTGGGGTCGCTGCTGTGCGCGGTGGCCTGGAACATGGCGGCGCTGATCGCGTTCCGGATCGTGCAGGGGCTGGGCGGCGGGGCCCTGCAGGGGACGGTGCAGACGCTGGCCGCCGACCTGTACCCGCTGAAGGAACGCCCGAAGATCCAGTCCAAGTTGTCCACGGTGTGGGCGGTGTCGGCGGTGGCCGGACCGGGGTTGGGCGGGGTCCTGGCGGCGTACGCCAACTGGCGCTGGATCTTCCTGATCAACCTGCCGATCGGGGCGGTGGCGTTGTGGCTGATCGTGCGCCATCTGCACGAGCCGGAGCGCGAGTCGACGGGCACGCGCGCGCGTGTCGACTGGGCGGGCGCGTTGGCGGTGTTCGCGTGCGGGGGTGTGCTACTGACGGCGCTGGTGCAGGGCGGGGTGGCGTGGCCGTGGCTGTCGGGGCCGTCGATCGCCCTGTTCGGTACGGGACTTGCGCTCGTGGCGGTGGTGGTGATCGTGGAGCGCCGGGCGGCCGAGCCGATCATCCCGGGTTGGGTGTGGCGGCGCCGGACGATCGCGGCGGTGAACCTGGCGCTGGGCGCGCTGGGGTTGCTGATGGTGGCGCCGGCGGTCTTCCTGCCCACCTACGCCCAGTCGGTGCTCGGCCTGGCCCCGGTGGCGGCCGGATTCGTGCTGTCGGTCTGGACGTTGAGCTGGCCGGTGTCGGCGGCGCTCAGCCAGCACGTGTATCGCAGGATCGGCTTCCGCAACACGGCGATGCTGGGGATCGGTTCGGCGTCGCTGATCCTGCTGGCGTTCCTGTTCCTGCCCTATCCCGGTCAGGCGTGGCAGCCGACGCTGCTGATGCTGCTGCTCGGGGCTGCGCTGGGCCTGTTCCAACTGCCGCTGATCGTGGGCGTGCAGTCGACGGTGGGGTGGTCGGAGCGGGGCACGACGACGGCATCCGTCCTCTTCTGCCGCCAGACGGGCCAGACGGTGGGCGCGGCCCTCTTCGGCGCGGTGGCGAACGGCGTACTGGCCTCGCGGCTCGGCGGCGCGAGCGACCTGGACTCGGTGACGCGGGCGCTGGATTCCGGCGGCACGGCACCGGAGGCCACCAGGCGGGCCATCGCCGACGCGGTGCACGCCGTGTACCTGGGCGCGTCGTGCGCGGCGGCGCTGGCCTTCCTGGTGCTGTTGCTGCTGGCGCCGAGGCGGTTCCCGGTGCTCAAGGAGGACGCCCTCGATGAAGACGTCCTCAAGGAAGACGTGCTCGAAGAAGACGTGCTCAAGGAAGACGGACGCTGACCTCGGGGTTGGCCGGCGACGGCCCGTCGAGCAGCGGCTGTGGGACGCCCTTCAGGTGCAGGTCGAAGAAGGCGGCGACGTACGCGCGCGTGAGGGCCGACGAACGCTCGTAGGGAAGCGGTGCGGTGTCCGGGATGCCGACCAGCTCCGCGAGGAGAGGTACGTCGGTGAAGGACCCGTGGTCGGTTCCGGCGACGGTCAGCCAGCGCTTCCAGCCGTCCAGGTGGGCCCAGGCCTCGTCCCAGGTCGTGTCGAGCGGCGGCCTGTTCTCGGCCCCCACCATCAGGAAGGGACGGCCGTCGAGACCGGTGTCGGGGACCGGGGCGAAGAAGGTGCCGTCCATGTTCACGCCGGCCCGCACGCGCGCGTCGGCGGCCATCGTCGTGGCGGCGGCGTTGCCGCCGATGGAGTGCCCGGCCATGCCGATCCGCTTCGCGTCGATCACACGCGCGTGCCGCCACGCCGGGTGGCGCCCGGTCAGCCGGTCGAGCACGAAGGAGATGTCCTCGGCCCGGCTCTCGGCGACGGTCGAGCCGCCGATCGAGGGGAACTCGTCGCAGATGGCGCAGGGCAGGGTCCGCCCGTCGGGAAGGGTCGTACCGGCGTTCTCGTACGGATGGTCGACCAGCGCGACGACGTATCCGCGGCTGGCCAGATCCTCGGCGAGACCGGTGAGGGTCGCACGCGGGAGCGTGAACCCGGGCGAGAGCACGACGAGCGGGAACCTGCCGGGCGCCGGGCGCGCGTCGGTGTGCGCCCAGGTACGGACGCCGCTGATCGTCTCGGGCGGGATGGTGGCGTCCGGGACCCTCAACTCCAGTAGCAGACGGGCCTCTTCGTCGGTCATGTAGGGAGCCGTCGCACCGCCCGCACCGGGCCGTGCCGGGTAGTACATGGACACCATCAGCTGCCGGGCGCCGGCGGACGGGACCCACGGGTCGGGACGGTCGGCGTCGACGAGGTGGAGGGTGCTGCGGCCGACCGCGTGGGGGCCGGTGGGGCGGGGCAGTTGGGCCGAGACGATGGGGGAAGAAGGGTTCGCGGGGGCGGCGGAGGCGGACCCCGCGGCGGCGATCGGCAGGGTCAGGGCCGGTCCGAGCGCGAGCACGGCGGACGCCGCGACCGCTAAGAAGCGTGATCTGTTCATGCGGAGGACGGTAGGCCGCGGGCCCGTGACCTGGCGTCGCCCTGGAGTCCCCTGTCCTGGACGCCCGGTAGTACCACAGACGTACACATACCCTGTCCGCCATGCTGACCCTGGAGCGCCTACGCGCCGACCACGCGAACGCCCTGCTGGCCTTCGAGCGGGAGAACCGGGAGTACTTCGCCCGTTCCATCCCGGATCGCGGGGACGCCTATTTCGCGGACTTCGACGCCCGACTCCAGGCGCTGCTCGCCGAACAGGACGCCGGGATCTGCCACTTCCACGCCGTGCTGGACGCCGACGGGCGCCTCGTCGGGCGGGTCAACCTGGTCGACGTCGAGGACGGTTCCGCCGAACTCGGCTACCGCGTCGGCGAACGCGCGGCGGGCAAGGGCGTCGCCACGGCGGCGGTGGCGGAGGTGTGCCGGCTGGCCGGTACGGCGTACGGGCTGACGGCCCTGGTCGCGGTCACCCACCTGGACAACCTGGCGTCCCGGGCCGTCCTGGAGCGGAACTCCTTCGCCGTCGTGGAAGACGTCGTTGTGGGCGGCCGGCCCGGGATCCGCTATCGGCGCTCGCATCTCGGGCACTGACAGGGCGGGAAGCGGCCCGCGAGGTCGAACGGCGTGTCCTTGCGGGAGGGCTGGTACGTCACTGTGGGTCCCCATGTGCGGCCGCTGTCGCGGGAGACGCGGAGGGTGAGGGAGGGGCCGGAAACGCTGTCCCACGGGTCCTGCGCCTGCTCTTCAGCCTGGTCGGGTCGCTCCACGCCAACGCCTTTCACTTTGCGTGCTGTTGCCTGCACACAGTGGCGTCACCGCGGGTACGCTCGGAAGGTGGCTCAGCGTGACAACGGTGTCTGCACTGAGGGGAGTTGCACGCGTGGCGATCGAGGACAATCCGCGTTCGCGGGAGCAGTACGGGGCGGAGCTGAAGCGGCGGCGGGAGGCGGCGGGGCTTACGCAGGAGGAGTTGAGCCAGCGTGCGGTGATGTCGCGCACGCACATTGCGCATATCGAGGGTGGGCGGCGGAGGCCGGATCCGGATGATGCGCGGCGGTTGGATCAGGTGCTGGATGCGGGTGGGTTCTTCGTGAACTTCCTGCCGACGCTCGACGGCAAGAAAGTGGCGGAGCACTTCAAGGAGGCGCTGGAGTTCGAGGGAAAGGCCACGATCGTCAAGGAGTACGCCCCCAATCTGGTGCCGGGCTTGTTGCAGACGAAGGCGTACGCGTACGAGGTGCTTGGCACCGGCTATCCGCGCCCGAGCGACGAGGAACGCGACAAGCTGGTGTCCACCCGGCTCGAACGGGCCCGGATCCTCGACACGTTCCACTCGCCCGAGGCGTGTTTCCTCATCGACGAAGCCGTACTGCGGCGGGTCGTCGGCGGACCTGGCGTCATGTGCGAACAGCTTCGTCACATTGCAGAGCTGGGCGCGAGCCGCCGTATCCGGGTCCACGTACTCCCGTACTCCGTGGGCGCCCACGCCCTCCAGGCTGGCTTCCTTTCCCTCATGTGGTTCGACGACCAGCCGCCCATCGCGTACGCAGAGGGCGTGAACAGCGGGCGCGTGCTGGAGCTTCCGTCCGCAGTGCGCGCATGCCAAGAGCTTTACGATCAAGCACTGGGCGACGCCTTGTCGCACCGTAAGTCCCTGGACTTGCTCCGGTCCGTCGCAGAGGATTACGAACATGAAGAGCAGCGAGCCGACCACCCCTGACGCATCGGCACTGCACGGCTGGCGCAAGTCCAGCTACAGCGGCGGAAGCAGCGACAACTGCCTCGAAGTCAACGACACCGCCCGCCCCACCCACGTCCCCGTCCGCGACAGCAAGAACCCCACCGGGCCGGCGATCGTCTTCTCGGCCCCCGCCTGGACGGCGTTCGTCGACGAGGTCCGTTAGGCCTGCTCTTCCTCGAAGACGTTGCGTAGGCCGTTGAACAGGCTGGGCTCGCAGGGGCTGAGCCGGGTCGCCTGAGCCACTGCCACGATGCCCTCAGCGATCTCCCGCACCGCCCTGTAGTACTCGACGCGATCGGATTCCCACAAAGCCATCAGGCCCCTGCGCGTGTAGTCACGGCTACGGCTCCGTAGCGCTAGGTTCCGGGCGAGTGGCGGCACAGGGCCGACGGGTGTCCAGAACACGGGCACGATCGCCGAGCGCTTCTCCCTCACCTGCCGCCGGCTGAAGGCGTCCCACTCCCTGCCGCAACGCTCGTCCTTGAAGTACTGCGGGGAGTAGAGGGGCACGAACACCTGGGCCCCTGCCAGTGCGCGTTGTGTCGGCCCGTCCCAGCGCATGCCCGGGAGCACTCCTCCGCTGAAGTCGAAGCCGGGGCCGTAGCCCGGCGCCGACCGCGCACTGCTCAGTTCCAAGAGGACGTCGCACAGATCGTCGAAGAAGTGGCGTACTGAGTCCAGGGATTCACCGTGCGATCGAGCGCAGCTCAGATAGAACATCGGCCGTCGCTGCGGAGCATCCGGCGGCGTCAGCTCCCACTCACGGTCGCGGGTCTCGGTTTTCAGTCCGTCCTGCCACGAAAAGCCCTCGACAAATGCCGACGTGATGTCGATCCGCGCCCCGCCCTCAGCGGACTGCGCGGCAATGGAGCGCAGTCTTCCGTTCGCGTCGATCAGAGCGGCGCCCGGAGGAGGGGGATGGGCCCTGGACTCTGCGTGGCCCATCATGACCGTCGCCGAGCCCTTCCCGAACTTCTCCCACCACGCCGCGGCGACCGCGCGATCGTCCGGGTGGGCAAGGGGCGCCGCCGGGAGAATGCCCTCGTCGACCCTCAGCATGAACAGCTCTGGATGGTCACTTCGCACCCATGATCCACGCACCGGAAGGGGCGGTCCGCTGCGCGCGTGAACGTGGCAAAGCACACCGCGCCTCGGGCGGAAGACGGTGGTCAAAACCGCGTCGGACCGCACGGCGATCCCGGTACCGATGACGACGTCGGCCTCGGTGATCCAGACGAGAGAATCCAGGAACCGGTTGATTTCCGGGCGGCCGACCAGCATCCACTGGACAGGGTCACTGCCCGTCCAGGGCCCCGTCTCGAACGTCGACGCAACTTGAGTCAACATGCGCGGATTCGTTCCCGTGACATCGACGAGGCGGTTCAGTTCGGCGACGTCGTGCCACAACTCTCCGCGATATCGGGCAAGCGCCCCCTGGAGGTAGTTCACGGCTGATTCACGGCTGAGGTTGCCCAGGGTCACCGTTACCGTTTCCAGAGCCTCATGCGCCCTGTTTCGCCATGGCGTCCCCTCAGAGACGGTGATCAGCAAGCTGCCGGCGTACGGCGGCAACCACAGGAACGACGGTGCCGACCCAGGGCGGGTTACGAAGGCTTCCGAAGTGACGCCGTCGTAGATCAGCAGCCAGCCCGGGTTGTCGCGCAGATAGTCGAAGAGGGGGCCCAATCGTGACTCCGCCCGGTCTGCAGGAGATGGGAGGCCGAGGTCGTCCGAAAGGGCGGTGAGGTCTTCGAGGAGGACTTCGCCGTTGTAGGCGCGGATCCAGCGGACCATGGTGAACGTACGGGCGAACGCCTGCGCACAGTCGATGGCCAGGGCGGTCTTGCCGATGCCCTGAGCTCCCTCGATCACACACCTCGTCCCGTACTGCAACGGTTTGCGTCTGTACCCCGAACGGTTGCCCTTGAGGATCACATCCAAGACATCCGAAAACTCATCCCGGCGGATGTAGAACGGCGGAAGCGGTGGCATCCGGCTCGGCACCCTCTCACCGAGCTCGACCGGCCCCACGTCGCCGACGGCCATGGCCCCTTCCGGCTCACGCCCCCGATTCCGACGCCACCGCGAGAACAGCCGCGGCCGCCTCTCCCGCGGCTCCTTCTCCGTCTGCTCCAGTGCCGATTCCGGCTGCGCCGGCGCAGCCTCCCCCACCCGCCCCCGAGTCAGCTTCTCCACGATCTCGGCATGGTCCCCGCCGACCCCGGCGATGACGGCCCAGGCCACCTCCGCGAACGCCCGGCTCCCCTCTGGAAGTTCGCGCCCGTCCAGCCCGCCGACTTCTCCTGCGGAGGCCAACAGCGCCCCGAAGTCCGTCACCCCACCAAACGTCTTTGCCACCCGCTCGCTCACGCCGTCGACGACCTGCGTCAGCACGCGCAACGACTCCGTACGGCTCAGCCGCTCCAGCAACGCGTCCCGCACGCCGTCCCGGAAGTCGTACAGCACACTGTCCGGATCCCCACCGGGCTCGATCGGCGTACGGCGCACAAGGAGTCCGGAGAGGAAGACCTCGGCGAGATGCATCGGCGTGGAGGCCGGCAGCATGGTGCGCTGGACCAGCCGCATCACCGGCAGGCTCAGCGGAGCAGCCGCCAGCAGTCGCAGCAGCCGGAACGCCTCGGGTGAGTAGCCCTCCTCGAAGCGTTCGATCCAGGCCGCCGGACTGCTCGGCTCGTCACCCGGGCCCACAGGGCTCGGCCGTTCCACGACGGTCAGCGCGGCGGCCCGCAACGGCAGCCAGTCCGTCGTACGGCCGGACACGAGCCGCGCCCACGGGCTCAGCCAGTCACCGGACACCTCCAGCACCGGCAGCCAGCGGATCCGCGCCCGGTCCTCCGCCCCCGCACGCCCGCGGGCGATGCCCGGCAACGGCCCCGACGACCGCACCTCGATCGTCGCCCGGTCGGTCTGCGTGCCACGCGCCCGCACCGCAGACGTACGCAGCGCCGTACGGTGCCACAGCCGTCCGGGCAGCACCTGGAGCGCGGCGACGGGGCGTCGTACGGACCAGTCGGCCAGCGCCGCAGGCAGCTCCGTGCCGTACCAGGACGGGCCCACCCCGTCTGTCAGGACCAGGACCGCGCGCCGCCCGGCCGGGTCCGTCAAGGCCTGCCGCCAGCGCCGTACCGTCGACGCCGCCTGCGCGCCGCTGCGTCGGAACGGCGCCAGCGTCGGTTCCGGACCGTCGGTCTGAAGCGCCCACGCCCGCACGTCGGCGAAGGCACCGTGCCGGGCGAGCAGGGTCCGCAGCTCATCGGCGAGGCGGTGCCAGACCTTCATCGTCGTGCCCGTGTCGATCAACAGGTCGACGGAGAACCGGCGTTCAGGGGCAGGGCGCAGGATCGGCAGGAGCAGCCCGGTATCGCCCGAGGCTGCCGCCGTGGCCTCCACGTCGAGGGTGCGGGCGCGAGTCGAGGGCACCGTCTGGCGCAGAGGGCGCAGGGCTCGGGTCAGGGCGAGGGCATCGGGGAGGGCCTGGGGCTGGGCGACGCGGATGGCGTGTGCGCCGCCGGGGCCGGCGGACGCTGTGCCGTCGGTGCCGCCTGGAAGGTGGAGGCGGGCCGACGGAGACTCGGGGCCGGTGTCAGGGGCGGGGTCATCGTCCTGCGGTGGGGGCGCGACCGGGGCGGCCGGGGGCGGGGGCTGCGTCGGGTCCGTCCCGTTGCCGAGCAGCGACCAGTCGACCGGGTCGAGGCCGCTGAGCCGGGCGATCCACAGCACGTCGAGGGCATCGTCGGCGTCCGGCGCGCCTCCCGCGTCCAGGAGGCGGGCCAGTTCCTCCCGCAGGACGTCGTCGGGCACGGAACCGGGCCCGGCCGCGGCTCCCCCGGCTCCCCCCGCTCCGTCGGCTCCTTCGGCTCCCTCAGCCCCCGTCACGGCCCGCTCAGCCCCGATCCAGCGGCCGCAACAGATCCTCGTCCAGCAGGGCCCGCCCCGTCTCGTCGTTCCACAGCCCGCGTTCCGCCATGAGCAGCGCGTTGAGCAGCTGGTCGTTGGCGAGCGTGCCCTTCTCCCGCTGCTTGGTGAGGAAGTCACCGATGATCTTGCCCCGCACCTCGGCGGAGGAGCCGTTGCCGCCGGTCCCCGGCTCCCCGAGGTGCGCGGCGACCATGCCGGCCAGACGCCCCTTGTCCGCCGCCCCGATCTCCAGCCGGATGCAGCGGCGCAGGAACGCCATCGGGAACTCCCGCTCCTCGTTGCTGGTCAGCACGACGAACGGGAACTGAGCGCATGCCACCTCACCGCCCTTGACCTGCACCTTCTTACGGTCGGCGGTCATGACCGTCTGTTCCTTGCCCTCCATCCGGGCCAGCTCGGGGATGACGAACTCGCCCTCCTCGAAGACGTTCAGGAGGTCGTTGGGGAAGTCCATGTCGCTCTTGTCGATCTCGTCGATCAGCAGGACCCTGGGCCGCTTCCACGGCAGCAGGGCCGTCCCGAGCGGTCCCAGCCACATGTACTTGCCGATGTCGGGCGGCGGGGGCGCCTCGCCCTCCCGGCCGCCGGTCAGGGAGCCCGCGTTGCGCAGGCCGGCGTCGTAGAGACGGCCCACGGCGTCGTACTCGTACAGCCCGTCCTTGAGGGTGGAACGGCTGGTGATGCCCCAGCGAAGCACCGGGCCGAGCTTCAGCTCCTGCGCGACGGCGTACGCGAGCGTGGACTTGCCGGTGCCGGGCTTGCCGGTGAGCAGCAGGGGGCGGCGCAGGTGCAGGGCGAGGTTGACGAGGTGGATCTCGCGCTCACCGGCTTGGTACGCGACGCCCTGGCCCTCTCGGCCGAGATGCCGGTGGACGGCGTCGTCGTCGGGGGCCTGCGGGGTGTCGAGCAGCCGGGCCGGCTGTTCGCCGCCGTGCCGGAAGGCGCGCCACGGGGGTGCCTTGGGCAGGTTCCTGATGCCGTCGTGCGGGGTGCCCGTCCCCTCGTAGACCCACCAGTCCGGCTTCTTCGTCATGCTGCTCCTTCGCCGGCCCCGCGGGTACCGGTCATCGGCTGGTCCTGGCCGCTGAAGACGCATGTCGGGTCGTCCCACAGCAGGGTTATCCGGTTGTGCACGCTCTCGGGGTCGCGGCGCCCGCGCTTACGGGCCTCGTGCACGCTGTGCGGCAGGTCTGCCAGCCGGTCGAGCGGCCGGCAGTGGCGCAGGACGTCCAGCAGCGAGCCCGGGTCGCCGTCGTCGCGACGCCAGACCATGACCGGGATTCCGTCTTCCAGCAGGGCGCCTCGTACCGCTTCCCGGATGAGTTCGTCACGGTGGTCGTACGGGATCCCCAGTCCCAGGCAGGACAGGTCGGCGTGTTCGAGCAACCAGTCCGCGACGTCGGCGGGGTCGGACAGCCGTAGGGACGAATAGCTGCTGCCGGGACAACTCCAGGGTTTCGCCGTGGGGTTCTGGCCGTCCGCCCGTTCCGGAGTGTCGGGCCCCATCCAGCCGATGCGTTCCAGCGCGTCGCCCGGTGTGCCGTCGCGATCCGCTGCTTCCAGTGCCTGCCAGCGGCGGATCCATTCGTCGTGGATCGTGCTGTCCTTGTACCGGGTCAGGGAGCGGACGACGACCTGGCAGCTGCGGCTGAGGGGCACGCCGGCCGAACCACCGGGCCACGACTCGGCGGGGTGGTCGAGCAGCGAGTGCGGCAGCAGGAACTCCACCCGCTTGTTCACTCCCCGGCCGGCCTCGGCCGGTTCCTGCCAGGCGGCCAGGAAACCGCGGCCGCAGTCCTTCAGTTCGCCGCCGGCGAAGGTGCCGGGCAGGGACTGCGAGCCCCGGAAGGCGGGCCGGCCGTCGCCGACGCGCTCGTAGTGATAGCCGCGCAGGGAGTAGCGGCGCTGGGTGTACGGCAGGTCGCTCGGCGCGTCCTCCTCCTCGACCCGTATCTGGATGATGATCTGCCGGTCGCCGCTCGCGGGCGGGGTTCCGGCGCCCGCTCCCCGCCCCTGGACGGAGGCGACCAGACGGGCGAGCTGCGGCCCGATGGCGGGCTCCGCCGCCAGCAGGGCGAGGAAGCGCAGCAGTTGGGTGCGTGGGGCGTCGGGTTCGGCGGGAGTCACCCGTGCGTCGTAGAGCTTGGCCAGCACCTGCGGGAGCCGGTCGGCGTCCAGTGGTCGGCCTGCGGTGCGGCGTTCGGTGCGGTACTGGTGCACCGCCGTCCGGCCGAAATCCGCCTTATGTCTGTGCAGTTCGCCGATGATCTCCAGCATGAAGGGCGCGGGCAACGGGCCGGGCGGCCCGGTCAGGACCACGACCGCCAGATCGAACCACTCGGTGGCGATGTCGTCCGGCTCCACGCACGCCAGAGCGTCCCGCAACGACTGCAGCGTCCCGGTGCGCCGAGCGGTGGCGACGATGGCATGCAGATGGTCACGGGTGACGTTGTGCTCGGGGGCGGCGTCTCCGAGCCGGGGGTCTGCCTGTTGCAGCAGGTCCTTGCGCCCGTCGACCGACCGCAGCCGAGGGATGGCGGCCAGGATCCCGACAAGGAGCTGTTCCGTGTCCCGCTCGGTCTCGCGCTCCGGGCGGGGCGGGGTCGGGCCGGTGCCCTGGGGTGCGGTACGGCCGACGGAAAGTCTGCGACGCAGGTGGCGGAACACTCACGCCTCCCCGAGCACCAGTCCGCAGGCGACGAGCAGCTCCCGCACTCGCTTGGTGCCGATGTCGTCCGGTGCGATCTCCTTCAAGGACAGGTACATCACCTTCAGCACCGCGTCGGCCATCAGTGTCGTACGCCGGATACGGCCGTCGAGCGCGCGCAGATGTGTCCGGGCTTCGGCTGACTCGGGCACGTCGAAGACATAGTCCGGGCCGCCCAGCGACTCGCTCATCATCTCCAGGAGTTCATGGCGGTAGTACAGCTGACGCAGCTTCCGGCAGGCCATGAGCGCGTCGATCAGATCCTTCGGCTCAGGCATCACGAAGGTCGGCAGCGGAGGCTCCGGAGGCGGCACCGGCGCCGACGCGGTCACCGGCGGGTGCAGTACCAACGGCGTGGCGGCCGCAGCGGGTTCACGCGGCGCCAGCACCGGCTTCGGCCCCAGCGGCGGCTCCGTCTCGTACGGCTGCCCGGTCAGGAGCCGCAGCAGCTTCTCCGCGCCGTCGACGGCGAACCCCTCGACGGCGTAGTGGCCGGTGGGGCTGCCGCCCAGCCACAGGGGCAGGTCCTTCGCGGAGCCCTCGGGCAGGACGACGGGGACGATCTTCTCCAACGCGGCGGCATGATCCTCGTACACCAGGTTCCGCAGCAGCATGGACTCCCACTGCACCCCCTTGCCCTCACCGGGCGCGGCATCGCCCTCCGCACGCCGCTTGTACTCCGGCGAGGCGACGACGATCACGTGCCGGCTGTCCCGGATGCCGCGCAACATCCACAGCGCCCAGTCCCGGCGGCGTTCGCCTGCGGGCAGGTCCAGGTCGGCGTCGATTCCGCACCGGCGCAGGAAGTGGTAGAAGTCCCTGACCTTGTCGATGTGCCCCGCGTCGTCATGGGCGTACGAGATGAACACCCGCCCCGGCACCGACACGTCACTCATGTGGCCTCCCCCTTGCATCCCGCGCACCACTACGAGTGCGTCCATGATGGCTCAACAGGCGCTGGAGGGAGGCCTCTTCGCGGAGCTCACCTCATCACCGGGGTCATGACAGGGTGCCGTCATGACCAACGCAACACGACACACCCTCCGTGGGTTTGCGGACACCTTGGTCCGCCTGGGCATAGCGACGGACGAACAGGCCGCAGCCGGCCTGGCGGAGGCCGCCGGGATCGGCATGGACCTGGACGAGGAGTTCGAGGACACCGACGAGCTGACCTTCCTCGTCGGCGAATGCGGCCTCGGCTTTCAGATGCCGGAAAAGGTGTCGGGCGATCTTGAGGACGGGTACGAGGAGCTGCTGATCGATGCGGCGGCGTGCTCGGGCGGTTCGGTGGTCGTCGAGGACGTCGAGCTGGTGACGGACGAGGACGGCGACGAGTACCTGCACTTCCGGCGCAATGGCCGCTCGATCTGGCACCCGACGGAACACCTCTCCGACAGCACCCGCTACATGGACTGGAACGCCGCCTTCGACGCCATCGGCGACCTCGTGCCCGGCAACGACGATCCACGGGGCTTCTACCAGCTGGACGAGGAGTCCTACGACGCCTGGTGGCTCCTGTTGACGCCCGACCAGGCAGAAGGGCTGAAGGAGTTCGGTCTGCCGGTGCCGGTGCAGCTCGGCAACTGGGTGCGCGACGGGATGCCCGCGGCGGAGCCCGAGACGCTCGCCTGGTACGTGGAGGACGACCGCCTGCACGCGAGCGAGGAGTCCCGCCGGTGTCTTGACGAGTGGCTGGCTTCGATGGACGCCGCGCTGGAGCGGTGGCGAACGGCCCATCTGCCGGACGGCTTCCCCCTCGACCACTCGCTCGACTCGCTCTCGGAGCTGGAACGGCTTGTGCTGGACCGCTTCGACGGCCCCGACTCACTGGAGGCGGCGGCCGCAGACGGGTTCTTCGAAGGGGCGGTCAGGTACGTCGGAGAGACCGCGCTGCGGCTCTGGCCGTGCCGCTGGACGTACCAGCACTCCGACGACGACTCCTCGGTGTTCACCAACGAGCCGATGATCCGTTCCAACGCCCCGAACGGCTTCGCGGGGGAGTTCTCTCCCGACTACGTACTGCGGACCCTCGTCAGAAGCCGCACCTCCGACGACATGCGAGAGCGCATGGAATGGGTCGGCGAAGCGGTCGACAGCTACCGCAAGGCGCTCCGCGCCCGCACCCACGCCCGCAGCCCACGCCCGCACTCAAAGGTCTGAGTTAACGGGGGTAACACCCCAGGTCAGGCACGGTTTGGCGTAGTAAGCGCATACCGACTGCTCAGTTTGGTGAAAACCGCACGCATTCCCGTACTGCGAAGTAACGTGCATGGCTCGCCCGCCCCCCACCTCCCTGCGTCCGCCGCACCGGACCCGAGCCATGCAAGGAGCAACGGGATGTCCTCCCCGTACGACCCGTACTCGCCCACCTATCCCTGGCAACCGCCCGCCCCACCGCAGCCACCGCCACCCCCACGACACCGAACCCCCGACCACCCACCCCTCGGCCACCACAGCGACCTGCGCATCCTGCGCACCGCCTACCGCTGGCAGCGCCGCGTGGCGACGCTCACCGCGCTCGGGTACTTCATCCTCTTCCTGATCCTGTCCGCCTTCGCGCCCGGTTTCATGTCGAGCACGATCGCCGAGGGGTTGCCCGCAGGCCTGCTGCTGGCGCTGCTCCAACTGCCCGTCACCTTGCTGGCGATAGGCCTCTACGAGTACACCGCCCGCCGTTACGTCGACCCGCTCGCGGACCGCATCCGCAAGGAGGCCGCGGTGGAAGCCAAGCGGGAGTCGGCGCAGAGGGGGGCGGCGCAGAGGGGCACGGGGCAGAGGGGGACGGGGCGATGACGGACTTCAGCGGAGACGCGCAGGCGATGTCGCTGGTCGCCTTCTGTGCCGTGGCCACCATCACGCTGCTGCTGTGCGTGATGATGGGCCCGGACCGCGACGACCTCGACGAGTTCTACACGGGCTACAGCTCCCTTTCCCCCATGCGCAACGGCCTGGCGATCGCCGGCGACTACATCAGCGCGGCGACCGTACTGGGCACGACCGGCGTGGTCGCGCTGTGCGGCTACGACGGGATCGTGCTGGCGCTGAGCACGGCCCTGTCGCTGATGCTGCTGATGTTCCTGCTGGCCGAACCCCTGCGCAACGCGGGCCGGTTCACGATGGGCGACGCGCTGGCGCGGCGTATGCCGGGGCGGGGGGTGCGGATCGCGGCGTGCGCGGTGACGCTGGCCGCGCTGGTGCCGCTGATGCTGGTTCAGTTGGCGGGGACCGGGCAGTTGCTCGCGTTCATCCTGGGGTTCTCGGGCGACTCGCTGAAGACGGGGTGCATCGTCGGCCTTGGCGTGCTGATGATCAGCTACGCGGCGATCGGCGGCATGAAGGGCACCGCGCTCATCCAGATCCTGAAGATGGTGATGCTGCTCGGGTCGGGCGCCGTCGTCGCCGTACTGGTGCTGGCACGGTTCGACTGGGATCCGGGTGCGTTGTTCAGCACTGCGGCGGAGCAGAGCGGGGTCGGGTCGGCTTTCCTGGAGTCGGGGCTGCAGTTCGCGGGCGGCCCGCATCCCCGCCTGGACATGATCAGCTCGCAGCTGGCGGTCGTCCTCGGCGGTGCGTGTCTGCCGCACATCACGATGCGCATGTACACGGCGACGGGCGCGCGTCAGGTGCGGCGCTCGATGTCGTGGGCGGTGGCCGGCGTGGCGCTGTTCGTGCTGGTGATCACGGTGATCGGCTTCGGCGCGACGGCGCTGATCGGGCGTGAGGTGATCGCCGGGGCGGACCCGCAGGGCAACACGGCGTATCTGCTGGGCTCCAGGGCCGCCTTCGGCGCCGAGGTCTCCACCGCGGAGACCCTCCTGTTCACGACGGTCACCACGGCCATCTTCCTCACCGTGCTCGCCTCGGTCGCGGGCATGATCCTCGCCTGCGCGAACTCCCTCGCCCATGACGTGTTCGCCGTGCGGGTACGGGAGTTGTCCGGACGCCGCGAGATGATGCTGGCGCGGCTGTCGGCGCTGGCGGTGGGGGTCCCGGCGATCGTGCTGGCGACGATGGTCCAGCACCGCAGCCTGCAGCCGCTGGTGACCCTGTCCTTCTCCCTGGGCGCCTCGGCCATCGCCCCGGCCCTGGTCTACAGCCTGTTCTGGCGCCGGTACACACGCGCCGGTCTGCTGTGGACCTTGATCGGCGGCTCGGTGGTCGTGCTCGCGCTGATGCCGGGAACCAATCTGGTCTCCGGATCACCGATCTCGGCCTTCCCCGACGCCGACTTCAACTGGTTCCCCTTCACGACACCCGGGCTGGTGTCGATCCCGGCCGGCTTCCTCTTCGGCTGGCTGGGGACGGTCGTGTCGGGCCGGGGGAAGTCGGAGGAGCAGCGGCGGCAGTACGAGGCTGTGGAGGGGTGGATTCTGGCGGGGGCGGTGCGGAGGGGGAGCTGACTGCTGGGGGTTTGGGGGGAGCTGACTGCTGGGGGTCCGGGGTGGGGTGGGCCTCGGATTGGGGGGTCCGGGGTGGGGTGGGCCTCGGACTGGGTGGTCCGGGGGTGGATGGCCGGGGGCTGGACGGCCCGGGGGTTGAACGGCCGAGGGCTCGACGGCCGAGGGCTCGACGGCTCGGGGCTGGATGGCCCGGGCGCTGGACGACTCGGGGCTGGACGGCCCGGGGGTTGGATGGCCCAGGCGCTGGACGGCCCGCGGACTGGACGGCCGGGCGCTCGACGACTCGGGGCTGGACGACTCGGGGCGCGACGGCCCAGGGGCTGAACGGCCCAGGGGCTGGACGGCCCGCGGACTGGACGGCCGGGCGCTCGACGACTCGGGGCTGGACGACTCGGGGCGCGACGGCCCGGAGGCTGGACGGCCCGGAGTTGGGTGGCTGGGCACTGGACGGACCGGGGCTGGGTGACCGGCTGGTCGGTGAGCGGGGGCGGGTCACTCGCCGGTGGTGGGCTGGTTCCTCAGCTCATCTCCGGTGCCGGGCAGTTCCCAATCCCGCCTTGTTCCCACCCTGGCGGCGGCACTCACTCCAGGGCCGCCTGCCCCGTCAGCGCCGTCAGACTGACCCGCATCTGCCCGATGTGCGCCCGCACGTCGTCCCACATGTCCCCGTGCTCGCGCAGCACCCGTTCCGTCTCCCGGGCGATGGCGTCCGACCGCCGCCGAGCCTGCGCGAGCAGCTCCGTCGCGCGCGCCCGCGCCTCCTCCTGCAAGCGCTGCGTCGAGGCGTGCGCGTCCGCGAGCTCCTGCTCCGCCTCGGCCAGCGAGGCCTCGGCCCGCGCCATCCCCTCCTTCTCGAACACTTCCAGCGCCGCCAGCCGCTCCTCGGCCTCCCGCTCGAACTCGGTCCACCGCGTGGTGTGCTCCTTGTCCTGCTCGGTGAGCATCCCGGCGGTGCGCTCCCGTACCTCGCGCAACGTGCCGAGCACCTCCCCGCGCCCCTCCTTCACATCGCGCCGGGCGGTGACACGGAGCTCGATCGCCTCCGCACGCGCCGCGAGCAACCGCTCATCGGCACGCTCTTCCGCATCGGCGCGTACGGCATCGGCGTACGCCTGTGCCGCGTCACGCACGCCGTTCGCGCGCTTCTGCGCCTCGTCGACCAGGGCCTGGGCCTCCTGCCGCGCACCTTCCCGCAGGGTCTCGGCCTCCTCCTGCACCAGCATGAGGATCCGCCGCGCGCGCCCCCCGAGCGTCTCGTACGTCTGCGGGGCGAGCTGCGCCACCTCCTCACGCAGCTGCTCCACCTCCTCCTCCATCTCCCGGGCGAGCACGGTGAGCCGGGCGGCCCGTTCCCAGGCCGCGTCGCGGTCGCTGAAGAGGGCGTCGACGTAGGCGTCGACCTGTTCGGGACGGTAGCCACGCCCTCGTACGACCGCGAAGTCGTAGAGCGAGACCGGTGCGCTGCTCATCCTGGAACCCCTCTCCACCGAACTACAAAAATGATGATTTAGCGCCCATCTTGATGTATCAGGTGGAATCGCTCATAACGCGACACTCCGCGCGCAGGGGCACGAGGCAGGCGCAGGGGCACGGCACGGGCGCAGAGACACAGAGGAGAGATGCCGAGGCGCAGGGGCGCGGAGGGGCGGGGCGTAAGGGCGCGGGGGCGTGATGGAGCGGGGTGCAATGGCAAGCGGGTGAAGTGACGCGCGGGCGTAAAGGCGTGCGGGTGAGGTGGCGCGCGGGGCACTGGGGTACGGGCGATCGGTGCGCGGTGCGCGGTGCGCGGGCGCATGCGAAAGGGCCGGCCCCGGTGTCACACAACCGAGAGCCGACCCTTCGCTACCTACCTACCTACCGACAGCCGAGGGGGAAGCCTCACAGCAACCCGTCCCACATCTGCTCCAGCAGCACCGACCACCAGCTCTCCGGCGATCCGAGCGCCGCCGGGTCGAGGGCGGCGAGCTGGGCCTGGAAGTCGACGGTCCAGCGGCCCGCCTGCTCCTGGTTCAGGCCGAAGCGAAGACGCCACATCCGGCCGAGCAGCGCCAGGCAGCGCTGGAACTCCGGCAGCCCGGTGTTCACGAACTGCGGCGCTACGGGCGCGCCGCCCGGGCCCGCCTCCACGGGGACGGCGACGATGTGCGCCGTCCCGTACTGCACGCAGAGCGCCTTGCCGAAGTCGCTGCCCATGACGAGGTACGAGCCCGCGTCCGACGCCGGCTGCACCCCGCGCTCGGCCGCCAGCTCCGCCAGCGTGGGGACGGGCCGCCCCGGCTGGGCCTGCGCCCAGAAGAACGGGCCCAAGTCCATCGGCAGCCCGCCGACCACCAGGCTGTGCGCCACGACCGGCGGCACGCCCTGCCGGGACACGGCGGCCTGCTCGAACCGGAAGAGCCCCGGCCCGAACGCCCCCGCCAGCTCCTGCGCCACGCCCTCCGGCGGAATCGGCGGTGCCGCCTGCACCTGCGGAAGCGGCGCGCGCACCGGCGCCGGGCGGGCGGGCCCGTCGGCCACCTGGTGCAACTCGCCCTGGTGCGCCAGCAGTTGCTGCATGCCCTGCTGCCGGCTCGCGTGATCCGTGCCGTACGGCGCGATGGACGTGATCCGTGCCTGCGGCCACTGCTCCCGGATCATCCGTGCGCAGTACGCACCCGGCAGCTCACACGACTCCAGCTCCGTGTGCAGCTCCAGCACCTGGTCCGGGGGCACGTTCATGCCCCGCAGCTCGTGGAAGATCTGCCACTCCGGGTGCGGCGTACCCGGCGCCGAACGCCGGATCAGCTGCTGCTCCGACCCGTCCTGCGCGCGGTAGCGCAGGACGGCCTGGTAGCCGGGGCCGACGGTCGGCTGGCCGGTGGGCTGCTGGGGGTAGCCGTACGCCGGGGGCTGCCCCGGACCGGACTGACCCGGACCCGGCTGACCCGGACCCGGCTGCCCGGGAGGCGGCGGAAACGCACCCGGCGGCACAGGCGGCTGCGGGGCACCGGGCGGCATACCCGGAGCGCCCGGAGCCATGCCAGGGGCGCCCGGAGCCATACCGGGAGCGCCAGGAGGCTGGGGCACGCCCGGCGGCATACCCGGAGCGCCAGGAGCGCCAGGAGCGCCCGGAGGCTGGGGCGTGCCAGGGACCTGCGGTGGCTGCGGGACGCCGGGCGCCTGCGGCGGCGGAGGCACACCGGGGCCGCCCACCGGGGGCCCGGCCAGCACGGTCTCCGCGTGGTGTACGGCACCGCGCGCACCGCCGGAAGAACCCTGGGCGCCCTGCCCACCTGGCATGCCCGGGGCGCCGGGAGGGTGCGGGGCACCCGGAGGCTGCGGCGCACCGGGAGTTCCAGGTGCACCCGGGGCACCCGGGGCACCGGGAGGCTGCGGCGCACCAGGCATGCCCGGGGCGCCCGGAGGCTGCGGAGGGCCACCCATCCGGCCCGGGTCGGCCAGCACCGTGGCGGCATGGTGCACACCGCCCGGAGGCGTACCGCCGGGCGAGTTGGGGGCGCCGGGCGGCTGCGGCACGCCAGGCGCGTTAGCGGCACCCGGCCCCTGCGGAGCCCCCGGCCCGGCAGCACCCTCAGGTCCACCGGGCCCCAACGCCGACACGAGCTGCGTCGGAACGTACCCACCCGCCGGCACACCCGGCGCACCCGGCGGCGGAGGCGGCGTCGCCCCACCCCGCGCACGAGGAGGCGCCGCCTTGCTCGTCGCGGCATCGGCGATGTCCCCGGCGTTCGGCGCCGGCGGCTGCCCCGGCCCGCCCGGCGCCTGCGGCGCACCGGCACCCTGCGGATAGCCGTACGAAGGCGCACCCGGCACCGGCGGAGGCGTCGGCCCCGGAGGGGGCGTACCCGGCACACCCGCACCCTGCGGATAGCCGTAAGACGACGCACCGGGCCCCGGCGGCGGCGTGCTGCCCTGCGGCGCACCACCCTGGCCACCCGGCGCGCTCGGATCGTCGACCGCCGGTTCGACCGCCGTCGACGGAAGTTGGCTGCCGCCCGACATCAGCGCTGTCTTGGCGTCCGGCGGCGTGGTGTCGTCACCGCTCAACGGCGGCGCGAACACCGTCTCCGGCAACGGCACGGAACGGTCCTCACCGACATCGGCGTTGGTGTCCGTGCCGGCCCAAGGAGTCGCCCCGTCAGGCACACCGGGCATCCCCGATCCGCCGGTCCCGGACGCACCGGACGCACCCGCATCCACAGCCACACCGGCACCAGCACCGACCCCCGCACCGGCACCGGCACGGGTGTCGAAGTCCGACCCCGGCCCCCCGCCCCGCCGATCCGGAACCCCTATCCGGTCCGCCGCCTCCTGCAACCACTCCGGCGGAGTCAGCAGGAACGACGTCTGATTCAGGTCCACCCGAGCCGGAGCAGCCGGCGCCGGTTCCGCAACCGCGTCCGCGCGGCCGTACTCCTCCTCGTACCGGCGAATCACCTCACCCACCGGCAGCGAAGGCCACAGCGTGGCCTCACCACTGTCCCGGGCGATCACCAGCCGCTGCGCACCCCCGTCCGAGCTCGGCCCGTCCGCACGGTCCTCGGCCCACACCACGAACCCGAGCTCGAACTCCCGCACCCGCACCTCACGATGCTGGTACGACGGCACATCCCCGTTGATCCACTCTTCCGCGCGCTCCTGCGCCTGCGCGAACGTCACCATCGCGAAGCTCACTCCCCCACAGCCGCGGCAGCCACGGGCACCGCATGCGCGAACCCACCATCCACCATCAGATTCGCGACCGTCTCCAACTCCGGCGGCGAACCCGCCAGTCGGGACAGAAACACGTCGAAGTCCTCACCGCACGGCATCAGCAACCGCTCCACGCGCTCGGCCGGCGACCACGAGGGATCCACGTCCCGCGCGTCGTCGTACGCGCAGAACCACACCGAACCGAGCCGCTCGCCCTTCACCTTCACGGTCAGCAAACCGCCCTGCACGAACCCGACACCCAGGTAGTCCTTGGTCAGATGGTCCCGCAGGCACTTGTTGACGTAGACCAGGTCGTTGACCGCCGCCTCGTCCCGCACGGTGAACAGCGGTTGGTCGACCAGCAGGCCCAACTCCGCGTCCAGAGCCGTCCCCACCGGCGCACAGCCACCCGCCGCCTTCAGGAACGACCGACACGCACCCGGCAGCCGGTACCCGAGATCCTCCTCGGCCCCCAGCACCTGCGACTCCGTCACCGCCACACCCGACTTCGGCAGCCCGAAGTGCGCCGGCCGCGTCTCCTGCAACGGCCGCGTCCCCCGCTTGTTCTGGTCCACCGTCGACGTGGCGATCCCACCGTGATGCCGCAGCAGCGCCTTCACCTCGACCGGAACCAACTCCAGCCGCCGCGAACCCACCACGTGATGCCACGTCCAGCCGTGCGGCGTCGCCACCGCCGGGATCGTGTCCCACAGGTCGTGCCCCGACGCCGCCAGCGCCGCGTTCGCCGACACGTAGTCCGTCAGCCGCAACTCGTCGACGCCGAAACCCTCCGGCGGCTCCGCGATCTCCGCCGCCGCCCGCGCATACGGCGAGAAGTCGGGGTAACCATGCTCGTCCACCCGTACTCCTCTCGGGTGACGTGACGCCCGAACCGGATCCGGGAAATGCACGACCTGCCCGGCGTAGGCCGCGTTCGGCGGCGCGGCTTGCTGCCCGAGCCGACCTGTCGTCATGGCGGTTGCCCCCTGCGGCGTTCTGATACGGCCCGCCATGACCACACTCGGTCACAACGCCCCGTATCGGCTGTCTCGTCTGCGTCCCCACGTCACCGCATGGAAAGCGGTGCCGACAGCCTATGCGGTACGACGACACCGGTCACCGGCACCGGGCACCACCCCCTCCGCTTCCGTGACCAGCCGTCACCCCGCCGTGACAGCCCGCCCAAACCCGGGCGTGTCGCGCGGCCCCAGCTTCCGCACCCGCCACGCCTTTTGGCACTCTGTGACGTCCGAGAGCATGCCCGGGGGATGCTCGGGAGGGGATGATGATCATGAACGCGACGCAGACAGGCCCACACGCAGCGAGTTCCGGCGACCCCCGCATCGGCTGGAGCACCGCCGAAACACCCCACGCGCCGACGCTCCGTCACCGCCGCGACGGCATACTCCCGACCGTCGCCGCCGCCCTCTCCGTCCGCGGCGCCACCCTCACCGGCACCGCCGCCCGCGGCGACCAACCCCCGCCACTGCACCACCTCGTCCAGGACTTCCTCGACACCCTCACCAGCTCAGAACGCGACCGCTTCACCGGCCGCTGCGCCGAGACCATCCTCATCTCCCGGCACCTCGCCGCCGCCGACGACGCCCGCAGCAAACGCGCCGCCCGCAAACCCATGACCAACGGCGAAGCCCGCAAAGCCCTCAAGCAGGCCAAGCTCACCGCCCGCCGCATCCGCGAGGACGGCGACCCCCTGCACGGCAGCTTCGCCGCACCCTGCCGGGCCTGCACGGCCCTCAGCGCCCACTTCGGCGTCCGCATCGTCGACCCGACAACCACCGGCAACTGACCCCGCACGCACGCACCACACGCACCACTCGCACGACGAACGAAGGGCCGATGCAAGCCGACCGCACCTCAACCACCCGCTTCCCCGTCCCCGTCGACGCCACCCTGCGCGCCGCCGGCTGGCAACCCGGACGCTGGGACATCAAACAGGCCGAGTTCTGGGCCGACACCCTCCGCGACCACGCCTCACCCGCCGGTCACCGCCACGCCGTCTTCCCCGCCGCCGTAGAGGCCTGGGCCGAATTCGGCGGCCTCCACCTCACCCCCACCGGCCCCGGCCGCCAGGTCGCCCCCGCCCACATCCACTTCGACCCGCTGCACGGCCTCCACATGGCCCGCACCCTCGGCGACCTCGGCCGCGCCCTCGACACCGAGGTCTGCCCCCTCGGCACCGAGACCGACACCCAGGCCCTCCTCGCCATCGACACCGAGGGCCGCATCTACGCCCTCGACCACACCGGCGACTGGTACCTCGGCCCCGACATCGACCAAGCCCTCGCCGGCCTCGTCTCCGGCATAGAACCGGCACGCCTGACAGCGGGCTGACCCACCCCCGCCGCCGCGACTACGCCGCCGGAATCACCGCCGACACCCGAAAACCCCCCGCATCCGTCGGCCCGGACACGAACACCCCACCCAGCCCCACCACCCGCTCCTTCATCCCCACCAGGCCGTTGCCCCCCGACGGCAACCGCGCCGACGCCGCCGACGCCACCTCCGGCGGCGGCTCGTTCTCCACCTGCATCGCGATCTCCGACACCCGATGCGCGAGCCGCACGTGCGTCTTCGCCCCCGCCGCATGCTTGTGGACGTTCGTCAACGCCTCCTGCACCACCCGATACGCCGTCTGCTCGACCTCCGGCGCATACGACCGCCACTCCCCCTCCACGGACAGATCCACCACCATCCCCGCAGCGGCCGACTGCCCGATCAACTCATCCAACTCGGACAGACAAGGCCCCTCGGCAGCCCCCTCGTCCCCCAGACCCCGCTCCCGATCGGCCGCGGCGGCGGCAGCAGCCCCCACAGCGGCAAGCGACACCACAACCCGCCGCTCCCGCTCCGCACCGCCACCCCCACTGCGCAGCACACCGAGCATCTCCCGCAACTCGGTCAACGCCTGCCGCCCCATGTCCCCCACCAGCGCGGCGTTCTTCACCGCCTTCTCGGGATCCTTCCTGGCCACAGCCTGCAGCGCGGCCGCATGCACCACCATCAGGCTCACCCGATGCGCGACCACGTCATGCATCTCCCGCGCAATCCGGGTCCGCTCCTCGTTCCGCGCCCACTCGGCCCGCTCCTCGGCCCGCTCGGCGAGCAGCTGAAGCTCCCGCTCAAGACTGTCGGCCCGCTCCCGCAGACTCTCCATCAGCCGCCGCCGAGCCCCCACATACAGCCCGAGCAGGAGAGGAGGCGCGGTCATGCCGACGGCCGTGGTGAGAGAGGCCAGGGGAACGACCCAGTCCCCGAACGTCAGATCCCCACTCGCCACACCCTGCCGCACCCACACGAACGTCACGATCAGCATCCCGACGAACGACATCCCCGCCAGTGAGGCGATGATCCGCCGCGGCAACTCGGAAGCGGCGAGGGTGTACAGCCCGACGATGCCCATCAGGAACCCCATCTGGGCGGGCATGACGGCGATCGACACCAGCACGACGGCTATCGGCCACCGCCGCCGCAACACCAGCGCCGCCCCGGCCAGAACCCCGAACACGACCCCCGCGGCCTCCGGAATCCCGGCATCCCCCGCGAACCGATCCCCCTCAAACCCACACTCCAGCGCGGACACGACAGCCAGACTCACGTCCAGCACCGCACTGCGCACCCTGTCCCACCACCACGGCCCCGCCCCCGGTGGCGGGGCCTCGGCGTGGTCTTCCCCCGTCGTGGTCATGGCTCCAGCCTACGGGCGGGCCTCGATGGTTTTCCGGCGAGTTTTACGGACTGGCCTACACCACAGTCCGTAACCGAACGGAAGCGAAACAGCCCGATATCCCTCGAACTGCTGAATCGCTCACCGTTCGACTCCGGAAGCGATCATTCCGCCCGGACGGTACGCCTATGGCACATGCACAGGGCAAATACGCCGACTTCGAGCGGCTACGGGAACAGGCGGTGGCGCTGCGGCGGCGGGGCTACAGCCTTCGACAGATCCGGGACGAGCTGAAGATCTTCAACAACGACATCCTCAACCAGCTGGTGAAGGGAGAACCGCCGCCGGAGTGGACGAAGCGACCGAACGCGAAGGACGACCTGAAGGCGAAGGCGCGGGGGCTACGGCTCCAGGGGTGGACGTACGACCAGATCGAGGCGGAGCTGGGGTGCTCCAGGAGTTCGGTGTCGCTGTGGGTGCGGGATCTTCCGAGGCCCGAGCCCCGCTACACACCCGAGGAGCAACTGGCTCTCATGCAGAAGGGCCTGGCAAAGCGCCGCGCCGCGGAGGACAAGGAGCGCAAGAGGACCAAGCTCGCGGCCTGCAGGGACATCGGTGAGCTGACGGACCGCGAATTGTTCATGACCGGGATCGCGCTGTACTGGGCCGAAGGTTCCAAGAGCAAGCCGTACGATCGGCGCGAGCGGGCCATCTTCGTCAACAGCGACCCTGGCGTGATCAAGGTCTATCTCGCGTGGCTCGACCTGCTCGACGTGGACCGGGAGCGTCTGCGCTTTCGTGTGCTCATCCACGAATCCGCTGACGTCGAGGCGGCCCAGCGCTACTGGGCGGACATCGCCGATGTGGACGTCTCGATCTTCGCCAAGCCGACGCTCAAGAAGCACAACCCGAAGACCGTTCGCAAGAACACCGGCGACGACTACCACGGCTGCCTGGTCGTCACCGTTGCGAGAAGCGCCGAGCTCTACAACCGCATCGAGGGCTGGTGGGAGGGAATCGTGGCCCAGTGCCAGGCGGGTCTCCGGTAAGGTCTGAGTCGCTGTCCCCCGTGGTGTAAATGGCAGCACACTGGTTTTTGGTACCAGCAGGACAAGGTTCGAATCCTTGCGGGGGAGCCTCAGCACACAAGACCTCGGTTCGGGCCCTGACTGCCAAGTCAGGGCCCGCTCCCATGTCCCCCACGAAACGCCCCGGTATCCTGCGGATGTCACCCCACCCCCTCCACAGCCGAAGGGCATCCCGTGAGCGCCATTCGCCCGGCAGCCGTCGTCGTTCTCGCAGCGGGTGAGGGCACCCGTATGAAGTCGGCCACACCGAAGGTCCTGCACGAGCTCTGCGGACGCAGCCTCGTGGGTCATGTGCTCGCCGCCGCGCGCGAGTTGCAGCCCGAGAACCTGGTCGTGGTCGTGGGGCACGCACGCGAGAAGGTCACCGCGCATCTCGGCGAGATCGACCCCGGCGTACGCACCGCCGTGCAGGCCGAGCAGAACGGCACCGGGCACGCCGTACGGATGGCCCTCGATGAGCTCGGTGGCACCGTGGACGGGACCGTTGTCGTCGTCTGCGGGGACACTCCCCTCCTCACCGGCGAGACCCTGACCCACCTCGCCGCCACGCACTCCACCGACGGCAACGCCGTCACCGTGCTGACCGCCGAGGTGCCGGACGCGACCGGGTACGGGCGGATCGTGCGTGACGGTGCCTCCGGTGCGGTGACGGCCATCGTCGAGCACAAGGACGCGAGCGAGTCGCAGCGGGCGATCCGGGAGATCAACTCGGGTGTCTTCGCGTTCGACGGGCAGTTGCTCGCCGATGCCCTCGGGAAGGTCCGTACGGACAACAGTCAGGGTGAGGAGTACCTGACCGACGTTCTCGGGATCCTGCGCGAGGCCGGTCACCGCGTCGGTGCCTCCGTTGCCGGTGATCACCGTGAGATCGCCGGGATCAACAACCGGGTGCAGCTCTCCGAGGCCCGTCGGATTCTGAACGACCGGCTGCTGCACCGGGCCATGCTCGACGGTGTCACCGTCGTCGACCCCGCGACCACCTGGGTCGACGTCACTGTCACCTTCGAGCAGGACGCTGTCGTCCATCCGGGCACTCAGTTGCAGGGCCGCACCCACCTGGGCGAGGGCGCGGAGGTCGGGCCCAACTGCCGGCTCAAGGACACGAAGGTCGGCGCGGGGGCGCGGGTCGACAACACCGTGGCCGACAGTTCGGTCATCGGGGCGCAGGCGTCCGTGGGGCCGTTCGCCTATCTCCGTCCTGGTACCCGACTCGGCGCCAAGGGCAAGATCGGTACGTATGTGGAGACCAAGAACTCCTCCATCGGGGAGGGGACCAAGGTCCCGCATCTGTCCTACGTCGGTGACGCGACCATCGGTGAGTACTCCAACATCGGTGCCGCGAGTGTCTTCGTGAACTATGACGGACAGGACAAACATCACACGACGATCGGCTCGCACTGTCGTACCGGTTCGGACAACATGTTTGTGGCTCCTGTCACGGTCGGGGACGGCGCGTACACCGCTGCGGGCTCTGTGATCACGAAGGATGTGCCGCCCGGTTCGCTGGCCGTGGCCCGCGGTCAGCAGCGGAATATCGAGGGTTGGGTGGCTCGTAAGCGTCCGGGCAGTGCGGCCGCGAGGGCGGCCGAGGCGGCCTCCCGTCAGGGGGAGGACGAGGGCTGACCGGAAACAGGTGCGTCAAACACGGCGTACCGTGATAAGTACACACCCGCACCCACCAGCTGAGACGGCTCGTCGCGCCCAGCGGCGTGGTCTCTCGACACCCAGCTGTGACACCTCTGAGGAGACAGTGCTGTGACCGGGATCAAGACGACCGGCGAGAAGAAGTTGATGTTCTTCTCCGGCCGCGCCCACCCCGAGCTTGCCGAGGAGGTCGCCCAGCAGTTGGGGGTCGGGGTTGTCCCGACGAAGGCCTTCGACTTCGCCAACGGTGAGATCTACGTCCGTTATCAGGAGTCGGCGCGTGGTGCGGACTGCTTTGTGATCCAGAGCCACACGGCTCCGATCAACCAGTGGATCATGGAGCAGCTGATCATGATCGACGCGCTGAAGCGTGCGTCGGCTCGCTCCATCACCGTGATCGTGCCGTTCTACGGTTACGCGCGGCAGGACAAGAAGCACCGTGGGCGTGAACCGATTTCGGCGCGTCTGATCGCGGATCTGATGAAGACCGCGGGTGCGGATCGCCTCCTGACCGTGGATCTGCACACGGACCAGATCCAGGGCTTCTTCGATGGTCCGGTCGACCATCTCTTCGCTCTTCCGCTGCTTGCGGACTATGTGGGTGCCAAGGTCGACAAGGCGAAGCTGACCGTCGTCTCCCCGGATGCCGGGCGGGTGCGGGTCGCCGATCGCTGGTGTGACCGTCTGGGGGCTCCGCTCGCCATCGTGCACAAGCGGCGGGACAAGGACGTGGCGAACCAGGTGACCGTCCACGAGGTCGTGGGTGAGGTCAAGGGTCGTGTGTGTGTCCTGGTCGACGACATGATCGACACCGGTGGGACCATCTGTGCGGCCGCCGATGCGCTGTTCGCGCACGGTGCCGAGGACGTGATTGTGACGGCCACCCACGGTGTGCTGTCCGGCCCGGCGGCGGACCGGCTGAAGAACTCCCGGGTGAGCGAGTTCGTGTTCACGAACACGTTGCCGACGCCGGGTGAGCTGAGCCGGGACCTGGACAAGCTGACGGTGCTGTCGATCGCGCCGACGATCGCGAGTGCGGTGCGTGAGGTGTTCGAGGACGGGTCGGTGACGAGCCTGTTCGACGAGCAGTGAGCCGGTAGCGGACCTGCTTGACCGCCCGCGCCCGGAGGGCGCTCAAGGTCAATTTCTGTGCGGCCTCCCTGGCCGAGTAGACTGCTTCAGTTGCTCGGCGAGGGAGGCCGTACCGCTTCTTGGGAAGTCGTACGGCGGTCCGTTATCGACGCGCTCTTCGTAGCAGGCCGTTCGTGGCCGGGTGACCACGTCTGTCTCCAGTTCTACGAGGAGTGATCATGTCCGAGGTAAAGATCTCCGCCGAGACCCGTACCGAGTTCGGTAAGGGTGCGGCCCGTCGTATCCGTCGTGACTCGAAGGTTCCCGGTGTTCTGTACGGCCACGGTGCGGACCCGCTGCACCTGACCCTTCCGGGTCACGACCTGCTGCTGGCGCTGCGTACGCCGAACGTCCTGATCTCCCTGGACATCGACGGCAAGACCAACGAGCTGGCGATCCCGAAGGCCGTGCAGCGTGACGCGATCAAGGGCTTCCTTGAGCACGTGGACCTGCTGCTGGTGAAGCGTGGCGAGAAGGTCACGGTCGAGATCCCGGTGCACACCGAGGGCGAGCTGGCCGCCGGTGGCAACCTGCTGGAGCACGTGCTGAACACGCTGCCGGTCGAGACCGAGGCCACGCACATCCCGGAGTCGGTGACCGTGTCCGTGGAGGGTCTGGAGGCCGGTGCCTCGATCCTGGCCAAGGACATCACGCTGCCGAAGGGCACCACGCTGGCGGTCGACGAGGACGCGGTCGTCCTGCAGGTCCTGTCCGCGCAGGCCGAGGAGGCCCCGGAGGGCGAGGCCGGCGAGGGCGAGGAAGTCGCCGAGGCCTGATCTTCGGCTCTGGCAGAGGCGTGATCCTCGGCTCTGTCATCGGTTTGTCAGCCGCTGTTCCCGATGGGGGCAGCGGCTGGCGCATATCACTCAGGCTTGCCCAGCAATGTTCGCGCCGGTCATCCCGGCGGACCGGCGTTTCTGCTGGGGGTCCGGGGGTTATCCCCCGGAAAAGCACAGCAAGGAGAGATGGACGTGACGACCGACCCGAGCGCCCCTTGGCTGATCGCCGGCCTCGGCAATCCGGGGCCCGAGTACGCGATGAACCGGCACAACGTCGGGTTCATGGTGGCGGATCTGCTGGCCGGGCGGATCGGGGGGAAGTTCAAGCGGGCGGGTAAGGCTCAGGCGCAGGTCGTGGAGGGGCGGATCGGGCCGCCCGGGCCGTTGAACCGGCGGGTGATCCTGGTGAAGCCGATGTCGTACATGAATCTCTCCGGTGGTCCTCTCAACGCTCTGCGGGATTTCTACAAGGTGCCGGTGGGCAACATCGTGGCTGTCCATGACGAGTTGGACATCGACTACGGCGCGCTGCGGTTGAAGCTGGGTGGCGGTGACAACGGGCACAACGGGCTGAAGTCGATGACGAAGGTGATGGGTTCGGACTATCACCGGGTGCGGTTCGGGATCGGGCGGCCGCCGGGGCGTATGCCGGTGGCGGACTTCGTGTTGAAGGATTTCGCGTCGGCGGAGCGCAAGGAGCTGGACTACTTCGTGGACCGGGCGGCGGATGCGGTGGAGTGTCTGGTGATCGAGGGGCTGGAGCGGGCGCAAAG
Source organism: Streptomyces sp. T12 (assembly GCF_028736035.1). Classification (NCBI taxonomy): domain Bacteria; kingdom Bacillati; phylum Actinomycetota; class Actinomycetes; order Kitasatosporales; family Streptomycetaceae; genus Streptomyces; species Streptomyces sp. T12. The sequence continues at coordinate 4,255,812 of NZ_CP117866.1, forward strand.
CACGTACAACTCCTGACTTGTCCGCCCGCCCCAACGGGCTGAGGTTGACCGGGCGTAGGGGCATGGCCAAGGATCGCGGCCATGCCTTCTGCCGTTGTTTCCAGTCAGGGCGCTGTGGCCGTGTTGCGGTTCGGGCGCTTCGCGGCGATGGGCGCGGTCGCGGTGCTGATTCTGATCGCGGGCGTGTGGGCGTCGTGGGGCACGGCGCACCATGTGATGCTCACGAAGGGGCGGGAGAGCGGCACGATCGAGGTGACGCGGTGTGGTGCTCACACGTGCAGTGGGCCGTACACGCCGATCTCGGCGGGGTCTCAGCCGCGGGAGTCGGTCGTCATCGAGAAGAACGTGGCGGTGCGCAAGGGGCAGACGTACACAGTCGTGGTGAAGCCGGGGAGTGACGACGTCGTACGGTCCGGGCCCGCGGGTGTTCTCTACGCCTGGGTTCCGTTGGGCGGTGCGCTGTTGCTGGCTTCGGTCGTCGTCGCAGGTGGGCTGCGGCGGACGCGGGTGGCGTGGGTGTTGGCGGGGTCGGGGATCGCGTTGCTGACGGCGACTTTCGTGACGATCTGACGATTCCGCCGTTCTCCATGTCTGTGGAGGATGTGAGTGTTGTCTGTTCGTGATTGACCTGGGGTCAGTCCGGGCTGGATGCTGAGCCGCCCCCTCCACATCTTCCCGTTCCTTTCACGAAGATGGATGACTGCCTCATGCGTACCCTCACCCGCGTCGGCGCTCTGTCCGCCGTCGCCGCGGCCGCTGTTTTCTCCGCACCGGCCGCCGCCCACGCCACTGCTCCGGGTGACAACGGCACCGTCAAGATCCATGACGCCACCACTGGCGAGGAGCTGCGCAAGAACGAGCCGCACGTGTGCGAGTTCTACCTGGACGCGTTCGGTTTCGACAGCGTGCAGAAGGTCGACTGGCACATCGAGGCGTGGGCGCCGACCGCCGACGTCAAGGGCGAGACGGTGAAGTCCGGTGCGATCACCCTGGACGGCGAGGGTCATGGCCGTACGGAGGACATGACGCTGGCCGACGGGCACTACAAGCTGTTCTGGAACTTCGAGGGCGAGAACGGCGCCGCCAAGCACAAGGTGTTCTGGACGGACTGCGAGGACGAGGAGCCGGGCGGCGGTGTCACGGCCACGCCGTCCACTCCGTCGTCCAGCGCGCCGTCCGGCTCCGAGTCCGAGACGCCGGGCGACCCGACGACCGAGCCGGCCGCCGCCGCGTCGTCGTCCCCGTCGGCGCAGGGCGACGCCGAGGGCGACCTCGCCGAGACGGGCAACGGTGCTCCGGTGGGTCTGCTGTCGGCTGCTGCGGCGGCGCTGCTGGGCGCGGGCGGGTACCTGGTGTTCCGGCGTCGTAAGGCCTGACGCCAGGGCTGTGGAACGAACGGTGCCCCCGTGCTCGTACGAAGCACGGGGGCACCGTCATGTGCGGGGGGGGGGCTCAGCCGGTGTTGCGCAGGCCGGCCGCCACGCCGTTGACGGTGAGCAGCAGGGCCCGTGCGAGCAGCGGGTCGGGCTCGGCGCCCGCGGCCGCGGCGTCGCGCTGGCGCTTGAGGAGGGTGACCTGGAGGTAGGAGATGGGGTCCAGGTAGGCGTCGCGGATGGTGAAGGTCTGCTTGAGGACCGGCGCCGCGTCGAGGAGTTCCTTTTCGCCGGTGACCTTGAGGACCTCGGCGACGGTGAGTTCGTGTTCGGCGCGGATGGTGTCGAAGACGTGCTTGAGCTCGTCCGGCACGAGGGTGTCGACGTAGTGCGCGGCGATCCGCAGGTCGGTCTTGGCGAGCGTCATCTCGACGTTGGAGATGAAGTTGCGGAAGAAGTGCCACTGCTCGTGCATCTCGTCGAGCACGGTGTCCCCTTCTTGCCGCAGGCCTGCTTCGCGCAGCGCCTTCAGGCCGGAGCCGACGCCGAACCAGCCGGGCACGATCTGCCGTGACTGGGTCCAGCCGAAGACCCACGGGATGGCGCGCAGTCCGTCGAGCCCGGCGCCGGAGTCGGGGCGGCGCGAGGGCCGGGAGCCGAGGTGCAGGTCGGCGAGCTGGTCGACGGGGGTGGCGGCGAAGAAGTACGCGGGCAGGTCGGGGTCCTCGACGAGCCTGCGGTAGGCGGCCTCGGCGGCGTTGCTGACCACGTCCATGGCGGCGTCCCAGCGGGCCAGTGCTTCGACGGACTGGCGCGGGGCGGTGTGCAGGGCGGAGGCCTGGAGGGTGGCCGCGACGGTCAGCTCCAGGTTCTCGCGGGCCAGCGAGGGCACGAGGTACTTGTCGGAGATGACCTCGCCCTGCTCGGTGACCTTGATCTCGCCTTCCAGGGTGCCCCAGGGCTGGGCGAGGATCGCGTCGTGCGAGGGGCCGCCGCCGCGGCCGACGGTGCCGCCGCGGCCGTGGAAGAGGCGCAGCCGGACGCCGTAGCGGTGGGCGACGTCGCGCAGGCGGCGCTGGGCGCGGTGGATCTCCCACTGGCTGGTGGTGATGCCGCCGAACTTGGAGGAGTCGGAGTAGCCGAGCATGACCTCCTGGACGTCCCCGCGCAGGGCCACGAGCCTGCGGTAGGACGGGTCGGAGAGCATGTCCTCCAGGATGGTGTCGGCGGCCTTGAGCTCGTCGGTGGTCTCCAGGAGCGGGACGATGCCGATCTTGGCCCAGCCGGCGTGCAGGTCGATGAGGCCGGCCTCGCGGGCGAGGACGGCGGCCGCGAACACGTCGTCGGCGCCCTGGCACATGGAGATGATGTACGACTCGATGACCTCGGGTCCGAAGACGGCGAGGGCCCGCTTGACGGTCTGGAACACGCCGAGGGTCTTCTCGCCGGCCGCGTCCACGGGCGCCGGGGTGGGCGCGAGGGGGCGGCGCGAGCGGAGCTCCTTGGCGAGCAGCTTGGAGCGGTAGTCGCGGGGCATGTCGGCGTAGCGCCAGGACTCCTCGCCGAGGCGGTCGAAGAGCTGGCCGAGGGCGTGGTGGTGGGCGTCGGCGTGTTCGCGGACGTCCATGGTGGCGAGCTGGAGGCCGAACGCGGACAGGGTGCGGATGGTGCGGTCCATGCGGCCGTCGGCGAACAGTGCGCCCCGGTGCTCGCGCAGCGACGTCTGGATCAGCGTGAGGTCCTGCAGCAGCTCGCTGGTGCCGAGGTAGTCGCGTCCGGCTTCGTGCGGGATGCCCTTGGCGAGGCGCTGCTTGGTGTTCTCCAGCTTCTGCCGGATGCAGGTGGCCTTGAGCCGGTAGGGCTCCTCGGCGTTGAGGCGCTTGTAGCGGGGGCTGATCTCGGGGAGGGCTTCGAGGTCGGCCTGGAGGGAGTCCAGGAGCTCCTCGGTGGCGCCGGTGTAGCGGATGGAGTTCGACAGGAAGCCGCGCAGCTCGTCGATCATCTCCAGGGCGTCGTTGATGCCGTGCTCGTGCTGGAGGATGAGGACGTCCCAGGTCACCTGGGGGGTGACGTTGGGGTTGCCGTCGCGGTCGCCGCCGATCCAGGTGCCGAAGGTGAGCGGGCGGGTGTCGTCGGGGAGCTTGTGGCCGACGCGCTCCAGTTCGGCGGTGAGGTCCTCCAGGACGTCGCCGACGGCGCCGGCGTGCAGTTCGTCGAGGTAGTAGATGGCGTTGCGCGCTTCGTCGGCCGGTTCGGGGCGTACGACGCGGAGCTCGTCCGTCTGCCATACGAGGTCGATGTTCTCGGCCAGTCGGGTGTCGTGCCGGCGTCGGTCGCCTTCGAGGACCGGGGTCTCCAGGAGCGCGGCGATGCGCCGGAGCTTGTTGAGGACGGAGCGGCGGGCGGCCTCGGTGGGGTGCGCCGTGAAGACGGGGCGGACGTTGAGGTGCTTGATCGTCTGGCGCAGGTGTTCGGGGTCGGCGTCCTTGAGGCGGTCGGCCGTACGGGCGAGGAGGCCGCCCTCGGCGGCGCGCCGGGCGCGCAGCTCGCGGCCGCGGTGGACCTGCTCGGTGACGTTGGCCAGGTGGAAGTAGGTGGAGAAGGCGCGGACCAGCTTGGCCGCGGTGTCCAGCTCCGTGCCGCGCAGCAGCTCGGCTGCGGCCTCGCCGTCCTCTCGGGTGAGGCGGCGGACCTTCTCGACGAGCTCCAGCAGCTCGGGACCCTCCTGGCGGACGAGGGTCTCGCCGAGCAGGTCACCCAGTCGGCGGATGTCGGCTCGCAGCTCGCTGCTGGTCGTCGTGGTCTGGTCGTCGGCACTGCTCACAGGTGCGGCTCCTTGCAGTGTTGAAGCTCGTCCGGGAGGGAACCCGGGGCCGGGGGCCGCGCGGCGGGGGCCGCATACGGCTCCTGGCATCCGGGAAGAATTCAGAGCGGACCGCGCTGTCCGACCGACTCCAAGGATAGGTGTCCATGTGGACGCGCAGTCTTTCGGGCTCTTGCCGCCGGTCGGCGCACTGCCATACTTACGACGCCGTAGGTTACGGAACCGTAGGGACCGTTGTAACGGAACCTGGGAACACATCCCGCGACCCCGGCACCTGCCACAACCCTCGAAACCCCACAGGGGACGCCCATGACCACGAGCTCCGATGTGATCGAAGACGCCCCGAAGGCGAACGACGACACCCCTACGCCCTCCGCCACACTCGGCGGCGAGAAGAAGGGGTCGCTTGAGCAGTTCGCGCTCCTCCTCTTCATCGTCGTCCCGTTCCTGGCGCTCGCCGCCGCGGTGCCGCTGGCCTGGGGTTGGGGCGTGAGCTGGCTCGACCTCGGTCTGCTGGTCTTCTTCTACTTCCTCGCCTGCCATGGCGTCACGATCGGTTACCACCGCT